>NZ_CAJMZK010000003.1:0-591085 GCF_905220265.1 Paraburkholderia sp. J67
GTAAACCCAACCAGGCGTCACGCGCGCTGACACACCCATCCCAAAGCTGACCGAATCAGCCGACTCAAATCAGCACGTCGAGAAACAAAACAGCTCAGTGCCTGCGACGCACTCGATCCAGCACGTGATGCGTAGCCAGCCAGTGGTGCATCATGCCTTCGCCGTTGTGCTCCCGCCGATAGACTCTCGACTCGAAGATCGACAGCCCAAGCAGCACCAGCAAACCGACAGCCAGCCCGATCAGACCCGCAATAGTTTCGGCATCCATGGCAGCCTCCTTGGGTTGCAGCCATTTCCTATCTTAGGACAGCACGCGGCAGGAAAAAATAGCTGTGTTGACGAGCCGCCAAATCGGCAAGGCAGGCGCTAGACTGTTGCGCGGCAACATTTCTTGAAGGAGTTTGTGCTGATGTCACGTGCCTGGCTGGCCATTGCGATGGCCGCATTGCTTTCCGCTTGCGCCGACGATACGACGAGCAAGCATCACGGGCCACCGCCTCATGATCCCGCCGACTATCACGGCGTGCCGACCGACGACCATCCGCCGATGATGATCGAGGCGCCGTCGCCCGCGCAGTAACCCGGGCTAACGCCCAGCAGCAAAAACAGGCGCCTTAGGGCGCCTGTTGCGTTTCAAGCGGGGCGATAGAGCCTGTGATCCGCCCAAGCAGTGGCATCAGTGTGAAACCGCGAGCCGCCATGAAGATCAGCAGTGCGGCCCAAAGACCGTGGTTGCCGAATGGCCCCACGAGCGCCCAGGAGGCGGCGAGGAAGATGGCCAGCGAGACGGCCATGGCCTGCATCAATTCGTGCGTACGCGTCGCGCCGATAAAGACACCGTCGAGCAGGAAACCCCACACGGAAATGAGCGGAGAGAGTGCAGCCCAGGGCAGGAATGCCAGCGCGGCGACGCGCACGGCAGGTTGGTCGGTGAGTTTGTCGATGATCCACGCTCCGGCAAACCAATAGACGAGCGAAAATCCGAGGGCACCCAGCGTCGACCAGAACAGATTAACTTTGACCGCCTGCCGGAACGCGTCGCGATCGCGCGCCCCGATGGCTGCACCTACAAGTGCTTCGGCGGCGTGTGCAAATCCATCGAGGCCAAAGGCCATGAAGGTCTGAAAGTTGAGCAGTAGCGCATTGGCGGCGAGGACCGCATCGCCCTGGCGTGCGCCCACATGCGCGAACCAGGCGAACGAGCCGAGCAGACACATGGTCCGCAGGAAGATGTCGCGGTTGATGACAACGAGTCGCTTGAGCGCCGCGGATTCGGCGATCGAGCGCCATGCGAACGGAGCGAGTCCACGCGGCCGCAGCCGCCACAACACCGCTGCGCCGAACACGAAACCGGCTGCATCGGCCGTCGCCGTTGCCGCACCGATCCCCGCGATGCCCCAGCCGAACCCGTAGACATATGCGAGCACGGCGATCACGTTCGCTGCGTTGATGAGCACCTGCGCAGCCAGCGCGATGCGCACGCGTTGCGTGCCGAGCAGATACCCAAGCACGACATAGTTCGCCAGCGCGAAGGGCGCCGAGCCGATGCGCGCCTGGCAATAAAGCTGCGCATTGCGCTGCACCTCGTCGCTGCCGCCGATGAGCCTGAGCGCGTAGTGGATCAGCGGCGACTGCACGAGCAGAATCAACGCGCCAATACCGAACGCCAGCAGCAACGCACGCACGACATTGGCGCGCAACGCGGCATGATCGCCCGCGCCATACGCTTGCGCCACAAGCCCCGTGGTGCCCATGCGCAGGAAGCCGAAGCCCCAGAACACAAAGCTGAAGAAGAGCCCACCGAGCGCGACGCCGCCGAGATCCGCAGCGCTACCCAGATGTCCGGCGACTGCCGTATCGACGGCGCCAAGAATCGGTTGCGTGAGATTCGCGAGAACGATCGGAAAGGCGAGCATCAGCACGCGCCGATGCCAGCCGCCCCGCGTCGGCAACGCGTGGGCGCCGCTCAACTGCGTTCCTGCACGCAGACCCAGGGCGAGACCACGACGGCCCAGAGTTCGGGCTTGCGTGCGGCATAGTCAGCGGCGGTTTCGGACTGCATGCGCTCCACGTGTCCGGCGGACAACCACTGCGTCACCTGCGTGCGGTCATCGTTGGCAATGGCTTCGGCCACGCTCACCAGATCGAGGTCGCGCGCCACGGACAGCAATTTGCCTTGGGCGAAGAATCGTTCGAGGTCTTGCCAGTCGATCTTGGCGGTTTCGCCGAGCAGCTTGGCGTAGAGGGAGTTGGGGGTAGCGTCGTCGGTGGTCATGATTCTGGGACTCAAGGTGCGGCCGATACTATAAACGATAGGTCGCGCAGGGGAAGGGCGATGCGCGTACGCTTCGACCCGCAGTTCGTATTATTGAAAAAGCGAAAGTCATCATCGACAAAATCCAAATGATCTGACGAATAATCGCGAAAAGAAAACAATCAAACAATCCAGTAAATCGCAAATGCAATCGCAATCGCGCACGCCAAATCGAGTGTTTCAAAAATCCCACTCGCGCGTCTAATTAGCGACTTGCGTGCGTTTGCCCACCAAATGGCGGAGCCCGTATGAACGGGCGAAAAGGCATATTGCAGCGCGGCAGAAAGCGCTGCCACAAGCCCCTTGTCAGCGTGTTTCAATCGTCCTGTAACGCCCGCCCAGCAAGCATTTGCGAGAGTTGTCAGTGATTGCGTGAAGTGCGCTGCAATGCGCATTTTCATGCGCCAATACAGCGTAGGTCGAACGGCAATTCGTCATCGGGAATTGTTACGGGCTATAAACCGTGCGCAGAGTCACATTTTCCGTTGAATTAAGTGATTGCGCCGGGATGGGGCCGTTGATAGATTGCCATTCGGCGCATGGTAAACCGGTCCTTTGCCGATATGCGCCAAACCCCCGTTAGCCCGGCGCCATGCCGGGCTTTTTTTCTTTCGAAGATCAAACGGCATTCGCTAGTGCGACATGCCGGTTCGAAGCAAGTCGATCAGCGCGGCGGCAAATCGCGGGCCGGGTCGATCGAGCGGCCCTGATAACGCAATTCGAAATGCAGCATCACGCGATCGTTGTCGCTGCTGCCCATCTCGGCGATCTTCTGACCTTGCGCGACGGCCTGGCCTTCCTTCACGAAGAGCGCCTGATTGTGCGCGTAGGCAGTGAGGTAATCGCCCTCATGCTTGATGATGAGCAAATTGCCGTAGCCGCGCAGGCCATTGCCCGCATAGACGACGGTGCCGGGCGCGGCGGCGACGATCGGCGAGCCGGCGCTGTTGACGATGTCGATGCCCTTCGAGTCGCGGCCGTCGAAGTTGCGGATCACCTGGCCGGCTGTCGGCCAGACGAGCGAGATAGGCGCAGCCGGCGCGGCCGACGCAGTCGCGTTATCGGCGGCGCTATCGCGCGGCGTCGACGCGGACGCAGCAGCCGAAGCAGACGAGCGCGGCGCTGTGCGTTGTGCACCCGCAGTCGACCCCGGGGGCGGCGAGACGCGCAGCACCTGATCGACTTCGATCGCATCCGGGTTCGCCAGATTGTTCCAGCGCACGATATTCGACACCGACTGCCGATTGCTGCGCGCGATCTTGCTGAGCGTGTCGCCGCGTTCCACGCGATAGAAACCGGGACCGACCGGCGCCGATCCACATGCGGCGAGCAGTGCGACGAGCGCTGCACAGGCGAAACGTCGGAATCCTTGTCCGAATCGTGCCGTGGATCCCGCTGTCAATCCTTCAGTTAGTCCCTGAGTGAGTCCTTTTGCCAACGTTGAACCTCGCTAGACGCTGCCGGCGGCAAGCCCGACGAGGGGCGCCGCGACGGCAAAACGTCCGATTTTAGCGGGTTTGCGGCCACGCTTGCGCTTTCACCCGACGAATTGGCTGACCCGACGCAGGGTATTGGCACCTGCGCGGCGCCGGCCCGCGAGCGCCTCAGCCGAGCGCCTCGACGCGCAACTGGAGCGTGGCGGACTCGGTCGCGCCCGGCGCCAGCCAGCGCAGACCGAGTCCGTTGTGGATCGCATCGGGCAGGCCGAGCCACGGCTCGATGCAATAGAAGTCGGAGTCGGCCGCCTCGGTCCAGGTCGTCACGGCGTACCACGGCAGCGAATCCGGGCGATCGAGATCGATCGTCACGGCGCGCTTGAGCCCCGGCGTGACGAGTCGCACGGGCATCGTCGATGGCGTCCCCTCCAGCACGTGGAAGCGATCGATGATGCCCGCATCGTCGAGACGGTACTGCGTCACGCCGGGCTCAGGTGCGCTGATCGAACCATCGGGCAACTGATGGCGGCGTTGCGCGGGCGGCATCTCGAGCGTGCTCTGCGCGCGCTGAGCGTGCGGCAGCTCGAAATAGAAGTGATGACCCGCGTACCACGGCAGCGGGACATCGCCGGTATTGGTGGCCGTCAGCGTGACGTCGAGCGCATGATCGCCAGCGAGCCGGTAAGTCGCCTCGAAACGGAACGCAAACGGATAGCCCGCACGCGTGGCCGGCGAATCGGTGAGCGTCATGCGCACACCGCGCCCATCCGCATCGACCTCGGTGGCGAAGGGGAGATCGCGCGCGAAACCGTGCATCGATAGTTCGCGAACCACGCCTTGCGCGTCACGCCAGCGGCCAATCTGGCCATCGACGAAATGACGCCCGAGAAACGGGAAGAGCAGCGGATTGCCGCCGCGCACGCGCGCTGGCTGATCCCAGTTCGCATTCTCGGGCCAGCGGATCACTGGCTCGCCCCCCACATGCCACGAGAGCAAACGGCCGCCGGCCCACGGCGCAAAACGCAGCGTCGAAGCGCCGCTGCTGAGTTCGAGGATGTCGTGCGGAGGACGTGATTCCATGTCGAGGCGTCAGGAAAAAGTTGAGGGAAACGTGCGCTGGAGCGCTTGCGGATTGTGCGCCGCTTTCTAATGCGTGAAAACCCTCGTCGGGAAATCGTGGGGTATTGCGGCAAAGACGGAGCGCCCATAATCCATAACGACTGTGCGATTGCGCACAAAGATTTCGCACCAGGAAGTGACGAAGTAACGTTGCAATGAAGAAGGAGGGCGCAAGAATGGATCTCGCAATGGCTATGGGAATGGGGCTTTTCAGCCTGTTCATTGGAAGTAGCGCGTACTTCTTCTACAAAATGGCGCGCTAGCGGCGCGTGGCTTTCCCGGCCGGCGCCATGCGGGCCATTTAGCTTTCTACAGGCTTTCGCCGGTATTCACACCGGTTTCCTTCCGATCTCCCCCTGCTTCCGAAAAGGGCCGCCAGAGCGCGGCCGTCCGCATTTTTCCTTGCGTTCATCACTACACCCGTCTCGCTTATCGCAGCCTTATTTTGTTGCGATGCGGTAACTTTTCCGACAAATGCGGCTCGGCGCTTGGCGCTGCTATTCGGGCCAGGCATAATCGGGGCGCTTTGCCGCGCCGTCCGCGCGATGGTCCGGCGTCCTGTCCAACCCTTCCGAGGATCCCCCGCGTGAGTCTCTCGTTCCTGTTGTTTCTGAGCGTGCTGCAAGGCGTCACAGAACTCTTTCCCGTCAGCAGTCTCGGCCACACGCTGCTCGTGCCCGCGCTCTTCGGCATGCATATCGACAAGCATGCGCCGCAACTGCTGCCGTTCCTCGTCGCGCTGCACCTTGGCACCGCCGTCGCGCTGCTCTGGTATTTCCGCGCGCGCTGGGTCGCGCTGATCAGCGGCTTCTTCGCCTCGCTCGGTGGACGCAAGAACGACGACGGTCACATGATGTGGGCGCTCATCATCGGCACGATCCCGACGGGCATTGTTGGCCTCGTGCTCGAAAAGCGCATCGAAGCGATTTTTCACGACCTGCGTATCGTGGCGGCCGCGCTGATGGTCAATGGCGTGCTGCTGTGGTTCGGCGACCGCCTGCAACAGGCGCGCGTGCATCGTGGTCCCGAGAAGCTCTCGTTCCGCCAGGCGTTTCTCGTCGGTCTTGCGCAGATCGGCGCGCTGATTCCGGGCTTCTCGCGTAGCGGCCTGACGATGATCGCGGGCAATGCCGCGGGTCTCACGACGGAAAAAGCCGCCGAGTTTTCGTTCCTGCTCGGCACGCCGATCATCTTCGCGGCGGGCGTGCTCGAACTGCCGAAGCTGTTCCATGCGCGCGATCAACTCACGACGGCGCTCGTCGGTGGCGTGCTGACTGGCATCGCGGCGTGGCTCAGCGTGAAGTTCCTGATGCGCTATTTCGAGGGCCGTGGCCGTCTGGCTTCGTTCGGTCTGTATTGCGTGATCGCGGGCGCGATCTTCCTCGGCTGGTTCGTGATGCATCCGCAACCGGTTTGAGCCCGTTGACGCTCGCGTGTGGGACCGCCCACGGCGCAGGGACGATCGCGGTATAATCCACGCCCGTCGTTGCCCGCGCACCTCGCGCGGCGCCCAACACGCAGATTTTCCACGCGACAGTAGCTCAGCTGGATAGAGCATCGGCCTTCTAAGCCGAGGGTCGGGGGTTCGAGCCCCTCCTGTCGCGCCAATGAATTCAAGCGCTTAGCCCGGTTTTTAAAACCGGGCTTTTTGCTTTCTGGAGTCCGTGTAGGTGTGGTGTAGGTTATTCCGATCAACGTGGAGCCATGCGGCAGCACGCTCACCCAGCCTTTTTGGTAGTGCTCTTGCCAGCCTCTCGGTTAGCTGTTCGATTGCGTGAAAGAGGCTAGCGGAGCGTTTCAAGGCCACGCAGCCGTGGAGCAGTTCGTCTTTTGCGTGGCCGGTGGCGTTCTCAACACGGCCGACCTCCGCGCGGGTGATTGCGGCAAGACGGCGCAACGCGTCCTTTGGTAGGCCGTCGCGTTTAAACGACTCAACCGGCGTAGCTTTCGGAGTCGGACCGGGTGAGGGTGCCCCGCCGCGACGGAGGTCCGCCAGCGCGTTCATTCCTTAACATCATCTTTAACATCCAGAGCGCGCAAAGCCTAGCCGGGTGTGGCTTTCAGCCTTAGCGTGCCCCCATTTTCTGATTAACAGAATTCCAGAAAGGGGATTATTTTCTGCGCGTGCGGGATCGGTCGGTCCTCTGCGCTTAGGGCCGAAAACTTTTGACGCCCCCCCACCCCGGGCGCGGATGCCCTTCGAGCGTGGTGATCGCCTTGCAATGCCGTTCACCGCGCCTCGCGAATGGGTGTCGTGCGCTCGCTTCGCCATCTTCTCTAATCGTGTTTCTTCGGGGCGCACCTTTTTCTTCGCCTGAACCATCATGACGACATCATTCATGGGGCGAAGCAGCGTACGACTGTCTGTCCTGGGCCTCCTCTCCGCTGTCGGCGTCCATCGGGAAGTTGGAATGTTTATGCCAGTCGCATGCACCACAACTGAGAAGGCAACCGCCGTCTGGCGAAATGTCGATGTCGAAGTAGGTTCGAAAGTTTCTTAAACGACAGGAAACCCTCGTTCCTGACGGGAAATGGAAACTCACCGCGCGTACTTCCTCCAAACATTTTTCCCTCTTCGACCCGGCCGTCCGGCAGATCGACAAGGTACACTGGATGTCGCCTGATATTTTTCAGTGCGCGCACATTTCAATGGATTTGATCGTCAATCTTGCGCTGACAAATGATTTTTAGATTGCAAACAGTGACATCCGTCGAAAATAAAAACTATGGCTAACGAATCATACGCAGTACACAAGTTGTCCGAAGATAGTGGTCGAGATTTTCTTAGAGGCCTTCTGCTCACTGGTCGTTGCATTCCTTTTCTCGGTGCTGGTTTCACGATGGGAGAAAGGGCGTACAAAGGCGCTGTGCCGAGCGGAAAGGATTTCGAAGTGATGATGCGAAATGCAATTTCGACTGCGCCTATTTCAGACAAACCGAGTGAAGACTCGTTAAAAAAATACGATTTTCAGCAACTTGCGGATGAGTATTTTAGGGAGCCAATTGTTGATATTGATGGAATAAAAACAACACTCCGCAATCACTTCACCAATGTTTCAATCTCAAGTGAGGCAAAGAAAGCGTTTCTAAAATGGGATTGGGAATACTTTTACACGCTTAACATCGATGACGCGATCGAGCGAGAAATCAGCGCTATAAAAGTACTTCCGTTCAACGATTTTTCCCAACACAAGACCACTCAATTTGTATATAAATTGCACGGTGATGCTGCGGACGCGGTGACTGCGGCCTCACGCGAAGCATTTCGCTTGGTCTTCGGTAGCGTTGATTATATAAAAAGCTTGATTACGAATCATGCGTTATTAAGCGCCTTGACGAACGATTTGGCGGAACGTCATCTGCTATTCGTGGGTTGTAGTCTCAGCGATGAGCTAGATATTCTATTCTCTCTCAGCGGGCATCAAATCGCTAACAATGGCTTGCCGGCTACAAGTCGCGTCTATGTTACAGGATCGGAACCCATTGATTACGAAGATAGGAAAAAGCTGAGGCGCTATGGAATCACAGACGTACTTGTTGTAGATTACGCCGACTTCTATGCATTTGTTGGAAGCGTTCAAAACCCTAGCTCCCTTTCTAAATCTCCGCTCAGCACATACGCTTATTCTGAGAGTACCCGCAAGGTGGCTGGAAATAAGGAATTTTTACAATATCTGCTGCAAATCTCGTGGCGAGCTCACAATGATCCGGGGACGAATGCTATCCCCCGAGAGAACCTAACGAAAATCGAGCCTCTTCTCTCCGAGCCGATTGTTGTTCTTTATGGACGTCGCTTCTCCGGGCGCACCAGCATGCTGTTTTCGATTTTGAGAGCGCATACCAATAGGCGACGCTTTGCTGTTCTTTCTAGCGCCGCAGCCTCGGACGCTGTCATGAACGACATCGTCCGTACTAAAGATGCTCTTATTGCTATTGATTCGGATGCCGTCTCCTATCAGCAGCTACAAATGTTGGTAAGAAAACTAGATCAAGTTCGAGACAATAATACAACCTTACTTGTTGCCATGAATCGTGGCTGGCTGACTGCGCTTGGACCTCAAATAGCACAATTGGCCATCGAAGTGGAGGAGAAAATGTCATTCGCAGAGGCGAATAAAATTAATGCACGCCTTGATGAATTCGGATTTAGCAAAAGTTGGGAAAAATCCGAAAAACATTTAGATAACATATTTTCGCTGTCCGAATCGCCGGTGGTGAGGAAGCTATTCAAGGAGAGGTCGCGCCTTCACGAAAATATTGAGAGACTTCAGCGGCAATGGTCTCAAACAAATGTAGGGCATTTAGAGTTTTCGTTGTTGTTTTATCTCGGAACTCGGCAAAGAATATATTCGCGTTACTTTCGAGAGCTCGCCAAGGATATGGGTCTTTCGCATCTTTCGAATACCCATTTCGAAGACTTTGCTCGCCAGTGGCAGCCATTCGTTGAACTGGAAGATTCGGACGCTAGTTCGATGCGGTCAGAGAGATCGGCAAACGTCATTGTTGCCAACGCAAGCGCGTGGATTCACTATGCGCTACATCTAATTGCGAAAAAGCTTGGCCCAACCGAAACGGCCGCTCAGATTGTCCGAACGTTCAGGGTAATGAACAACATCGAAGAAAAGGCTTTTGAGTTGCTCTTGTTTGATAACTTAAATTTGATATTTGAGGAAGATTTATCTTTCAGGAGCGCCGCTATCCGGGAAATTTACGAAAGCCTCGCCACGTATTTGGCGAATGATCCGGATTACTGGCTTCAGCGCGCGAAAAGCATATATTATTTGTCAAATAATGTTGACGATCTTCTCGTTGGTGCAGAATACTGCGAAAAATCGATTGTCAAAAAAGCCGTGAAAACCAACACGAATGCAAAATTGACCAAGGCAAATTTGCTCGGGAAAATATGCAAAGTCAAAAAAGAGCCTGAAGATTCCGATATAATCGCCGCAATTGATGCTTACATTACGGCGATCGAAAGCCGGGCGGAAAATCCCGTCTATATCGATGATTTGCTGAGGAAGAGTAAAACTGGGAAGGGGTATATGAGTTTAGTCTGTCGATTGGCAAGAAAGCGGGCATCACTTTTGCCGCAGAAGCATGACATCGTATTGATTGAAACCTACGTTTCCGGTCGTTATTGATTGCGTGTTGTTTACGTGGGCACAGGTGATATAAAGGTGACGTCCTCCAATGTCATAAAAAATTGCACATAATTAGTCAGGAGTCGCGTGGAATGCGGTGCCAAGCAGCCGATTAGTTGCCATGGGCTGCGGTTAGCGACTCCTGATGGCCGAACTGAGCCCGGCAATCTGACATCGTCTAACCAATCGAGTCCAACTTTCTACAGCCTACGTCAAGAGCTAATCGCTTCGCGGGCGGCCGCCAACTTGTGCGGCGCCACTGTCGCTCCGCGCTCATGCGCTGCGATGATACGGTGCGCCCAGTCACGCGTGCCTCCCGTCGCCATGGCGTGCAGCAGGCTTGGGCCGACTTTCAGTGCAGCGAGCTGTTGACGGCCATGCTCGCGCGTCGACTCAGATTTGCCAGGTGCCGTAAGCGCTGGGGCACGGGGCGGGACTGGCAGCACCTCGCCGTCTTCGAGCACCTTCGCGAGCGCTGAAGCAAAGCGCGGTTTGAGCTGCGCGTGTGGCAATGAGAGCAGGTCGAACTCGCCAACCTTCACTGCCGCCCAGTAGACTTCCGGGCGCGACCACTTGTCGGTGCCGCGCTGGCGGGCCGTCATCTGATTGACTGCCTCGCGCAGTGCCTCGTCAATGTCGAGATGCGGCATACAAAGTTCGAGGAACTCGCCCCAGCTCGGCGGCCACTTCAGACGTTCTGCGCCAGCGAGGCCGCGTCGCACGTCGGAAAACTTCAACCCGTTGGAGCGAATCTTGTCGGCCCATACGCGCTTCATGTTTTCGATGCCGCTGTCGCGACCATCAACCACATGTCCGCTGCGAAAACCGTCGAGCAGGCGGTTGCCGAACATGCCGTGCAGTTGGCCAAAGAGCCACTCCATCGGGTCAGGCAATGCGCTTGAATTCAGTGTCGACGGTGAAGGGTTCATTGTCATAGCTAGTGACTCCAAGGCCGATAGATGCCGCTGCAGCGGCGCGGGATGCCTCGCGATGGTTAACCGGGCCAAAGCCCGGCGAATGGTTGGCTTTCGGCGCGTTGCGCGATTGCTCGCGTACAAAGGTCTCGCGGAAAGCCACCCGGCCGCGCTCGGTGGCCATTTCGACAGCTTGCGCGAAAGACAGTCCGGCCTTTTCAGCCTCGCGTTTGATGCCATTCCACGCGGTGGGTGTGAGCGGTGACTTTTTCGCCTTGCGGATCATTAGCCAATCGGTTGCGTGTTCGCGGTCGACGCCTTCGTCAACGAGTTGCTCAATGGTCACGAGTCGGTTGCGAGAACCTCCACCTTTGGGCGACTGCGCGCTATCTGATGGTTCTTTGGTGGATCTCTGATGGTTCATGGTGGTTAGGCTTGCACCCATGCCACCCGTCTCGCGCATCGGTGCTACCCGTCCGGCGCACCCTTGCGACCCGTCTCGCGCAACGGTGCTAGGGGTGGCATCGGCGCTAGGGGTGGCATCCATGCGACCCGTCGTGTGCTCCAGTTGACATGAGTTTGTGCTTACACGCGCGCCCTTCCGGCGCGAGTTGTTGCGCTCGTAATGCTGAAAAATTTTGGGGAGAACGGGGAGAGCGCGAAGCTTGTCGACGTTCAGTTGGTAGTTTCTCGACATGCCTGGTGCGCCGCCGAATTCGTTTCCGACAACAGCCACATAGCCGCCGTCAATCAGGCCGTGAAGGACGCGGCGCGCCTGACTTTCGCTGACGCGCATCTTGGCCGCAAGAAATGAGATGCTCGGGTACAAGCTGCCGCCATCGTCGTTTCCCCAATCGGCGAGAAAGAGCATCGCCATGAGTTCGCTTCCGCCGCCCGGGAAGCGGTCGCCAACCAGCGTCAATACGCGACTGCTCATTTGGCCTCCAGATGGTCAAAAAGGCCCGGCTGGCGGTACTCGCTCAGTTCGTACAAGGCGACGCCGTTATGCGTATATCCGTCCGAATCTACTGCGCTCACGCGCGAGGAAGTGATCGCGTGACCGAGCGCGATGAGTTCCTTGACCCGCATCGCGGGATGGGAGATGCCGCGCGCACGCAATGCGTAGGTGCTCATCGGGCCTACGCGCAGCGCTTCGATAACGCGGATGCGCTGCGCTGCCGCGCTCATGTTCGAGGCCGCCATTACAGCACCTCGCCATTCAGCAGCGATTGGAGGTCGGCCACGCGCCACGCAAGGCGTCCATTGATTCGAATGGGGCGGATGGGGCCGTTTTCGAGGCAGGCCCACTTGCGCAGGGTTTGAGGCTTGCGGTTGATTGCTGCTGCGGCCTCATCGGTCGGCAGGACTTCGGGCAGGCCAGTGCGCGCCAGCAGGGAACTGATTGCTTGCATTATCAACGCTCAATTTGGCCTCGCATGGCGGGTCACTGGGCGTCGATAACGTGCTGAGGGATTCGTTACCAACGCTGAGTGATTCCGCCACGCTCGGCTTTGTTTCTCAGCGTTGACATTGTTGAGTGGGGTGATAGTGGGGGCGCAACAGTGGGGAAGTAGGGTATTTTTCCCCTACCTACCTGCGTAGGTATCGTGATTCGCTGTGCGGATTCTGGCGTCTGCAACCCCTTTGCTCCATGCGTCTAGGAATGGGTCATTCCCTACCCCGAATAGGTCTGGATAGCTCGCCTTGCACTTCTCCTGGATAGCCTTCTTGCCTCCCTTCGGAATGGACAGGCGCGGGTAGCCCAACCTGTCCGCCGCTGCCTCTATCGCTCGAATCTGTCTCTCGCGCTTCGATAGGCCAGCATCGTCCGCCGCCGCGCGCTTGGGCTCATCCGCACTAAATGTAGGCGTAACGTGAACACCCGCCAGCGGCGGGCTATCGGTTTGAGGCTCGCGAAGTTGCTCCAATGCAGTTTCCACCGCAACTGGGCGCACGAGCATTCGCGAAATGGAACGCTCCAGCGCCTCACTGAGCCGCCGCTCGTCTTCCAGCTCCTGGTGCTTGGCTTCTAACGCTTCGCGCGCCTGCATCGCAATAGTCAGACGTCCGACGTGAGCAAGGCACGTCTCCATGTCACCACTTTTGTGAAGTTCCCGAATCCGATTGAGTCTATCGCGACTCATTTTCGCCGCAGGGGCGTCGCGACGTTCTAAGTCTTCGACAAATTGGTCTATATTCGGCAGATTCGTACCTTCGGATAACGGGTCTGCGGCTCCCCATAAGAGAAGCTTGATGGCAAGCGTTTGGTTGACTGGGTCTCGGTATAGGAAACCGTCTTCTGTTTTGCGGCGTTCCGCCGTCCGGTGGCCTCTCCACTGCGGCTCTTTTTCCACTGCTCGCGCCCTTCGTGCGTCGCCTTCAATTCAGATGCCCCCGTCAGGCCGGTGAAGGTGTCCGGCTTTTCGCTCCGTCGAGCTAGACGGCGACAAAACATCGCGGCCACGCGCACGCATCACGCGCCGCCGCTGGAATTCGTCAGTTCGCCGCCCGCAATCCCGGCTGGCTGGCGGTGGCGTCAAACTCAATTCCCGCTTGAGCGAGCATCCACGCCTCGATTTTGTCATGCCACATGCGCAGCAGGTCGAGCGGACGGCGGCGGTAATGCTTCTCCGCTAGCGCGCTCGGCTTGTGGCCTTGAATCTGCGCCACGACGCCCACCGGACACTCCACCCACTCGGACAGCGTGCCGAATGAGCGCCGCAGGCCGTGGAGGCTTACATGGGGCAACCCGGCCATCTGCTGTGCCTTGGTGTGCGCGATGCGCGGCTCCGCCAGCTTGCCATCTGCCGCCGTCTTACTGGAGAAAACCCAATCAGACGGTTTCCATGCGTTGCCCTCGGCCTCCATGCGTGCCATCGTGCGCACGTTCGGCGGCGTGTGGTTCAGGCGCTTCAATTCGCGCAGCAGGGACGCGAGGTAGGGCGTAAGCGGGATAACGCGCCCCGTCTCAGTCTCCACCTTGTCGGAGACGTGGAGGCTGCGCCACTGGAAGTCCACGTCATCCCAGCGAAGCCCGGCCAGTTCCTCGCGGCGCGCGCCCGTAATCAGCAGGCCTTGGAGGTACGCGCTGATTACTGGATTGCCAATCCGTCGCATGGCGGCGAACCATGTTGCAAGCTGCTCACGCTGGAGGCAGTCATCTTTCGCTTTCGGGCGTGGTACGGCATCGCGCACGGCGCGCGCTGCGTATGCGCCTTCTGGCACAAGGCCGCGATAGTCCGGGCGCTCACTGCACCAGCGGATGAACGCGCGCAGTTTGCGATAGCTCTGCTCCGCGTTCGTGGGGCGGCTCGCCGCCTCATCGTGTAGCCATGAGGCGACGCGCTCGGCGTCTAGGTCGGACAGCCTGAGCGACATGAGTGGGGCGAGAGGCCCGGCGACGGTCACGCCGGAACCGCGCTTCTTTTCCTGTCCGCCAGCCTGAGCAAGACGCTCGTGGTCGAGCATGTGGCGTTCACTCCACTTCGAGCGGTGAGCGTCCAGATAGTCGAACCACGCTTCGCGCACGGTCGCATCCTTGCGGCGTGCTTCCAGCTTGCGCGCCTCATGGGCGGCGCGCTGCTCGGCCTTTTCCTCTCGCGGGTCAATGTCCCGGTCCATCAACGCCTTGAGGCGTGCAGCCTCTTGCCGGGCTCCAACGCGCTCAATTTTCTCGCCGGTTTCGCGGTCTGTCGTCACGTACCGTTCAAGGGGCCATGCTTCTGGCGCACCGATGGTAATGCGCACCGTCTTGCCGAACAGACGCCCCTCGAACACATACGCCTTGCCGCCAGATGCGGTCACACGCAGTCCGAGGCCCTGCTGTTTCTTGTCCCAGTAGATGCTCTGCTGGCGGCCCGGCTCGCAGGCATAACCAGCGACGCGCTCGGGCGTGAAGTTCTCTTTTTTCACAGGTGGCTCCCACACAATTTGCCTACACGGAATTTCGTGTAGGCACTGTGTAGGCAAATTCAATGAAAAATGGTCAATCTTGGTCAACAGAAATGGCCGAAGGTTTGAGGCAAAAATCACCGTAGGATGGGCATTTGCGGCGACTACATGAAGATCCATCAACACTAAGAATTACGTACTTGTTCGGCCTTCTAAGCCGAGGGTCTGGGGTTCGAGCCCCTCCTGTCGCGCCAAACGAAAAAAGCCCGCATTTCGCGGGCTTTTTGCCATCTATCGCGCGACAAACGCACGCCTAACCCCAGCATCTCACGCAGCCATCTTCATCTGCAAAACCCACGCATCGCGCAACCGCGCGAGTCGCTCGCGGAACGTAAATGGCTGCTCGATCCCAACGAACCGCAGAGCGGGTGCACCCCCGCGCCCGATCACCAGCGTCCCGTAATCGAAGAGCCCGCCCAGCGGCCCTTGGCGCACATGCACGCGTCGCACGTCGCCAAGATCGAACGTCACACTACGCGGGCTGAAAATCCCGAACGTGGCGATTAGCCGTCTGCGCGTCAACGCCAACTGCGTCGTCAACAAGAGCGCGATGACGATGCCAAACATCAGCAACCCGCCGCCAAACAGCAACAAGGCCGACAGGGCGGCATCGCCAAGGCAGCCCACGAGCACGCCCGACACCATCAGCACGATGCCGAGCGTGAGCCACGGCCCCATCGCCCACATGCTCAAATGGCCCTCATAAACGACCCGCTCGCCGGGTGGCAGTGTCGATTCCACGCGCCTCATACTTGACCTCCATCAAATATTGCTTAGTCAACTAAATTAAGCGTAGGTGATGATCGAGGTCAACGTGTGTGGTCAAACGTCACGTTCGAGGCCGACTTCAAACACAGCCGTGCCAAAAAATAGGGCAGCACGAAGGCTGCCCAAGAAGGGGGCTGGACGGAACTCCATCCAGCCGTCGATGGCCGTGTCGGCTTACAGCTTCACGTCGAGTGCGTTGGTCAGATCGCCCATCGCCTGGCCGCCGTTGCTCTTGAGCGCGGCGTCACGTGCGGTGAGACCCGACAGCGTCGGCAGCGCGAAGCGGCGCGTGATCAGGCGCAGGATCGAGGTCGTGTCGTACTGGGTGTGGTCGACGTAGCCCTTCTTCGCGAACGGCGAAATCACGAGCGCCGGAATGCGTGAGCCCGGACCCCAGCGGTCGCCCTTGGGCGGTGCGACGTGATCCCAGAAGCCGCCGTTTTCGTCGTACGTCACGACGACCACCATGTTGTTCCACTGCGGGCTCTTTTGCAGATGCGAGATGACGTCCGCGATGTGCTGGTCGCCGCTCGCCACATCCGTGTAGCCCGCGTGTTCGTTCAGATTGCCTTGCGGCTTGTAGAACGACACCGCCGGCAGCGTGCCCGCGTCGATCGCCTTGATGAATTCGCTGCCGTCCATGCCGCCGTCGAGCAGGTGAGCCGTGCGCGCGGCCGTGCCCGGCGCGTAGTTCGTGAAGTAGTTGAACGGCTGATGATGCGGCTGGAAGTTCGGCGCTGTCATGTTCGCGCCGTAGATCACATTCGTCGTGCTGTTCTGCACCGCGCTCACGGCCGCGCCCCATGCGCCGCCATACCAGGCCCACGTGACGCCCGCGTTCGACAGCAGGTCGCCGATGTTCTGCGTCGTCTGCGCCGGCAGCGTGGTTGCGGCGCTCGGGTCGGCGAGGGTCTGGTCGCCGCCGGAAACCGGCGCGTTGCCGCTCGGCTGGTACGGCGGCTGCATCGTGTTGACGGCGTAGAAGTCGGGCGTGAGGTTGCCCGACTTCACGAACTTCGGCACGCCGGTGAGAGCGGAAGCCGGCGAGTTCGAGGCGAGCGTGAGCGAGACGCCATCGCTGTTGACCGACGAGATCGAGCCCGAAGCCACGCTCTTGTCCGCGTTCGCATAGAACGGCGTGCACGCGCAGATCAGCCACTGGTGATTCAGGAACGAGCCGCCGAAGGCGCCCATGAAGAAGTTGTCGGCGAGCGTGTATTGCTGGGCGATCTTCCAGAGCGGCAGTTTGTCGGCGCTGGTCGTGTAGTGGCCCATCACAAGGCCGCCCGAATCGCCGTAGGCGGCGAACATGTCGTTCTTGCCGCCGTGGATCTGCATCTGGTTCTCGTAGAAACGGTGATACAGGTCGCGCGTCGTCGTCGAGAGGGGCACGTTATAGCCCTTCGGATCGTCGATCGCGAACGGCGCGTTGGCCATGTTCGCGGTCATCGCGGCCGTGACGGCGGGCGTGATGCCCGTCTGCGTCAGGCCGTTCCAGACCGTGGGCAGCGTGGCGAGCACCGAGCCGTCGCGGTCGAGCTGCTGGGCGCTCGCGGTCGTCACGTTTTGCAGGCCGTTGGCGCCGGGGAAGCTGCCGTAGAGGTTATCGAAGCTGCGGTTCTCGGCGTAGATCACGACGATATTTTTCACCGACGACAGGCCGGGTTTGTTGTCGCTGCCGCCGCATGCCGCGACGGCCAGGGCTGCCGCCGCGGCGGCGATCGGCGTCGCATAGAACCATTTTTTGTTGAACATTTTTTCTCTCTCGCGTTGGGGTCCCCGGGACCGGCGCGGGAGCGGCGCCGGCCGTTTGGGCGACGCGCAGTGTCTCAACGCAATTTGACAGCCATGTGTAATTAATTACATTTAGCTTTTTATATCCCTGTGATTGCATGACGACGTGATTACGATGCGTCATCTGTTCGTCACGTCCTTGACATACGCTTTCGCGACTTCGATGCGTGAAAGGCGCGCATCGGCAATTGCGGCGAGAGGGCGTGTTGTCATGCCCGCGAGTGCGCGCCGCCATGTTCCGGGGATCTTCATGTTGCGTAGATTGGCGCGTCGTTCGACGCGGATGCAGGCAAACGCGCGTTCGGCGCGGCGGATGTTGGCGGCGGTCATGCTCGCGGCGCTGGCGGCGTGCGATGGCGGCACGTCTGCGTCTCACACAGACGGAGCAAGCGGTGCGAGCCGGCACGACGCCAATGCGAACAGCAGCAACGGCGCGAAGCTGATGAAGATCTCGACGAACGCTGGCGTTGCGACGCCTGGCGTAGCGACGCCCGGCGTATCGACGCCCGGCGGTCAATCTCGCGCCGAGGTCTACGCGCAGGTGCGCCGCATGACGGCGCTCGGCAAGCAGATGTTCTTCGATCCCTCGCTCTCGGGCTTGGGCAAGATGTCGTGCGCGAGCTGCCACAGTCCCGATCGCGCCTTCACGCCCACCAATGCGCTCGACGTGCAGATCGGCGGCGCCGATATGCGTCGTCAGGGTATGCGTGCGGTGCCCACGCTCAAATATCTGCAAGCGGTCCCGGCGTTCTCGGAGCACTATCACGACTCCGACGACGAAGGCGACGAGAGCATCGATGCCGGTCCGACCGGCGGCCTCACCTGGGACGGTCGTGTCGATCACGGTGCCGACCAGGCGCGCATTCCGTTGCTATCGTCGTTCGAGATGGCGAGCACGCCGCGCAAGGTGACGGACGCGGTGCGCGCCGCGCCCTATGCGAACGCATTCCGCGCGGCCTTCGGCGAGCAGATCTTCGACGACGAGGACGCGACCTTCAAGGCGGTATTGCAGTCGCTGGAAACGTTCGAGCAGGCGCCCGACGTGTTCTATCCGTATTCGAGCAAGTACGACGCGTATCTCGCGGGCAAGGCCACGCTGACGGCGGCGGAATTGCGCGGCCTGCAGCTTTTCAACGACGAGAAGAAGGGCAATTGCGCGAGCTGTCACATCAGCCAGCGCGCGAAGGATGGTTCGCCGCCGCAGTTCAGCGACTTCGGCCTGATTGCCGTGGGTGTGCCGCGTAATCGCGCACTGGCCGTGAACCACGACCCGCGTTTCTTCGATCTGGGTGCGTGTGGGCCGGAGCGCACCGACCTCGGCCATCGCGACGAGTTCTGCGGGCTCTTCCGCACGCCGACGCTGCGCAACGTCGCGCTCAAGAAGACCTTCTTTCACAACGGCATCTACCACTCGCTGGAAGACGTGATGCACTTCTACGCGCGTCGCGATACGAATCCGGGAGAGTTCTATCCGGTGGTGAAGGGCCGGGTGAAGAAGTTCGACGATCTGCCACGCCAGTACTGGACGAATCTGAATACGGATGCACCGTTCGATCGCAAGCCGGGCGATGCGCCGGTGTACACCGAAGCCGAAATCAAGGATGTGATCGTATTCCTCGGCACGCTCACCGATGGCTGGCAGCCCTCGGTGCATTGAATCCCGTTGAATTGGCCAGCGCGCGTCCACGCGCGTGCCGGTTCAATTGCCCGCGATCAGCAGACACGTAGCGGTAAGGAGCACGAACGAAATGAGCAGGCACAGCGTGCCGCCGCGCATGACGGTCTCGGGCCAGCCCGGGGTATTGTCGATGCGGATCGAGAGTTGCGGGGCCGACGATTCGGCTTGGGGCGTGTGCGTATGATGAGCGATCAGCGACATCAGGCCGATGCAGAGCAGGGCCAGCATGACAGCGAAAACTCTGAGGGCAATAGCGTAGGTCATGGCGGAAAATTCCGATAAGCACGTAAGCTGACGACAGGGAAACTTTATGATTTCGCTGTCAGGCGCTCCATCGGACCAGTCCTAAAAGCCCACGGCCCTGGCTGGGAGCGAGCGCCGCCGCGCCGGGCAGATGCCCAAGGAAAAAATAGGGCGCGTGCTATTCTTTTCGCCTGGCTTTGTGAGATAGCAGGCCATAGCCCACCAAGGAGAACGTTCGATGTCGAAATTGCCCCGTGTTCTGTCAGGCCTTGCGGCCCTGTGCGTGCTTTCGGTCGGGCCGGCTGCCCACGCCGCCAATCTGGGCTTTCTCACCGACACGCCGGCTGCGTGGATGAAGCAGGCCGACTACAACTCGCTCGGCCACGCGGTGCGCGATGCCGTCGCCACCAAACAGGACGGCGAGACCGTCAACTGGAACAACGACGGGTTGCGCAATAGCGTGAAGATCGACGCCACCATCACGCTCACCAAAACCGAGAAGGACGGCGACAAGACCTGCCGCGACTCGAACGTCGTGGTCAACGCCAAGGGCCAGTCGATGACGGTGCGCCCGCAGTTCTGCCGTGTCGGCGATGGCGAGTGGGTCTATCAAAAGAAGCATTGAGGTCGCGGTGAACGGCAAGATCGTTTCGTGCGGCATCGTGCTGCTCGATGAGGAGGGCCGTGTGCTGCTCGCGCATGCGACCGGCACCGGCCACTGGGACATTCCGAAGGGGCAGGGCGAGCCCGGCGAGACCGAAGCACAGAGCGCGCTGCGTGAGATGGTCGAAGAGACGGGTATCGCCATCGACGCGGCGCGCCTCGTCGATCTCGGGCGTTTCGCGTATCGGCGCGACAAGGACCTGCATCTGTTCGCCACGCGCGCGCTCGACAGCGAACGCGATCTGTCGCGTTGCGTGTGCGTGTCGATGTTTCCGCGCCGCTACGACGGCGTGATGATTCCCGAAATGGACGCGTGGCGCTGGACCGCGCCCGCCGATGTCGATCAGTACGCAAGCCGCAGCCTTGCGCGCCTGTTCGCCACCACGCTTTCGCTGGCGGCCCTGCACGAGCGCGTCTAGCCCTTCTTCCAGTTAGCCCCGCGCGACGCGCATAAAAAAGCCCGCACTCGAAAGCGCGGGCTTTTTTGCTGCTGAAACCAGTTGGGAGCTTACTTGCCCCAGCTGTCGCGCAGACCGACGATGCGGTTGAACACCGGTGCGCCCGGCTTCGAGTCGTAGCGGTCGGCGACGAAATAGCCATGACGCTCGAACTGATAGCGGTCTTCCGGCGCTGCGTTGCGCGCGCCCGGTTCGACATACGCCTGGACGACGCGCTTCGAGTTCGGGTTCAGCGCTTCGAGGAAGTCGCGACCGCCCGCGTCGGGTTGCTCTTCGCGGAACAGGCGATCGTAGAGACGCACTTCGGCAGGCACGGCGTTGTCCGCGCTGACATAGTGAATCGTGCCCTTGACCTTGTAGTTGCTCGCGCCTTCGGTGCCCGACTTGCTGTCCGGGAAGTAGTTGCAATGCACGGCGACGATGTTGCCGTCGGCGTCCTTCTCCGCGCCCGTGCATTCGACGACAAAGCCGTACTTCAGGCGCACCTTGTTACCCGGGAACAGGCGGAAATAGCCCTTCGGCGGCGTTTCCTGGAAGTCTTCGCGTTCGATCCACAGTTCGCGCGAGAACGTGAATTCGCGATTGCCGCGTTCCGGATGATGCGGATGCACCGGTGCGCTGC
Source organism: Paraburkholderia sp. J67 (assembly GCF_905220265.1). Lineage (NCBI taxonomy): Bacteria > Pseudomonadati > Pseudomonadota > Betaproteobacteria > Burkholderiales > Burkholderiaceae > Paraburkholderia > Paraburkholderia sp. J67. Next base: position 21,102 of record NZ_CAJMZK010000003.1, read on the forward strand.
ACACTTCCGACTGGCCTTCCGGATAGTTGTCGATGATGAGCTTGAGCGGATCGAGCACGGCGGTCGCGCGCGGCGCCTTGTCGTCGAGATCGTCGCGCAGCGCGCCTTCGAACACGCTCATGTCGATCCACGAATCGACCTTGGTCACGCCGATGCGCTCGCAGAAGAGCTGGATCGCTTCGGGCGTGAAGCCGCGGCGGCGCACGCCGACGATCGTGGGCATGCGCGGATCGTCCCAGCCGTCCACGTGGTTTTCGGTCACGAGTTGCAGCAGCTTGCGCTTGCTGGTGATCGCGTACGTGAGGTTCAGGCGCGAGAATTCGATCTGTTGCGGCAGCGGACGCGCGAACACGCCAGCGTCAGCCAGTTCGTTGAGCACCCAGTCGTACAGCGGGCGATGGTCTTCGAACTCCAGCGTGCACAGCGAGTGCGTGATGCCTTCGAGCGCGTCCGAGATGCAGTGCGTGTAGTCGTACATCGGATACACGCACCACTTGTCGCCCGTGCGGTAGTGATGGGCGAAGCGGATGCGGTAGATGACCGGGTCGCGCAGATTGAAGTTCGGCGCGGCCATGTCGATCTTCGCGCGCAGCACGTGCGCGCCTTCCTCGAACTCGCCCGCCTTCATGCGGCGGAACAGATCGAGGTTTTCTTCGACCGAACGATCGCGGAACGGCGAATTCTTGCCCGCTTCCGTGGCCGAGCCGCGGTTCGCGCGCATCTCTTCCGGCGACTGGCTGTCCACATACGCCTTGCCGCGCTGGATCAGCAGTTCGGCGAATTCATAGAGCTTGTCGTAGTAGTCGCTCGCGAAGAAGAGATATTCCTTCTCTTCTTTCTTCCATTCGAAGCCGAGCCAGGTGACCGCGTCGATGATCGAATTGACGTACTCGACGCTTTCCTTTTCCGGATTCGTGTCGTCGAAGCGCAGATGGCAGACGCCGTCGTAGCGCTGCGCAACGCCGAAGTTCAGGCAGATGCTCTTTGCGTGGCCGATGTGCAGATAGCCGTTCGGCTCTGGCGGGAAGCGCGTTTCCACGCGCTGCGCCCACTTGCCCGAGCGGTTGTCGTCGTCGATGATGTTGCGGATGAAATTGGATGCCGCAGGCGCGTCCGTGCGGTCGGCGTCTTTACGTTCGGTATTCATGCGAAAAGGGAAGTCGTTCGAGGGCGCGGTGCAAGTGGCCAACCTGTCGGAAGTGTTGAGTTTTCAACGCTGCCGAAGCCCAACCGCGCGCCGGTGGTGTCTTCCATTCTACCTGACGCGACCTTTCCCGCCATTCCTGGCGCGGCGGCGTTGCGTCAACCACACTCCGTACGAGGAAAAATAACGATGAGCGAGCCGCGCGTGCTGGTCCTGCCGGGCTATATGAACTCGGGGCCGGGACACTGGCAGACCCACTGGGAGGCCGCGCACGCGGGCTTCGAACGGGTGGAGATGCCCGACTGGATGCAGCCGGATTGCGACGCCTGGTGCGCCGCGCTGGACGCGGCGCTGGCGTCGCAGCCGGCCGATGAGGCCAGCGTCCTGCTGGCGGCGCACAGCCTTGGCTGCCTGACGGTGGCGCACTGGGCCGCACGCCACGCGAGCGCTGCGACGCGCGCGAAAGTGGCGGGCGCGCTGCTGGTGGCGCTGCCTGATCCGCACGGACCCGAATTTCCGTGCGACGCGCACGGCTTCGATCCGGTGCCGCTCGCCGCGCTGCCGTTCGCGAGCATCGTCGTAGCAAGCATCGACGATCCGTACGGCGGCGTGGCGTTCTCGCAGCGTTGCGCGCAGGCGTGGGGCAGTCGCTGGATGGAGATCGGCGCGCGCGGGCACATCAACGCGCAAAGCGGCCTCGGAAACTGGCCGCAGGGCTTCGAGTGGCTGATGTCGATGGAAAAGGGCGCCGCAGTCTGAGCGCGCACCAAACTTCACACCTCAGACCACGCCCTTATCGCGCAATGCCGCCACGCGCTCGCCGTCATAACCGAGCACGTCGCGCAGTACGGCCTCCGTATGCTCGCCGAGCGTCGGCGGATGGCCGGCCACGGCGGGCGGCGTCTCGCTCATGCGGATGGGGTTGCGCACGAGGCGCGCCGTGCCGCCCGACGGATGCGGCACATCCACCTGCAACCCGCGCGCGATCACCTGCTCGTTCTCGAACACCTCGGCGAGATTGTTGATCGGCCCGCACGGCACGCCCGCGCCTTCCAGCGCGCTGATCCAGTCGGCCTTGCTGCGCGCGCGGATGAGGTCGGCCACGATCGGCACCAGCGTATCGCGATGGCGCACGCGCTCGGGATTGCTCGCGAAACGCACGTCGGCGGCCAGTTCCGGACGGCCCGCCACTTCGACGAACTTGCGGAACTGCCCGTCGTTGCCCACCGCGAGGATGATCCAGCTGTCGCTCGTCTGGAACGCCTGATAGGGCACGATGTTCGGGTGGGCGTTGCCCCAGCGCGCGGGCGGCGTGCCGCTCGCGAGGTAATTCGAATTCATGTTGGCGAGCATGGCCACCTGGACGTCGAGCAGCGCCATGTCGATGTACTGGCCCGCTCCCGTGCGGTCGCGATGCGCGAGCGCCGTGAGCACGGCGATGGTCGCGTACATCCCGGTCATCAGGTCGGCGATCGCCACGCCCGCCTTTTGCGGGCCGCCGCCGGGCAGGGCGTCGCGCTCGCCCGTGATGCTCATGAAGCCGCCCATACCCTGCACGATGAAGTCGTAGCCCGCGCGCGACGCATACGGTCCGGTCTGACCGAAGCCCGTCACCGAGCAATAGACGATGTCGGGCTTGACCTCGCGCAGCGACGCGTAATCGAGCCCGTATTTCTTGAGCTGCCCCGCCTTGTAGTTCTCCAGCACGACGTCGCTCTGCGCGGCCAGCTCGCGCACGATGCGCTGCCCCTCGGGCGTGGCGATATCGACGGTCACCGAACGCTTGTTGCGGTTCGCGGCGAGGTAGTACGCGGCTTCGGCCGTATCTTCGCCGTCGGGCGTCTTCAGGTACGGCGGCCCCCAGTGGCGCGTGTCGTCGCCGGCGCCGGGGCGCTCGATCTTGATCACGTCGGCGCCGAAGTCGGAGAGAGTCTGTGCGCACCAGGGTCCGGCGAGGACGCGGGTGAGATCGAGTACGCGAATATGGCTCAGAGCGCCCATGCGGTGTCTTCCTATGTCGTTCTAGTCAAGGCGCGCCGACGCGGCCGTTCAGGGCATCTTAAGCCATCCAGAATGAGGTGTGTCAAATTTCGGTACAAGGTTTCGCATAGCGGAACATGAGGCAAGGCCTCACCGATGCCGATCGTCTCGCACCGCGGTTGTCGCAAGCATGCAAACCACGCCGAGCGGGCCGCCGCGAGCGAGCGTCGATCCCGTATAATCGGTCGATTCAGCATCACAGAAACCGCGCGTTTCCGTGATCAAACAAGATTCAGCACAGACGCCCCGAAGGTAAATACAGCACGCCATGAAAGCCTCCGAAATCCGCGAGAAATTCCTCAAGTTCTTCGAATCGAAGGGCCACACGATCGTGCGCTCGTCGAGCCTCGTGCCGGGCAACGACCCGACCTTGCTCTTTACCAACTCGGGCATGGTGCAGTTCAAGGACGTGTTCCTCGGCGCCGAATCGCGCCCGTACTCGCGCGCGACCACGGCGCAGCGCAGCGTGCGCGCGGGCGGCAAGCACAACGACCTCGAAAACGTCGGCTACACTGCGCGTCACCACACGTTCTTCGAGATGCTCGGCAACTTCTCGTTCGGCGACTACTTCAAGCGCGACGCGATCCACTATTGCTGGGAACTGCTGACCAAGGTCTACGCGCTGCCGGCGGAAAAGCTCACGGTCACGGTCTACCAGGAAGACGACGAAGCCTTCGACATCTGGGCGAAGGAAATCGGCGTGCCGGTCGAGCGCATCATCCGCATCGGCGACAACAAGGGCGCGCGCTACGCGTCGGACAACTTCTGGCAGATGGCCGACACCGGCCCCTGCGGCCCGTGCTCGGAAGTGTTCTACGATCACGGCCCGGAAATCTGGGGCGGCCCCCCGGGATCGCCTGAAGAAGACGGCGACCGCTTCATCGAGATCTGGAATCTCGTGTTCATGCAGTTCAACCGCGACGCCCAGGGCAACATGACGCCGCTGCCCAAGCAGTGCGTCGACACCGGCATGGGTCTCGAGCGCCTCGCCGCCGTGCTCCAGCACGTGCACAGCAACTACGAGATCGACCTGTTCCAGAACCTGATCAAGGCCGCCGCGCGCGAAACCGGCATCACGGATCTCGGCAACAACTCGCTGAAGGTGATCGCCGACCACATCCGCGCCTGCTCGTTCCTGATCGTCGACGGCGTGATCCCGGGCAACGAAGGCCGCGGCTACGTGCTGCGCCGTATCGTGCGCCGCGCGATCCGCCACGGCTACAAGCTCGGCAAGAAGGGTGCGTTCTTCAACAAGCTGGTGAACGATCTGGTCGCGGAAATGGGCGTGGCCTATCCGGAACTGGCCGAAGCGCAACAACGCGTGACCGACGTGCTGCGTCAGGAAGAAGAGCGCTTCTTCGAGACCATCGAGCACGGCATGTCGATCCTCGACGGCGCGCTGGCCGATCTGGACGCCAAGGGCGGCAAGACGCTCGACGGCGAACTCGCGTTCAAGCTGCACGACACCTACGGCTTCCCGCTCGACCTGACGGCTGACGTCTGCCGCGAGCGCAACGTCACGGTCGACGAAGCGGCCTTCGACGAAGCGATGGCGCGCCAGCGCGAACAGGCTCGCGCAGCGGGCAAGTTCAAGATGACGCAGGGCCTCGAATACTCGGGCGCGAAGACCACGTTCCACGGCTACGAAGAGATCGTCTTCGACGACGCCAAGGTGGTCGCGCTCTACGTCGACGGCGCCTCGGTCAATGAAGTGAAGACGGGCCAGGACGCCGTGGTCGTGCTCGACCACACGCCGTTCTACGCAGAGTCGGGCGGTCAGGCCGGCGACCAGGGCGTGATCGCGAACGCAAGCATCCGCTTCGCCGTCGCCGACACGCTCAAGGTCCAGGCCGACGTGTTCGGCCACCACGGCACGCTGGAGCAAGGCACGCTGAAGGTCGGCGACGTCGTGAAGGCGGAAATCGACGCGATTCGCCGCGCCCGCACGGCGCGCAATCACTCGGCCACCCACCTGATGCACAAGGCGCTGCGTGAAGTGCTGGGCGGCCACGTGCAGCAGAAGGGCTCGCTCGTCGATGCGGACAAGACCCGCTTCGACTTCGCCCACAACGCGCCGATGACGGACGATGAAATCCGCCGCGTCGAGCAGATCGTCAACGCGGAAGTGCTCGCGAACGCGCCCGGCGTCGTGCAGGTGATGTCGTACGACGACGCGGTGAAGGGCGGCGCGATGGCGCTGTTCGGCGAGAAGTACGGCGACGAAGTGCGCGTGATGGACCTCGGTTTCTCGCGCGAACTCTGCGGCGGCACGCACGTGCATCGCAGCGGCGACATCGGCCTCTTCAAGATCGTGATGGAGGGCGGCGTGGCCGCAGGCATCCGTCGCGTGGAAGCGATCACGGGCGACAACGCCGTGCGCTTCGTGCAGGACCTCGACGCGCGCGTGAATGCAGCGGCGGCGGCGCTCAAGGCGCAGCCGTCGGAACTGACCCAGCGCATCGTGCAGGTGCAGGACCAGGTGAAGGCGCTGGAGAAGGAACTGGGCGCGCTCAAGTCGAAGCTGGCATCGAGCCAGGGCGATGAGCTCGCGGGTCAGGCCATCGAAGTCAACGGCGTGCACGTGCTTGCCGCCACGCTCGAAGGCGCGGATTCCAAGACGCTGCGCGAAACCGTCGACAAGCTCAAGGACAAGCTCAAGAGCGCGGCGATCGTGCTGGCGGCCGTCGAAGGCGGCAAGGTCAGCCTGATCGCGGGTGTGACCGCCGAGGCCAGCAAGAAGGTCAAGGCCGGCGAACTCGTGAACTTCGTCGCCCAGCAGGTGGGCGGCAAGGGCGGTGGCCGTCCGGACATGGCGCAGGCAGGCGGCACGGAACCGGCGAACCTGCCGGCCGCGCTCGCAGGCGTGAAGGGCTGGGTCGAAGCGAAGCTGTAAATCCAGCGGTCGAACGACCGTTGAGATGAAGAAGGGCTGCCTGTGAGGGCGGCCCTTTTTTTGCGCCTGCGTTAGACGTGTGCGGCCTTGGTGGCTTCGATCTGCGCAGGCGTTTCGCCGCGCGCATGGTCGAGCAACGCCGATTTGAGCGCGTCGAGCGCGGGCGAAAAATGTCCACGCCGCCACACGAGCAGCGTGTCGATACGGCCGAGCGCGCCGAGCGAATGAATCGTGATGTCGTCGGCGCTGCGTTGCAGATCGAGCACCGAGCGCGGCGCGACCGCCACGCCCGCGCCCGCCGCCACGCAGGCAACGATCGCGTGATACGAGCCCAGCTCCAGCACGCGCGTGGGCCGGATGCCGTGCTCCAGATACCACGCCTCCACGTAACTGCGGTACGCGCATCCACGCTCGAACGCCACCAGCGTCGAGAGCGCGACATCGCCTGGCTGGCGGATCGGCCGGTGCCCGCGTGGCGTGATCATCACCAGTTCTTCCCGGTAGACGGGCACGCATTCGAATACTTCCGGGTCGGGTTGCCCGGCGAGCGGCGTCGCGATCAATGCGGCGTCGACTTCGAATTCGCGCAGGCGCTCGACGAGGCAGCCGGTCGTGCCCGTCTCCAGCTCCAGCGTGACGTCGGGCCAGTTCTGGTGATAGCGCGCGAGCACGCCGGGAAGGCGGCTCGCGGCGACGCTTTCCATCGTACCCAGCCGTAATCGCCCAGATGGACGCCCGGCCTTGAGCGCGTGGCGCGCCTCATCGGCGAGCGCGAGCAGGCGTTCGGCATAGGGCAGCAGCGTCTCACCGGCGGGCGTGAGCACGAGGCGGCGGCCATCGCGCGTGAACAGCGGCGTGCCAAGCTGTTCTTCGAGTTGCTTGATGCGCGTGGTGACGTTCGACTGCACGCGGTTGAGCTTGGCGGCGGCCCGCGTCACGCCGTTTTCGCGGACCACGGCCCGAAAGATCGCCAGCGCGGCCAGATCCATGATTCTCTCCTTGGGATGGATTCATTCATGATAATTCATTTTTCGTGAACGTTTGTGGCGCCTAAGATGATCGCAACGGTGTCGTGCGCGATGCCGATTCTGAGGTTTTCTGGGGTTTGGCCCCGCATCAGCCCGCCGATCATGAACGACATCGCTTCGACTCCTGACGCTGCCCATCCATCGCATGCGCAGCCCATCCATCGTCCCCACGAGGCGCGCCGCGCCGCGCTCGCCTGCATGCTCACGCTGGCGGCGGCGCTCGGCATCGGGCGCTTCGCTTTCACGCCACTGCTGCCCTTGATGCTGCACGGCGGCGGCCTCGACCTGCGCCACGGCAGTTGGCTCGCGTCGCTCAACTACGCGGGTTACTTCGCGGGCGCGATGGGCTGCGCGGCGTTGCGTTTCGCCCCTGCGCGCATCGTGCGCGCCGGGCTGGCCGCGACCGCGCTCCTGACCATCGTGATGGGTCTCACGCAGACCTTCTGGCTCTGGGCGATCGTGCGCTTCGTGGCGGGCGCGGTGAGTGCAGCGACCTTCGTGTTCGCCTCGCAATGGGGCCTTCGACGCCTCACGCAACTCGGCGCGCACGCATGGAGCGGCGTGATCTACACGGGGCCGGGTGTCGGTATTGTCGCGACAGGGCTGCTGGTGAGCGCGGCGGGCGGCTTCGGTGCGCGGGTAGGGTGGATCGGCTTCGGACTGGTGTGCGCCGTGATCGCGTTGATCGTGTGGCCGGTGTTCGTGGAATCACCGCCTGTCGCTCATGCGGCAAACGCCGCGCCGACCGCGCATGCATCAGCCGCGCAAAGCGCGGGCTCAGCCAGTCGGGCCGACGCCTTCTGGCTCGTCCTGCTCTATGGCGTGCCGGGCTTCGGCTACATCATCACGGCGACCTTCCTGCCGGTCATCGCGCGCCACGCGCTGCCGGGTTCGATCTGGCCCGACCTGTTCTGGCCGATGTTCGGCGCGGCGCTGATCGTCGGTGCGCTTGGCGCGGCGCGATTGCCGCTGCATTGGGACAACCGCTTGCTGCTCGCTGCCTGCTATGTGCTTCAGGCGCTCGGCATCGCCTCGGGGATCGTTTGGCCGAATGCCGCCGGTTTCTCGCTGGGCAGTGTGTTGATCGGCCTGCCGTTCACGGCGATCACGTTATTCGCGATGCGCGAGGCGCGCATCCTGCGCGGCGATCACGCGGCCGCGTTGATGGGCTACGCGACGGGCGCTTATGGGATCGGGCAGATTCTCGGGCCGCTGGTGGCGGCGCCACTCGCGGCTTCGAGTGGGTCTTTCTCGCCGTCGTTATGGCTTGCGGCGCTGTCGCTGGTTGTGGGCGCGCTGGGACTCGTGTGGCGCACGCTGCGCGGCGGCAAATGAGCGTTCCAGACAAGCCGTCCTCAGCGGGACGGCTTGCAAGCGCAACGCCGGATGCGATCAGCGGAAGTAGTAATGCATGCCGACCGTGAAGCTGTTGTTGTTCCAGCTCGATTTCAGCGAATTGGAGTGATCGCCGGTCCACTCCGCCGCCACGCCGAGATTGCGCGTGACGGCATATTCCACACCCAGGCCCCAATGCGGGCGCGTGGAGGGCCAATCGACCGTGAAGCCCACGCGTGCGTACGGCATGAGCTGACCGATCGGCATGCCGATTTTCGCGTCGACGCCGCCGTCCTTGAACGTGGCGGAGCCGTGATGCAGATCGGCGAATGCTTCGGCGCCGATCATCAGCGAACCGACATCGAAACCGTAGCCGAGCGTGAAGCCCGGGAACACGGTCGTGTGCGTCGGTTTGTTATAGGCGCCCGAAGCATTCGAGATGTTCGCGCCCACCTTGAAGCCGCCATAGAGCCCTGAAAACAGGCTGCCGCTGGAGAGCGAGACAGGCGCGGCCACGGGAGCCGGCGTATCGAGGGTATCGGCGTGTGCGAGCGATGCGCCAGCCGACAGGGAAATAATAAGAAGACCTAACAGTTTTTTCGAAAGCATTCTGCGATAACCTAAACAAACAAATACAGGCGAAATTTGCCTCGCTCGATAACGCTAGATATTGCCCATCGGTGCACATTCGAGACGTCAACAAGTGTCAGGTCGCAACGGGCCATGACATGACGCCGTCTTTCGCATCCCGCCCCCTATCCATGCGCTCCTGCACGCCATCGCCGATAGCGCACTAAAATAGCCGCTTCGCGCCTTCCAGCGACTTCCCACGATCCATGAGCGACTATCAGTTTTGCCCGCGCTGCGCCTCGCGTCTCGTCGAGCGCGCCGACCCCGCCCACGAGGGCGCCCGTGTGCGTCTGGCGTGCCCCGACACCGACTGCGCGTACGTGCACTGGAACAACCCGCTGCCGGTGGTAGCGGCGATCGTCGAATACGAGGGGCGCATCCTGCTCGCGCGCAATGCGGCGTGGCCCGAGGGCATGTTCGCGCTCATCACCGGGTTCCTCGAAAACGGCGAGACGCCGGAAGAGGGCATCGCCCGCGAGGTGCTGGAAGAGACCTCGCTGCATGCGCAGAGCGTGGAGCTGATCGGCGTCTATGAATTCATCCGCAAGAACGAGCTGATCATCGCGTACCACGTGAAGGCGACGGGTACCGTCGCGCTCTCGCCCGAACTGCTCGAATACCGTCTCATCGAGCCCGCGAAGCTGCGCCCCTGGCGCGCGGGCACCGGCCAGGCGCTCGGCGAATGGATGCGCCGTCGCGGTCTGCCGTTCGAATTCGTCGAGCGCCCCGGCGATTGAGCGCGCCTGCGCCGGTTTTTACCTTGCCCCTGTTCTGAACCTCGCTACCCCGATCCGATGAACCGACCCGTCGCCATTGCCCGCCCCGATTACCGCCACTTCCTCGCCATCACCACGCGCTGGATGGACAACGACGTGTACGGCCACGTCAACAACGTCGTCTACTACAGCTACTTCGACACCGTGGTGAACGAGTATCTGATCCGCGCCGGCGCGCTCGATGTCGAGCAGGGCGAGACGATCGGCCTCGTGGTCGAGACGCAGTGCAATTACTTCGCGCCGCTCGTGTTTCCCGAGCGCGTCGAGGCAGGGCTGCGGGTGGCGCGTCTCGGCTCGTCGAGCGTGCGCTACGAGGTGGGTCTCTTTCGCGAAGGCGAGAGCACGCCCGCGGCGCAAGGGCATTTCGTGCACGTCTACGTCGATCGCGCGACGCGCCGCCCTGTGAGCGCGCTGCCCGAAGCGTTGCGCGCGGCGCTCGCGCCGCTCGTCGTCGAAAGCTGACGCGTTTCGCTGTAGCGGCCGTGCAGGCTCTCGTCATCGACACGCTCAACGGCGCGAGCTACGGCCTGCTGCTGTTCATGCTGTCCGCTGGTCTCACGCTGATCTTCAGCATGCTCGGCGTGCTCAACTTCGCGCATGCGAGCTTCTACATGGTCGGCGCGTATCTGGGCGTGACGCTCGCGGGCACGCTCGGCTTCGGCTGGGCGCTGGTGCTTGCGCCGCTGTCGGCCGGCTGCGCGGGCGCGGTATTCGAGACGACCTTGTTGCGCCGCGCCCGCCCGGGTGGTCCGCTCAATGCGCTCCTGCTGACCTTCGGCGCGGCGTGGGCGATCGGCGAACTCGTGAAGCTCGCCTGGGGACTCCAGCCGCTTTCCGCGCCCGTGCCGGTGTGGCTCGATGGCGCGCTCTTCACCTATGGCGGGGCGGCGTTCTCTCGCTATCGCGCGTTCGCGATGGGCGTTGCGGTGGCGATGTTCGCGCTGATCCATGTGGCGCTGCGGCTCTCGCGCACGGGCCTGATCGTGCGCGCGGCGCTCACGCATGCGCAGGCCGTCGAGGCGCTCGGTCACAACGTGCCGCGCGTGCAGACACTGGTTTTTGCGCTCGGCACGGCGCTCGCCGCGCTGGCGGGCGCCGTGGCTGCGCCGCTCTTCGTGGTCGAGCCGGCGATGGCCGAATCGGTCGGTTCGATCGTTTTCGTGGTGGTGGTGACGGGCGGACTCGGTTCGCTGGGCGGCGCACTCGTCGCCTCGCTCGCGGTGGGCTGGTTGCAGACCTTCGCGGTGGCGAGCGACGTCTCCTTCGGCGCGCTGGCCGAGCGGCTTGGTGTGACGCTCGCGCCGGCATGGGGTGCGCTCACGCTCGCGCAGATCGCGCCGCTGCTGCCGTATTTGTTGCTGGTCGCGATCCTCGCAGTGCGCCCGCAGGGGCTCTTCGGCCAACGCGGCGAGGACGCCTGACGCGCCATGACCGTCGACCGATCGACCCGGGATTCGACTTCAGCCGAGCGCGCGCGCACGTCGTGGAGGCTTGCGCCCTGGCTCGCGCTGGCGGCGCTGCTTGCCATCCCGCCGCTCGCATCGGCATGGCTTGCGCCTTCGGGTATCCCGCAGGGCTGGCTGCTCGCCTGTCTCGCGCAGGCCGCCACGATGATCGTTTTTGCGCTTTCCTACAACCTGCTGCTCGGCGAGACCGGGCTGCTCTCGTTTGGCCACGCCGCGCCCGCGGGACTCGGCGCACTCGCGGCGGCCCAGGTCTTCAATCACGGTGCGCTGCCGTTGCCGCTCCTGCCGTTCGTGGGCGGCGCGGCGGGCGCGGCCGTCGGCGTGCTGACCGCCCTGGTCGCCGCGCGCCGCTCGGGCACCGCGTTCGCGATGATCACGCTGGGCCTGGGCGAACTGGTCGCTGCGGCCGCGTGGGCCTTGCCCGACTGGTTCGGCGGGGAGGCGGGCGTCGCCATCGATCGCGCGAGCGGCCCGGTCGTGGCGGGCTGGACCTTCGGGCCGGATCGTCAGGCCTACTGCGTGATCGCGCTCTGGTGCCTCGTGGCGAGCGCCGCGATCTACGCGCTCTCGCGTGCGCCCTACGTGCGGCTAGCCAACGCCGTGCGCGACAACCCGGTGCGCGCCGCCGCGCTCGGCGCTACGCCCGCGCGTGTGCGGGCCGCGATGATCGTGCTGGGCGCGGCGTTCGCGGGCGTGGCGGGCACGCTCGCGCTCATCAACGTGGAGCTGGCCGCCGCCGAGAGCGTGGGCATGACGCGCTCGGCCGCCGTGCTGATCGCGACGGTGACGGGCGGGGCGTCGTCGTTCTTCGGCCCGGTGCTCGGGGCGCTCGTGTGGGTGGCGTTCAGCGTCGGCGTGGCGAGCGTGTCGCGCGCGTGGATGCTCTATGTCGGGATCTTCTTCATCGCGGTCGTGCTGGCGGCGCCCGACGGACTGGCGGGTCTCATGGCGCATCAACGCAGGGCGTTGGCGCGGCATGGCTGGCGGCGCTGCCGCGCGTACTGGACGATGGCGGCGCTCGCAATGGCATGCGGCACCTGCGCGCTCGTGCTGGCGGTGCAGTGGGCCTACGCGTTGCGCTTTGGCGCCGACGATGACAACGCGTGGCCCACCATGTTGTCGCCGGGCGCGAAGGCGGGGCTCGCCGCGTTGATCGTGGTACTCGCGATCGCCGCGGCCTGGCTCACGCAACGTGCACGGCAGGCGGCGCGTTCGCTTGAAGACGCCCGCAAGGAGCGCGCATGACGACGCCCGCGCTCCGCTTGAGCGGCATCGAGAAGCGCTTTGGCGCGACGCAAATCCTGCGCGGCGTCGATCTCGACGTCCACGCGGGCGAGCGTCACGCACTGATCGGCCCGAACGGCGCAGGCAAGTCCACGCTCTTCAGCCTGATCGCCGGCGAGCGCCGCGCAAGCGCAGGTCGTATCGCCTTGCGCGGCGAGGACGTGACGCGTCTTGCGCCCGCTGCGCTCGCGCGCCGCGGCTTGGCGCGCAGCTTCCAGACGACGAGCGTGTTCGCGGGCCTCACCGTGCGCGACAACCTGCGTTGCGCGGTGCTGGCGTCGATGAGCGGTGGTGCGGGCGTCGTCGCGCGCTGGTTCGGCTCGGCGCGCGCCGACCGGCGCGCGGCCGAACTGCTCGACGCGCTGGATCTCGCTCACGCGGCCGATCATCTCGCCTCGACATTGAGCTACGCGCAGCAACGCGCGCTCGACCTTGGTCTCGCGCTCGCGGGCGGCGCGCATACGCTCTTGCTCGACGAGCCCACGGCGGGCATGAACCGCGCCGAGGCCGCGCGCGCCATCGACTTGATCCGCGCGATGACGGCGGGCAAGACCGTGCTGCTGATCGAACACGATATGGACGCGGTGTTCGGCCTTGCGGATCGCGTTTCCGTGCTGGCGCAAGGGCGCGTAATCGCGACGGGCACGCCCGAGGCAATCCGCGCCGATGCCGTCGTGCGCGAGGCGTATTTCGGCGTGCAGCCTGGTCCTTCACATGATTGAGTCCCGCACGATGGCGCCGCTCCTCGAAGTCGCGAACCTGCGCGCATGGTACGGCGCGAGCCAGGCGCTGCACGGCGTCGATCTGCGCATCGGCGCTGGCGAAGTGGTGGCGCTTGCGGGCCGCAACGGCTCGGGGCGCTCGACCTTCGCCAGGGCGCTGATGTCGATGGTCGCCGCCGAGGGCGAGCGGCGCTTCGCGGGAACCGATCTCGCGCCGCTGCGCACCTTCGAAATCGCGCGACTCGGCCTGGGCTATGTAGCCGAGCAGCGCGACATCTTCCCGACCTTGAGCGTCGACGACAACCTGCGTCTGGGCATGACGAAGCGCGTCGAAGGGGCGCGTTTCACGCTCGACGACGCCCGCACGCTATTTCCGATCCTGCATGAACGCCGTACTGCGCGCGCGGGTGTGCTCTCGGGCGGCGAGCAGCAAATGCTCGCGCTCGCCCGCGCGCTGCTGGGCGCGCCCACGCTTCTGATCGTCGACGAGCCCGTCGAGGGGCTTTCCGCGCCGATGGCCGAGCGCGTGGCGGCGTGCCTGCGCATGTTGCGCGAGCGCGGCGTGGCGGTGCTGCTGATCGAGCAGCGTCTTGCGCTTGCGCCGCAGCTCGCCGATCGCATCGCGGTGATGGGACACGGGCGCATCGTGTTCGACGGCACGCCAGCGGCGCTCGCGCAGCGCGAAGACATCGTGCGCGACTGGTTGGGCGTGGGCTGAACGCGTCGTTTAACAGCGCGGCCTCGCGACCCGCGTCAACGCGGTCATCGGCCCGATGCGCGCGAGGGTGTCGAGCTGATGGGCGTCGCGCACGAACAGCGAACCGGCGAAGCCCAGCGCATTGAGCGAGATGCCTTCGACGCGCTCCGCCGTGCGCGGCACCACCAGCATCCAGCGGCGCGTGACGAGCAGGTTGTAGGGGGCGCCTTGATGCGCGACACCGTCCACGTCGATTGCGCCGATGCCTGCCGCGTGCAGCAGCCTGCGATACGTTTGCAGCAGGGCGGGCGCCGCATCGCCCGTGGTGAGATCGAGTGGTGCGAACGCATGCGCGAACGGCAGCCCGCGCACGCAACCGACACCATCCTGTACGTGCACTGCGCCGAACAGCGCTTCGACGGGCGCGGCTGGCCCCGTTGCATCGAGCGGCAAGGGTACGGCCTGGAGATGTTTGTGCGGTTGACTCGCGCCCGCTTCCTCGCCGCCGTTATAAAACCCCAGCGCACCGCCGCTGCCCTGCGCACCCAACGCAACGAGCAGCGCCTCGAAGTCGGCCTGATCGAGCAACGCGGTTTGTGGCACGAAGCGGCGCGTCACGATCAGCAGATGATCCTCGATCACGTTGTACTTGTTGAGCAGCGCCACATGCGTCGGCGAGAGTTCGCCCACGCAGAGATCCGGCTCGTACGGCAGGAAGGGATTGCTGCGCGCAGCGTTCGATCCACCCGATCCGCTGGCCGTGGGCGCATCGGTGCGTCGCGCCGCTTCCTTGCGCGCGAGGCTCGACACCTGGCGTACTGCGAAGCGCACGCCGCTTTCGTGCAGATGCGAAAGCGCGGTCTCGATGGGTTGCAACGCGCCGCACTGCAAGGCATAGCGCGTCTGCGCACGCAGCGCGGGCCAGAGCGTCTGAGCGGTCAGGAACGCCATCGGCATCAGGCCTTGTAGCCGATCGCGCGCAGCAGATCGCGGCGCCAGCTCACGTCGTCCGGGGTCTCGACGCCAAGCGGCGGTTGCCCGTCCACCACGCCGACGATGCCGCGCCCCTGGTCGGTTTCCGCGATCAGCACCTGGGTCGGGTTGGCCGTCGCGCAGAAAATGCGGCAGACCTCGGGCACGGCCTTCACGGCATTGAGCACATTGACGGGGAAAAAGCCGTCACCGAGAAAGACGATGAAGCTATGGCCCGCCGCAATGCGCAGGGCGTTGTCCGTGGCCATTTCGACGAGCGCGTCCTGGGTGCCCGAGCGCCGCACGAGCCGCTTGCCCGATGCCTCGCAGAACGCGAGACCGAAGGCGAGACCCGGCACGGCGCCGAACAGCGCCTCGTGCAGATCCTCGACGGTTTTGATGAAGTGCGACTGGCCGAGAATGAAGTTGGTGTTCTCGGGCTTGACGATCTCTACCGTGGACAGTTGCATGGCGGACCTCGTACTGACGTCTCGAAGGCTGCCGCGCGAACGCGCGCGGCGGCGTGGTTCAAGACTAGTACGAAGCGACGAGGGGTCCAAGGCGCGGCTGCGGCGCCATGCAAAACGGCCGGCGCCCCTGGAGGCAGCCGGCCGTTCGTGCAGCAAACATCAGGTCGAAATCAGACCGCTCAGGCCGCTTTCTTCGCGCGCTTGCCCTCGACATCGGGCAGCAGCACGGTGAGGATGCCGATCAACGGCAGGAACGAGCAAACCTTGTAGACGAAGCCGATGCTGGTGGCATCCGCGAGCTGGCCGAGCACGGCCGCGCCAATCCCGCCCAGACCGAACGCGAAGCCGAAGAACAGGCCCGCGACCATGCCCACCTTGCCCGGAATCAGTTCCTGCGCATACACGAGGATCGCCGAGAACGCCGATGCCAGCACCACGCCGATGATCACGGTCAGCACGCCGGTCCAGAACAGGTTCGCATAGGGCAGCAGCAGCGTGAACGGCGCCACGCCCAGGATCGAGCCCCAGATCACGTACTTGCGGCCGATGCGGTCGCCGACCGGCCCGCCGATGATCGTGCCCGCCGCCACCGCAGCAAGGAACACGAACAGATGGACCTGCGCCGACTGCACGGACAGATGGAAGCGGTCGATCAGATAGAACGTGAAGTAGCTGTTGATGCTGGCGAGGTAGAAGTATTTCGAGAACACCAGCAGCACCAGGATGCCGATCGCCGTGATCACGCGGGTGCGCGAGAGCGTGGCGTGCGGAACGTCGGCGCGCTTTTTCTTCAGGTTCGGGTGCGCCTTGTACCAGCGGCCGATCTGCGTGAGCACGAACATCGCCACGAGCGCCGCCACCGAGAACCACGCGATGCTGCGCTGACCGTGCGGAATGATGATCGCGGCGGCGAGCAGCGGCCCGAGCGACGAACCCGCATTGCCGCCCACCTGAAAGAGCGACTGCGCAAGCCCATGCTTGCCGCCCGAGGCCATGCGCGCGACGCGCGAGGACTCCGGATGGAACACCGACGAGCCGCAGCCGACCAGCGCGGCGGCTACCAGCAGCACGCCGAAGCTCGGCGCCACCGACATCAGCAGCAGGCCGCAGAGCGTGAAGCCCATGCCCACGGGCAGCGAGTACGGCATCGGCTTCTTGTCGGTATAGATGCCGACCAGCGGTTGCAGCATCGACGCCGTGATCTGGTAGGTGAGCGTAATCAGGCCGATCTGCGTAAACGACAGCGCGAAGTTGTCCTTGAGCATCGGATAGATGGCCAGGATCAGCGACTGGATCATGTCGTTGAGCAGATGCGAGAAGCTGATCGCGCCGAGCACGGAGTACACGGTGCGCTGCGCGCCGGAAGCGGCAGGGGTAGCCGGCGCGGACGCGGGGGCGGCGCCGGGCACGGCGCGCTTGTCGAGACTGGTTTCCATGGTGTCGATAATCAGGAGAGCCTCACGCGGGCGTTGCGTCGCGTAACAACCGCGGCGCCGACGATGGCGTGAATTTGTCATGTATAGGAGTTATGAAGCGCAGTGTAATGTGTCTCACGCGAATCGTCAGGACAAGCTTTGTCGAGAATCGGACATCGATCGTGACGTGATCTGAGCGTTTTGGCGCGACGCCTTGTCGCAGCGGCGGGTTGGGCGTTTTTGCGCCGGTTCGCGCGATTTCACAGGCTTTCGTTGCGAAAGCGCCGAGCTTTTTTGACCGGGAATTTTGGCCGGGTATAAATCGGACCATGCGCGCGCGAGGTGATGACCCTGCGCGCGTCGAAGCTACGGGGCCGGAAGATGGACAGCGCCAGCGCGCCGCTAAAGATTGCGCGACGCCGTGCCGTTGACCGGAGTTGAGGCGCTACGCATGGCGCATCGATCACCATCGGATCGATGAGGGCGTGGCGTCATACAACAAGCAGCGCTTTGCATGGGACCGGAGGCCGCGCCACAAGCGCCAACGCCGGTCACCAGGAGACCGACAAACGATGAGAGCAATGAAAGAGGCCAGCCCGCGCGCGAATTTCGTGCCGGCAGTGGAAGGTGGTGCAGGTGGCGTTGGCACGGCACCGGGTGGCGCGCCGCGCGCGAGGCGGCGAGGCAAGTCAGCCGATAGCGGCAAGCTGTCGGTCAAGGCGATGCTGCGGATCGCCTTTGCGGTGGTGCTGATCGGCACGCTTGCGATGGGCGCGTTTTCGCTCGCGCAGATCAGCCGCTTGAACGATTCAACGCAGTCGATCTACGAACAGGGCCACGTTGCGAGCCGCGCTGCCGAGGAAGCGCGCGGCCACGTGCTGCGGGCGAGCCGCGCGCAGAAGATGTTGCTCACGGCCACCACGGCCAAAGAACGCGACGAACTCGGCGACGGCATCGACAAGGACCTCGCCGCACTCGGGACCGAGATGCAGGCGCTCGATCAGTACGCCGCGCAGTCGGGCGGCGATGCCCCGGCGCAGCAAAAGCAGTTCGCGGCGGCGGCGCAAACCTGGAGCGGCCATCTGCGCGACTTCGTCACGCTCGTGAAGGCGCAGCCGCTCGATCTCTCGCAGATGAGCTGGCAGGTCGGCACCCAGGACGTCTCGCTGCTCGTCGAGACCGGCAAGCTCGAAACCCTCGTCGACCAGATCGTCGCGCAGCGCGGCGCGGCCGCCAAGGCGACCATCGGGGCGTCGGCATTCATCTACAAGTCGTCGTTCGTGATGATCGCGGTGGCGACCGTTGCGCTCTTCGTGCTCGCGTTTGTCGTGAGCGAATGGGTCGTGCGACGCCTCGCGCATCAACTCGGCGGCGAGCCCGCGCATGCCAAGGCCATCGCCGCGCGCATCGCCTCGGGCGACCTTGCGCAACCCGTGACCGTGCATGCCCGCGACGCCTCCAGCATGCTCGGCGCGCTGCGCGACATGCAGAACGGCCTCTCGACCACGGTGTCGGAAATCGCCGCGAGCGCCGAGGCCATCGCCAGCGCATCGAGCCAGATCTCGACCGGCAATCTCGATCTCTCGCACCGCACCGAAGAGCAGGCTGTCGCGCTCGAACGCACCGCGAGCAGCATGGAGCAACTGACCTCGACGGTGCGCCTGAACGCGGAGAACGCGCAGCAGGCCAGCACGCTGGCGGACAACGCCTCGCAGATCGCCGAGAAGGGCGGCGCCGTGGTGGGCCGCGTGGTCGCGACGATGAACCAGATCAACGAAAGCGCGAAGAGCATCGCCGACATCATCGGCGTGATCGAGGGCATCGCGTTCCAGACCAATATTCTCGCGCTCAATGCGGCCGTCGAAGCGGCGCGCGCGGGTGAGGAAGGGCGCGGGTTCTCGGTGGTCGCGGGCGAAGTGCGCAATCTCGCGCAGCGTAGCGCGGCGGCGGCCAAGGAAATCAAGTCGCTGATCACGGCCTCGGTCGAGCGGGTGGAGAACGGCTCGACGCTCGCGACCGACGCGGGCCATACGATGGAAGAGGTCGTGAAGGCGGTGAAGCGCGTGAACGACATCATCGGCGAGATTTCGGCGGCATCGAGCGAGCAGCGCGCGGGCATCGAGGAAATCAGCCGCGCGGTCTCGCAGATGGACTCGGGCACGCAGCAGAATGCGGCGCTGGTGGAAGAGGCGACGGCCGCGGCGCAGTCGCTCGACGATCAGGCGAAGGTGCTTAAGCGGCTGGTGGGGAAGTTTCAGCTGGCTTGAGACACTGCGCGGCGTCAACATGGCATTGCGCAGTCGCTTGACCCTTCCGAGCCAAACGCAGTATTATCAGACTTCAAAACTACGTACGAGCGGGTGCGAAAAACGTAGCGCCGCCCGGGAAACTGGGTCCCACCTGGAGTGGGAGTTCTGCTGAAAGGCAGATAGAGAACCCCGCAAACGACGGCCACCGAAAGGTGGCCGTTGGTCTTTCTGGCACCTTATCCGCCAATCTTCCTGCCTTGGTACGTCGTGCGTAAAAGCGTATCGAATCTCACTTTTGCAGCAGTCGCTTGCCGTTTGGTCAGACCGCTATCCAGCAGATAGGCGGACTGTATGCGCAGGAACATGCGACGCTTGCGCTGCCTGTCCTTTTCGATCTCGAAGAAAACCGCATATTGGGAGAGGCTCCCGTCTGCATTCACCGTGTCGAGCGTGACGAAGTTCGGCTGCCTTCGATCGGCGATGGTTATCCGGCGTGTGTGCAGGCTTTGGGCGATGGCACGAAGAAATTGACGCGACAGTGCGTAACGCTGTGCGTCGAGAACGCGCTGCTCCCGGCCATCGTCGTAGATTTCGTGGCGCGGAATGTCGCAAAGCGCGCGCGTATCGCGTCGGATGCTGTGGGAAAAGCAATGGCAGGAGAACACAACCACCACCGTGAGGACAGTGCCGAGACCCGGATCAATTCTGAACGCAAAGGGATCAAGGTGGTTCAAGTCCCATGGCGTGCCGTGATAGGTAACGGGACCGAAGCAATGTGCAGACTCCGGTAGAGACTCCTCGACTTCTATTGCGAGCTGCGACATTTCTAGAGATGAATTGCAAAGCGGGGCTACTCATTCTAGGTTGACACCGCCGTGCAAATCGCAGATCGCTTTGATCTCGCTCGTACTCTTCGAATATTTCCTCCAGCCTTTGGACTTATAAAGAAACGCCGCTTTTTCAAGCGGCGTTTTTCATTTCAAAGCCCCATCGCAAGCACTACTTCGCATCCCGCTCGATGATCCACTCATGCGCGGGATCGTTATGGAAATGCCACTCGCGCGTGGGGCCGGCCATCACGTTCAGATAATACGAGTCATAGCCATACGGCACGACCACGGGGTGATAGCCGCGCGGTACCATCACGACATCGTGATCCTCCACGGCCATGGTTTCGTCCAGATCGCGCGCGTCGGTATAGACGCGCTGGAACGCGAAACCCTGCTGCGGATTGAGCCGATGGTAATAGGTCTCTTCGAGCGCGCTTTCCTGCGGCAGCCGATCGGCATCGTGCTTGTGCGGCGGATAGCTCGACGAATGCCCCGAGGGCGTACGCACCTCGACCACCAGCAACGATTCGGCCGGCTCGGTCTGCGGAAGAATATCGCAGACGTAGCGCGTATTCGCGCCCTTGCCGCGCGCGGAGCGCTTCATCTGCGCGGGGTCGATCACGCGCACCGGCAGCGTGCCTTGCGCGGGCGCGCTCGCCACGCCTACTTCGGCGTCGCGCAAGGCGCGCACGGTCGCCTTCACGCCGGGCGGCACATAAAGCGCATGGGGCGCGGCATCCTCGAACACGCTGTCGCGCGAGCCGAGGCTCGAATAACGCTCGCCGTTCACCTCGATATCCACCGCACCCGAAAGCACGACGATGCAGCTTTCGCGATTCGTCTCATAGATATGCACGACTTCGTCGGTGCCGAGCCGATACGCGGCGAAGCCGACATAACGCCAGCCCGCCGTGGAAGGCGTGACGCGCGCGATCGTCTGGCCTTCGCGCGAGGCTTTGACCAGCAGGCTCATGCTGCCTCCTTTGTTTCGGTGTCCGTTGCATCGACGAGCGTGCGCAGCGTGCGATAGCCCTTTTGCGCGTATTCGTAGGACGGCGCGATCACGGGGTCCTGTTCGGCTTCGACCACAAGCCAGCCGCGATAGCCGTGCCGCATGAGCCGCGCGATGATGGACGGAAAATCGACCGCGCCATCGCCAGGAACGGTGAAGGCGCCCGCGAGCACGGCGTCGAGAAAGCTCCAGTTGCGATTGCGCGCGAGCTTCACGACGGCGGGGCGCACGTCCTTGCAATGCACGTGACAGACGCGCGCGATGTGCTTGTCGAGTTCCTTGATGGGGTCGCCGCCCGCGAAGGTGATATGGCCCGCGTCGAACAGCAGGCCCACGGCGTCGCTCGTGCGCGCCATCAGTTTGTCGACGTCGGCGGGCGTTTCCACATACGCGCCCATGTGATGGTGATAGGCGAGACGCACGCCGCGCGACAACGTGTGCTGCGCAAAGCGCTCCACGCGCGCGGCGTACTCGTCCCACTGCTGGTCGCTAAAGAAACGCGGACGCTGATAGAGCGGGCGCGGCGCGCCCTGGATCGAATCGGCGACCTCGCCATAGACCATGACTGTCGCGCCGTTTTGCGCAAGCAGGTCGAG
This sequence comes from Paraburkholderia sp. J67, assembly GCF_905220265.1. Classification (NCBI taxonomy): domain Bacteria; kingdom Pseudomonadati; phylum Pseudomonadota; class Betaproteobacteria; order Burkholderiales; family Burkholderiaceae; genus Paraburkholderia; species Paraburkholderia sp. J67. Next base: position 42,661 of record NZ_CAJMZK010000003.1, read on the forward strand.
ATGCGGCTCCACGGCGGCGATCTCTTCCTCGACGCTGCGTTTGGCGAGCATGCCCGAATACCAGCCCGACACCAGCGAGAGGTCGTATTGCGCGAGCAGTGCCTTGAGCGCCTGCGGCTCGCGCGGAAACTTGTTGCCGAGCTCGAACCCCTCATAGCCGATCTCGCGCCCTTCGGTGAGTGCGGTGGAAAGCGGCGTTTCGCCGCCGAGCGAGGGCAGGTCGTCGTTCATCCACGACAGCGGATTGATGCCAATACGTACGTCAAATGCGCTCATGTGCGTGCCTCGATCTGGGGATCGTGAATTGCGTCATGCGTTGAAAGTGGGATTGCCTTCGGCATCGTCTTGCCCGGCCTCGTTCTTTACGTCGACCTGCGGCGCACGCCCGCTGCGTTGCGCGAGCTTGTCGTCGTAGCGCTCGCGCGCCTCGCGCACGGCCGCGCGCGGCGAGACCTCGGGCACCGCCACTTCCCACCACCAGCCGCCGTCCTCGGTCGTGCGGGCCGGGTCGGTGTCGATGCTGATGAGGTAGGTGCGCGAAGCCGCGCGTGCGCGTTGCAGCGCCGCTTCGAGTTCCGCGACGTTGGCGACGTGCTCGGCCTGCGCGCCCAGCGAGCGGGCATGCGAGGCGAAGTCGATGCGCGGCGCGCCCAACGGACCTTGCGCGCAATCCTCGAACAGGTTGTTGAACGGAGCATTGCCGCAGGCCTGCTGCAATCGGTTGATGCAGCCATAACCGCGATTGTCGAGCACGACAATGATGAGCTTCGCGCCTAGCATCACGGACGTGGCGATCTCGCTGTTCATCATCAGATAGCTGCCGTCGCCGACCATCACGATCACTTCGCGTTCGGGCCGCGCGAGCTTGGCGCCGAGTCCCCCCGCGATCTCGTAGCCCATGCACGAGTAACCGTATTCGACGTGATACGCGCCGGGCTGGCCCGCGCGCCAGAGCTTGTGCAACTCGGCGGGCAGCGTGCCGGCTGCGCAGACGACGATATCTTCGGTGTACGAACGGCTGGAGGAGCGCTGCACGGCGCCGATCACATCGGCGTCGTAGGGCAGGCAGTTGCGTTCCTGCGGGGCGTGTGTAACCCGCTCGACGCTCGCGCGCCAGTCGCTGGCGAGTTGCAGCGCGTTGGCGCTCCAGTCGGCTTCGGCGCGCCAGTTCACCAGCGCTTCGTCCAGCGCGGCGAGCGCGAGTTTCGCGTCGGCCTGCACGGCCACGCTGTCGAGCTTGAGCGTGTCGAACCCGTTGGCATTGATGCTGACGACGCGCGCGTTCGCGAACAGCGAGTTCGAGCCGGTCGTGAAGTCTTGCAGGCGCGTGCCGACCGCGAGCACGCAGTCGGCGTCGCGCGCCAGGGCGTTGGCCGCGGGCGAACCCGTCACGCCGATCGCACCCGCGTTGAGCGGATCGTCCCAGGCGAGCGTGCCCTTGCCGGCCTGTGTTTCCGCGACTGGAATACCGTGCGCGGCGGCGAACGCCTGCAATTGGGGCGCTGCGCGCGAGTACAGCACGCCGCCGCCCGCGACGATCAGCGGACGTTTGGCGCGATGCAATTGCGCGATGGCCGCGTCGATTTCGCTCTGCACCGGGGCAGGCGCGTGGAAGGTGACGAGGCGCGGCGTAAAGAAGCTCGCCGGATAGTCCCACGCCATCGCCTGCACGTCCTGCGGCAGCGCGAGCGTGACCGGGCCACAGAGCGCCGCATCGGTCAGCACGCGCAGCGCGCGCGGCAGGGCGGTGAGCAACTGGGCGGGATGGACGATGCGGTCGAAGTAGCGCGAAACGGGCTTGAGCGTATCGTTGGCGGACAGTCCGCCATCCTGCAGATCTTCGATTTGCTGAAGCACCGGGTCCGGTTCGCGCGAGACGAAGATGTCGCCGGGCAGCAGCAGAACCGGCAGGCGGTTCACATGCGCGAGCGCGGCAGCGGTGACGAGATTGGTTGCGCCTGGGCCGATCGAAGTCGTGACCGCCATCATGCGCCGGCGAAAATGCGCCTTCGCATAAGCGATCGCGCTATGCGCCATCGCCTGCTCGTTGTGCGCGCGCAGCGTCGGCAACTCATGGCGATACTGATAGAGCGCTTCGCCAATACCCGCCACGTTGCCGTGCCCGAAGATCGCGAACACGCCGCCGAACAGCGGCTCGGTACGGCCCGAACCGTCCTCGCAGGCTACGCGCTGGGCCGCGAGATAGCGCACCAGCGCCTGGGCCGCGGTAAGACGCACGGTCGCGCCCTGTGCGCTTTGTCCATACGGCGCATGTTCCTGAGCCGCACCGGCGATGGGAGCAATGCGTTGATTCATGCCGCTTTCTCCTCATGCGCGATGGGCGCGTGCGACTGGCCTTGCGCATCGCCGCGCGCCGCGCGCCAGGCCGCGATCAGCGTCTCGAAGGCACGCCGCACGCGGGCGATCACTTCCTTGTCGTCGATCTCGCCCTTGAGCCAGGCGAGGCTCGGCTCGTAGAAGATCGTGCGGCCGACGGTAAAGCCACGGCAGGTTTCCGAAGCCGCCGCCGCCGCGAAGCCGCTCATGAGCTGGTCCATCGGCGCGGACAGGCCGAGCAGCACGACACCACGGCAATGCGGATCGCGCTCGGCGATCAGCGCGTCGATGGCGCGCCACTGCGCCGCGTCCGTCGGCTCGAGCTTCCACCATTCGGGGTAGAGGCCGATGTTGTAGAGCCGCTTGAGCGCGCGATAGACCGTGTCGGGCGCATTCGGCTTGCCGTCGAGTTTGGGCGGAATCACTTCGAGCAGCAGTTCGTGGCCGCTCGCCTGCACGGCGTCGTAGAGCGCGCGCAACTGCGCTTCCTGTTCGAGGCGCTGCTCGATGGGCTCGTCGGGATGGAACTGCACTAGGCACTTGACCGTATGCCCGATGGGCCAGGCGGCCAGCGTCGTGCCGATCGAGCGGCCATGATCGAACACGAGCGGCACGGAACCCGGCAACTCCACCGGGCGGCCGATCCACCAGTCGCGCCCGGTCGCGGCGTTGAGCGCGTCCTGGCCGTAGCGGTCGTCGATCAGCACGCCGATCTTGCCTTGCAGGCCGAGCGCGCTTTCCGTCTGCGCGACGGCTTCCACGAAGAGGTTCTTCAGATACGAGATGCGTGCCTCGCTCGCGCCCGTCTGCTGCGTGAGATCGAAGAACTGGTTGCGATGATCGAAAGCGAAGCCGAGCACTTCGTCGTACTGCTTGCGCGCGGGCGTGACGCGATGCAGGCGCGCGAGCGTTGCGTCGCGGTCGGGGCGGCGCATGCGCACGGGGTCCGCTTTCGCTTCGGCGAGGAAGTAATCGAGTTCGGCGGGCGTGGGCATGGCAGGCGCACAACCGTGGCGCGAGACCACCAGCGCGCCGCAGGCGTTGGCCGAGCGCGCACAGTCTTCGAGCGGCGCATCGCGCAGCCAGCCCGAGAGAAAGCCCGAGGCGAACGCGTCGCCCGCGCCCAGCACGTTGAGCACTTCGACTTCGACGCCGCGCTGCATCGGCAAGTCGTCGAGCGAGGCGGGCACCGCGCCTTCGACGATCTGGCAGCCAAGCGGCCCGCGCTTGACCAGCAGTGTCGCGGCCGTGACTTCGCGCACGCGTTCAAGCGCGGCGACAAGATCGTCCTTGCCGCCCGCGATGCGGAATTCTTCCTCCGTGCCGATCACGAGATCGAACTGCGGCAGGATGCGCTGCAAATGCTCGCTCACGCCGGCGCTGGCGACAAAGCGCGTCTCGCCGTCGGCCTTGCCCGTGAGGCCCCAGAGCACCGGGCGATAGTCGATGTCGAGCACGGTGCGCACGTTGTTGCGGCGCGCGTACTCCAGCGCTTGCAGGCTCGTGCGGTTGACCTGTTCGGTGGAGAAGTGCGTGCCGGTGATGAGCAGCGCCTTCGACGAGGCGATGAACGCTTCGTCGAAATCGGCCGGATCGACCGCCATGTCCGCGCAGTTCTCGCGATAGAAGATCAGCGGGAAGGTGTCGCGATCCTTGATGCCCAGCAGCACGAGCGCGGTGAGGCGTTCGTGATCGACGCGCACGTGGCTCGTGTCGCAGCCTTCTTTCGTGAGCGTTTCGACGAGAAAGCGGCCCATGTGGTCGTCGCCCACGCGCGTGAGCATGGCCGACTTCAGGCCCAGACGCGCGCAGCCGAACGCGATGTTCGCCGACGAGCCGCCCAGATACTTGGCAAACGTGGAGACGTCTTCGAGCCGCGCGCCGACCTGCTGCGCGTAGAGATCGACGCCGAGGCGCCCCAGACAGACGATGTCCCGGCTGCGCTCCGGCGCGAAGCGGCTCGGGGTGGTGCGGGTGATGGCCATGTGCATTCCTGATGTGTTCTGTTCGCGTTTGCGCGGGGGCTGCGGTGGCTCAGATGGTCGCGCCGTCGAGTTCGGCGATCATCTTCTGCATTTCCGCGCCGCCCGCCATCATGTCGAGGACCTCGTTCTTCGTGATCGTGTCCTTCGTGTAGGTGCCGAGCGAGCGGCCGCGATTGAGCAGCGTGAACGAATCGCCGATCGGGTAGGCGTGATGCACGTTGTGGGTGATGAAGATCACCGAGATGCCCTTGGCGCGCGCGGCGTGGATCAGCTTGAGCACGTTGAAGCTCTGCTTCACGCCCAGCGCGGCGGTAGGCTCGTCGAGAATCAGCACGCGCGCGCCGAAGTGAATGGCCCGTGCGATAGCGAGACACTGGCGCTCGCCGCCCGACATCGTGCCGATCGCCTGATGCGGATCGCGCACATGGATGCCCATTTCGGCCAGACGATCCTTGGCGATGGTTGCGCTCGAATCGAGATCCATCACGTTGATGAAACCGAACAGCTTCTTCTGCGGCTCGCGGCCCATGAAGAAGTTGCGCGCGACCGATAGCAGCGGCACCAGCGCGAGATCCTGATAGACGGTCGCGATGCCCAGATCGAGCGCGTCTTTGGGCGACTCGAAATGCACCGGCTTGCCATCCACGAAATACTGGCCGGTGGTGGGTGCATGGACGCCTGCGAGCGTCTTGATGAGCGTGGACTTGCCCGCGCCGTTGTCGCCGAGCAGGCAGTGCACCTCGCCGCGCTTGAGGCGCAGCGTGACGCCGTTGAGTGCGATGACCTTGCCGAAATGCTTGCTGACGTTGTCGAGCGCGAGAATGATGTCGTCGTTCGCGGTCGTATTCGCGGTCGTTTGAGTGGTGTCCGACATGGTGGCCTCCGTCTTACGATTGCGCGACGCGGCGGCGCACATAGTGGTTGAAGAGCACGGCGACCAGCAACATGCCGCCGAGGAACACGCGGAACCAGTCCGAATCGATGTTGGTGTACGTGATGCCGATCTGCACGACGCCGAAGATGAGCGCGCCGAACGCCGCGCCGATCACCGAACCGTAGCCGCCCGTGAGCAGCGAGCCGCCGATCACCGCGGCGATGATGGCCTCGAATTCCTTCTGCAAGCCGCGGTCGGCAGCCGCCGAGCCGATGTCGCAGACCTGCAGCACAGCAAAGAGGCACGAGCAGAACGCGGTCAGCATGAAGAGCGAAATCTTGACGCGCTTGACCGGCACGCCCACGTTCTTGGCGGCGTTGGCGTCGCCGCCCACGGCGAAGATCCAGTTGCCGTAGCGGGTTCTGGCGAGCGTGAAGGCGCCGATGATGACGAGCGCGATCCACCAGAGAATCACCTTCGGCACGCCCGGCACGAGTGGCTGGCCGCTATCGAGCATCTTGCCGATGCCAACGTGGGCGAGCGCCACGAACAGGCCCTTGAACGCCGTGCCGTGAAACAGCAGGTTGGTCAGGTAATCGGCTTTGGCGACGTCGCCTACGCCGGAGACGATGGTGCGGTCGGCGAACATGATCGAGAGCGCGAGCGTCAGGCCGCGCAGGATGAACAGAAACGCGAGCGTGACGATGAACGAGGGCAGCCGCGTGCGCACCACGAGGTAGCCGTTGAGCGCGCCGAGCGCGGTGCAGCCCGCGAACGCAAACAGGATCGAGAGCAGGATCGGCCAGTGGAAGTACATCGTCGGGATGGCGACCATCATGCCCGCGAAGCCGATCATCGAGCCGATGGAGAGGTCGAATTCGCCGGCGATCATCAACAGACACGCGCCAACGGCAAGGATGCCTAAATAAGCCGCGACTTGTGACCAGTTCATCACGCCGTCGAGGTCGAACATGCCGGAGCCGCCTGCGCCGATCGCGAAGACGGCGAACACGAGCACGGTTCCCGAAATCGCGGCGAACTCGGGACGGCCGAGCAGATGGCCGAACCACGATTCATGACGCACACGTTCGTCGCTCGCGGGCGCGGCGCTCGGCGGCTGCGGTGCGCCGCTGTCGTCCTGTGCGTGGGAGGGGAAGTGTTTGCCGGCTACACCCATGATGTCTCCTTAGTGGGTCGCGCATAGCGCTTGAGCGCCTCGCGCGATCCCATGCAAAGCTTGAATCGCGAGGCCAGTTATCGCGAGTGCGTGACTGGCTCGGTGAATTGACACGCGGCGGGGCAAGCGAAGGGCGAGGCAGATTCGCGTGATGCGTGCCGCCGCCGCGCGTGGCTGACGAAGCTACGGATGAAAGAGCGTACGAAACAGCGGGATCAGTGCAATCAGCGGTACTGACCCGCGTACTTCACGACCTTGTCCAGATTCTCCTTGGTGATGAAGCCCGGGCCCGAGCGGATATTCTTCGGGCCGTAGGACGGTTGCAGGCCATAGGTATCGAGGCGCTGCTTGAACTTGGGATTCGCTTCGAGGATCTGGCGAATCTTCGCGGGATCGGTGGTGTGATCCTTCTTCACGATCGCCAGCACGGCCACCGGAATGTAGCCCTGCAGGTAGGGTTGCTGATCGATGGCGAACTGGATCGTGCCCGCGCGAATCGCCTTGGCGATCTCATCCGAGAAGTCGAAGGTGCAGAAGTAGATCTTGTTCGCGAGGCCCATCTGCTGGACCGCCTTGAGCGTGGCCGCAGCCGGGACCGGGCCGAGCGTGAGGATCGCGCCCGTGTTCGGATGGTTGCGCAGGTAGGCGCTGACCTTCGACTGGATTTCCGTCGGGTCCTGGCCCGAGTCGATCGTCGAGGTCTTGTAGTCGACACCAATCGCATCGGCGAAACCGCGGCAGCGATCGAACGACACCGTGTTGGTGGCGATGTGGTTCACGCACAGGAACGACTTCACGCCCGCGGCCTTGGCCTTTTCGCCAGCGGCGTGGCCCGCCACGTATTCGGGCTGGCCCACGTGCATGATCGCGCCCAGTTGTTCGCTTTGCTCTTCGGTGCCGGAGTTGATCGTGACGAGCGGGATTTTCTTGGCCGTGACCTTGGAGATGGAGCTCTTGAGGACGTCGAAGTCGGCGATGGTGGTGATGACACCGTCGTAGTTGCGCGCGGCGGCTTGCTCGATCAGACGCGCCATGTCGGCGATGTCGCCGTTGGGCGGATTGCGGTAGTCGGTTTCGACGTTGAAGTCTTCGTCGGCCTGCTTGATGGCGTTCTTGATCACGTTCCACCACGAGTCCGAATCGGGCGCGTGGCTGATCAGCACGAAGTGCGCGTCGGCAGCCTGGGCGGTCTGCGCGCCCACTACGCTCAAGCCGGTCAAACCCGCTGCCAGCGTGAACGCCGCAGCCAGCTTTCGGAGCATGGTCTTGCCCTTGCGTTGCGTCATTGTCTCCACCTTTCTCGGTCTGTTCGTTCGTTTTTGAGATGAGCGTCGCGCTCCATTCCTGCGCCGCTCATCGACAAGATTAGGCGATCGTCCAGGCGCTTGCAACAGAAATTTCATTGCAAATAAAAATGGAAAATCTGTTCCATTCGATTGAAGCGGTGCCTATAATCGGCTCCGTTAGCCAGGCGCGGATCGCCCGCCCAGTAAGGGTTTGCGGCAGTGCGGCAATTGGCAGGGGAAAGTAGGGAAAACGATCATGGCGGATGAAACCAGCGACGCTGTAGCGGGCGTGGACGAATTGATGCAGCGCATCGCACACGAGTACGAGGCGCTGCCGCGTCAACTGAAAAGCATCGCGACGTATATCGAACAGAACCGCGCGAGCGTGATGATGGACCGCACGAGCGACATTGCCGCGAGCTGCGGCGTGCACCCGTCCGCGGTGGTGCGCTTTGCGCAGCGCTTTGGCTTTTCGGGCTTCTCGGATCTGCAGGCGGTGTTTCGCCAGGCGTACGCGGGGCAGGGTGTGTCGGCGACGAGTTACCAGCAGCGCATACGCCAGCTGATCGACGCGAAGGACGGCGAGGCCAGCCCGGCGCTGGGCGGCACGGTCGCGCGCGAATTCATCGGCGCGTGCCGCAGCGGCCTCGACGAACTGGAAGCGGGCCTCGACGACGCGCAGTTCGACGCCGCCGTGCAGATGCTCGAACACGCGGACAACATCTATGTGATCGGCGTGCGCCGCTCGTTTCCGGTGGCGAGCTACATCGTGTATGCGCTGCAACATACGCGCAAGCGCGTACATCTGGTCTCGGGTCTCGGCGGCATGTATCACGAGCAGATCCGCAGCGTGAAGAAGGGCGACGTGGTGGTCGCCATCAGCTTCGCGCCCTACGGCAAGGAGACGCAATACTGCCTGCGCACCGCGCAGCAACATCAGGCGAAGACGCTGGTGATCACCGACAGCCAGCTGTCGCCGCTCGCGCGTCACGCCGATGCGCAACTCTATGTGAAGGAGGGGAGCGCGTTCGCGTTCCGCTCGCTGACCAGCACGTTTTGCCTGTGCCAGGCGCTGTTCGTGGCGCTTGCGTACCGGCTCGAACTCAACGTAGAAGAATCGACCGACCCTGGAGGATACGATGACTGATGGAAAGACGCTGAACGTCGCGGTTTTCGGCGCGGGCCGCATTGGCCGCATCCACGCGGCGAATCTCGCGCGCCAGCCCGGCGTGCGTCTGAAGTACGTGATCGACGTGAACCGCGAGGCCGCCGCCGCGCTCGCCACGCAGCATGGCGCGCAGGTGAGCGATGTGGATAGCGCATTTGGCGATGCGCAGATCGACGCCACGGTGATCTGCTCCTCGACCGATACGCATTCCGAACTAATCCTGAAGTCGGCCGCGGCGGGCAAGCATATCTTCTGCGAGAAGCCCGTCGATCTCGCCATCGGCCGTGCGCGCGAGTGCGCCGAGGCCGTCGCGCGTGCGGGCGTGGTCGCCATGATCGGTTTTCAACGCCGCTACGATCCGACCTTCGCCGCGCTCAAGACGCGGCTGGACGCGGGCGAGATCGGCACGCCGGAAATGCTGATCGTGACGAGTCGCGATCCGGGCGCGCCGCCCGTCGAGTACATCAAGCACTCGGGCGGCATCTTCAAGGACATGCTGATTCACGACTTCGATATCTTCCGCTGGATTCTGGACGACGAAGCCGAGAGCGTGCATGCCACGGGCAGTTGCCTGTCCGATCCGGCGATCGCTGATGCGGGCGATATCGACTCGACGGCGGTGACGATCCGCACCAAGCGCGGTCGTCTTTGCCAGATCAACACGGCGCGGCGCGCGGCGTATGGCTACGACCAGCGCTTCGAGATTCTCGGCAGCGAAGGCATGCTGCAAGCCGGCAACATGAAGCCGACCGAGGTGGTGGCGTGGTCAAAGACCTCGGTGGCGCAGGACGTGCCGGAAGCGTTCTTCCTCGAACGTTATCGCGCGGCCTATGCGCGTGAAATGGCGCATTTTCACGAGGCCGTGACGCAGGGCGTGCCGGTGCGTACGAGTGTCGCGGATGGACTGAAGGCGCTCGAACTGGCCGAAGCGGCGGCACTGTCGTGGCGCGAAGGACGCGTGGTCAAGCTGGGCAGCTAAAAGGAACGCTGGCGTCGCTTCTCATGAAGCGGCGCTCGATCTATGTCAAGGATTCCGAATCAATATCGAAGGAGACGGACCATGCAAGCAAGCGATCGTGCCCGGCCATTGCGCGTGGGTGTGGCGGGACTGGGGCGGCTCGGACGGCGGCACGCGCAGAATCTCGCGTTTCGTGTGCCGGGCGCCACGCTGGCGGCGGCGTGCAGCCCGCTGGAAGACGACCTCACGTGGGCGCGCACCGCACTGCCTGACGCGCGTCTGTATAGCGACTACGCGCAACTGCTCGCCGACGACTCGCTCGACGCCGTGTGGCTCGTGACGCCCTCGGCGCTGCACGCACAGCAGATCGTCGACGCGTTGCGCGCGGGCAAGCACGTGTTCTGCGAAAAGCCGCTGTCGCTCGATGTGGCCGAATGCGAGCGCGTGGTCGAAGAGTCGCGGCGTTTTCCTGGGCAACAGGTGACCATCGGCTTCATGCGCCGTTTCGATCCGAGCTATCACGACGCCTTCGAAAGACTGCGCGCGGGCGCCATCGGCCGGCCTTTTCTCGTGCGTTCGCAGACCTGCGATCTCAACGATCCCGATGGCTTCTTCGTGCGCTTCGCGCCGGGCTCGGGCGGCATTTTCCTCGACTGCACCGTGCACGATATCGACGTCGCGCGCTGGCTGCTCGGCAAGCCGCGCGCCACGCGGGTCTACGCGGCGGGCGCGGTCGCGCTGCACGAAGGCCTGCGCGAATTCGGCGACGTCGATAACGGCGTGGCGATCTGCGAGTTCGAAGGCGGCAAGCTCGCAATGTTCTATGCGTCGCGCACCATGGCGCACGGCAACGATACGTCGAGCGAGGTGATCGGCACGGCCGGCGCGCTGGCGATTGGCCGCGTGCCGCGCAACAACCGCGTGGAGATCTACGACGCGCATGGCGCGCGCAGCGAATGCACGCCGACCTTTTTCGACCGTTTCGAGGAAGCGTTCCTGATCGAGGCGCAGGCCTTCGTCGCGGCGGTGCGTGCGCGCCTGAACGGGGCGGCCACCGACGCGGGCGAAGGCGCGACGCTGGAGGATGCGCTGGAGGCGACACGCATCGGCTACGCGCTGCGGCAATCGCTGCACACGGGGCAGGCGGTCACGCTCTGAGGCTGGGCGGGGTGAGGTGCCGGGCGTGACAGGGCGCGCCTGCGGTAAAATCGCTGTTATCTGACGCACCGAGCAGACGCACAGCGCCAACAACGTGACGGAAACTCACCTCACGCCAAGGCGCGCCACAGAAGGATCCCACCCCGATGCAGATTGAGGTTCACAAGGAAGTGGATGCGCGCGGGCTGAGCTGCCCGCTGCCCATCCTGCGCGCCAAGAAGGCGCTCGCCGACATGGAAAGCGGCCAGATTCTCAAGGTCCTCGCGACCGATCCCGGTTCGCAGCGCGATTTCGCCGCGTTCGCGAAGCAGACCGGCAACGAGATCGTGGAGAGCACGCAGCAGGAAAAGACGTTCGTGTTCCTGATGCGCCGCCGCTGAAAGCTGCCGCAACGCCCGCGCTCAGCGCATAAAAAAGCCCGCAATCTTGCGATTGCGGGCTTTTTCATTACTGACGGTGAAATGAAGGCGAAAACTTAGCCTTCGAGCACCGGGTTGCGCGTGCGCAGGTATTCGGCGAAGTCGTCGGCCACTTCCGGGTGACGCAGCGCGAATTCCACGGTCGCCTTCAGGTAACCGAGCTTGCTGCCGCAGTCGAAACGCGTGCCGTGATACTTGTACGCCAGCACCTGCTCGTCGGCGAGCAGAGACTGGATCGCGTCGGTGAGCTGGAGCTCGCCGCCCGCGCCCGGCTTGAGCGCGCGCAGATGGTCGAAAATACGCGGCTTGAGCACGTAGCGGCCCACCACGCCCAGGTTCGACGGCGCGACTTCGGGCGCCGGCTTTTCGACGATGCCCGAGAGCTTGACGATCGAGTCTTCCCACTCCTTGCCGTCGACGATGCCGTACGAGCGCGTTTCCGAGGGCGGAATCTCTTCCACGCCCAGCACCGAGCTATGGTAGTGGTCGAACACGTCGACCATCTGCTTCATCACCGGCGGCGTGCCGTACAGCAGGTCGTCCGCGAGGATCACGGCGAACGGGTTGTCGCCCACCAGCTTTTCGGCGCACAGCACGGCATGGCCCAGACCCAGCGCTTCCGGCTGGCGCACGTAGAAGCAGTCCACGTTGTTCGGCTTGATGCTGCGAACCAGCTCGAGCAGCTTGGCCTTGCCGCGTGCTTCGAGTTCCGCTTCGATCTCATACGACTTGTCGAAATGGTCCTCGATCGCGCGCTTGCTGCGGCCGGTCACGAAAATCATTTCCGTGATGCCCGCGGCGACGGCTTCTTCCACCGCGTACTGGATCAGCGGTTTGTCGACGACCGGCAGCATTTCCTTCGGGCTGGCTTTCGTCGCCGGAAGGAAGCGCGTGCCGAGGCCCGCCACCGGGAATACCGCTTTGGTAACTTTTAGCATGTCTGTTGTCCTGGTCCTGGGGTCCGGCGCCGCGCGCGCCGCCAGACCTCACCTTAGCCGATTCAGGCAGGCAGCCGCGCGAGTTGCGCAGTCAGCTTGCCCAGTGTTGCCTGGAATTCTGCCAGTCGTTTCTGCTCTTGTTCAACCACAGCAGGGGGCGCTTTTGCTACAAAACTGTCATTTCCCAGCTTGGCATTGCACTTCGTCACTTCATTGCTCAATCGTGCGATCTCTTTCGAGAGCCGTTCGCGTTCGGCTGCCACGTCGATCTCGACCTTCAGCACGAGCTTGTCCGTCCCTACGATAGCAACCGGCGCGCCTGCCGAGGCGGCGTCGAGCGTGGCTTCGTCGGCGATCACCTGGACTTCCGAGAGCTTCGCCAGCGCCTTGGCATAGGGCGCGAACGATGCGAGGCGCTCGGCGTTGCCCGTCACCAGCAGCGGCACCTTGGTTGCGGGCGAGAGGTTCATCTCGCCGCGCAGGTTGCGGCAGGCATCGATCACGGCCTTCAGATCCGTCGCCCATTGCTCGGCGGCTTCGTCGACTTTCTTCTGCTCGGCGACCGGGTACGGCTGCACCATGATCGACGCTTCGCCTTCGGCCTTGCCTCGCGGATACGCGTCGGTCAGCGGCGCCACCTTCTGCCACAGCGCTTCGGTGATGAACGGAATCACCGGATGCGCGAGGCGCAGGACGGTCTCCAGCACGCGCAGCAGCGTGCGGCGCGTGGCGCGCTGCTGCTCCGGCGTGCCGGTCTGGATCTGTACCTTCGCCAGTTCCAGATACCAGTCACAGTATTCATCCCAGACGAACTTGTAAATGGCATTGGCCACATTGTCGAAGCGATAGTCGGCGAAACCCTTGGCGACTTCGGCTTCCACGCGCTGGAGCAGCGACACGATCCAGCGGTCGGCCTGCGAGAAGTCGGTGTAGCCGCCCGGGCCGCAATCGCCCGGCTGGCAGTCACCCGGCTTCGAGAAGCCGCAGTCGTGGCCTTCGCAGTTCATCAGCACGAACCGGGTGGCGTTCCAGAGCTTGTTGCAGAAGTTGCGATAGCCCTCGCAGCGCGCCAGGTCGAAGTTGACGTTGCGCCCGAGCGTGGCCATCGACGCCATCGTGAAGCGCAGCGCGTCGGTGCCGAAGGCGGCGATGCCCTCCGGGAATTCCTTGCGCGTCTTCTTTTCGATGGTGGCGGCCTGCTTCGGGTTCATCAGGCCCGTGGTGCGCTTGCCGACCAGCGTTTCCAGGTCGATGCCGTCCACGATGTCGATCGGGTCGAGCGTGTTGCCCTTGCTCTTCGACATCTTCTGGCCTTCGGCGTCGCGCACGAGGCCGTGCACGTAGACCGTTTCGAACGGCACCTTGCCGGTGAAGTGCGTGGTCATCATGACCATGCGCGCCACCCAGAAGAAGATGATGTCGAAGCCCGTGACCAGCACGGAGGAGGGCAGGAACGCCTTCAGTTCCGGCGTCTCTTCAGGCCAGCCGAGCGACGAGAACGGCACGAGCGCCGACGAGAACCACGTGTCGAGCACGTCTTCGTCGCGCTTGAGCGCGCCGGTGTAGCCCTTTGCGTCGGCTTGCGCGCGCGCTTCTTCCTCGTTCTTCGCGACGAAGATCTCGCCGTTTTCGCCGTACCACGCCGGGATCTGGTGGCCCCACCAGAGCTGGCGCGAGATGCACCAGTCCTGGATGTTCTCCAGCCACTGGTAATAAGTGGTCGTCCAGTTTTCCGGCACGAACTTGATCTGGCCGCTGCGCACCACGTCGAGCGAGGTTTCGGTGATCGACTTGCCCGGATTGAACGTGCCTTCCGGAGCGGGCTTCGTCATGGCGACGAACCACTGGTCGGTCAGCATCGGCTCGATCACGACGCCCGTGCGGTCGCCGCGCGGCACCATCAGCTTGTGCGGCTGCACCGAGTCGAGCAGGCCGAGCGCCTCGAAATCGGCGACCACCTGCTTGCGGGCCTCGAAGCGGTCGAGGCCACGGTATTTTTCCGGCGCGTTGTCGTTGATCTTCGCGTCGAGCGTGAGGATCTCGATCATCGGCAGGCCGTGACGCTGGCCGACCTGATAGTCGTTGAAGTCATGCGCGGGCGTGACCTTCACGACGCCCGTGCCGAATTCGCGGTCGACGTATTCGTCGGCGATCACCGGGATTTCGCGGTCGGTGAGCGGCAGCTTGACCATCTTGCCGATCAGGTGCGCGTAGCGCTCGTCTTCCGGGTGCACCATCACGGCCGTGTCGCCGAGCATGGTTTCCGGACGCGTGGTGGCGACGGTCAGCGTGGCCGAGCCGTCCGCGAGCGGGTAGCGCAGATGCCAGAGATGGCCGTTTTCTTCTTCGCTCGCGACTTCGAGGTCGGACACCGCGGTGAGCAGCACCGGGTCCCAGTTCACGAGGCGCTTGCCGCGATAGATCAGGCCCTGTTCATAGAGGCGCACGAACACGTCGCGCACGGCGGCCGACATCTTGTCGTCCATCGTGAAGTATTCGCGCGACCAGTCGATCGAGGCGCCCAGACGGCGCACCTGGCCCGTGATGGTCGAGCCCGACTTCTGCTTCCATTCCCACACGCGCTCGACGAATTTTTCGCGGCCGAGGTCATGGCGCGAGACCTTCTGCGCGTCGAGCTGGCGCTCCACGACGATCTGCGTGGCGATGCCCGCGTGGTCGGTGCCGGGCACCCACAGGGTGTTCTCGCCGAGCATGCGGTGGTAGCGCGCGAGGCCGTCCATGATCGTCTGGTTGAACGCGTGCCCCATGTGCAGCGTACCGGTGACGTTGGGAGGCGGCAACTGGATCGAGAAGTTCTTGCGGCCGGGCTCGAAGGTCGCGGCGGCGTAGCCTCGACGCTCCCATTCGGGGCCCCATTGGGCCTCGATGGTCTGGGGCTCGAAGCTTTTCGCTAGCGTGCTGTCGCTCATGGGTGGAATCTGCCGAAAAAAGGATGCGGAAACCTTTGATTATAAGGGTAAGCGCTGCCACGCCGGGCCGCCTAGCGGTTCTTGGGGCCGCTCCGGGGCCAGGCCGGACGATCGGCCGCTGGCATTTATAATGGCGGTCTACTCCGCAGCCCCACACGAAGTCCGCCGCTCCCATGCCCGAATTGCTCGCCAATCTCAACCCCGAACAACACGCCGCCGTCACCTTGCCGAACGAACCGGCGCTCATTCTGGCGGGCGCCGGCAGCGGCAAGACGCGCGTGCTGATCACGCGCATTGCGTGGCTGATCCAGCAGGGCCTCGCCTCGCCGATGACGATCCTCGCCGTGACCTTCACGAACAAGGCCGCGCGCGAAATGGTGGCGCGTCTGCAGGCGCTCCTGCCCATCGACACGCGCGGCATGTGGATCGGCACCTTCCACGGCCTGTGCAACCGCATGCTGCGCGCGCACTATCGCGATGCCGGTCTGCCGCAGACGTTCCAGATCCTCGATACGGCCGACCAACTGTCGGCCATCAAGCGTCTGATGAAGGGTCTGAACATCGACGACGAAAAGTATCCGCCGAAGAACCTTCAGTACTTCATCAACAACGCGAAAGAGCAGGGCCTGCGTCCGAAGGACGTCGACGTCACCGACGACTTCAACCGCAAGTTCGTCGAGCTCTACGAAGCGTACGACCAGCAATGCCAGCGCGAAGGCGTGGTCGATTTCGCCGAGCTGCTGTTGCGCTGCTACGAGCTGCTCTCGTACAACCCGCCGCTGCGCGCGCATTATCAGGCGCGCTTTCGCGACATCCTCGTCGACGAGTTTCAGGACACCAACAAGCTCCAGTACGCGTGGCTCAAGCTGCTGGCGGGTCCGGGCAACGCGATTTTTGCGGTGGGCGACGACGACCAGTCGATCTACGCGTTCCGTGGCGCGAACGTCGGCAACATGCGCGACTTCGAGACGGAATTCCGCGTCAAGCATCTGATCAAGCTGGAGCAGAACTACCGCTCGCATGGCCATATTCTCGACACGGCCAACCACCTGATCTCGCATAACTCACGGCGTCTGGGCAAGAACCTGCGCACCGACGCGGGCCACGGCGAGCCGGTGCGCGTCTACGAGGCAGCGACCGATTCGCAGGAGGCGGGCTTCATCGTCGAGGAGATTCGCGCGCTCATCAATCAGGGGCTCGCGCGTCACGAGATCGCGATTCTCTACCGCAGCAACGCGCAGTCGCGCACGATCGAGCACACGCTCGTCAACGGCGGGATTCCGTACAAGGTCTATGGCGGCCTGCGCTTTTTCGAGCGTCAGGAAGTCAAGCACGCGCTCGCCTATCTGCGCCTCATCGACAACCCGAACGACGACACCGCGCTCTCGCGCGTGGTCAACTTCCCGGCGCGCGGCATTGGCGCGCGTTCGATCGAGCAACTGGCGGACGCGGCGCGTCTCTACAACTGCTCGATGGCGGCGGCGATTCCCTATGTGACGGGCAAGGCGGGCACGTCGCTCGGCTCGTTCGCGAATCTCATCGCGAAGATGCGCGCCGAAACCGCGCATATGAGCTTGCCGGAAACCGTCGAGTACACGGTGCGCGTGAGCGGTCTGGCCGAGTTCTATCAGAACGAACGCGAAGGCCAGGACCGTCTCGAGAACTTGCAGGAACTCGTGAATGCGGCCACGGCGTTCGTGAGCGAGGCGGGCTATGGCCTCGACACGCCCGCGCGCTCGATTCCGCTGCGCCCGGGCGCGAGTGCCGTGCCTGAAATCGTGTCGCAGGACGGCGAGATCGAAGTGCTCGACGCGCCCACGCTCATCGATCCCGCGCAGAACCCCGACGTCATGACGCCGCTCGCGGGCTTCCTGTCGCACGCCTCGCTCGAAGCGGGCGACAACCAGGCCCAGGCGGGTCAGGACGCCGTCCAACTGATGACGGTGCACGCGGCCAAGGGTCTCGAATTCTCGGCGGTATTCATCACCGGTCTCGAAGAAGGCCTGTTCCCGCACGAGAACAGCGCGATGGAAGCAGACGGCCTCGAAGAAGAGCGTCGCCTGATGTACGTGGCGATCACGCGCGCCAAGGAACGGCTCTATCTGTCGTTCGCGCAGAGCCGCCTGCTGCATGGTCAAACGCGTTACAACGTGCGTTCGCGCTTCTTCGACGATTTGCCGGAGACGACCCTTAAATGGCTGACGGCGAAGGTCGAAGCGGCCCCGCGCTGGGGCGGGCGCTCGGACAACGCTGGCTGGGGCCGCGACTGGTCCTCGCGCGGCGGTAATGGTGGCAGTGGCGGCCATAGCGGCGGCTCGCGCGAGCGCGACGCCTACGTGGCCGACAAGTCGCCGCCGCCGAAATTCGCCAACGAGCAGCGCGCGGCCGAAACGGGCTTCCGTGTCGGCCAGGACGTGTTCCACACGAAGTTCGGCGAAGGCAAGATCACGGCGCTCGAAGGCAGCGGCACGGACGCCAAGGCTCAGGTGCGCTTCAAGCGCCACGGCGAGAAATGGCTCGCGCTGGCGGTGGCGAAGCTGCAGGCCGTCGATTGATCACAAGATCCAGCACCAGCAATCCGCTACGGGGAATTCACACGATGAACAGCAACACCCGCCCGTTGGGCGTGCTCGCCGCGCTGCCGCAGGAACTGGGCGATCTGATCGCCGCCATGCAGGCCGAATCGGCGGTCGACAAGCGTACCTTTGGGCAGCGCGACTACTACGTCGGCACCGTGCACGGCGTGTCCTGCGTGGTGACGCTCGCGCGTGTGGGCAAGGTGGCGGCCGCCGCCACGGCCAGCGCGCTGATTCATGCATTCGATGTCGAGGCGATCGTCTTCACGGGCGTCGCGGGCGGCGTAGGCGAGGAGGTGCACGTGGGCGACGTGGTGGTGGGCGAGACGCTGCTCCAGCACGACATGAACGCCGAGCCGCTGTTTCCCCGCTACGAGATTCCGTTGCTCGGGCGGGCGCGCTTCGATGCCGACCGCGCACTCGCCAGTGCGCTTGCGGCGGCCTGCGAGCGGTTCGTCGAAGAGCAGGGCGCGGCGCTGGCGGCGCGCTTCAAGGACGCGTTGCCGCGTCTCGCGCAGGCGCTGCCGCGTGTGCATCGCGGCCTCGTGATCAGCGGCGACCAGTTCGTGGCGAGCGCGGCCGCTGTGGGCGCGCTGCGCGAGGCATTGCCCGATGCGCTGGCGGTGGAAATGGAGGGCGCCGCGATCGCCCAGGTCTGCTTCGAGTACGGCGTGCCTTGCGCGGTCGTGCGCACGATTTCCGATACCGCCGACGAACACGCGAGCGTGTCGTTCTCGTCGTTCCTCACCGATATTGCCGGCACGTATTCCAGCGGTATTCTTCGCCAGTTCCTGGCGGCTTACGGCGCTGCCGTTCGCTGAATCGTAGTCCGCTGGACCTCTGCGCCGCGCCTTATGGCGCGGCTGCATTCAGCCCTTGCGCGTCGTGGCCTCTACGGCCTCGCGGATCTGTTGCAAGGCGCTCGCATCCTCGATGGTCGGCAGATCGCCGGGCTCGCGCCCTTCGGCCAGCGCGGCGATCGCGCGGCGCAGCAACTTGCCCGAGCGTGTCTTCGGCAGCATCGAGACGAAATGCACGCGCGCGGGTCGCCCGATCGCGCCGAGCTGACGGTCGACCGTCGTCGCGATGGCTGCGGCGAGCGTCCCGGCGGCCTGCGGATCGGCTGCGGCCGCCGCATCGCGCAGCACCACGAACGCCAGCGCCGCCTGACCCTTCACCGCATCCTCGACCCCCACCACGGCCACTTCCGCCACGGCCGCGTGTGAGGAAATCGCTTCCTCGATCTCGCGCGTGCCGAGCCGATGCCCGGCTACGTTGATGACGTCGTCGGTACGCCCGAGGATCGTCACATAGCCGTTTTCATCCTGAACACCCCAGTCGAAGGTCGAATAGACCTGCTGGCCCGGCACGCTTTCCCAGTAGGTTTTGACGAAGCGCGCGTCGTCGCCCCAGACGGTCTGCATGCAGCCCGGCGGCAACGGGTAGCCGAGCGTGAGGACGCCTTTCGCGCCGCTCGCGCAGGGCTCGCCCGTGTGCTCGTCGCGTAGCACGAGGTCGTAGCCGTAGCAGGGCACGCCCGGCGAGCCGAGCTTTTGCGGCAGGTCTTCCACGCCGCGCTGGATCGCCAGCATCGGCCAGCCGGTTTCGGTCTGCCAGTAATTGTCGACGACGGGTTTGCCGAGCGCGTCCGAGATCCATGTGGCGGTGGGCTCGTCGAGCGGTTCGCCCGCGAGGAACAGCGTGCGCAGGCTGGAGAGATCGGCGGCATGCAGCAGCGCCGGGTCCTGCTTCTTGAGCACGCGGATCGCGGTGGGCGCGGTGAACATCAGATTGATCTTGTGGTGTTCGACGAGGCGCCACCAGATGCCGCCGTCGGGGCGTATGGGCGTGCCTTCGTACATCACCGTGGTCATGCCCGCGAGCAGCGGCGCGTAGATGATGTAGCTGTGGCCCACGACCCAGCCGATATCGGACGCCGTGAACATCGTGTCGCCCGCGCGGCCTTCGAAGATGTACTCCATCGACGCCGCGAGCGCCACGGCGTAGCCGCCGACATCGCGCTGCACGCCCTTGGGTTTGCCGGTCGTACCCGAGGTGTAAAGGATGTACGACGGTTCGTTCGATTCGAGCCATTCGCAAGGCACGTGGGCGTCGTGATATTGCTCGCGCAACGGTTCGTAGTCCACGAGATACGGCGCCGATAGCCGCTCGGGCGCGAGTTGCCGGTCGATCAGCAGCACGTGCGGCGGCGCGTGCTCGGCGCGCGCCATCGCTTCGTCCACGAGCGGCGTGTAGTCGATCACCTTGCCGCCGCGCGCGCCCGCATCGGCGGAGACAAGCAGCACGGGCTTCGCATCGTCGATGCGCGCGGCGAGGCTCGGCGCCGCGAACCCGCCGAACACGACCGAGTGGATGGCGCCCAGGCGCGCGCAGGCGAGCATCGCGAACACGGCCTCGGGAATCATCGGCAGATAGATCAGCACGCGCTCGCCGCGCTTGACGCCGAGCGAGCGCATCACCGCGGCCATGCGGTTCACTTCGGCGTGCAGATCGGCGTAGGTGTAGCGGCGCTCGATGCCGGTTTCGCTCGACACGTAGACCAGCGCGTTTTGCTGCGCGCGCGAGGCCAGATGCCGATCGACGGCGTTGAAGCACAGGTTGGTGCGCCCGCCCGTGAACCAGCGCGCAAAGGGCGGATTCGAGCGATCGAGCACGGTGTCGAACGGCGTTTCCCAGTGGATGCGTGCGGCTTCGCGACGCCAGAACGCGTCGGGCTGTTCGATCGACTCGCGGTGAAAATCGCGGTAGCGCATGACGTCTGTCCTCTCGTGCCGGGTCGCCCGTGGGGTAGCTCGCCAGGCCGGATGCGGCGCTGGAGAGTCGAGGATAGTGCAGCGCAGCGGCGGCGGGCAACGCGGGCGAACCCGCGGGTTTGCCTGCGATATGGGACGGTCAGGCCGTATGCGTTGCCGCGCGGCTCAACGCATGCCGCCAGGGCCAGGCATTCAGGGCAACGCGGCTTCGCTGGGCGCGCGCGGGCGCGGTTGCGCGTGCCAGCGCCGCAGCCAGCGGCAGGCGATCGCAATGGCCGGATCGAGTTGCGCGCTCACGGCGGGGGCGAGCCCCGTGCCGTAGGCGTCGTGCGCGAGCGGCTGCACGCCGACCAGCACCAGTTCGCGCGGATACTGGCCCTTGAGCTGGGCGCAGGCGAGGGCGTCGGCGAAATCCATCCGGTGCAGCCCGACCGGGCGCGTGCCCAGATGCTTCACGGCGTCGTCGCCTTCACGCACGCAGAGCGTGCCGGGCGCGCAGCCGAAATCGGCGGCATTGAAGACGATCATGCGCTGCGCCGACTCCAGCAGCGGCAGCAGCGCGCGGCCCTCGATGCCGCCCGCCACGAACTCGACGTGCGGCGCGCACTGCCAGCCGGCCTTCAGGCGTTCGATCGCGCGCATCCCGAAACCGGCGTCGCCCCATTGTTCGTTGCCGATGCCGAGCACGACAATGCGCGGGGCGGCCTGGATACGCGCTCCGGTGTCTGTCGGCGCGCTGATATACCGCGCGAAGACATGGGGAACGTGCTCGTAGAGAAAGCTCACTCGGCTCACTTGGAGAAGGACAGTAAAGTCAGAATACTCCTAGGTGTCTGCCGTTTTTGTGTTGATACGTGTCAAGGCTGCAGACGGTTAAGCGAGCTGGCTGACGATATTTTGCAAGGCCGGGGAATCGGCTGTCGGCCAATCCCTGGAATATGCGCGAAAGCGTCAAACCAATGTCAGTCATAGCCGCCGCGCGTGCTCGAAGCGCGGGGCAAAAAAATGGAGCGCCCGAAGGCGCTCCGTGTTTTTTCCGCGTTTTGTGATCTATCGTCGGCGAACCGGCCGGTCGTCCGACAGAACCTGCGGGCTGCGCGCAGGCGTATTTACGCGCCCGGCTTGATCACCACCGTGCAGGTCGTGCCCGCCGAGAGAATCATGTTGTCCGGCACCTTGTCGATATGGATGCGCACCGGCACGCGCTGCGCGAGGCGCACCCAGTTGAAGGTCGGGTTCACATCGGCGAGCAGTTCGCGGCTCTGCGGATTGTCGCGGTCGTAGATGCCGCGCGAGATGCTTTCCACATGGCCTTCGAGCGTGCCGCCGCTCATCAGCTTGATGTCGGCCTTGTTGCCCACCTGCACGTGCGGCAGCTTGGTTTCCTCGAAGTAGCCGTAGACCCAGAACGAGTGGCTGTCCACCACCGCGAGCTTGGCCTGGCCGGCGATCGCGTAGTCGCCCTGGAACACCTGGAGGTTCGTGATGTAGCCGTCGACCGGCGAGATCACGCGGGTGCGTTCGAGGTTGAGCTTGGCGGCGTCGAGCGCGGCGAGCGCCTGCTGGTACTGCGCCTGGGCCGAATTCGCCGTGTGCGAGGCGTTCTCGCGGTTTTCCTGCGACACCACCAGGCTGTCCATGTCGGCGCGGCGGCGGGCGTCGTCGAGTTTCATGGTGAGTTCAGCCTTGCGCGCGGCCACGGCGGCTTCGGCCTGCTCGACAGCGATTTGATAGTGCGACGGGTCGATCTGCATCAGCAGGTCGCCCTTGTGCACGAGCTGGTTGTCTTTCACGGGCAGCGCGACCACGGCGCCGGAGACGTCGGGCGCGATGTTGACCACTTCGGCGCGCACGCGCCCGTCACGGGTCCACGGCTCGTCCATGTAATGGACCCACAGCGCGCGGCCGACCAGGATGGCGACGACGAAGATGAGCGCCGTCGCGATAAAGCCAATGATGTTTCGGATAGTCATGATTCTTTCAAGCCGGTTCAACAGCCGGTTCAACGATAGACGGCGAGCCCGATCACGCAGCACACGACCACGAGCAGACTCACGCGGAACAGGGACGGGTGCCAGACGATGCGGTACAGGCCGGTGCGGGCCAGCACGGAATCGAGCACCCAGGTGATCGCCGCGCCCAGGATGAAGAGCAGCACGATCGCCGGAATGTAGGCGTCCAGAAACGCAACGTCACGAGGCATGGTTCGCTCCTTGCGTGTCGTCGGGGCGCTTGCCCGACGGGTGGTTCGTATCCGCGTCGCTGGCTGCGCCGGCATACGCCGCGAACGGCGACTGCGGGTCGATGAGGGCGGTGCGGATGAAATGCAGATGGCTCAGGCAACGCTGCAACGGATGCCGTTCTTCGCGCGGCGCGTCCTCGCGCAGCACGGTTTCGAGCACGCTTTGCACGGCGCCGATGGCGGCGCTGGTCGAGGCGAGCGCGGCGCCGTGGCGGCGGGCGTCCGGGCGCTCGAACAGCGCGCTCAGGCTCTTGAGCGTCGCGCTCGTCTGCACGCGCCAGGGCGTGCCCTTGGCAAAGCGCGGATGCCGGGGCAGTGCGGCCAGTTCCTCGCGCAGGTCGATCGCGGCGTTGCCGATTTCGAGCGTCGAGAACATCCAGCGCAGCGTGTCCTGGCGGAACGCCTCATCGTTGCCCGCGAGCGCGTTGAGCTGGAACATCAGGTCGCGCGCGCCGCTTTCGAAGCGATTGCGCAAGCCCGCGCTGCCCTTGATGCCGGGCAGGCCCTGGAGGCGCGCACGGCATGCATGCACGGCCTGACCGCGCAGGTTGGCCAGCAGCCGGTTGCGCAGCCACGGCGTCGAGGGCGGCAGCAGCACGGCGAAGGCGGCGGCCGAGACGATCATCGAAATGACCAGCGCGAGCGCGTCGTTGATATAGCCGGTCGGGTTGTACTGCATCAGGTTGTCCGGGCCCGCGAGGAAGCACAGGAAGATGCAGTAGCCCACGCCGATACCGACGTACTTCGGCCGCGTCGAGACGAAGGTGCCGAACGCGAGCGCCGGCGCGAGCGCCACGCACAGCATCGGAAAACCGTCGATGTGCGGAAAGACGCCGAACGTCAGGATCATGCCGACGAATGACGCGAGCGCCGTGCCGATCGCCATCTGGCTCGCCATGCGCGTGGGCTGCGGCGAAGCCGAAGCGAGCGCGCAGGTGGCCGCGGCATTGAGCACGAGATTCGTGCCGCTCGGCCAGGCCGTGGCGATCCAGAATGCGCCCAGCAGACCCATGACGATGGCGGCGCGCACGCCATGCACGCTCGCCGCGACCATATTGGTCTTCGGCACGTAGCGGGCGATCCACTTTTCACGCGAGTGCGTCTCGACGGCGAGTGAGGCGTAGGTCGCCGTGTACTCGTTCATCTCGTGGACAAAGCGATAGAAAAGTTCGGTCGCGGTGTCGAAGTCGAGCAACCGCGCGGCCTTGTGGGCAAGCGCCGCGGCGTCGCCCTCGGGCAGTGCCGCTTCGAGTTGTGCGCGCGTGTCGCGCACGCGTTTGGGCAGCGCCGCGCGATATTGCGAGAGCTGCGCCGAGGCATGCGCCGCGTCGGCGGCCGTGAGCACGCGCTCGCCAGCCTTGTCGAAGAGCGGCGAGATCTCGTGGAAATACGGCTCCAGCGCGTCGACCGTGACTTTCGAGCCTTCGCTGCGCAGACGGTTCATCAGCTGGTGCAGCGCGTGAAAGCGCGTCGCGGCGGCCATGAACTCGGTGTTCAGGCGCGCAAGACGGCCCGAGCGCATGCGCGAGTCGGGCGTTTCGAACACGGCGTTGCTGCGGCTCGCTTCGAAGCCGACGATATCGGCCACGAAGCGCGCATTCGTTGCCTCGATCTGCGAGCGGTCGATGCGACCGGCCAGCGACGCCGAGACATAGTCCACGAACGACGAGAAGCGGCGGCGCACCGTCGAGCGCAGCAGCTCGCCCGTGTACTGCGGGAACACCAGCGCGCTCACGGCGCCCGAGATGATGACGCCGATCGAGATTTCGGCCACGCGCGTCATCGCCGACATGAACGCGCCGTCCGGATGCTGCGAGGCCGGAATGCCGATCAGCGCAGCCGTGTAGCCCGCGAGCACGAAGCCGTACGAGCGGAAGTTGCGGTTGCGCGCGGCGCCAGCCGTGCAGATGCCGACCCAGATCGCCGTGGTGGCGATGAAGAGTTCGGGCTGCTGCGCAAACAGGCCGATCAGCGCGAGCATCACGACGAGACCGACGAGCGTGCCGCTCAAGCGGTAGAAGCTCTTGGCGAACACCGGCCCGCTCTGCGGCTGCATGACGATGAACACCGTCGTCATGGCCGTGCGCGGCGAGGGCAGTTCGAGCTTCATCGCAATGCCGAGCGCGATGAGCGCGGCGGCGACGGTCTTGAAGAGATAGAGCCAGACGAGGCCGTCCGTGCGCGCCCAGTCGGCGAAGGCCTGGAACAGGCTTTGGCCGGCGGGCTGCGAGGAGGGGGAAGAGGACGCTTGCATCGTCGTTGGCCTTAGTTGGCGGCTGCGCCGTCATTCGACGACGAGCGCGGCGCCAGCAGCGCAGCGGGCGCGAGCGGCACGGCGCGGGTCTTCTTGCCGTGCGCGGGCAACTGCTCGGCGGGCGTCGGGCTGGCCACGGCGGGGTCGGCCGCCGGGTCGATCAGACCGCCGCCGAGCGCCGCCACGAGGCTGGCGTGTGCGGTCAGACGCTCGGCCTGAATGCGCGCGACGCCTTCCTGGGCGCGCAGCAACTGCGTCTGCGCGATCAGCACATTGACGTAGTCGGTGAGACCGCGGCGATAGCCTTCCTCGGAGAGGTCGTAGTTGCGCTGCGCGGCCGCGACCGAGCGATGCGCATCCTCTTCCTGGGTCGCGAGCGAGCGCATGCGCACGACCTGGTCGGCGATTTCCTTGAGCGCGGTCACGATCGTCTGGTTGTACTGATCCACGGCGATGTCGTAAGCGGCCGACTGCGCGCCGAGCTGCGAGCGCAGGCGTCCACCGTCGAAGATCGGCAGCGACAGGGCGGGGCCGCCCGCATAGCTGCCGCTCATCGACTTCAGGAACTGGAACATCGGGCCGGCGGCGGCATAGCCGCCCATCGACAGGAGCAGGTTGATGTTCGGGTAGAAGTCGGCCTTGGCGACGTCGATGCCGCGCGCCTGGGCGGCCACGGTCCAGCGCGCCGCCACGATGTCGGGGCGATGGCCGATCAGCTCGGCTGGCAATGCCGAGGGCAGGCCTGCCGGTGCGGCGAGCGACAGCGCCGGGCGCTGGATCGCTTCGCCCGCGCCTGGGCCCTTGCCCGCGAGCGCGGCAAGCTGGTTTTTGCCGAGCGCGATGGATTCTTCGAGCGCATCGATCTGGCGTTCGTATTCGGGCAGCGGGGTTTCGGCCTGGCTGACTTCGAGTTGCGTGCCGATGCCGCCCTTCAGGCGGCGTTGCGCGAGTTCGAGCACCTTCTGCTGTTCGGCGAGCGTCTGTTTGGCGATATCGAGCAGCGCGTAGTTCATCGACATGTCGATATACGCGCGCGTGACGTTCACTTCGAGTTCGAGCTGCGCGGCGCGTGCGTCGGCGGCCGTGGCGTGTGCCACGTCGAGCGCGCGTTCGGCATTGTTCTTGTCCTGGCCCCAGAGATCGAGGTGGTACGAGAGACCGAGCGTGGCCGTGTTGTTCCACGAGTTCGAGTTCGCGAGCGACCCCGGACCGTAGTAGATATTGTCGGACCAATGCTGGCGCTGCACGGACATGCTGCCGTTGATTTGCGGCATCAGGGCGGCTTCGGCCACGCCCGACATCGAGCGCGCTTCGCGCACCCGCGCCTGGGCGGCGGCGAGCGACGGATTGCCCGCGATCGAGGCGTCGATCCAGGCATTCAGTTGCGGGTCGTTGTAGCCGCGCCACCAGTCGCTGGCGGGCCATTGGGCGTCCGTGTTGGCCGCGCGGATGGCGGCTCCCGCGTCCAGTTCGCTCGCGTCGACGTGCTTCGCTTGCGGTGCGATTCCCCCGGTACTGGCGCAGCCCGCGATTATCAACGAGAACGTAAGAACCGTGACGGCGGCGAGTCCTTTCGGTACCGGAGACTGCACGATTTACTCCTTTTGTGGCTATAGATTGCTGTGCGTCATTATATTTTTTGCTTGATTGGCGAATAACTGGTAAGGGTGCAAGGCATTCTTACGGGTTATGAGACAATTGATTTTACAAAACGTGTAACAATTCGTCCGTCAAGTAGAGGATTGGTATGGATACGCTTCAAAACATGCGTGTATTCGTGCGGGTGGTCGAAGCGGGCAGCTTCACGGGCGCGGCCCAGCACCTGAATACGACGACGGCTTACGCGTCGCGCGCGGTCTCCGATCTGGAGGCTCACCTGCGCACGCGTCTTCTGAACCGCACGACGCGCCGCATCGCGCTCACCGAAGCCGGCGAGCGTTATCTGCAACGCTGCGAGCAGATCCTGGCCTATGTGGACCAGGCGGAAGCCGAAGCCGGCGACGCGCATGCGCGCCCCTCGGGCAAGCTCAAGGTTCACGCCATGACGAGCTTCGGCCAGCACTATGTGGTGCCGGCGGTGGGGCAGTATCAGCAGCTCTATCCCGAGGTCGATGTCGAGCTCACGCTCGCCCAGCGCATGCCGGACCTGCTCGACGAGGGCTACGACGTGGCGCTGGTGCTGGCCACCGACCTGCCGGATTCGGGCTTCGTTTCGCAGCGTCTCACCAGCGCGTTCAGCATCGCGTGCGCGTCGCCGGCGTATCTGGAGCGCCACGGTGTGCCGCAGACGCCGAAGGATCTTGCGAACCACCGCTGCCTGCAGATGGTGACGCCTGTGTTCCCCGCGTCGCAGTGGCAGTTCGCCGGGCCGTCGGGCACCGAGACGGTGGATCTCGGCGCGGCGACCTTCCAGGTGAACGTGGCCGAAGCGCTGGCGGTGGCCGTGCGTGAAGGGATGGGCGTGGGTCTGTTGCCGATCTATTCGGCGATCAGCGGGCTGCGCAGCGGCGAACTCGTGTGGATCCTGCCCGAGTACAAGTCGCAGGAGATGAACGTGTTCGCGATGTACCCGTCGCGACAGTATCTCGACGCGAAAATCCGCACGTGGGTCGAACTGTTGCGCGAAAAGCTGCCCGCCACGCTCGCGGAAGATCAGGCGGAACTGCGTCAGTTCGCGCGTACTTGAGGACGTACCTGCGCACGCTTGCTCACGTCATCGTGCGTGATCGCCGGAAAGCTTTGGAAATCCCGGAAAGGTGCTGTGTGGGAGCCGCTGTGACAGGCTGTTACAGCTACGCGTTCTCGCAACACTTCTTAACGCACAGGCGGGCGGCGGCTTGATAAGGTAGCGCCACTGCAACGTCAATTCGCCAAAACCCGAGGATTTCCATGGATACGCATCTGATGATCGGCCTGACCGTGATGATGGGCCTGATCGGTATCGCCGCATCGCGCGACCTCCTGCGCATGCGCCGCGCCCAGCTTCAGCCCGCCACGCTGCGCGTGCAGCGCCCGGTGGATCGCCGTTGATCGTATGAGGGTCGTGCGCGCGAACCGCTGCGCCGCCCAGTTTCACGTCTCAAATCTCCACCACGTTGTCCCACGCAAACGCCGGATTTTCCGGCAGACCGCTGCGCCGGTCGCGATAGCCGCGCGGATTGCACACCACGCGCGTGCCGCCCAGCGGAGTGCCGCCCAAGGTGTAATCGAAGCTGGTATGCGTGTGGCCATGCACCCAGAGCGCCACGGGCGCGCCCACCAGCGCGCCGAGATCGCTCACGAATCCCGCCGATACCGGATCGTTCGCATAGCGCGCCGCCAGGCTCTGCCGGTGCGGCGCGTGATGCGTGACCACGATCGTCTTGCCAGCAAAAGGCCTGGCGAGTTCCTGCTCCAGCCATGCGCGCGACTGTGCGTGCAGCGCCAGCGAATCCGCGGGTGTGAAATCGCGCGGGAGCGCATCGAGACTTGCGGGCCACGAGACCTGGATTAACCCCTTGAAGTCGAGCATCACGCGCAACGCTGCCGTCATGGCGGCTTCGCGCGCCGCTTCATCGGCGCCGAACAGCGCGAAGTCGGCCCAGAGCGTCGTGCCGAGCACCCGGAAGCGGCCCGCCGGATCGACCCAGCTCGCGTTGTTCAGGAAGTGCACGTTGTCGAGCGAGTCGGCGGCGTCGCGCATCGCGGTTTCCAGCGCGCCGAGTTCGCCGTCGTAGTACTCGTGATTGCCCGGGACGTAGATCACGGGCACTTGCGGGTCGAAGGTCTCGGCCGCCCAGCGCAGCCCGAGCCCGTGATTGTGAATGTCGCCCGCGAGCACGACGAGGTCGGCCTCGGCATGCGGTATCAGGTCGGGTTCGTCCTGCTCCAGATGCAGATCGGACAGCACACGGATCTTCACGTCGCCTCCCTGTCTTGCGCTCAAGCGCGTTCAGCTGCGGTTAGCCGATCACCTTGCCCGGATTCATCAGATTGAGCGGATCGAACGCCGTCTTGATGGCGCGCATCATCGCGAGTTCGACTTCGCTCTTGTAGTGCGCGTTTTCTTCGACTTTCAGCTGGCCAAGACCGTGTTCCGCGCTGATCGTGCCGCGATGGCGCGCGACGCTGTCGTAGACGATGCGGTTGAGCAGCTTCTCGTTTTCGGCCAGGAAACGCTTCGGGTCGCCGCCTTCGGGCGCCTGCACGTTGTAGTGCAGATTGCCGTCGCCGAGATGGCCGAAGGTCACCATGCGCGCGCCCGGCACGGCACGCGCGATCTCCGCGCCGGTTTCCTCGATGAAATGACCGATGCGCGAGATCGGCACGCCGATGTCGTGCTTCACGTTCAGTCCTTCCTGGGCCTGTGCGAGCGGAATGTGCTCGCGAATATTCCAGAACGCCTGCGACTGCGCGAGGCTTTCCGCCACCACGGCATCTTCCACCAGACCTTCCTCGAGCGCCGCTTCCATGAGGCGCTCGAACAGCGCGCGGCCGTGTTCCTCGCTTTCGTTATCGGAGAGTTCGAGCAGCACGACTTGCGCATGGCGCTCGGCGAACGGGTAACGCAACTGCGGAAAATGTCGGCCAACGAGTTGCATGCAGAAGTCCGACATCAGTTCGAAGCCGGTAAGAAGCGGCCCCGCATAGCGCTGGGCAAGCGCGAGGAAGTCGAGCGCCGCATGCGCCGAGCCGAGCGCCGCGAGCGCCGTGACGCTAGCCGCAGGCTGCGGATGCAGCTTCATGACGGCCGCGGTAATGATGCCGAGCGTGCCTTCCGCGCCGATAAAGAGATCGCGCAGATCGTAGCCCGTGTTGTCCTTGCGCAGACCCCGCAGACCATCCCAGAGCTCGCCCTGTGGCGTGACGACTTCGAGGCCGAGGCACAACTCGCGCGTGTTGCCGTAACGCAGCACGCCGGTGCCGCCCGCGTTGGTCGACAGATTGCCGCCGATCGTGCAGCTGCCTTCGGCGGCGAGCGAAAGCGGAAAGAGGCGCCCGGCTTCCGTGGCGCGCGCCTGGACTTCGGCGAGGATCACGCCGGCTTCGACGGTAATCGTGTTGTTGTGCGCGTCGATCTCGCGCACTCGATTGAGCCGGCGCAGACTCAACACGGCCTGATGGCCGCTCGTGTCGGGGGTCGCGCCGCCCGCGAGGCCGGTGTTGCCGCCCTGCGGCACGAGCGCGACGCGGTGCGTATGCGCGAGCTTGACGACGGCGGCGGTTTCCTCGGCGTTCGCGGGGCAGAGCACGGCGGAGGCGGCGCCTTGATAGCGCTTGCGCCAGTCGGTGACGTAGGGCGCGGTGTCATGAGCGTCGGTCAACACGTGCTGCGCGCCGATGGCGGAGGCGCAGGCGTCGAGGAAGGCTTGCGGAGCGGGGCTGGCGGGGCTTTGGGTCATGGCGGATTGGGATGATTCAAGCGCGGCGGCGGCGCGTACGCTGCGGTGCGGCACACGGAATGCGGCTGCGGTTCGGGCGAAAGACTTAGTGTGACACGCCGGGCGCGCGCCGTGGGTGTGGAGGCAGGCAGCGCGCCCGGGCGTGGTGCATCGTTATGCGGCGTCGCGTTTCGCGCGCCGCGCGGCGCGCTTGAAGGGCGCGACGTAGACAAGCGAGCAGCCGAAGAAGGCCAGCGAAAGCCCGACCTCGATCCAGCCGAGCACGTCGCTGGGTGCGGGATCGGTCATGCCGCGCACGATGCCTTCGGCGAAGTAGAGCAGCACCAGCATCGACGCCCATTGCAGCGTGTAGAGGCGGCGCCGGAACACGCCAGGCAGGGCGATGGCGAGCGGTAGCGCCTTGAGCACCAGTGCGCTGCCGCCGGGACGTAGCGGTGCGATGCGCCATTCCCAGGCAAGGCACAGCGCGGTGAGCGCGGCCAGCATCACGAAAGCGCCGAGGCCGGCGACCCGGCGGCCTGAAACGGGCGCGGACGGTGGAGCGTCAGGGACGCCCTCACGCCGCGAGTTTTGCGATGAAGGTAAAGTGCGCGCCTGCCGGTCGTGTGCCTGGTGGGCGTCGCCGCGTGTGGCTGTGGCCTGCCGGTCGTCGTGCTGCCCGTCCGACGCACGCGGCGTGCGTGCGGCCTCTACGCCGTCTGCTTCGCCTTGCGCATCGAACGGGCCGCCGCTCATGGCCGTTCGCCCTGCGCGAGCGAAAGCGAGGCGCGCGCGAGCCGTGCGCCCAGTGCGACGGCGAGCGCCTTTTCATCGGCGCTCAGACCGTGGCCGCGCCCGTCGGAACGCGCGTGATGCGAAGCGCCGTAGGGCGTGCCGCCGCCGTCCGTCGACGAGAGCGCGCTTTCGGTGTAGGGAATGCCCACGAGCAACATGCCGTGATGCAGGAGCGGCAGCATCATCGAGAGCAGCGTGCTTTCCTGGCCGCCATGCAGGCTGCCGGTGGAGGTGAACACGCAGCCGGGCTTGCCGGCGAGCGCGCCCGCGAGCCACTGCGGCGTGGTGCCGTCGAGGAAGTACTTGAGCGGCGCGGCCATGTTGCCGAAGCGCGTGGGCGAGCCGAGCGCGAGGCCCGCGCATTCTTCGAGATCGCGCAGCTCCGCGTAGGGCGGGCCGTCGTCGGGAATGTCGGGCGCGGTGGCCTCGCAGACCGTCGATACGGGCGGCACCGTGCGCACGCGCGCTTCGGCGCCGCTCACGCTGTCGATGCCCTGGGCGATGGCGCGCGCGAGTTCGCGGGTGGCGCCATGGCGGCTGTAGTAGAGCACAAGAATCGGTTTCATCGGGCCTCGTCGGTGGACGGGATATTATAGGGTCTGGGTTCGCCGCGAGTTTTCCGGGAGCGGCGGCGCACCGTCTGGAGAAGGCTGGACAATGGATGTGTTGTCGAGAGTACGGATCGATCTGCATATCGTGAAGCGCCTGGCGCGCTTCGCGGCGCGGCGCAGCCGCGAGGATCGCATCCCGCAGGTAGCGGGCAGCCTGACGTTTACGACCATGCTGGCGATCGTGCCGCTCGCCACGGTGGCGTTCGCATTGTTCACGGCGTTCCCCATCTTTTCGTCGTTTCAGAACTCCCTGCAAGGCTTTCTCGCCGAACACCTGATGCCGGCGCAGATCAACAGCCAGATCTTCCTCTACCTCAACCAGTTCGCATCGAAGGCCAAGGGCCTCACGACGATGGGCATGATCGTGCTGTTCGTCACCTCGGTCATGACGATGATGACGGTCGAGTCGGCCTTCAACGTCATCTGGCGCGTGCGCAAGGCGCGGCCGTTCGCGCAGCGCGTGCTCGTGTACTGGGCGATCCTCACGCTCGGGCCGATCCTGATCGGCGTCAGTCTGTCGATTTCGTCGTATCTGTTTACACGCTCGCTCGCGATCGCCACCGAGCAGCATGTTTCGATGCTGTTCGACTGGATGTTGATCGGCGCCTCGCTGCCGCTCACGGCGCTGGCGTTCACGATGCTCTATGTGTATCTGCCGAACTGCCGCGTGGAATGGCGCGACGCGGTGATTGGCGGAATCGCCGCGGCCATCGCCTTCGAGCTGGCCAAGCGCGGCTTTGGCTACTACGTGCGGCGCATCCCCACCTACACGGCCGTTTATGGCGCGTTCGCGGCGGCGCCGATGTTCCTGCTCTGGATGTACCTGAGCTGGTTCATTACGCTGGTCGGCGCGATGATCACATCGGCCTTGCCCGAGATTCGCACCGGGCGCTTTAACCGGCCGCGTTTTCCGGGCAGCGACCTGCTCGATGCGCTCGAACTGCTGGCGGGGCTCGCCGAAACGCGCGATGAGGGGCGTCCCGGCCTCACCGGCGAGCAGATTGCCCAGTTGCTGCGTCGCGATCTCGCCACGGTGATGCGCTTGGTGAACTGCCTGGAAGAAGACGAACTGATCGCCCGGCTGGAAAAGGACGGCGCGAAGCCCCATTACGTGCTGATCGCCAATCCGGCGCGTATTTCGGTGGAGCGCATTTATGCGCGCTTCGTGATCGATCGCAAGGAACTGGCCTATCAGCTCAAGTCGAGCGACATCGATGCCGGGATGCTGCTGGCTGCGCTGGAGAACGACAAGCTTACGGTCTCGCTGGCCTCGCTGCTAGCGGCGCGGCGCGAGCTGGCGCGCATGGCCGAAGCCAACGGCCAGCCGCCGGCATTGCCACATCCGGCGGCGTGACGGTTGACGGCGGCTAGCGGCTGAGCGGGATGGATGCGCTACGCGGTTTAAGTCAGAGCGAAATCTTGCCGCGGCAGATGTCCGCGAACATGGCCCAGTCGCCCATCAGGCTGTAGATGGGATGGCGGAAGGTGGCGGGGCGGTTCTTCTCGAACATGAAGTGGCCGATCCACGCGAAGCCATAGCCGCAGATCACGGCGGCGGGCAGCCAAAGCCAGATGCCCGTGGCAATCGCCAGGGCGACGAAGCCGATCACGCCCAGCGAGCCGATGAAGTGCAGCCGCCGCGACATGAGATTGCTGTGTTCGCTGAGATAGAACGGATAGAACTCCGCGAAATTCGCGAAGTGATGCTGTTCGGTATGAGTGGCGTGGGTCATGTCTCCTCCTTATGCGTCGGGGACTGGGGCGGCTACGCAAAGGCGTTCCTGTCGGCCCATTCTCTTGCGAATCGAACGACCGTGCAAGCCGGGAAAACGACCGCTTCTGTGGCGTTTTCCCGGGGCTTGAGCCCATCACGTCATCTCGTATCCGCTCAACCGTTCCCCACCCGCACCGCGAAATCGTAGAGCGCGTCGAGCGTGGCGTCGGGCTGTTCGGTCATCAATGCGTGGCCCGCATCGAGCGTGACCGTATCTACGCGCGTACCTGCCAGCTTCAGCGCGTCGGCGATGCCGGCTGCCGCGCGCGGCGGCGTCATGGCGTCGCGCTTGCCGACGATCAGGCGCGCCGGACAGCGCACCTTCGCTGCGCTCGTCAGGCCATCCGCGTACGCGTTGCAGGCCGCGAAATCGGTGTGAAAGAGTTGAGGCTCGCCCTTGGCCGCGACGCGCTCCATCAAGCGCTGATTCATGCCGCGCAGCCAGAAGCCCGGGCCGGGGCTCGACGGTTTGGCCGCGAGCGTCGAGTGGGACCAGGCATTGACTAGTTCGATGGCTTCGGGCTCGCGCTCGCGCGCGGCTTCGAGCAAGGCGGGTGAGACGGTCATGGGGAACGCGGTGGCGAGCAGTGCGATGGCTTTCGCACGAGCAGGATGACGCGCGGCGAATTCGAGTGCGACGAGCGAACCCATGCTGTGCCCCGCGACGAACGCCTGCTTGACGCTCAGCGCCGCGAGCAGCGTGTCGAGCCAGTCGGCCAGCGCGCCGATGCTCGTGAGCGCTGGCCCGGCGCTGCGCATATGGCCGGGCAGATCGACGGCCAGCACACTGAAACCGTGATGGGCGAAGTAGCGCGACTGGAGTCCCCAGACGCTGTGGTCGTGCTGCGCGCCGTGCACGAAGACGGCGACGGGCCGCGCCGGATCGAACGGCCGGTTACCGGTATAGGCGTAGACGGGCTTGCCCAGGACATCGACGATCATGACGCCTCCTTGCCCGGTACGGCCTTGGGCGCGGCGTTGCTTTTCTGCGAGGCCTTGAGCGCGCGCTTGAGGTCGTCGATCAGATCGTCGGGATCTTCAAGGCCGATGGAGAGGCGGATCGTGCCCGCGCCGATGCCCGCGGCCTTGAGCGCTGCGTCGTCCATACGGAAATGTGTGGTGGAGGCAGGGTGGATCACGAGCGAGCGCGCATCGCCCACGTTGGCCAGGTGCGAGAAAAGCGAGAGCGATTCGATGAAGCGCTTGCCCGCCTCGCGGCCACCGGCGAGATCGAAGCTGAATACGGCGCCTGCGCCGCGCGGCAGCAGGCGCTTCGCGAGCGCGTAATCGCGATGGCTTTCGAGTTCGGGATAGGCGAGCGCTTCCACGGCCTCATGCGCGGCTAGGAACTCGACGATGCGCCGCGTGTTCGCCACATGCCGCTCCATGCGTAGCGGCAGCGTTTCGATACCTTGCAGCAATTGCCACGCTGCCTGCGGATGCAGGCAGGCGCCGAAGTCGCGCAGCCCCTCGCGGCGCGCGCGCAGCAGAAACGGCGCGACGCTGCTTTCCTCGCTGAACACCATGCCGTGAAAACCGGCGTAGGGCTGCGTGAATTCCGGAAATTGCCCCGAGGCCTCGAAATCGAACGTGCCGCCATCGACCAGCACGCCGCCGATGGTCGTGCCGTGGCCGCCGAGAAATTTGGTCGCCGAGTGATAGACGAAATCGGCGCCGTGCTCGAAGGGGCGCAGCAGGTAAGGCGTCGTGAAGGTCGAGTCGACGAGCAGCGGCACGCGATGGTCATGCGCAATCTGCGCGATGGCGGCGATGTCCAGCACGTCGAGCCCCGGATTGCCGAGCGTCTCGCCGAACAGCAGCCGCGTGTTGGGCCGCAGCGCCGCGCGCCAGGCGTCGAGATCGCCGGGCTTCACGAAGGTCGTCTCGATGCCGAAGCGGCGCAGCGTGTAGTCGAGCAGGTTATGCGAGCCGCCATAGAGCGCCGCCGACGCGACGATGTGCGCGCCCGCGCCCATCAGCGTGGCGATGGCCAGGTGCAGCGCAGCCTGGCCGCTGGCGGTGCCGATCGCGCCTGCGCCGCCTTCGAGCGCAGCCACACGCTCTTCAAACACGGCCACCGTGGGGTTCGAAATGCGCGAATAAACGTGGCCTGCACGCTCCATATTGAAGAGGGCGGCGGCGTGGTCGGTGTCGCGGAACGAGAACGACGTGGTCTGATAGATCGGCGTCGCGCGGGCGCCGGTGACGGGGTCGGGCGCAGCGCCGGCATGCAGCGCGAGTGTGTCGAAACGGGGATCGGACATTCTGGCAGCACGGCCGGCGCGAACCGGCGACGGGTCTAAGGTGCAGGAATCGTAACACCGGCCGCGCGGCCCGGGGACACATCGCCGACCCCGCAAGCGCGTTCAAAAAAGCCGTCAATCCCCTGTGGGGCGGGGCTGGGCGGACATTGACGCCTGGCCGTCCGGTATAACCCGTATGGCCGATGCCGCGCGCCGCTGAGCGTGCAGGCGCCTGCTTTTGATCACGGCAGCACGGCTTTTCAGGGCCTTTATGCGTCTTTCGGCCCGCTTTCCCGCGGCTTTTCTTTTGGCGACCTTTCCGCTAGGATCGAAAACAGGTAGGTATCTTTTCAGCATCTCCCCCACGATTGACCGCATTTCCTGGAGACACATCATGCGTGTGAGCGATATTCTCAAGGTCAAGGGCAATACGCTCTACACCGTTACACCC
Organism: Paraburkholderia sp. J67; assembly: GCF_905220265.1. NCBI lineage: Bacteria > Pseudomonadati > Pseudomonadota > Betaproteobacteria > Burkholderiales > Burkholderiaceae > Paraburkholderia > Paraburkholderia sp. J67. Next base: position 78,971 of record NZ_CAJMZK010000003.1, read on the forward strand.
GACACGGCGTTGCACGACGCAGTCAACACGATGGCCGAGCACGACATCGGCTCGCTCGTCGTCATGGAGTATGGCGACCTCGTCGGCATGCTCACGTTCCGCGAGATCATCCTCACGCTGCGCACGAACGGCGGCAGCGTAGGCACCACGACGATCCGCAAGGTCATGGACGACCATCCCATCACCTGTACGCCGGAAACCGAGGTGGACGAAGTGCGCCGCATGATGCTCGAACATCACGTGCGCTATCTGCCCGTCATGGAGAGCCGCTCGCTGATGGGCGTGATCTCGTTCTACGACGTCGCGAAAGCCGTGGTGGAAGCGCAGGGCTTCGAAAACAAGCTGCTCAAGGCTTATATCCGCGACTGGCCCGAAGAAGAACGTCATTCGGCGACCTGATATGCAGGGCGGCGGGCTGCCCGGAGCAACCCGCATGAATTGGCATGAAAAAGCGCGCGTCAGGCGCGCTTTTTCATGTCTGCCGACCGATTCAGATTGATTTCGACCGCATAAAAACGACCCGATGAACGATAGACCGATGCCCGTCGCGCAAGCGGCGCCCGTTGACGAAGCCGGCCACGGCTCGCAGTTCGCGCTGTTGCGCCAGCGCCGCTTTGCGCCGTTCTTCTGGACGCAGTTTCTGGGCGCGATGAACGACAACGTCTTCAAGATCGGCTTCACGTCGCTCGTGACCTATCAGGCCGCGCGCTTCTCCGGCGTCGATCCGAAGACCGTCGCGTTTCTGATCTCGGCGATTTTCATCGTGCCGTTCGTGCTGTTCTCGGCGACCTCGGGCCAGATCGCGGACAAGTTCGACAAGGCCGTGCTCACGCGCTGGGTCAAGACCTTCGAGATCGCGGTGATGCTGGTCGGGGCGGCGGGTTTCTGGATGCATAGCGCGCCGTTGCTCTATGCGTGCACCTTCCTGATGGGCGTGCATTCCACGGTATTCGGGCCAATCAAATATGCGTATCTGCCGCAGAAGTTGACGGAGGACGAACTCGTCGGCGGCAACGGGCTCGTGGAAATGGGCACCTTCGTCGCGATCCTGATTGGCACCATCATGGGCGGGATCGCGGCGGGAATTGGCGCTGGCGATGCCTCAGCGGTTGGCACACCGGTGGGCGCGTGGTGGCTCGGCGGACTGTGCATCGTCATTGCGCTGATCGGCCGCGTAGCCAGCAGTTTCGTGCCGCCGTGTGCGCCTTCGCAGCCCGCGCTGCGCATCAACTGGAACCCGGTTTCCGAGACCTGGCGCAATCTGCGGCTCGCGCACGGCAATCGCACGGTGTTTCTGAGTCTGCTCGGCATCTCCTGGCTGTGGTTTGTCGGCGCGACCTTTCTGGCCTCGTTCTTCAACTTCGCGAAGGACGTGCTCTCAGCCGATCCGGATGTCGTTACGTTGCTGCTCGCGATGTTTTCGCTCGGCATCGGTTTCGGCTCGCTGATGTGCGAGAAGCTGTCGCGCCGCCGTATCGAGATCGGCCTCGTGCCCTTGGGCTCGATCGGCATGAGCGTGTTCGGCATCGACCTGTTTTTCGCGAGCCACGCGCTGCCTGCCGCGCCGCATCTGCTCTCGGTGGGCGAATTCGTCGGCACCCTGGCGCACTGGCGCGTGCTGGCCGACCTGTTCCTGCTGGCGATGTTCGGCGGGCTCTACAGTGTGCCGCTCTATGCGCTGATCCAGAGCCGTAGCGAGCCGAGCCATCGCGCGCGCATCATCGCCGCCAATAACATCCTCAACTCGATCTTCATGATTGGCTCGGCGCTCATGGCGATGGGGCTGTCAGCGGCGGGTGTGGGCGTGCCGGGCATTTTTCTGACCACGGCGCTGCTCAATATCGTCGTCGCGGGCTATATCTACACGCTCGTGCCCGAGTTCCTGCTGCGTTTCGTGGCGTGGGTGCTCGTGCATACGGTCTATCGTGTGCGTCTCGTGAACGCCGCGCGGATTCCGGCCGAAGGCCCGGCGGTGCTGGTCTGCAATCACGTGAGCTTTGTCGATGCGGTGGTCATCATGGCCGAAAGCCCGCGGCCGATCCGCTTCGTGATGGATCACCAGATCTTCCGTTCGCGGCTGCTCGGCTGGCTGTTCCGTGATGCGAAAGCGATTCCGATCGCGCCCGCGCATGAGAACGCGGCGTTGCTCGCAGCGGCCTATGACGCGTGCGCCGCGGCATTGGAGGAGGGCGAGCTCGTCTGCATCTTCCCCGAGGGCAAGATCACGCGCGATGGCGAGATGAATCCGTTTCGCCACGGCATCACCGAAATCCTCAAGCGCCACCCCGCGCCCGTCGTGCCGATGGCGCTGCGCGGCTTATGGGGCAGCATGTTTTCGCGACACGCGGCGTCGGGGCAGGAGCGGCCCGTGCGGCGTGGCATCACGAGCCGGTTGACGCTGGCGGTGGGGGAGCCCGTCGCGCCGGAAGACGTCACGGTCGATGGACTTCAGCGCGCCGTGGTCGAACTGCGCGGCGAGCGGCGTTGACGCTGCGAAAGCTGGCGTCGGCATGCCGCCCTGACAGCCCGCCCGGGCGCGGCTTGGCGCGGGCTGGCATAATGCTGGATTCCCCGAATCACTTTGGACGACTGCCATGTCCGGCAACACGCTCGGTACGCTTTTCACCGTCACCACTTTCGGCGAGTCCCACGGTCCCGCCATCGGCTGTGTCATCGACGGCTGCCCGCCCGGCATGGCGCTCACCGAAGCCGATATCCAGATCGATCTGGACCGCCGCCGCCCCGGCACCTCGCGCCACGTCACGCAGCGCCAGGAAGCCGACCAGGTCGAAATCCTCTCGGGCGTGTTCGAAGGCGTCACGACGGGTACGCCCATCGCGCTCCTGATCCGCAACACTGACCAGCGCAGCAAGGACTACGGCAACATCGTCGAGACCTTCCGTCCTGGCCACGCCGACTACACCTACTGGCAGAAGTACGGTATCCGCGACTATCGCGGCGGCGGCCGCTCGTCGGCGCGGTTGACGGCGCCCACGGTCGCTGCGGGGGCGGTCGCGAAGAAGTGGCTGCGCGAGCGCTTTGGCGTGGAAGTGCGCGGTTATATGAGCGCGCTCGGCGAAATCGAGGTGCCGTTCGTGTCCTGGCAGCACGTGCACGAGAATCCGTTCTTCTCGGCCAACGCCGATGTCGTGCCGCAGCTCGAAGACTACATGGACGCGCTGCGCAAGGATGGTGATTCGATTGGGGCGCGCATCAATGTGGTCGCGAGCGGTGTGCCGGTGGGCTGGGGCGAGCCGCTGTTCGATCGCCTCGACGCCGACATCGCCCACGCGATGATGGGCATCAATGCCGTGAAGGGCATCGAGATTGGCGCGGGCTTCGCGAGCGTCGCGCAGCGCGGCTCGACGCACGGCGACGAACTCACGCCCAATGGCTTCCACGGCAATCATGCGGGCGGCATTCTCGGCGGCATTTCGACGGGGCAGGACATCACGGTGTCGATCGCGATCAAGCCGACGTCGAGCATCCGCACGCCGCGCCGCTCGATCGACAAGGCGGGCGAGCCGGCCGTGGTCGAGACCTTTGGCCGTCACGATCCGTGCGTGGGCATTCGCGCTACGCCGATCGCCGAAGCCATGCTGGCGCTCGTGCTGATTGACCACGCCATGCGCCACCGTGCGCAAAACGGCGACGTCGTGGTGTCGACGCCGAAGATCGCGGCCAGCGACGCCTGATAAGTTGAGGGATTAGAGGGCGCGGCCGGGTGTCGCATGGCCGGCCCGGTTCGCCTTTTTTAAGACTTCGCCAATGTACTGGCGCAGCGGAGCCTTCTACATTGCCTGAATTGGCGCGTTTCGCGCTTTCTTCGGGTAGTTTCGATGAACGCTCCGCTTCCTTCCTCGCTTTCCTCCTCATCCCATTCCGATATCTGGCAGTCCGCGCAGTCGCTGCACGCAGCGGGTGCCTACGAGGCCGCGCTCGACGCACTCGATCGGATGCTGGATGTCTCGCCGGCTGATCCCGGCGCACTCGAACTGGCGGCGCGACTGCTTGCGCACCGCGGCCGGCCCGGCATGCCGCCGATGCTGGCCACACACAGCGCACTTGCCGATGCTCACTTCGCCCTTGGTGCGTGGTTGTTCGAGCGGGGGCGCATCGGGGCCGCGCATCGCGCATATGAGCGTGTGTTGTCGCTGCGCCCGAATGACGCCTCAGCACTCTCCAATTTCGGCGTTGTGCTGATGCGCGAGGCGCGCATGGGCGATGCCGAAGCCGCGCTGTCGCGCGCGTTAGAGATCGATCCAGACCACATTGGCGCGTTGCTCCATCAAGGCCTCCTGAACTGGCGTCGAGGCCGGCTCGTGCAAGCCGAAGGCGCGTATCGCGCGGCGCTCGCGCGCAATGCGACCAACGCATTGGCCTGGAACAATCTAGGGCTGCTGCTCAAGGACATGAACCGGCTGCCAGAATCCGAGGCGGCGTGTCGCCGTGCGCTGTCGCTCAATGAGAATCTGGCCGAGGCGCATAACAACCTCGGCAATGCGTTATGGCAACTCGGGCGCGTCGAGGAATCCATCGACGCGTATCGCCGCTCGCTTGCGCTGCGCCCCGACTATGCCGCCGCGCGCGCGAATCTGGCGTTGCCGCTGCTATGTGTCGGGGACTACGACGCCGCGTGGCCGTTGTATGAGTCGCGGCACGACCCCGCGATCGGACCGGAAGCGATCGCCCGTCCGCCGGTGCCGTATCCGCAGTGGCAGGGCGAATCGCTCGTCGGCAAATCGGTGCTGGTATGGCCCGAGCAAGGGCTGGGCGACAGTCTGCAATTTTGCCGCTACGTGCCGATGCTCAAGGCGCTGGGCGCGGCACAGGTCAGCCTCGCGTGCGCGCCCACGCAGCAGCGGCTGTTCGAATCGCTGGCAGGCGCCGATCAGGTGATCCCACTGAACGGACAAGGCCGCATCGAGCGCCATGACTACTGGTGCCTGATGATGAGTTTGCCGTTGCGCTTCGCCACGACGGTCGCGACGATTCCGGCCCGTGTGCCGTATCTGCACGCGCAGGCGGCCGACGTCGAAACGTGGCAAGCCCGCTTGCCCGCAGGCGCGCTGAAGGTCGGACTCGTGTGGGCGGGCAATCCGCGGGCCGATCAGGCGAGCTCGAATGCGCTCGACCAACGCCGCTCGCTCGATGCGCAGTCGTTCGCTCCTCTGCTGGGCACGCAGGGTGTCACGTTCGTCAGCCTGCAAATGGGCGACTCGACGCGTCCACAGATTGCGAGCCTGCCCGCCGCACTTCGTCCGTTCGATCCAATGGACGATGTCCGCGATTTCGCCGATACGGCGGCCATCGTCGCGAATCTCGATCTGGTGATTACCGTCGATACGTCGATGGCGCACCTGGCCGGCGCGCTGGGCCGGCCAGTGTGGGTGCTGTCGCGTTACGACGCATGCTGGCGCTGGTTCAGGGACCGTGAAGATTCCCCGTGGTATCCGAGCGCGCGGGTGTTTCGCCAGACGCAGCCGGATGCGTGGGACGATGTGCTGCGGCGCGTGGAGCACGCGCTGGCGGCGTTGGCCGCGTCTCATGAAATTCAACGCTAGAAAAGCAAAAAGGGCCGCTCGCGCGGCCCTTCGGAAGGCAGATTTTCAGCCTTACATGTTCGGATAGTTCGGACCGCCGCCACCTTCCGGCGTGACCCACACGATGTTCTGCGTCGGGTCCTTGATGTCGCAGGTCTTGCAGTGCACGCAGTTCTGCGCGTTGATCTGCAGACGATCGCTGCCGTCGTCGTTCTTCACGAACTCATACACCGCGGCGGGGCAGAAGCGCGCTTCCGGGCCCGCGTAGGTGCGCAGGTTCACGTCGACGGGCACCTTGGCATCCTTGAGCGTCAAGTGCGCGGGCTGGTTTTCTTCGTGATTCGTGTTCGAGATGAACACTGAAGAGAGCCGGTCGAACGTGAGCTTGCCATCGGGCTTCGGATACTCGATCGGCTTGCATTGCGAGGCCGGCTTGAGCATCTCGTTGTCGCGATGCTGGTGGTGCAGCGTCCAGGGCACGTTGCCGCCGAGCAGCTTCTGCTCGATGCCAACCATCAGCGTGCCCAGGTACAGGCCCTTGCTCATCCACTGCTTGAAGTTGCGCGCCTTGTAGAGTTCCTCGTACAGCCACGACTTCTTGAAGCCCTCGGGATAGGCCGTGAGTTCGTCGCTCTGACGACCTGCCTGGACGGCTTCGAATGCCGCTTCGGCGGCGAGCATGCCGGTCTTGATCGCGGCGTGGCTGCCCTTGATACGCGAGGCGTTCAGGAAGCCCGCATCGTCGCCGACCAGCGCGCCGCCCGGGAACGCAAGCTTCGGCAGCGACATCAGGCCACCCGCCGTGATCGCGCGCGCGCCATAGGACACGCGCTTGCCGCCTTCCAGATACTTGCGGATCGCCGGATGCGTCTTATAGCGCTGGAACTCCTCGAACGGCGAAAGATACGGATTCGTATAAGCCAGGCCGACGACGAAACCCACCATCACCTGGTTGTTGTCGATGTGATACAGGAACGAGCCGCCGTAGGTATCGCTTTCGAGCGGCCAGCCAGCCGTGTGAATCACCAGACCCGGCTGATGCTTCGCGGGATCGATCTCCCACAATTCCTTGATGCCGATGCCGTAAACCTGCGGATCGGCGTCCTTGCCAAGCTTGAACTTCTCGTTCAGCTGACGGCCCAGATGCCCGCGCGCGCCTTCGCAGAAGAGCGTGTACTTCGCGTGCAATTCCATGCCGAGCTGGAAATTCTCGGTCGGCTCGCCGTCCTTGCCGACACCCATGTTGCCGGTGGCGACGCCCTTGACCGAGCCATCGTCGTTGTACAGAACCTCAGCCGCGGGAAAGCCCGGGAAGATTTCCACGCCCAGCGCTTCAGCCTGCTGACCCAGCCAGCGCGTCACGTTCGCGAGACTGATGACGTAATTGCCGTGGTTCTTGAAGTTGTCGGGCAGCGCCCAGTTCGGCACGGACTTCGCGCCCGTTTCCGACAGAAACAGGAACTTGTCTTCCGTTACCGGCACGTTCAGCGGCGCGCCTTGCTCCTTCCAGTCGGGAAAGAGTTCATTGATCGCACGCGGATCCATGACCGCGCCCGAGAGGATATGCGCCCCGATTTCAGAGCCTTTTTCCAGCACGCACACGCCGATCTCGGCGCCTTTTTCAGCCGCCAGTTGTTTGAGGCGGATTGCCGCCGACAGCCCAGCCGGGCCGCCGCCGACGATCACGACGTCATACTCCATCGACTCGCGTGGGCCGTATTGCTCCAAGAGACTTGTGGGGGTCATTAAAGCTCCTCTTGCCATTAGAATGCTTTTTTCGGGTTCGTATTGTCGGGTAACGTTCCCCTTGCCGCAACCCGACAAACCCGTATTAGCACGATCGTTCTATTTTGTGCCAGAATGCCCGGCTCACTGCCCATGGCGTATTCCGGCGCCCCGTCATCCCTTGAACAGGAAGCGAAAATGGGCCGTTCGATCAATCTGGAAGGAAAGGTGGCGATGATCACCGGCGCGTCGAGCGGGCTCGGCAAGCGTTTCGCCCAGGTGCTCTCGCAGGCAGGCGCGAAGGTCGTGCTGGCGAGCCGGCGTGTCGAGCGGCTCAAGGAACTGCGCGCGGAAATCGAAGCCGACGGCGGCGCCGCGCACGTGGTGTCGCTCGACGTCACGGATTACCAGAGCATCCGTTCGGCGGTCGCGCATGCGGAAACCGAAGCGGGCACCATCGACATCCTCGTCAACAACTCGGGTGTGTCGACCACCCAAAAGCTCGCCGACGTCACGCCCGCCGACTTCGAGTATGTCTTCGACACCAACACGCGCGGCGCCTTTTTCGTTGCGCAGGAGGTGGCCAAACGGATGATCATGCGCGGCAACGGCGGCGCCTCGAAGCCCGCGTACCGCATCATTAATATTGCCTCGGTGGCGGGGCTGAGCGTGCTGCCGCAGATCGGCCTTTATTCGATCAGCAAGGCGGCCGTCGTGCACATGACGAAGGCGATGGCGCTGGAGTGGGGCCGTCACGGCATCAACGTCAACGCGATCTGTCCCGGTTATATCGATACCGAGATCAACCATCACCACTGGGCGACCGAGCAGGGGCAGAAGCTCGTCTCCATGCTGCCGCGCCACCGGGTGGGCACGCCCGCCGACCTCGACGGCCTGCTGCTATTGCTCGCCGCCGATGAGTCGGCCTTCATGAACGGCTCGATCATCACCGCCGACGATGGTTTCGGCCTGACCTGAGCCCCGCGATTTTCCTTAACGTATCCGAGTAACCCGAAGTCGAAGTGCAATGAGTGAATACCACCCAGTTTTTGAGATGACCATGCCGATCCGTTGGGGCGACATGGACGCGTTCGGTCACGTGAACAACACGGTCTATTTCCGCTACATGGAGCAGGTGCGGATTTCCTGGTTCGAGCAGCTTGGCGTAGCCGGCGAGAGCCGCGAGGCGGGCAACGGGCAAGGGCCCGTGATCGTCAACGCGTCGATGGAGTTCTTGCGGCAACTGCACTATCCGGGCGACATCGTCTGCACGATGACGGTGGGCCAGCCTGGCCGCAGCAGCTTCGACACGGGTTTCGAGCTGCGCCGCGTGGACGATCCCGACACGGTCTACGCGCGCGGCAACGCGCGCTGCGTCTGGATCGACTATGAAGCGGGCAAGTCGGTGCCGATTCCGGACAACCTGCGTGCGACCATCGAAAACGCGCCGCTCGTCAAGGCGCGTTGATCTCCGCGATTGCCTTCCTTGTGGCGCTTTCTTGCGCCACTTTCTTGCGCCACGGCATCGCTCACTGCCCCAGCAAGCGTTGCAGCAGTTCGGTGGCGTTGCCCGTGTCGTACTTGCGCATCAGCCGCGCGCGGTAGACGTCCACCGTGCGCGGGCTGATGTCCAGAATCCGCCCGATCTGCTTGCTCGTCTTGCCCGTGACCAGTTGCGCGGCGATTTCGCGCTCGCGCGGCGTGAGCTCCACGGCGACGCGCCGCGTCGCGCTCAGATCCTCGAATGTCCACACGCCCGCCGCATGGGGCGCCGCTCGATCGAGCGAGCGGCCCGTCACGTGGCACCAGAACAGTTCGCCGTTCGCGCGCTTCATGATGCGGTCGTCGGCGTAGCTGCCTTGCGCCGTCATGATGGGCGGAATGCGCTCGCCGATGCGCTCGAACTCGTCCGCCGACGGATACAGCACCTGAAACGACTGCCCGAGCAGCGCCTCGCGCGGGCAGCGGAAAATCGCGCAGACCGCTTCGTTGCAGTCTTCGATGATGCGCGCGCGGGCGATCACGAGACCGATGGGCGCGAGATGGAAGGCGGTCTGGTAATCGAGCGCGGGGGGCGGCAGGGCGGCGGAAGTGGCAGCGGGTGTCTCGGATTCGGGCATGGCGGTTGATACGGGTATGGCTTTATGTAGTTTTGCGTATTGTGCCGCATTGCCCGTCCAGCGTACGCTTGCCAACCATCAGAGGACTACGCGGGGTGCGCGCCGGGTTCACGGCAGCGCCACCCGGGCATGACTAGAATGTGGCATCCGGGCGTGCGCCACGCTCGCGTGGCAGGCTGAACAACAAGATTGATCGAACGACGCATCGACGTATTTCCATTCGAGGAAGGGACACACTGATGAACAAAGTCTATGGAAGCGCGGCTGCCGCGCTCGAGGGCATCGTCAAGGACGGCCAGACCTTCGCGGTCGGCGGTTTCGGGCTGTGCGGCATTCCGGAGGCGCTGATCGGCGCGCTGCGCGATTCGGGCGTGAAGGGCATTACGTGCATCAGCAACAATGCGGGCGTGGACGGCTTCGGCCTCGGTCTGCTGCTGGAAACGCGCCAGATCAAGAAAATGGTCTCGTCCTATGTGGGCGAGAACAAGGAATTCGAGCGTCAGTATCTGTCGGGCGAACTCGAGCTCGAATTCACGCCGCAGGGCACGCTGGCGGAAAAGCTGCGCGCGGGCGGTGCTGGCATTCCGGCATTCTTCACCAACACGGGTTTCGGCACGCTGATCGCCGAGGGCAAGGAAACGCGCCAGTTCGGCGACAAGCACTACGTGCTGGAGCACTCGCTCACGGCCGACGTCGCACTTGTGAAGGCGTGGAAAGCCGACAAATCGGGCAACCTGATCTATCGCCGCACGGCGCGCAACTTCAACCCGATGTGCGCGATGGCGGGCAAGATCACGGTCGCGGAAGTGGAAGAGATCGTTGAGAACGGCGAACTCGATCCGGATGCGATTCATACGCCGGGCATCTTCGTGCAGCGCATCGTCCTCAATGCGCAACCGGAAAAACGCATCGAACAACGCACCGTGCGCGCCGCGGCGAGCGCATAAGAAGGGAGACCGATCATGGCATGGAATCGTGACGAAATGGCCGCACGCGCGGCGAAGGAACTGCAGGACGGCTTCTATGTGAACCTGGGCATCGGCCTGCCGACGCTCGTGGCCAATCACGTGCCGCAAGGCGTGGAAGTCTGGCTGCAATCGGAAAACGGCTTGCTGGGCATCGGCCCGTTCCCGACCGAAGACCAGGTGGACGCCGACATGATCAACGCGGGCAAGCAGACCGTGACGACGCTGCCCGGTTCGTCGATTTTCTCCTCGGCGGACTCGTTCGCGATGATTCGCGGCGGCCACATCAACCTCGCGATCCTGGGCGCGATGCAGGTGAGCGAGAAGGGCGACCTGGCCAACTGGATGATCCCGGGCAAGATGATCAAGGGCATGGGCGGCGCGATGGACCTCGTGGCCGGTGTCGGCCGCGTGGTCGTGCTCATGGAGCATGTGGCCAAGGGCGACCAGCACAAGATTCTCGAAGCCTGCACGCTGCCGCTCACGGGCGTGGGCGTGGTCGATCTGATCATCACCGACCTCGGCGTGCTTGAAGTAAGCGACGCGGGCTTGAAGGTGACCGAACTCGCGCCCGGCGTGAGCGTGGACGAGATCAAGGCCAAGACGGGCGCACCGCTCGACGTGAGCGCGGTGAGCTGAACGTGGCAACGCGTTAATCGCTGAAAGTGGCATGTCACAGGCGGGTGGAACTTCGGTTCCGCCCGTTTTGTTTTGACGGTTATGACGATTTCTATGGAACCATTCTGGCGCGTTTGCGTGCGCCTGAAACCTCGGCCAGACGGCATAGGCCAGATGGCCGATGGCGCAGACGCCGTGTCCGCGTCCGGTCAGGGCTCGGGCGGCGCCAGAGCCGCCGTGCGGTGGCGCGCCCTCCGGTCCCGCCCCGCAAAGCCGTTTACAATGGCCCCACGCTTTTGAACGCTTTCAGCGAGGATCCAGCGATGACCGTTTCGTCTGCCGTGCCGCGTCAGCATGACGTCCAGTGTCTCAGCCCTTCGGGTCTACACCGCCTGGCGTATACCGAGTGGGGCGATCCCGCCAATCCGCGCGTGCTCGTCTGCGTGCATGGCCTCACGCGTTCGAGCCGTGATTTCGACCGCGTGGCCGCCGCGCTGGCCGATACGTATCGCGTGGTTTGTCCCGATGTGGTGGGACGCGGCTTGTCTTCGTGGCTGGTCGATCCGCGCGGCTATGGCGTTGCCCAGTACGTCGCGGACATGGTCACCTTGATTGCGCGCACCGGCGTCGGGAAGGTGGACTGGTTCGGCACGTCGATGGGCGGCTTGATCGGCATGGCGCTCGCCGGGCTGCCCGACGCGCCCATTGGCCGTATGCTGCTCAACGATATTGGTCCGCATATCGAACCGGCTTCGCTCGATCGCATCGGCGAATATGTGGGGCGCGACGTGTCGTTCGGCTCGTTGCAGGAGGGGATCGACAACGCCGCGTTGCTCGCGGCGTCGTTCGGCCCGCTCACGGCCGATGAGTGGCGCGAGATCAACACGCCCTTGCTGCACGAGGTCGATGGCGCATGGCGCTACCGTTACGACCCGCGCATTTCCGAGGCCTTCAAGGGCGTGACGCCGGAGCAGAACGAGCAGGGCGAGCAGTTCCTGTGGCGCTCGCTCGCGGCGTTCAAGGGGCCGGTACTGGCGGTGCGAGGCGAGCTTTCCGATCTGCTTTCGCGAGAAACTGTGGCGAAGATGGAGGCGACAGGTCAGCAGCTTTCGAGTGTCGAAATCGCTGGCGTCGGCCATGCGCCTGCCTTCCTTGCGCCTGACCAGATCGAGATCGCGCGCCGTTTCTTCGCCGCATAGCCGGCCGGCGCGTCATAATAATGGGATTGCCCGGCGCCACGGTGGTGTGCGACGGGCGCTTTGGGACTCACCCGGACCCTCAACCTCAACAGGATTTTTCATGGCAGTCATTCGTCACCACGTCGGCCCGCGTCTTTCGGAAACCGCCATCCATAATGGCACGGTCTATCTGGCTGGCCAGATCGCCGAAGACACGAAGCAGGACATCGCCGGTCAGACGCGTGAAGTGCTGGGCCACATCGACCGCCTGCTGGGCGAGGCGAACAGCGACAAGTCGCTGCTGCTGTCGGTGCAGATCTACATCGCCGAGATGAAGGATTTCCCCGGCATGAACGCCGAGTGGGACAAGTGGGTGGCGCAGGGCGCCACGCCGCCGCGTGCGACCGTCGAAGCGAAGCTTGCGAATCCGGAATGCCTCGTCGAAATCGTCGTGGTGGCTGCGCAGCGCGAATAAGCGCACCTTACGCGTGACGGGCCGCGTGACGACGTCCCGCGGCCTCGCTCCACGACGGCAGCGCAGCGAGAGCCGCGCTCCGTTATCGCCAGCGATCGTCGTTGGACCGCATTACCGTTGTTTCACCGTAGTTTGCAGCCTGGCCGGTACGCCGGCGGGCGATGTCTCATGAGCAGCGACACTGTACCCCCCGTTCCCGCCGAAGCCTCTTCCTACGACGCGCTGCCGTCGCTCGACGACACGCTCGCGTTCGTGCGCGAGCACGCCGGCGATGCGCGCCTGTCCACGGGCGAGCCCCTCGTCGAGCACGCACAGGGCACGGCGTCGATCATGATCCGCCTGAACGTCGATCCGCCCGCGGTGCTGGCGGCGGCGCTCTTCAACATCGCCCAGCATCTCGACAATCCCGAGGCGACGCTCGAGGCGCGCTTCGGCGCCGAAGTCACGAAGCTGGTCTTCGACGTGCGCAAGCTGCTGCGTCTGGGCACGGTCAGCCTGCGCGCGGCCGCGCAAAACGCCGCGCCCGAGAGCGGTCGCGAGAGCCGCGATGCGCAGGCCGCGCGTCGTGCCCAGGTCGAGTCGCTGCGCAAGATGCTGCTCGCCTTCGCGCAGGATATCCGCGTGGTGCTGATCCGCCTGGCGTCGCGCTTGCAGTCGCTGCGGTTTTATGCGGCGGCCAAGGTCACGCCTGCGCCCGAGATTTCGCGCGAGACGCTGGACATCTATGCGCCGCTCGCCAATCGACTCGGCATCTGGCAACTGAAGTGGGAGCTTGAAGACCTCGCGTTCCGCTTCGAGGAACCGGTGACCTACAAGCGCATCGCCAAGCTGCTCGACGAGAAGCGCGTGGAGCGCGAGAGCTATGTGGCCGATGCCATCGCGCGGCTGCGTCACGAACTGGCCAGTGCGCATATCGACGCTGAAGTGAGCGGGCGTCCCAAGCACATCTACAGCATCTGGAAGAAGATGCGCGGCAAGGAGATCGACTTCGCCGAGCTGTACGACGTGCGTGCGTTCCGCGTGATCGTGCGCGACATCAAGGATTGCTACACGGTGCTGGGCATCGTGCACAACCTCTGGCAGCCGGTGCCGCGCGAATTCGACGATTACATCTCGCGGCCCAAGCCCAACGGCTATCGCTCGCTGCATACGGTCGTGGTCGGCGACGACGGGCGGGCGTTCGAAGTGCAGATCCGTACTCAGGAGATGCATCAGTTCGCGGAATATGGCGTGGCCGCGCACTGGCGCTATAAGGAAGCGGGGGCGAAGGGCTACGGCGGCCAGTTCAGCGCGAGCAGCAGCTATGACGAGAAGATCGCGTGGCTGCGCCAGTTGCTGGCGTGGAAGGACGATGTGGCCGATGGCCGTCAGCCTTGGGAGCAACTGCGCCAGGCGACGCTCGACGACGATCACATCTACGTGCTCACGCCTCAGGCGCGCGTGATCGCGCTGCCGCAGGGCGCCACGCCGCTCGATTTCGCGTATCACCTGCATAGCGAACTGGGTCATCGCTGCCGCGGTGCGCGCGTCGACGGCGCGATGGTGCCGCTCAACACGCATCTGCAAAATGGCCAGACCGTCGAGATTGTCGCGGTGAAGGAGGGCGGCCCGTCGCGCGACTGGCTCAACCCGCAACTCGGCTATCTGCAGAGCCACCGCGCGCGCCAGAAAGTGCGCGCATGGTTCAACGGGATCGAAGCGCAGGAGAACATCGCCAACGGCCGCGCGATGGTCGAAAAGACCTTGCAGCGCGAGGGGCGCACCTCGGTCAATCTCGATCAGCTCGCGGCCAAGCTGGGCTTCAAGTCGACCGACGAGTTCTTCAGCGTGGTCGGCAAGGAAGAGTTCAGCCTGCGTTACGTCGAGCAGGCGCTCAGCGACGCGCCGGCCCCCGAGCCCGAGGAGGAAACGCCCGAGCAGTTGACCAAGCGCGCAAGCGGCTCGAACGTCACGCATGGCGGCTCGTCGGGCGTGCTGGTGGTGGGCGTGGATGCGCTGCTCACGCAGCTTGCGCGTTGCTGCCGTCCGGCGCCGCCCGACCCGATCTGCGGTTTCGTTACGCGCGGCAAGGGCATGTCGATCCACCGCAGCGATTGCGCTACGTTCCAGCGCATGGCGCGCCGTTCGCCCGAGCGCGTGCTTCAGACTACCTGGTCCGCCGATGTGATGGGCGGGCGCGGGCAGTCGGTCTATCCGGTCGATATTTCGATCGAGGCCACCGACCGCCAGGGCCTGCTGCGCGATATCTCCGAAGTGTTCGCACGGGAGAAGATGAACGTGATCGGCGTGAAGACGCAGTCGCGTCGCAACGCGGCCTATATGCAGTTCACGGTCGAGGTGTCGAGTTCGGCGCAAATCCAGCGCGCCTGCGTCCTGCTGGGTGAAGTGGGCGGTGTGGTTCGCGCGTTCCGCAAGGGCTGAAGGTCCTCGGGTGCGGCGATGTTTTTGTCGCACCGCAAAAAAGCACTTGCCAACTCCGCGAAAGTGTCATATAGTCTTGCTTCTTCAGGCTCGTAGCTCAGCTGGTTAGAGCACCACCTTGACATGGTGGGGGTCGTTGGTTCGAGTCCAATCGAGCCTACCAACGAAATCGAAGTCGCGGTGTGCGTGTTGGCATCGGGGCTTCACAGCAGTAAGGCGCTTGGCGCTCAAGGCGAATACGGTTATGACACCGCGAACGTTGACCGAAACTACTTCGGAGCGACGCTAGTCGAGGACCTCTTTCGCCCTGCAATCTGGTTTGAAAAGTGAATGCGGCCCCTCGAAAGCGGGGCCGCATTTTTTTTCGCCGCGAAATTTTATCGGGTCGCCATAGCGGCGATCTCCCCCGAACACAATACGATGTGCCGCATGCGGCGCTTCTGGAGAAAAACATGGTTGCGATACGTCTGCCCGACGGTTCGGTTCGACAGTACGATCACCCCGTCACGGTCGCCGAAGTGGCGGCTTCGATTGGTGCCGGCCTCGCCAAGGCGGCGCTCGGCGGCAAGCTCGACGGCGAGCTGGTCGACACGTCGACGCTGATCGATCACGACGCATCGCTGGCCATCGTTACGGAAAAGGATGCCGACGGTCTCGACATCATCCGTCACTCCGCGGCTCACTTGCTCGCCTACGCGGTGAAGGAGCTGTACCCGGAAGCGCAGGTCACGATCGGCCCGGTCATCGACAACGGCTTCTACTACGATTTCGCCTATAGCCGTCCCTTCACGCCCGAAGATCTCGAAAAGATCGAAAAGCGCATGCAGGAACTCGCGAAGAAGGACGAAGCGGTCACGCGCCGTGTCGTTTCGCGCGACGAGGCGGTGGATTACTTCAAGAGCATCGGCGAGAAGTACAAGGCTGAGATCATCGAGTCGATTCCCGGCGATCAGGACATCAAGCTGTACTCGCACGGCGGCTTTACGGATCTGTGCCGTGGCCCGCACGTGCCGTCCACGGGCAAGCTCAAGGTCTTCAAGCTGATGAAGGTCGCGGGCGCCTACTGGCGCGGCGATGCGAAGAACGAGCAGCTGCAGCGCATTTACGGCACGGCCTGGACGAAGAAGGAAGATCAGGAACTCTATCTTCACAATCTCGAAGAGGCTGAGAAGCGCGATCACCGCAAGCTTGGCAAGCAGCTCGACCTGTTCCACATGCAGGACGAGTCGCCGGGCATGGTGTTCTGGCACCCGAAGGGCTGGACGCTCTGGCAGCAGGTCGAGCAGTACATGCGCGCCCGTCTGCGCGTGGCCGGCTACGACGAAATCAAGACGCCGATGATCATGGACCGCTCGCTCTGGGAAGCGTCGGGCCACTGGCAGAACTATCGTGAAAACATGTTCACGACGGAGTCGGAAAAGCGCGACTACGCGGTCAAGCCGATGAACTGCCCGGGCCACGTCCAGGTGTTCAACCACGGCCTGCGCTCGTACCGCGATCTGCCGCTGCGTTACGCGGAATTCGGCTCGTGCCACCGCAACGAGGCGTCGGGCGCACTGCACGGCCTGATGCGTGTGCGCGGCTTCGTGCAAGACGATGCGCACATCTTCTGTACGGAAGACCAGATCATCGCCGAGTCGATCGCCTTCAATACGCTGGCGATGAGCGTCTACAAGGATTTCGGCTTCGAACACATCGACATCAAGCTGTCGCTGCGTCCGGATTCGCGTGCGGGCACGGACGAAACGTGGGATCGCGCCGAACAGGGTCTGCGCGACGCGCTGAAGGCCTGTGGTCTGGAGTGGGAAGAGCTGCCGGGCGAGGGTGCGTTCTACGGTCCGAAGGTCGAGTACCACATCAAGGATGCGCTCGGCCGTTCGTGGCAGTGCGGCACGCTCCAGCTCGATATGGTGCTGCCGGAGCGCCTTGGCGCCGAGTACGTGTCGGAGGACAACAGCCGTCGTCGTCCGATCATGCTGCACCGTGCAATCCTCGGTTCGATGGAGCGTTTCCTCGGTATTTTGATCGAGCACCATGCTGGTGCAATGCCGTCCTGGCTCGCGCCAGTACAGGCCGTTGTGATGAATATCGCGGAAAGTCAGGCCGAATATGCCGCTAATCTGACCCAATCGTTGCAAAAACAAGGGGTTAGAGTGCAGGCGGATTTGCGCAACGAGAAAATTAGCTATAAAATACGCGAGCACACGCTTGAGAAGGTCCCGTACCTGCTGGTTGTCGGTGACAAAGAGCGTGAAGCACAAACGGTAGCCGTGCGTGCCCGTGGCGGTGTCGATCTGGGTGTGATGCCCGTCGACGCATTCGCTGAGCGTCTGGCGCAGGACGTCAAGACGTTCA
This sequence comes from Paraburkholderia sp. J67, assembly GCF_905220265.1. Lineage (NCBI taxonomy): Bacteria > Pseudomonadati > Pseudomonadota > Betaproteobacteria > Burkholderiales > Burkholderiaceae > Paraburkholderia > Paraburkholderia sp. J67. The sequence continues at coordinate 96,371 of NZ_CAJMZK010000003.1, forward strand.
AGTAAGCCACCTGGCAGCGCGGCTCGTTTTTTTAATTTTTAGAGGAAACGTAACATCGCTACGGATAAGTCGCATCGCATCAACGGTGAAATCTCTGCACCCGAGGTGCGTCTCGTCGGAATCGACAACGAGCCGCTCGGTATCGTAAAGCTGGCTGAAGCGTTCCGCATGTCGGAACAGCAGGACGTCGATCTGGTTGAAATTGCTCCCCAGGCTGTGCCGCCCGTGTGCCGCCTGATGGACTACGGCAAGTTCAAATACCAGGAGTCCAAGAAGCAGCACGAGGCCAAGCTCAAGCAGAAGGTCATCCAGGTCAAGGAAGTCAAATTCCGCCCGGGTACCGATGACGGCGATTACAACGTCAAGCTGCGCAATCTCGTCCGCTTCCTCGATGAGGGCGACAAGACGAAGATCACGTTGCGTTTCCGCGGCCGCGAAATGGCCCACCAGGAAATCGGCATGCGTATGCTGGAGCGTCTGCGCACCGACCTCGAAGAAGTCGGTCAGGTCGAGCAGATGCCGAAGATGGAAGGGCGCCAGATGATCATGGTGCTCTCGCCGAAGAAAAAGAAGTGATGCGGCGCGCAGTGGAGTGATCTACACTGCGCGACGTTTCAGGCAGTTCTCAGGTGTCTTGTGCGCTTAAGCGCAAGACATGCAGCAGGTTCCGGAAATGGCGCCCGCGCGCTGCACGCAAGTGCAGCTAACGGGCGTTTTTCCTGAAAGCGGCGGCGAGTTCGTCTTTTTTGAACGCGCAGGCTGCAAAACAAGTGGAGTGGGTTTCGAAGGGCGGTAAGAGGGCAAAAGCGCAGGGTGTCAAAGCCATGCGTGGGAGCCAGCCGCACACCCATGTCCATCAAATAATTGGAGTTTTTGTCATGCCCAAGATGAAGACCAAGAAGAGCGCCGCAAAGCGCTTCGTGGTTCGTCCGGGTGGTACCGTCAAGCGCGGTCAAGCCTTCAAGCGTCACATTCTGACCAAGAAGACCACCAAGAATAAGCGTCACCTGCGTGGTGCAACGGCCGTTCATGATTCCGATCTGAAGTCCGTTCGCGCAATGCTGCCGTTCGCGTAATCCTCAACCGACAACTCATAGGAGCAACTCATGCCTCGAGTCAAACGTGGGGTTACCGCACGGGCCCGCCACAAGAAGATCATCAACCTGGCCAAGGGTTACCGCGGCCGTCGCAATAACGTCTATCGCATCGCCAAGCAGGCGGTCATGCGCGCAGGCCAATACGCCTACCGCGATCGCCGCAACAAGAAGCGTGTGTTCCGCGCACTGTGGATCACGCGTATCAACGCGGCGGTGCGTCAGCACGACATGACCTACAGCGTGTTCATCAACGGCCTGAAGAAGGCTTCGATCGAACTCGATCGTAAGGTTCTGGCTGACATGGCTGTGTTCGACAAGGCTGCATTTGCTGCGATCGTCAAGCAAGTGAAGGCCGCCGTCGCTGCCTAACTTAGACAACTAAGTCAGGTATTGCGCAGGTTCGTTGCAGCAGCATCCGGTTGTTTCGGTGATGCTGCAACAAAAACGGGGCTCCTCACCGAGCCCCGTTTTTGTTGGTGAAGCGCTTCCTGCGCGCTTCATGTGCGGTCGCCTGGTTGCACGCTGCGTGCCGCCACTTCGCGCCGCTTCATGTGGTGCCTTCATGTCGTCGTGAACGCGCGTCACACTCGCGGACGGCCATGTGTAATGCACCGCTCAAGTCTCAAACACTGACGCTGAAAAGATGGGATCAATGGACCTGGACCAGATTGTCGCCGATGCGCAACGCGCCTTCGCTTCCGCCCCCGACGTCAACACGCTTGAAAACGAGAAGGCTCGCTTTCTGGGCAAGTCGGGCGCACTGACCGAACTGCTCAAGGGCCTTGGCAAGCTCGACCCGGAAACGCGCAAGACCGAAGGTGCGCGCATCAACGCCGTCAAGCAGCAGGTGGAAGCCGCGCTCAATGCGCGCCGCCAGGCGCTGGCTGACGCGCTGCTGAACCAGCGTCTCGCCGCCGAGGCGATCGACGTCACGCTGCCGGGCCGCGGTACGGGCACGGGCAGTCTGCATCCGGTGATGCAGACGTGGGAACGCGTCGAGCAGATCTTCGGCTCGATCGGCTTCGACGTGGCCGATGGTCCCGAGATCGAAACCGACTGGTTCAACTTCACCTCGCTCAACAGCCCGGAAAACCATCCGGCGCGCTCGATGCAGGACACGTTCTACGTGGACGGCAAGGACGCCGATGGCCGTCAACTGCTGCTGCGCACCCACACGAGCCCGATGCAGGTGCGTTATGCGCGTACGCACACGCCGCCGATCAAGGTGATCGTGCCGGGCCGTACGTACCGTGTGGACAGCGACGCTACCCACTCGCCGATGTTCAACCAGGTCGAAGGCCTGTGGATCGAAGAGAACATCAGCTTCGCGGATCTGAAGGGCGTCTACAGCGACTTCCTGAAGAAGTTCTTCGAGCGCGACGACATCCAGGTGCGTTTCCGCCCGTCGTACTTCCCGTTCACGGAGCCGTCGGCGGAAATCGACATGATGTTCGAACACGGCAAGAACGCGGGCAAGTGGCTCGAGATCTCGGGTTCGGGCCAGGTGCATCCGACCGTCATCCGCAACATGGGCCTCGATCCGGAGCGCTACATCGGCTTTGCATTCGGTAGCGGGCTCGAACGCCTGACGATGCTGCGCTATGGCGTGCAGGATCTGCGCCTGTTCTTTGAAGGCGATCTGCGCTTCCTGCGTCAGTTCGCCTAAGAACCCGCGACGTCGAAGCGACACATTCGCTAGCAGAGCGCGAGGCGGACGCAGCACCTGAAGACGGTGCGCGAGAACCCGCCTTCGCGACGGTCACAATCTGTCTGGAACGTAAAACCCCATGCTATTTCCCGAATCCTGGCTGAGAAGCTTTGTCGATCCGAAGCTCACGACCGACGAACTCGCCCACGCGCTCACGATGGCCGGCCTCGAAGTCGAAGGCCTGCGCCCGGCGGCGCCCCCCACCACGAAGATCGTCGTGGGCCGTGTGCTCGAAGTCGTGAAGCACCCGGACGCCGACAAGCTCAACGTCTGTCAGGTCGACGCCGGTACCGGCGCGACGCTGCAAATCGTGTGCGGCGCGCCCAATGTCGCGCCCGGCATCAAGGTGCCCGTGGCACTCGTGGGCGCAGAATTGCCGCCCGCGGAAGAGGGCGGCAAGCCCTTCGCGATCAAGCTCTCGAAGCTGCGTGGCGTGGAAAGCCAGGGCATGCTGTGCTCGGCGCGCGAGCTCAAGCTCTCGGAAGACCACAGCGGCCTGATGATCCTGCCGGAAGAGACGCTTATCGGCCAGGACATCCGCGACACGCTGAACCTCGACGACACCGTCTTCGAAATCAAGCTCACACCGAACAAGGCCGATTGCCTCTCGGTCTACGGCGTCGCGCGCGAAACCGCTGCGATCACCGGTGCGCCTCTCCAGGCGCCCGTGTATCCGAAGGTCGATGTCAAGCTGAACGAAACATTGCCCGTGAAGATCTCGGCGCCGGACCTGTGCGGCCGCTTCTCGGGTCGCGTGATCCGCGGCGTGAACGCGCACGCGAAGACGCCGATGTGGATGGTCGAGCGCCTCGAGCGTTCGGGCCAGCGCAGCATCTCGGCGCTCGTCGACATCTCGAACTACGTGATGCTCGAACTGGGCCGCCCGTCGCACGTGTTCGATCTCGACAAGATCCACGGTTCGATGGACGTGCGCTGGGGCAAGAAGGGCGAGACGCTCAAGCTGCTCAACGGCAACACGGTCGAAGTCGATGAAACCGTTGGCGTGATCGCCGACGAGCGCGAGATCGAAAGCCTCGCGGGCATCATGGGCGGCGACAGCACGTCGGTCACGCTCGACACGAAAAACATCTATCTGGAAGCGGCTTTCTGGTGGCCGGATGCGATTCGTGGCCGCTCGCGCCGCTACAACTTCTCGACCGATGCGGGTCATCGCTTCGAGCGTGGCGTCGACTGGTCGACGACCGTCGAGCACATCGAGCGCATCACGCAACTGATTCTCGACATCTGCGGCGGCGAAGCCGGCCCGATCGACGATCAGACCGTCAACGTGCCCAAGCGCGCGCCGGTCACGATGCGCGTCGCGCGTGCGAACCGCATCATCGGCGTGAAGATTGGCGCCGATGAGATCGCACAGATCTTCACGCGTCTTGGTCTCACGTTCGAACGCGACGGCGACGAAAGCTTCAGCGTCACGCCGCCGCCGTACCGCTTCGACATCGAGATCGAAGAAGACCTGATCGAAGAAGTCGCGCGTATCTACGGCGTCGAAAAGATTCCGGCGCTGCCGCCGGTCGCGCGCAGCGAAATGCGCGCGACCAACGAAACGCGTCGCTCGATCCACACGATCCGTCACGCGCTGGCCGCACGCGACTACGCCGAGACGATCAACTTCAGCTTCGTCGACGCCGAATCCGAGCAGGACTTCGCGGGCAACAGCAATCCGGTGAAGCTGCTCAACCCGATCGCAAGCCAGCTTTCGGTGATGCGCACGACGCTGTTCGGCAGCCTCATCAACGTGCTGCGCCACAACCTGAATCGCCGCGCGGATCGCGTGCGCGTGTTCGAAGCGGGTCGCGTGTTCCTGCACGACCCGTCGATCAAGGCCGGCGAGATGACGGTGGAAGGCTTCGCACAACCGAAGATGATCGGCGCGCTCGCGTATGGTCCCGCGCTCGACGAGCAGTGGGGCGCGCAAACGCGTGGCGTGGACTTCTTCGACGTGAAGGGCGATCTCGAAGTGTTGTTCGCAGGTCTGGGCATCGCGAAGACGCCGCGTTTCGTGAAGGCCGAACACCCGGCGCTGCATCCGGGACGTAGCGCGCGCGTGGAAGTCGATGGTCGCGCAGTGGGCTGGATTGGCGAGTTGCATCCGCGCTGGATGCAGAAGTACGACCTGCCGCACGCACCGATCCTCTTCGAAGTCGAGGCCGATGCGCTGATGGCCCGCGAGCTGCCGACGCCGACGGACGTCTCGAAATTCCCGCCGGTGCGACGCGATATCGCAGTGGTCGTCGATCACAAGATCGAGGTCCAGGCGCTGCTCGACGAGCTCCACAAGGGCATGCAAGAGGAGCCCGCACGGATTGTGCAGAGGGTTGCTTTGTTCGATGAATTTCGTGCAAAATCAAACACTTCCGGACTTGGCGCGGACGAGAAAAGCCTTGCCTTCCGGGTGACCCTGCAAGATACTGGCGGAACCCTTCAGGACGAGACGGTCGATGCGGCCATCAAGTCCCTGGTGGATCGCCTGGCTCGAGTGTATGGCGCCCGGTTGCGCGGATAAGCTCCACGGCTCATCACGTATCCGACATTGGCTTCCGGTTAGTGCAGTACTGGCAACCGGAAGCGCGCCATTTCAAAGATAGATGAACGAAATGAACTCGAGTGATTTCGAAGCCCTTCTTGCGGCACAGCGTAGCGCCATGATTCGCGACATTCCTGCCCCGTCGGCAAGCGCCGCGAACGACACGCCCACGCTGACCAAAGCTGAACTCGCGGAACTGCTGTTCGACAACGTCGGACTCAACAAGCGCGAAGCCAAGGACATGGTCGAAGCGTTCTTCGAAGTGATTCGCGACGCGCTTGAAGGCGGCGACAGCGTGAAGCTCTCGGGCTTCGGCAATTTCCAGTTGCGCGACAAACCGCAACGCCCGGGCCGCAACCCGAAGACCGGCGAAGCGATTCCCATCGCCGCGCGCCGTGTGGTCACGTTCCACGCGAGCCAGAAGCTCAAGGCGCTGGTGGAAAGCGGCGCAGAGGCAAGCTTCCCGCGCTAATCGACCGATCAAGGCATCATGCGCGGGATGACCCGCGCGCGCCCGCACGGGTGAATGGCAGCGGGCGTGACTGGCAACAACGGACTCTGGCGGCGACGCCAACTTGCGCAACCACCACGACGGCAACCCGGCGATGACATCGACAATCGAAAAGGTCGTCTTGCCTCCGATACCCGCCAAGCGCTACTTCACGATTGGTGAAGTGAGCGAGCTCTGCGGGGTGAAGCCCCATGTGCTGCGATATTGGGAGCAGGAGTTCACGCAGTTGAAGCCGGTGAAGCGCCGTGGTAACCGGCGCTACTACCAGCATCATGAAGTCCTGTTGATCCGGCGCATTCGCGAATTGCTCTATGAACAGGGCTTCACGATCAACGGTGCGCGCAACCGGCTCGACTCGCATGGTGCAGCGGTGGAAGAGGCCGCACATGGCGAAGCCGAAGAGGTGGCGGTGAGCGAAGGCAACATGGCGAGCGTCGATGTCGATCAGTTGCGCAAGGAGTTGCTGCACGTGATCGATCTGCTGGGGCGTTGATACGCGTCGAGCTTCGCGAGCTTGTCCAGATCGCTTTCATCGTGCTGCGAGTCGCTTGTGAAGATTCTTTTGATGAATTCCATTTAGGGCATTCAAATCGGCAAAAGGGTCTGTTATAATTTCTGTCTCTCGGGGCGTAGCGCAGCCTGGTAGCGTACCTGCATGGGGTGCAGGTGGTCGGAGGTTCAAATCCTCTCGCCCCGACCAGAATAGAAAACCCGCACGGTGTTAAAGCCGTGCGGGTTTTTTCTTTTTGCGCTGCGGCTGGGACACAGCGAGATCTGCTATCTGATCGCCATTAGCCGCTTCCTTATACGAGCGAGATCCTCAACGATTTGCCGCACGCGGCTGCGTACTTGCGTAGTGTCGAAAGTGAAGGCGAGTGCTTCTCGCTTGCGAGGCTCGCTTCGAGGCGAGATACAGCGGACGTCGTCGTACCCATTCGCGCGGCAACTTGCGCCTGAGTCAGTCCAGCCTCCTTGCGCGCAGTGAGCAGGGCGTCGAGAGCCGAAAACTCTTCTTCCAATGCCTCATAAGCAGCCCGGAATTCCGGGTCCTGCATCATTCGTTCGGTGTCGGCCTTGGTGTGCGGCACCGGATCGTATCGATCGTCGATTTCGGCGTGGTGTTTCAGCTTAGCCATTATCCAAAACCTTTTTCAGGCGCTGACGGCCTATGCGTAACTCGGCCGCCGGCGTTTCTTGTGTCTTTTTCACGAACGAATGCAGGACCACGATGCGGCGGCCGATCTGGGTGCAGTAAAACACTCGTCCAATGCCTTCACGACCACGCGGACGCAATTCGAACAGGCCATCACCCATCGCGCGCGAATGCGGCATACGCAGGTCGGCTCCGAATTTTTCCATGATGCCCAGAAGCCGCAGATAATCCGCGCGGATGCCGACTGGAAGAGAGAAGACCTCGTTTTTGACACGCTACGCTGTAGTACGCAATCGTCCACATGTCGACCAAATATTAGCAAATTTGCGAAATTCGGGCAAATTTGCCATAGGGCCGCCGTGCTTGCAATGAGCGAACGCAATGAATTGGTATCCGGTTGGTAGATGAGGACGATTTCCGCCGCCCAGGCGCGTCACAGTCCCAATGCTTCTCGACGCCGCCCCCGACAAGCGCCGTCAGAGCACCCTCATCGCGCCTCGACAAACTCCACGATCTCCCCGCTATCGCGCTTGAGATACAGGTCGCTGCCCTTCATGCGCACGTCATTGCACGAGTACGGAATCTTGCTGCCTTTGCTGCAAATCTTGCCGTCCTGCGCCTGCCAATCGCCGTGATCGGCGAATCCCTTGCTCGACTTGAAGTCGTAATCGCCGCTATTGCCGTACTGCACGTGCCACATGCTGCCGTCGGCGAGTTTGATGTCGAACGCCTTGCCCGTCAGGCGCTGCTGGATATCGGCGGCGCTGGGCGTGGTGGCGTCGGCGGGAAAGCCGCTGTTCTGGGCGAAGGCGATCGCAGCGGGTAGCAGGGTGGAAAGCAGAAGCAGGTTGCCAAACCGGATTTTCATGTCGTTCTCCTTGAGCGCTGCGCCGGAGGAGCGTCCAGCGCGGATGCGGCGGACGGGGCGAGACGATGCCGAGAAGCTGACCGGCGAGCAGAGCGGATCGGCATGCGACAGGGCGCCTGAAATGCGCCGCCCGCGCTGCCGACGCCTCAATCTACGCCGGCGCACAGACACGTTATGTGGCCTGGCGCACATTTCGCGGGGCGCGCGTTGACACTGTTAACGCTTTGAATTCAACAGGTTAGCGCCGTGTAAGCCGTGAATGATTGCGCAAGAATCGGCTGTTAGTTTTTCTCACATATCGACGAAAATCATTCGCTAGGAGAGACGCGCCGCGCACCTTACGATTAGCGCATTCCTCCGGTGCCTCTGTCACGTTCCGCATCTCGTCGCCATGACGGCGTTTGCGGGTGTTTCGCGTTCGCCTTTCATGCGTTCTTCGCAGCTGTTGCGGGCATGCCCGGACGCCACAACAAGGCTTTTGCCAGCGTCATCCCCATGAATCCGATCCAACTCGCCCAGCTCATTTTTCTCGCTTCCCTATGGGGCAGCTCGTTCCTCTTTATCCGCATCGGTGTGACCGACCTGGGCGTGGCGCCCTTGATGGCGCTGCGCGTCGGCATCGGCGCGCTGTTCCTGTTGCTCGTGCTGTTCTCGCGGCGCTCGCCGCGCGAGGCCATCGCCACCTTGCGCGAGCGCGCGTTGCCGCTGCTGGTGGTGGGCGTCCTCAATTCGGCCGCCCCGTTCTGCCTGTTTGCCTGGGCGGAACTCACGCTTTCGGCGGGCGTGACCTCGGTCATCAATGCGACGACACCGCTCTTTGGCGCAGTGGTCGCCTACGTCTGGCTCAAGGATCGTCTCACGGGCGCGCGCGTGCTCGGTCTCGTGATTGGCTTCCTGGGTGTGCTGGCGCTGGTCTGGGATCAGATCGCCACCCGCTCGGGTGATGGCGCGAGCACGTCGGCGACGTTGCTGGCGGCGGGCGCAGCGCTCCTCGCATCCGCGCTCTATGGTGTGGCGGCCAGCTGCACCAAGCGACACCTCACGGGCGTCGATCCCTTGACCGTCGCCGCCGGCACCATGACCGCTTCGACCATCGTGCTCGCACCGTTCGCGCTGGCCACCTGGCCGCACGCTGCGGTTTCGCTGCACGCGTGGGGTGCAGTGCTCGCGCTTGGCGTCGCCTGTACGGGCGTGGCGTATTTGCTGTTCTTCCGCCTGATTGCGGCAATCGGCCCCGCGCGCACGATCACGGTCACCTTCGTGATCCCTGTGTTCGGCATCCTCTGGGGCGCGCTGTTCCTCGGCGAGCGCGTGTCGATCGGCATGATGGAGGCGTGTCTCACGATTCTCCTGGGCACTGCGCTGGCGACCGGTTTCATCAAGCATGTGCCGGGCTTCGGGCCGCGTGCCAATCGCGCGGCAGCCAAGCAGTAAATCTGCCTTTTCTCGTGGCATGAATCGTTGCTCACACATCGATGTGTGAGCAACGATTGCGAGTTGTTTGTATGTCTCTTTCGCGTCACCTCCCTTCGCCGCATACGACCTTCCCCAGGTCCGCTTGATTCTCCGGCCGACATAATCCCCGACACTGATCATTAATAACTCCCCGCGATTATCTGCATGCGATTCGAGAGTGATTCACATTGCAGGCCTCGTGAATTCCACTGAAAGCATTAAGTCAGCTTGCGGCCCGCTGCGCTTGCGTGCGCGGGCGAACAACGGATTTGTTAAATCGCGCCTACACTGGCTCTTACGTCGTGCGATTCATTTGCAAACCGGCCTAATTCGCGCGTTGCACTGATCGAAGCCGTCTTGAATCGCGATGGAATCCGCTGTGCCCAGTCATGCGCCATGCGGCGCAGTGGAAACCGGTATCGAGGGAGAGCCGGCCGTGCGATGGCCGCGTCGTGAAGTGTTGTTTGCTTCCGGGGATATTCATGACACAAAGACAAAGGGTCTGGCAGGCCCGGGTGGCGCGTTGCGCCTGCGCGGCGGCGCTCATCCTGGGTGCGGCGGCGGCGCACGCGGATCAGTTCGGCGTTCAGTTCGGTGCGGGTGTCGCGGATCACGATGTGAAGAAGCTCGATCTCGGCCTCGTCTGGGATCCTGGGCTGCAATGGTGGCATGTCGCGGGTTTCCATTTCACCGTGGTGGGCGAGTTCCACGCGGCCTACTGGAAACTCGACGAAACGGCCGCAACGCAGCCGAATATCTGGGAGTTCGGTGTGACGCCGGTGTTCCGTTTCATCAAGGACACGGGCTGGATCCGGCCTTTCCTGGAAGCCGGCGTGGGCATCCGTCTGCTCACCCACGTGGAACTGACCCCCGACCGCACCATGTCCACGGCGTTCCAGTTCGCGGACATGGTGGGCGTCGGCGCGCAGTTCGGCGAGCACCAGAACTATCAGGCGGGTTTCCGTTTCCAGCACATCTCGAACGCGGACATCAAGACGCCGAATCCCGGCCTCAATTTCAGTCAGATCTACCTGCAATACAACTTCTAGTCCGCTCTGGAGTCCGTGCTGGGGGGCGCCGCCGGCCCCCCCGTCGCGCCGATACCCCTCCTGCCGCGCAACCCGTTACACTCTCTGCGTATGATGCAGTGCACCAAGTGCGCGGCATCACCGGTTTTTCCATAGACGATGTACCGGCGTCGCAGATAAAGGAGTGAGGAGCAAGGCATGGCAATCGAAACGGTTGGGATCGTGGGAGCGGGCACGATGGGCAACGGCATCGCGCAGGCGGTGGCCGTGGCGGGCCTGAAGGCGGTGATGGTCGACGTGACGGACGCGGCGCTGGCCAAGGGCGTGGCAACGCTCACCCATAGCCTCGAGCGGCTCGTCTCGAAGGGCAAGCTCGACGCCGGCGTGCGCGACGCGGCGCTCGCGCGCATCGAGACCTCGACGGACTACGCGCGCCTGTCCAGCGCCGATCTCGTGATCGAAGCGGCAACCGAAAACGCCGAGCTCAAGACGCGCATCCTCAAGCAGATCGAGGCCGCTGCGCGTCCCGACGCGATCATCGCGTCGAACACCTCGTCGATTTCGATCACGGCGCTTGCCACTACGCTGGCCGAGCCGTCGCGCTTCATCGGCATGCACTTCTTCAACCCGGTGCCGATGATGCCGCTCGTCGAGGTCATTCGCGGCCTGCAGACGCGTCCGGACGTGGCGGAATCGGTGCGCGAACTCGCGCAGCGTCTGGACAAGACGCCGATCGCCGTGAAGAACGCGCCCGGTTTCGTCGTCAACCGCATTCTCGTGCCGATGATCAACGAAGCGTTCTTCGTGCTGGCCGAGGGCGTCGCGAGCGCCGAGGAAATCGACGCGGGCATGAAACTCGGCGCGAATCATCCGATCGGGCCGCTCGCGCTGGCCGATCTGATCGGGCTGGACGTGTGCCTGTCGGTGATGGACGTGTTCCTCAAGGACTTCGGCGATTCGAAGTATCGCGCCTGCCCGCTGCTGCGCGAGATGGTGGCGGCGGGGCAACTCGGCCGCAAGACCGGCCGCGGCGTCTACTCGTACGACAAGGCGTAACAGGCATTTTGCGAGGCAGGATGCAGGCGGGCTCGCCTGCATCCGCATTCACGCGCGCACGCTCACCTTGTACTGTGTGACCTGGCGGTAGGTGCCGCCGGGCCGCAGCACAACGTCGTCGCATTCCGGCGCCGCCATATTGATCTGATTCGGAAAGCCTCCCGCTTCGAGGCACAGGCCCGCGTGTTTCACGCAAGGCGCGCCGTGGCGGCCTGGCTGGCCCGCCAGATAATTCCCCGTATAGCATTGCAGGCCGCGCTGATCGGTCGCGACCGAGAGTTCGCGCCCGCTGCCCGGCTCGTAGACGCTTGCCACCTGACGTAGCGCGGGCCGCCGCCCGGGCTGTTCGCCCCCACGCAGCACATAGCAATGGTCGATGCCGCCCGCGCGCGCCAGTTGCGCGTGCGGCCAGTCGAGCCGCGCGCCCAATGGCGCACCCTGGCGGAAGTCGAAGGCGCTGCCCGACACATCCGCCATGCCGATGGGGATCATTTGCTCGTCGACTTCCAGGAACGCGTCCGCGTCGATCGTCAGGATATGGCCGCGAATGTCGGCGCCAGGCTCCCCGCTGAGATTGAAATAACCGTGGCTCGTGAGGTTGAGCGCGGTGGGTGCATCGGTTGCGCCCTCGTAGGCGATCGTGAGGGTGCCGTCGTCGTCGAGCGTGTAGCGCACCTGCACGCTCACGTTGCCCGGAAAGCCGCCGTCGCCTTCGGGCGAGTCGAGGCGCAGCAGCAGCGCGCCGCGATCCTCTTCGACCTGCCAGAGCGCGCGGTGAAAGCCATTCGCGCCGCCATGCAGCAGATTGCCATTCTCGTTGCGATCGAGCGCGTGCTCGATACCGTCGAGCGCAAACCGCGCACCGGCGATGCGGTTGGCCCAGCGCCCGACCAGTGCGCCCATGTAGGTCGTGGCGGTGGCGTAGGCGACGGGCGTGTCGTGGCCGAGCAGGATATCGGCGAGCCGTCCCGCGCGGTCGGGCGCGTGCCAGGACACCAGCGTTGCACCGAGGTCGCTGATCGTCAGCTTCATGTCTTGCGCGTTGCGCAGCGTGTAGAGCCGGCAGGCATCGCCGCCGGGCAGCGTGCCCCAGGATTCGGAACTGATCGGGCTCATGTGCAGAGGGCTGTTCATGTGGCGTGGGTCGTGTAAGTCGGTGGGCCGGGGTCAGTTCAAGTCAGGTCGAGGCGACGCGTGCGCTGGCCTGGCCGCCGGGCGAGGGCGGCGCCACGCTGTCCTGATACTCGCGCGGCGTGCAGCCCAACTCGCGCCGGAACACCGCATACATGTACTGCAATGAGGTGAATCCGCAGCGGATCGCCACTTCGGCGCTTGCGGCATCGCGGCTCGCGAGCATCGCCTTCGCGGCATCGAGCTTGTGGCGCAGGATTTCCTGATGGACGGTGCACTGCAACTCGCGCCGGAAGTATTCCTCCAGCGAGGAGCGCGAAACGCCCACGTAATCGGCGACCTGTTCGGTCTTGATACCCTGGCACGCGTACTGGCGGATGAAGTGGCGCGCGCGCATGACGTGCGGGCTCGACAGCGGTTCATGCCGGGTCGATTCCAGCACGTTGATGCCGACGGGCGGCACCAGAATGCGCCGACCCGGAAACCGCGCGCCGCCCAGCATCTGATGCAGCAGGTGAGCGGCCGTCTTGCCCATTTCCTCGGTGCCCTGGATCACCGACGAAATCGGAATGCGCGTGAGGGTGCGCGTGAGCGGATCGTTGTCGATGCCGATGATCGCCACCTGCTCGGGCACGGCAATGCCGTGCATGAGGCAGGCTTGCAGCAAATGACGCGCGCGCGCATCGGTCACGGCGATCACGCCGACCGGCTTGGGCAGCGCATGCAGCCACTCGCTCAACTGTTCGATCGCCTGATTCCACGACGGCGCGCTGGTGGCGAGACCGCGATAGAGCGGCGCCGCCATGCCTTCTTCGCGCGCGAGCGCCTCGAAGGCCAGTTCGCGCTCCTGCGCCCAACGGTTTTCTTCGGCGACGGGCAGGCTGTACATCGCCAGATGCGGCAGGCCCGCACCGATCAGATGGGTCCAGGCAAGCGAGACGAGCTTGCGGTTGTCGGTGGCGATATAGGGCAGGTCGGCCGGATAGTGCGCGGCGTCTTCGAACGACGAACCGACCGCCACCACGGGGAGCCGGCAGCCGCGCAGCGCATCGGCCACGGCGGGGTCGTCGAAGTCAGCGATAATGCCGTCGCCGTCGAAGCGCTCGATGCCCGCGAGCCGGCAACGAAAGTCTTCTTCGAGAAACAGATCCCATGCCACGCGCGTCGAACGCAGATAGTGGCCGATGCCAGCGATGATTTCGCGGTCGTACACCTTGTTCGCATTGAACAGCAGCGCGATGCGATGGGTCGGGCGCGAGCCCTGTGAGGCTGGCTGTGAAGCGATTTGTGAAGCAGAGGCACGGTTCATGGCGGGTCGCGCGTTCGTCTGCGTTTCGAATGCGGCGCGCGCCGATGGCATGGCTGGCATTGCGCGGTCGCTCCTTTTAAGTGCCCGGTTATTTTAGGCCCGGTGTGGCGCGTGCGCTTGGGCAAAGCGGGAGATTGGCGAGAAACGTTACGCGTATCGCGCAATTTCGCAATTGCCGCTTGGCCTGCGAGACGGGCAGTATGGCTTCACCTTGCCGCATGCATATCGTGCGCCGCAACAAAGGGAAGTCCAAATCTAAATGGGACCCAGGGTAAGCGCTGACGCACTCAACCGGGTCGACACTGGAGACGCCATGTCGTATTTCGAAGCCATTCCCGCGATTCGCTACGAAGGCCCGCAATCGGACAATCCGCTTGCCTACCACCACTACGACCGCACGAAAAAGGTCCTCGGCAAGACGCTCGAAGAGCATCTGCGCATTGCCGTGTGCTACTGGCATACGTTCGTGTGGCCGGGCGTCGATATCTTCGGGCAGGGCACCTTTCATCGGCCGTGGCAGCAACCCGGCGACGCCATGCAACGCGCGCACCAGAAAGCCGATGCGGCCTTCGAGTTCTTCACCAAGCTAGGCGTGCCGTACTACACCTTCCACGACACCGACGTCGCGCCCGAGGGCAAGGATCTTAAGGACTACAAGGAAAATTTCGCGCGCATCGTCGGCTACCTCGGCGAGAAGCAGCAGGCGAGCGGCATGAAGCTGCTGTGGGGCACGGCGAATCTGTTCTCGCATCCGCGTTATGCGGCTGGCGCGGCCACGAACCCGAACCCCGAAGTCTTTGCTTATGCCGCGACCCAGGTCTGTCACGCGCTCGACGCGACCCACAAGCTGGGCGGCGAGAACTACGTGCTGTGGGGCGGCCGCGAAGGTTACGAAACGCTGCTCAATACCGACCTCGTGCGCGAGCGCGAACAGTTCGCGCGCTTTCTCTCGATGGTGGTGGAGCACAAGCATCGCATCGGCTTCAAGGGCGCGCTGCTGATTGAGCCGAAGCCGCAGGAGCCCACCAAGCACCAGTACGACTACGACGTCGCCACCGTGCATGGTTTCCTCACCCAATACGGATTGCAGAACGAAATTCGCGTGAATATCGAAGCCAATCACGCGACGCTGGCGGGGCATTCGTTCCATCACGAAATCGCGATGGCCTATGCGCTCAACGTGTTCGGCAGTGTCGATGCGAACCGTGGCGATCCGCAGAACGGTTGGGACACCGACCAGTTCCCCAATAGTGTGGAGGAACTCACGCTGGCGTTCTATGAAATCTTGCGCCACGGCGGATTCACGACGGGCGGCATGAATTTCGACTCCAAGGTGCGCCGCCAGAGCAGCGATCCCGAAGACCTGTTCTACGGCCATGTGGGCGCGATCGATGTGCTGGCCATCGCGCTGGAGCGTGCCGCCGTGCTGGTGGAAAACGACCGGCTCGAACAATTCCGTCTCCAACGTTATGCAGGTTGGGATACGGAGTTCGGCCGCAAGATTCTCGCGGGCGGTTACTCGCTCTCGTCGCTCGCGAGCGATGCCGTTGCACACGGTATGAACCCGCAGCATGTGAGCGGCCAGCAGGAGCGACTCGAAGGCGTCGTCAATCAGGCGATCTACGGCCTGCGCTGAATGCGGCTGTGACGGTAACCGGCGCCAGCAAGCAGATGGCGCCGGACCGCAATAAAAAGGATGGAGACATGTTCATCGGTATCGACCTCGGCACGTCGGGCGTGAAGGCGGTGCTGCTCGATCGCGCGGGCGACGTGCTCGGCAGTGCGAGCGCGCCGCTTACGGCGAGCCGTCCGCAGCCACGCTGGTCCGAGCAGGCTCCGCAGGACTGGTGGCGTGCCACGCAAGGCGCGCTGCACGATCTGCTCGATACGGTGCGCCGCAACGGCATCGACACGAACCGCGTCGAAGCGATTGGCCTCACCGGGCAGATGCACGGCGCGACGCTGCTCGATGCGCAGGGCGAGGTGTTGCGCCCGGCGATCCTCTGGAACGACGGTCGTTCGGATTCCGAATGTATCGAACTGGAGCGTGACGCGCCGGAGTTGCACGCCGTGGCGGGCAATCTCGCCATGCCGGGCTTTACGGCGCCCAAACTGCTGTGGGTCAAGAAGCACGAGCCGGAGATTTTCGCGCGCATCGCGCACGTGCTGTTGCCGAAAGACTATTTGCGCTGGCTGCTCACGGGTGTATTTGCGACTGACCCTTCGGATGCGGCTGGGACGCTGTGGCTCGATGTGGCGAAGCGCGACTATAGCGATGCGCTGCTATCCGCTTGCGGGCTTACGCGTGCGCAAATGCCTGAAGTCTTCGAGGGCAATGAAGTCACCGGCAAGCTGCGCGCCGATCTCGCGCGCGAGTTCGGCTTGCGCGAGATTCCTGTGGTCGCGGGCGGCGGAGACAATGCCGCGGGCGCAGTAGGCGTCGGCATCGTGCGCCCCGGCGACGCGATGCTTTCGCTCGGCACCTCGGGTGTGTATTTCGCGGTGTCGGACGGCTTTCTGGCGAATCCCGATTCGGCCGTTCATAGCTTCTGCCATGCGCTGCCGCACACGTGGCATCTGATGTCGGTGATGCTCAACGCGGCGAGCTGCCTCGATTTCACCGCGCAACTCACCGGTCATGAGAGCGTGGCCGCACTGCTCGCCGACGCACAAGCCCACACGAACACCGATATCGATGCGCGCCGACCGTGGTTTCTGCCGTATCTGAGCGGCGAGCGCACGCCGCATAACAACGTCAACGCCAAGGGTGTGTTCTACGGCATGACGCCGCAGACCTCGCGCGCCGATCTCGCCAACGCGACGCTCGAAGGCGTGGGCTTCGCGCTGCTCGATGGCATGGATGCGCTACACGCGGCGGGCCTCGTGCCCGAGACGATCACGGTGATCGGCGGCGGCTCTCGCAGCGCGTACTGGACGCAGATGCTTGCCGATATCAGCGGGCGCGCGCTCACGCTGCGCGCGGGTGGCGAGGTGGGGCCGGCGTTGGGTGCCGCGCGCCTTGCACATCTCGCCGTCGAACCTGGTGCATCGCTCGATACCGTGTGTCCGCAGCCGCCCGTGCTGGCGGTGCGCGAACCCGATGCTGCGCGCCATGCGTGGTATCGCGACGCGCGGCGGCCGACGTTTGCGGCGCTTTATCGCGCGCTTGAACCGGTATTCGCACGTAACGCCTGACGCTTGGTCCGCATTCACACGATTCACACGACCCGCAACACCACGTAGCACCTGCAAGACCCGAAGCACCCAGCCGTACCGCGCCCGACACCGCGCTGCCACGTTCCCGCTGGCGCGCGCGGATTCGTGCGCGCGCTTGACCGCTAGCCACATCGACATTCAATAACGTTCACGACGCGCTGCCGCCGCGCTACGCACGGCAAGCGCGCCACATCACGAGGAGTGGAGACATGAAGTTCGCCAAACGTCGTTCGGTTCTGGGTTCACTAGTCTGCGGCGCAGTGCTCGCGAGTCTGTCGCTGGCCGCACCGCTCGCGCACGCGAGCAAGGATCATCCGGAAATCGGCTTCTGTATCGACGATCTGCGCGTGGAGCGCTGGTCGCGCGATCGCGACTACTTCGTCGCCGCGGCGGAGAAAATGGGCGCAAAAGTCTCGGTGCAATCGGCCGATGCGAGCGAGGAACGCCAGATTTCGCAGATCGAAAACCTGATCTCGCGCGGCGTCGATGTGATCGTGATCGTGCCGTTCAACTCAAAGACGCTCGGCAACGTGGTGGCCGAAGCGAAGAAGGCCGGTATCAAGGTCGTCTCGTACGACCGCCTGATCCTCGATGCCGACGTGGACGCCTATATCTCGTTCGACAACGAGAAGGTGGGCGAACTGCAAGCCCAGGGCGTCTACAACGCACAGCCCAAGGGCAATTACTTCCTGCTGGGCGGCGCGCCCACGGACAACAACGCCAAGATGCTGCGTGAAGGACAACTGAAGGTTCTGAAGCCGGCAATCGATCGGGGCGACATCAAGGTGGTCGGTCAGCAGTGGGTGCCGGAGTGGAGCGCCTCGACGGCGCTGCGCATCATGGAGGACGCGCTCACGGCGAACAACAACAAGATCGACGCGGTGGTGGCCTCGAACGACGGCACGGCTGGCGGCGCGATCCAGGCGCTGGCCGCGCAGCATCTGGCGGGCAAGGTGCCAGTCTCGGGTCAGGACGCGGATCTCGCGGCAGTGCGGCGTGTGATGGCGGGCACGCAGACCATGACGGTCTACAAGCCGCTCAAGCTGATCGCGGGCGAAGCGGCCAAGCTGGCTGTCGATCTCGCGAAGGGCCAGAAGCCCGCCTTTAACTCGCAGTACGACAACGGCAAGAAGAAGGTCGATACGGTGCTGCTGCAACCGACGCTGCTCACGAAGAGCAACGCCGACATCGTCGTGAAGGACGGCTTCTATACGCAGGCGCAACTCGCGAGCCAGTAAGTCCGGCCAACGGGCGGCCCGGGCGCGGGATGACTTCGCGCGCGGGCCGGTTCAACGCAACTCAAGCGGACCGACAACGCGGACTGAAAAGCGTATGACCGAACCCTTACTGACGATGCGCGGCATCGTCAAATCCTTCGCGGGCGTGAAGGCGCTGGACGGCATCGATCTCACGGTGCGGCCCGGCGAATGCGTGGGCCTGTGCGGCGAGAACGGCGCGGGCAAATCCACGCTGATGAAGGTGCTCTCGGGCGTCTATCCGCATGGCACCTGGAGCGGCGAGATCCGCTGGGAAGGCGCGCCGCTCGAAGCGCAAAGCGTGCGCGACACGGAGCGCGCGGGCATCGTCATCATCCATCAGGAATTGATGCTCGTGCCCGAGCTGTCGGTGGCGGAGAACATCTTTCTCGGCAACGAGATCACGCTGCCGGGCGGGCGCATGAATTACGCGGCGATGTATCAGCGAGCCGATCAGTTGCTGCGCGAGCTGGGCATCGACGGCATCAACGTCGCACAGCCGGTGATGAATTACGGTGGCGGCCATCAGCAATTGATCGAGATTGCCAAGGCGCTGAACAAGCGCGCGAAGCTGCTGTTGCTAGATGAACCGTCGTCTTCGCTCACGGCAGCGGAGACAAAGATCCTGCTCGATATCGTGCGCGATCTGAAGCGGCGCGGCGTGGCCTGCGTCTACATCTCCCACAAGCTCGACGAGGTCGAAGCCGTGTGCGATACGGTCAGCGTGATCCGCGATGGCCGTCATGTGGCGACGGAGCCGATGGCCTCGCTCACCACGGATCGCATCATCGCGATGATGGTGGGCCGCGAGATCAAGAACCTCTTTCCGCGCGAGCCGCATGACATTGGCGAAGTGGTATTCGAGGCGCGCAACGTGACGTGCTACGACGTGACGAACCCGCGCCGCAAGCGTGTGAACGACGTGTCGTTCGCGGTGCGGCGTGGCGAGATTCTCGGTGTGGCGGGGCTGGTGGGCGCGGGGCGTACAGAGACCATGCAGGCGATCTTCGGCGCGTATGCCGGCAACTGCACGGCGAGCGTGCTGCTCGAAGGCCAGCCGCTCAGGATCCGTTCGCCGCTCGACGCGATTCGCGCGGGCATCGCGATGGTGCCCGAGGACCGCAAGCGCCACGGCATCGTTCCGCAACTGGGTGTCGGGCACAACATCACGCTCTCGGTGCTGGATCGCTTCGCGAAACACGGACGCATCGACACGGCCGCCGAGCTCGACACGATCCGCACCGAGATGCAGCGTCTTTCGGTGCGTGCGGCCAACCCGATGTTGTCGATTGCGAGCCTCTCTGGCGGCAATCAGCAAAAGGCGGTGCTGACCAAGATGCTGCTCACCGAACCGAAAGTGTTGATCCTCGACGAACCCACGCGCGGCGTCGACGTGGGCGCGAAATACGAAATCTACAAGCTCGTGTTCCAGCTCGCGAAGCGCGGCGTGGCGATCGTGATGGTGTCGTCCGAGTTGCCGGAAGTGCTGGGCATCAGCGACCGCGTGCTCGTGATCGGCGAGGGCGAGGTGCGCGGCGACTTCGTCAACGACGGCCTCACCCAGGAACACATTCTCGGCGCCGCAATCCAGAGCGCGCGTCCCCAATCCTTTTCAGCGAGTGCAGCATGACCCCCGACGTCACGACCCAAGGCGCGCGCGAACCGCAACTGGCGGGCGGCAACGGCTTCGGCCAGCGTTTCCAGCAACTGTTCGCGCGCTACAAGATCCTCGCCCTGTTGCTTGCCGTCGCTGCGATCTGGGTGTTCTTTTCGGTGCTCACGCACGGCGCCTTCGTCACGCCGCGCAACGTGTCGAACCTGCTGCGTCAGATGTCGATCACGGGCATGCTCGCGTGCGGCATGGTGTTCGTCATCATCGCGGGCGAGATCGATTTGTCGGTGGGCTCGCTGCTCGGGCTGCTCGGCGGCGTGGCCGCGATCCTCGACGTGAATCGCCATTGGCCGATCGGCATCACGGTGCCGGTGGTGCTCGCGCTTGGCGTGCTGGTGGGGCTCTTCAACGGCTGGTGGTCGACCTACAGGCGCGTGCCGTCGTTCATCGTGGGACTGGGCGGCATGCTGGCGTTTCGCGGGGTGCTGCTCGGCATCACGGGTGGTTCGACCATCGCACCTGTTTCGGATTCCTTTGTGTTTATCGGGCAGGGCTATCTGCCGCGTATCGTGGGCGATGTGCTGGCCTTCGCGCTCTTCGTGCTGCTTGCGCTGCTCACGGTGCGTCAGCGTGCGAACCGGCGCCGCTATCAGTTGAGCGTGGTGCCGCTGTGGCAGGACGGTGTGAAGATCGTCGGGGCGGGCGCGATCGTGCTGGCTTTCGTGCTGATGCTCGACAGCTACGGCGGCATCCCCGTGCCGGTGTTGCTGTTGCTCGCGCTGCTCGGCATCTTCACGTGGATCGCCACGCAAACCGTGTTTGGGCGCCGGATCTACGCGGTGGGTTCGAATCTCGAAGCAACGCGTCTTTCGGGCGTGAACACCAACCGCGTGAAACTGGCGATCTTCGCGCTGATGGGCCTGATGTGCGCGGTGGCCGGCATCGTCAACACCGCGCGCCTCGCGGCGGGCTCGCCGTCGGCGGGCACGATGGGCGAACTCGATGCGATCGCGGCCTGCTTTATCGGCGGCACGTCGATGCGGGGCGGCTCCGGCACGGTGTACGGCGCGCTGATTGGCGCGCTCGTGATGGCGAGCCTCGACAACGGCATGTCGATGCTCGATGTCGATGCCTACTGGCAGATGATCGTGAAGGGCGGGATTCTCGTGCTGGCCGTGTGGGTCGATGTGGTGTCGGGGTCGAACCGACGTTGACTGACAGGGCGCGCGTGGCATCAAACAGCGCGCCTTTCGTATGACATGCTGCCGCGTCTGCGACGGCGTTGAAGGTGTTTCCCCAGTTGTTCTCCTCGCGCGTGAAACACGCGCACTCCGGGCGGGATAGTCATCCCGCCCGCTTTTCCCCCGCCATTTGCCAAGATCGCAAGGCCGTTGTCAGCGTCGTGCACGATGCACATTCGGCGCGCAGCGCCTCGAATCCTGCCACAATCGTTTCGTCGTGTGCCTCCGGCGCATCCTCATCGCTTCATGCCGCTGGAGCTGCCACCGCCCGTCGCGGCGCTGCACGCTTCGCGCGTTGCGCTTCACCTGGCATCAATCAGCCGCGATCGGCTTTTATCGGTGCCGCGCGCCGCCGCCTGTCACATTTCCGACGCATCCGCGCGATGCGCCGTGCTGCTTGACGTGCATGCCGCGCATGCCGTGAAGCGGCGCCGAACTGGAGACAAGTCGCCATGCCTACTCTCTGCGAGATCTGCAATACGCGGCCTGCTGTCGCGCGCGTGACCGTGGTGCAAAACGGCCAGCGCAAGTCGATGTCGATCTGCGATTACGACTACCGGCAATTGATGCGCCATCAAAGCATGCTCAATCCGTTCGATTCGCTGCTCGGCGGTGGGGGCGGCGGACTGTCGCGCTTCCTCGGCGGCCTCGGCGGCGAGGGTGATCACGACGATGACGACGATGCGGGCTTCGAAGCCGAAGTGCCGCGCGAATCCGTGGACGCGACCGATGCGTTCAGCGAACAGACGCTCGAAATCCTGCAACGCGCCGCTGAAAAAGCGCACGAATTGCGCCGCACCGAACTCGACACCGAGCATTTGCTTTACGTGCTGGCCGACACCGATGTCTGCGCCGCGCTGCTCAAGGAGTTGAAGCTTTCGCCGCAGGATATTCAGGGCTATATCGATCAGCACGCGCAGAAGGGCACGGCCAACCCGGACGCGCCCATCGACAAGATGACGATCTCGCCGCGTCTGAAGAAAGCGTTTCAATTTGCGTTTCAGGCGTCGCGCGATCTGGGCCACTCCTACGTCGGTCCCGAGCATTTGCTGATTGGCCTCGCGGCGGTGCCGGACAGCATCGCGGGCACGCTGCTCAAGAAGTATGGCGTGACGCCCGAGACGTTGCGCCAGAAGGTCGTCAAGGTGGTGGGCAAGGGCGCGGAAGATGGCCGCGTGGACGCGCCCACGGGCACGCCCACGCTCGACAAGTTCGGCCGCGATCTCACGGCGATGGCGCGCCAGGGCAAGCTCGATCCGGTGCTCGGCCGCGCACAGGAAATCGAGAGCACGATCGAAGTGCTCGCGCGCCGCAAGAAGAACAATCCGGTGCTGATCGGCGAGCCGGGTGTGGGCAAGACGGCTATCGTCGAAGGGCTAGCGCAGCGCATCGTCAATGGCGACGTGCCCGAGGTGTTGCGCGGCAAACGCCTCGTCGAAGTCAATATCAATTCGATGGTGGCGGGCGCGAAGTATCGCGGCGAATTCGAGGAGCGCGCCAAGCAGCTGATCGACGAAGTGACGGCGAAGAACGACGAACTGATTCTCTTCATCGACGAGTTGCATACGATCGTGGGTGCGGGGCAGGGCGGCGGCGAAGGCGGCCTCGATATCGCCAACGTGCTCAAGCCCGCGCTTGCGCGCGGCGAGCTGAGTCTGATCGGCGCGACCACGCTCAACGAATACCAGAAGTACATCGAGAAGGACGCGGCGCTCGAGCGGCGCTTTCAGCCGGTGCTGGTGCTCGAGCCCACGGTCGAGCAGACCATCGTGATCCTGCGTGGTCTGCGCGACAAGCTGGAGGCGCACCATCAGGTCACCTTCGCCGACGATGCGTTCGTGGCGGCAGCCGAGCTATCGGATCGCTATATCACGTCGCGTTTTTTGCCCGACAAGGCCATCGACCTGATCGACCAGGCGGCGGCGCGGGTGCGTATCGGGGCGACCTCGCGCCCGGCCGATATTCAGGAGCTCGAAGCAGAAATCGCCCAGCTCAAGCGCGAGCAGGATTACGCGTCTTCGCGCAAGCGTTTCGATCAGGCGAAGGGCTTCGAGGAGCGCATCAACGAGAAGCAGACGAAGCTTGAAGAACTCACGGAGGCGTGGCAACGCAAGACCGGTTCGGAGACGCTGGAGGTGACGGCCGCGTCGATCGCAGAAGTGGTCTCGCGGCTCACCGGCATTCCGGTGACCGACCTCACGCAGGAGGAGCGTCAGAAGCTGCTCCAGATGGAAGAGAAGCTGCGCGAGCGCGTGGTGGGGCAGAGCGACGCCGTGGTGGCCGTGAGCGATGCCGTGCGGCTCTCGCGTGCGGGTCTCGGCCAGGAGCATCGGCCGATTGCGACTTTCCTGTTCCTCGGGCCGACGGGAGTGGGCAAAACGGAGCTGGCAAAGGCGCTCGCGGAAACCGTGTTCGGCGACGAGCAGGCCATCATCCGCATCGACATGAGCGAGTACATGGAGCGTCACGCCGTCGCGCGGCTGATCGGCGCGCCGCCAGGATACGTGGGTTACGACGAAGGCGGGCAATTGACCGAGCGCGTGCGCCGTCGCCCGTACAGCGTGATCCTGCTCGACGAGATCGAGAAGGCGCACCCGGATGTCTATAACGTACTGCTACAGGTGTTCGACGATGGGCGGCTCACGGACGGCAAGGGCCGCGTGGTCGACTTCAGCAACACGATCATCATCGCCACGAGCAATCTGGGCGCGTCGATCATCATGGAGAACCTCGAGCAGCCCGAGGCGAAGCGCAAGAGCGACAAGGAGGTGCGTGGGGAATTGATGAAGGTGCTCAAGGGCCATTTCCGGCCCGAGTTCCTCAATCGTATCGACGAAATCA
Organism: Paraburkholderia sp. J67; assembly: GCF_905220265.1. Taxonomy (NCBI): domain Bacteria; kingdom Pseudomonadati; phylum Pseudomonadota; class Betaproteobacteria; order Burkholderiales; family Burkholderiaceae; genus Paraburkholderia; species Paraburkholderia sp. J67. The sequence continues at coordinate 120,398 of NZ_CAJMZK010000003.1, forward strand.
TCGTGTTCCATGCGCTCTCGAAGGACAACATCCGCAATATCGTGCAGATCCAGCTGGACCGCGTGACGCGCACGGCGGCCGCGCAGGACATCACGCTCAAGATGAGCGACGCACTCGTCGAGCATCTGGTCGAGGCCGGTTATCAGCCCGAATTCGGTGCGCGCGAATTGAAGCGGCAGATTCGTCAGGAAGTGGAAACGCGCCTTGCCAAGGAGATTCTGGGCGATGCGCTGCAATCGGGCGACACCGTCGAGATCGGCTACGACAAGGCGGACGATGAAGTGACGATCAACAAGATCGCCGTGCCGGCCGATATCCCGGAAGGCAAGCCGGCGAAGAAAAGCAAGGGCGACGGCAAGGCGGCGAAGCTCGATGTAAAGGAAATCGCGCCCGAGATCGCCGCGGATGATCTCGAAGGCGATCCACCGCCGCCGCCGAAGAAGGGCGGCAAGGGTGGCGGCAAGTCGAAATCGGCTTGATGGGTGATGGATGGGTACGCAGCGCCGTCAGTGGCGCTGCGTTTGTGTCGTGTGAATTAATTCGTCGTGCGTATCAATGCGTGTCAGGCGACATCCCACCACGCAGGCAATAACGCGCGCACGTCGGGGCGCGCGAAGCGGTCGTCCAGCAGATGCACCACGCCGCTGTCCTGCTCGCTGCGGATCACGCGGCCCGCGGCCTGCACGACCTTGCGCAAGCCGGGAATCAGATAGGTGTAGTCGAAGCCCGAGCCATAGAGCGTGTCCATGCGCTCGCGCATCGCCTCGTTGACGGGATTCACTTGCGGCATGCCCAGCGTCGCTATGAAGGTGCCGATCAGGCGCGTGCCAGGCAGATCGATGCCTTCACCGAATGCGCCGCCGAGCACCGCGAAGCCGATTCCACAGCCATCCTCCACGAAGCGGGCAACGAACGCCTGCTGTTGCGCCTCGTCCATCGTGCGCGACTGCATCCAGGTCGCAATATGCGGATGGCGAGCGATGAAGGCATCGACGGCTTGTTGCAGATACTCGTAGCTGCTGAAGAAGCACAGATAGTTGCCCGGCCGCGCCGCGTATTGCCGTGCGATGCGGGCGACCAGCGCATCGAGCGAGCGCGTACGGTCCTTGTAGCGCGTCGAAATATCGCGCGCGATGTGCACATCGAGCTGCTCGGCGCGGAACGGCGTGCCGATCTCGACCTGCACCGTGTTGGCAGGCAGGCCGAGCATATCGGCGTAATAGTGCGCGGGCGCGAGCGTCGCGGAAAAAAGCGTCACGCTATGCGCGGCCGCCACGCGCGGTCGCAATGCGTTGGCGGGTACGAGATTGCGGATGCAGAGCGTCGAGCGCGTGTGCTTGCTGCGCGTCACGCTGGCTGGCAGCGGCGTGATATCGAAGATCGACTGCGCGTCGAAGCGCTCGGCTAGACGCACGAAATGCAAGGCGTCGAAATAGAAGCGTTCGAGTTCGGCGTCGCGCACGAGCGCGGGTTCCGCGAGTTGATCGCCGATGGCCGCAATTACATCGCCGAGTGCGGGAATCAGCCTGTCGGGCAGCGCATCGCTCGCACGCCACGCATCGGGCGAGATCGCGTTCTGCGCATTCCAGTGCCTCGCGAGACGCGTGAGCGCGCGTTTGACCGGCGCGCTCGCGGCGCGCCGCACGGCATCCACACGCGTTTGCACAAGCTCGGCGGAATACATCGCACGGGCGCGTTCGGGCAGGTTATGGGCCTCGTCGATGAGCAGGCTCATACGCCATTGATTGTGCGCGCCAAGCATGAACAGCATCGCGCTGACGTCGAAGTAATAGTTGTAGTCGCCGACGATCACATCGCTCCAGCGCGCGAGTTCCTGGCCAAGGTAGTACGGACAGACCGCGTGCTCGCGCGCGACTTCGCGCAGCGTCTCGCGGTTGAGCGTGACGTGCATGAGCGCGGCCTCGCGGGCCGCGGGCAGGCGATCATAGAAGCCGCGCGCGAGCGGACACGACTGCCCGTGGCACGCGAGTTCCGGATGCTCGCAGGCCTTGTCGCGCGCGACGAGCTCAAGCACGCGCAGCGGCAATCGTTCGTTATCCTGCGCATGGGCTTCGACGAGTGTGTCGAGCGCATCGAGCGCCAGCTGACGCCCCGGGCTTTTCGCGCTCAGAAACAGTACTTTGTCGATGCTGCCGCGCGCGCACGCCTTCAACTGCGGGAACAGTGTGCCGATGGTCTTGCCGATGCCGGTGGGCGCCTGGGCGAGCAGGCAGCGGCCTTGCGTCGCGGCGCGCCAGACGGCTTCGGCGAGATCGCGCTGACCCTGGCGAAAGGTGGGATGCGGCATGCGCAGCGTGGCGAGCGCCGCGTCGCGTGCTGCTCGGTGCGCGCTCTCCTGGTCGGCCCAGGCGACGAAGCGCGTGCATTGCGCTTCGAAGTCGGCACGCAGTTGCTGCGCGCTCGGCTGCTCGACCAGCGCCGTTTCGCGGCCCGAGCCGATCTCGTAGTACACGAGCGCGAGTTCGAGCGTATCGAGCGGGGCGAGGCTGAGCTTTTCGCACATCAGCGCGCCGTAGACCCGCAGTTGCGCCCAATGCAGCGCGCGCTGGTTTTCGCGCATCGCATCGAGATCGCCGCGATAAGTCTTGAATTCTTCGAGGCGGCGGCGCGCAGGATCGTAGCCGTCGGCGCGCCCGCGCACGGTCAGGGTGCCGAAAGTGCCGCTCAAGGCGATCTCGGTTTCGTAGCCAGCGGGGCGGCGTGCGGCGATGGCGGCGTGGCCCGCGCGACCCTCGCTTGCGTCGGGCGAGGGCGTGAAGCGCAGATCGAGATCGCCGCGTTTGGCGGTGAATTCGCAGAGCGTTCGAACCGCGACGGTATAGCTCATGACGTCGGGGCCGCGTGTTGGATAGTTTCGTCGCCGGCCTCGACGGCCCAGCGCGCTTGCAGCACCGTCACGGGCATGCCGTGCGCGGCGCAGTAGGCGAGCCAGCGGCGTTGGTTGTCCTGCAGGCGGTCGCCGGGACCCTTGACCTCGATGAGCTCGTAGCGCTGCTCGTGTGGCCAGAAGCGCACCAGATCGGGCAAGCCCGAGCGGTTCGCGGCGGGCTCGCGCAAGAGGCGCTCGAACCACAGGCGCAGATGCGCGGCAGGAAAGCAGTCGAGCGCCAGCGCGAGCAGGGCGGCGTCGAGCGCGGGCCAGGCGACGAAGGGCGACTGCGTGCCGTATTTGTCGGCGAATCGCTGCTCGATGGTGGCGCGCCAGGTGCCCGCTTCGAGTTCGGCCAGACACGCGGCGAACAGGTCGGCGCGGCGGGCGACGAAGTCGCTCGCGTGCAGATCGGCGGGGCCGCGCTGGAAGGGGTGGAAGAACGCGCCCGGCAGCGCGGCGAACAACGCGGGCCAGCAGAGCAGGCCGAAGAGGCCCGTGATCAGCGTGTTCTCGACGTAGAAGACCGGGGCGGCGGCGCTTTCGAGGGCGCGGCGCGCAGCTTCCTCCACGCGCAGATGCGCGTGAGCGGCAGGCAGCGTGAGTTCGATGAGCGCGTGAGTGGGCGCGCTGTCCGCGGAAGATGCCGTGGCGCGCCGGCGATCGAGACGGCCGAGCGTGCGCGTCGCGCGCTGCGCTTCTTCTTCGCTTTCGGGTGCGGCGGCGATGGCCTGGGCGAGGGCGCGCGCGTCGTCGCGGCGGCCGAGTTGCTCCAGCACGCGCACACGCCGGTAGCGCGATTCAGGATGCCCGCAGTCGAGGTACGCACGCAGCGCGAGCGCTGCTTCGCCCAACCGCTCGGCCGACTGGCCCACTGCGTGGCGCACGCGGTCGTGGCGCGCGCGCAGCCATGCGTTGTGGTGCGTTTGCGGCGCTAACGCGTCGAGCGTGTCGAGCGCGTTGGCGAGGTCCTCGGCGCTCAAGGCGGGCGGCGCGAGATCGAAGGCTTCGCGGCAGTCGCGCAGCGCCAGATACGCGTCGATATCCGCGCGCTGCTGGAATGCGCGCGAGGCGCCGTCGAGCGGCACCGGCTCGTAACGGTAGACGCCGAGATCGGCCAGTACGAACTCGCTCCAGTCCTGGCGCAGGTTACCGAAGAACATCAGCCGCAGCCGCTCGCACAGCGGGGCAGCGGCGAATTCGAAAACCGTGTCCGGCGATGCCGGGAACCAGGCTTCCCAGTCGCGCGCCTCGGGCGCGGCGGCGTGCAGCGCGTCGAGCGTCGCCGCGCGCGTGGCGGTGCGAAGCGGGAGGGCGCGCAGCGCATCCAGTGGGGCTGAAGCGCCATCGGCATTGGCCTCGTTCACGAGTCGCGTGGCGAGCGTTTGCAGTTCGGCCTTGGTGACAAGCGCTGCCAGTGCGTCGAGCGCGAGCACCGGCGCGGCGTCCAGCCATCCTGCCTCGATCAGCGCTACAGCCGCCGCGCGCGGGCAACCGATCTCGGCATAGTCGAGCTTGCTCGCACGAAAGTGCGGGCCCTTGCGCATCAGCATGCGTACGAACAGCGCGCGCGAGGCGCGCGGCAGGTCGCCGAAGCCGGACGCGAAACGCCGCTCGGCAGCGTCGAACAGGTCGGCGCAACGCGCGTCGAGCCAGCCGAGCGCGCGCTCGAAGTTTGCGAGGTAGTAGAACGGATCGGGAGAGTCGGGGAGCACGCGCGGCACTGTACGGATATACAGCGGCGATGATAGCAGGCTCGCGCGCGGGGCTGTCCGGCGCGCGCGGGAATCTGGCGAGCCGTAAGCTACAATTGCCGCAGCCTGAAAACCGAACCGCGCACCATGCGCGACAACAGCGACAAGAGCGATGAAGAAACGGAATGCCTGTCTCGTCGGCCTCGCGGCCGGCGCCACCCTGCTCGCGGGCTGCGTTGCGCAGTACCAGAACCCCAGCGCCTGCGAACAGGAGATGCGCACCCGGCTCGCCAATGCGTCGCTGGGCGAATTCTCCGTCACGCATACGGCGGCGGCGTATCGAGGCAAACGTGTCGTCATCGAAGGGCATCTCGAGCGTGGCATGCTGCCCGCCTCCCGTGTGCTGAGCGCTTCGGAAGCGGCTGCCGTTGGTGGTATGCCGGCGCCTGGCGCGGCACCCACCGGGGCCACCGCAGCATCGTCCGCCTCTGTTGCATCCGCTGCTTCGGCGGCTTCCGGCGTGGGTGCGACGCAGCATGCTGCGGCAGCCTCGGGCGCAACGGCTGCGAGCGCGCCGTCAGTGGCCCCCGCTAGCAAGGTCGATGAACCCAAGCCCACCACGCCGATCGAGATACTCGTCGCCAAGCTTGGCCTGCACAAGTCGCCGCCGCCACAAGCCGCCGCCGAATGTCTCTATGACCGCAACGGCGCGCTCACGGCGTTCCGCTGGCTCTCGCCCGCGGCGCTTGCCAAGACCACGCCGGCCTCGGAAGCCGCGGCAGAATAAGCCTCGCGCGCCTCAAAACGCGTAGAACGGGCCGGCGCCCGCCGGCGTCGTCTGCGCCTCGATCGCGGTGTACACGCGCCGCCCGAAGAAGAACGGCAGTCCCCAGCCGAACGCACTGCCGTTATAGCCCGCGAGGTTGTTGAACGCCCAGTTGCCGGTCGCAAACAACGTCGTCGCGCTTGCGACCGAGAGCGAGGCGGCGGCCGTGACGCCGTCGACGCCCTTGAGCGTCGCGCCGAGGCTCTGCGGCGAACTCGGGCAGAACCACACGCCGCAGCGCGTGAGCGTTGTATTCGCGAAGAAGAAGCCGTTCGAGCCGCTGTCGATGTAGCTCTGCGAATAGACCGTGCCGTCCGAGGTCGTGGTCGAGACAAAACCCGTCACCGAATTGCCGCGCAGCACCGTCGCGCCGCCGAGCGTGTTGTTCGCCTGCGAGCCGATGCCGAAGATCAGCGAGCCGCTCACGGTGCTCGAGCCGGTGCTCGAAATCGCGGGCAGATCGATGACGACGCCGTTGTTGTCGGTGGCGAATGCCGCGACCGGATTGCTCACCTGCTGCGCGAGCGGCTGTGCGCTCGGCGTGCAGTTGCCTGAAGGGCATGCGTAGTACCACGAACTATTGGGCTGATTCACGCAGGACGCGCCGCAGTCGGCGCCGAACGGCCCCACGCCGAGGATGCCGTTCGAGCGCAGTGCGGTGCTATTGATCATCGCGAGGCCAAAGCCCTTGCAGACGCTCGGTATGGTCGGCACCGACGGGTCGGCGATCAGCTGGATCGGCAGTGCGGCGGCCACTTCGCCTGCGAGCTTCACGTCGGCGCTGCGCACCGCCCCCCACGTGTAGCCGGAGCCGAAGGCCGCGCATGAGCCGGCCGGGTCGGTGCCGCTGCCGGCCGTCACGACGGGCAGCGCGAAGCCAGCCGGCAAGGCCGAGGCGAGCAGGCGCAGCCCCTGCGAGCCGGTGTCGACCTGGACGTTGTCCACCGTCGCGCAGGTGCTCGTTCCAGGCACGCAGACCGTCACGCTCGCCATCAGCATGTTGCGCGTCGAGGTGGGCGTCGAGGCCACCGCGATCGACAGGACGTTCGGCGTGGTGGACTGCGCCACGCTGCCGGTGTTCGAGGCGGTCGACGTGCTCGAGGTCCCTGAGGTACTCGATGCGCCCGATGATCCGCTCGAGGTCGCCGATCCTGAGGATGCCGCCGATCCAGAAGCGGCAGACGCGCTGGCGGGCGCCGCCGCGCTCGACGTGCCCCCGCTGCCACCGCCTCCGCAGGCGACCAGCGCGGTGGCGAGCGCCCCGGCGAGCAGGCACAGGCGCGCGTTCATCGCAGGTCTCCTTCAGTCACGCCCGCCGGCAGCGCGGCTGGCAGCCAGACGCGTCCCACGTAGCTGCGCATCAGCCCGCCCGATTCGACGACGACGCTGGGCGTATCGACGCGAGCGGCGTGCAGGCCGTCGCGCCCGGACGTGTGGAGCGCGACCACGCCGCTCTGGTAGTCGGCGGCGTAGCGGCCGAGGAGCGCGCCGAGGTCGGGCGCCGAGGGACCCTGCCACGTGTAGGCGACGATCTCGCCGCTGGCCGTGGCCACGTATTCGCTCAAACGCGTGCCGCCCGCGTCGACGGACTGCGTTACCTGCACGGCGCCGCCCGCGAGGAGGCGGGCGGCGTTCGCCTTGCTCGCGGCATTCACAGGCGAGACGGCGGGGGCGATGTCGCCGAGCGCCGCCCACGCGGGGCCGCTCACGCCCGCAACGGACGAAACGAGGCAGGCGCAGACCGCGGCGCGGCCCGCCTGCATGAAGCTGCAAGTTGTCATGACTCTCTCCGTACGACGTTCTGGAATTTTTCTTCTGATTTTTCGGCGAAATTAGCACCGGGTCGCCGAGACAAGTCATGTGTGACGAAGATGTCGATTTGCGCAAAGTTACGGGGGCGCGCAAATCACGGGCAAGTCATTGATAAAAAATGGGATTTATCCGATTAATGGCGTTGATGTGGAGTTTTTAGAATGTGGACGAACGTTACATGGAGCGGTCAGATCAACGCTCTAACATGCGTCCTGAACCACCTGGCGCGTGCGCTTCTTTACGGTTGCAATAGACGGAAACGTGCCCGTCTATTGCTGTTTTTGCACAGCGCGGCATCTCGCCGGTAAAATATCTGGTTGATCCACGGAAACTGGCCGTGGCGTAGCCGAAGGGATTACCCGAACATGAGTGATTTTCATCAACGTCTTGCCGCACGCGCGTTCGCGCTCCTGATGGCGGGCGGGCTGGTCGCCGGCTGCAGCTCGCCGACGCCAGGCAAGATCGATTACCGTAGCGACGCGAAGGCGAAGCAGTCGTCGCTGGCCGTTCCGCCGAACATGCTCGACGAGACGGCGGATCAGCGCTCGCTGCCCCCGCAGGGCGGCGAAACCTCGCTGTCCGCGCTCAAGCAGGTCCAGGCCGACGCGCCGCCGAGCACCGACGAAACCCAGGTGCTGCCGCAGGTTCCGGGCATGCATATCCAGCGTGACGGCACCGAAAGCTGGCTCGTCATCGACAGCAAGAAGCCCGACGAAGTCTGGGCGCAGGTGCGACGCTTCTGGCAGGAACAGGGCTTCCTGCTGGTGGTCGATCAGCGCGACAAGGGCCTGATGGAAACCGACTGGAACGAAACCCATCCGAAGATCAACGACGGCCTGATCCGTAACACGCTGTCGTGGGCCACGGGCAATTCCTACGTCACGGCGGAGCGCAACAAGTACCGCACGCGTCTGGAAACGTCGCCGACCGGCGGCACGTATGTGTTCATCAGCCAGAAGGGTCTGAGCGAACAGCTTTCCGGCACCAACAACGAAACGAGCAAGTGGGTGCCCAAGGCCAACGATCCGGCGCTCGAGCAGGAATACCTCAAGCGCCTGATGGTCACGCTTGCGCGCGCCAAGCCGGGCGTGCCGGACGCTCAGGTGGCCGCCGAAGCGGACGCCAAGGCCGGCGACAACGCGAAGGGCTCGAAGGGTGCAGCGTCGAAGCCGGATGCCGCCGCAGCGGCCATCGCGGCGCAGAACGCAGCGGCCGTGGGCCAGAGCGCGAAGGCTGGCGGCGCTGCCGCGGCAGGCGGCCCGTCCGGCCAGTACACCTCGACCGAGCTGACGCTGGGCGAGCCGTACGACCGTGCATGGCTGCGCGTGGGCCTTGCGCTCGACCGTGCGAACTTCACGGTGGACGACCGCGATCGCTCGAAGGGCGTCTACTACGTGCGCTACGTCGATCCGCAGGACATGACCTCGGCCGAACAGGGCTTCTGGAACCAGATCTTCCACGGTCGCAAGGAAAAGGTCGCGAAGCAGTACAAGGTCAATGTGCGCGCCGTCACCGACAACCAGACCCGCGTCGCGGTGGTGGACGACAACGGCCAGATCGATTCCTCGCGTGCCGCACGCGAAATCATGGGCCTCGTGGTCGAAGAACTGCACTAACGCTTAGGCATTAGTCACAAGGCAACGCGCAAGCGTTGCCTGCAAAAAACCCGCCTCTGCACAAGCAGGCGGGTTTTTTTTCGTCCCGATCTCGCTGCGGTGCGAGCGCCGCGCCGCGCTCAATGCGGCGGAATCATCCAAGTGAACACGTTCTGCTGCAGCCACACCAGAATGCCGAGCAGCACCGTCATCAGGATCGAATGCTTGAAGGTGCGTGCGAAGACGTGGCCTTCCTGACCTTTGAGTTCGGTGGTCGCGACGCCTGTGGCGATGTTCTGCGGCGAAATCATCTTGCCCATCACGCCGCCCGACGAATTGGTCGCCGCCATCAGCACCGGATTCAGGTTGAGCTGCTGCGCGGCCACGACCTGGAGATTGCCGAACAGCGCGTTGCCCGACGTGTCGCTGCCAGAAAGAAACACGGCGACCCAGCCGAGGAACGCCGACACCAGCGGAAACAAGGCGCCCACCGACGCGACGCCCAGCCCCAGCGTGTAGGTGAGGCCGGAGTAATTCATCAGGAACGCGAGCCCGACGATGGTCGCCACGGTCAGGATGGCGATGCGCGTCTGCACCCACGTATCGACGATCGCGCCGCCGAAGTCCGAAGGCTTCAGACGCACGACGAAGGCCGTGATGACGGCCGCGACCAGAATCGCCGTGCCCGTGGCGAGCGGCTGGAAGTCCCACACGGCGGCATAGGGCGTCTTGTAGAGCGTGATGAAGACGGCCTTGTTCAGGCCCGGCCAGGGCACCTTGACGTCGCCGATCGTGAACACCTTGGCAACGGTCCAGACGATCACGACCGCCGCGACGATGATCCACGGATACCAGCCCTGCGCGCCCGTCACGGCGCCGCGCACCTCTTTGGCACGATCGACGCGGATCGCGAACTGCGTATCGGGCTCGGGCTTCCATACGCGCAGGAACAGGATCGTGAGGATCAGAGAGACGAGCGAGGAGAGCACGTCGGTGAGGCTGTAGTTGATGAAGTTCGCGGTGATGAACTGTGTGACGGCGAAGCTGCCGCCCGACACCAGCAGCACGGGCCAGATGCGCAGCATGCCGCCCACGCCCGCGTAGATCGCGATCACATAAAACGGCAGCAGCAGCGCGAAGAAGGGCAACTGGCGCCCGACCATCTGGCCGAGCACGTCGGCGGGCAGATGGGTGACCGCGCCGAGCACGGTGATCGGCACGCCGAGCGCGCCGAACGCCACCGGCGCCGTGTTGAAGATCAGCGTGAAGGTGAGCGCTTCGAGCGTCGGGAAGCCGAGCATGATGAGCAGCGAACTCGTGATCGCGATCGGCGTACCGAAGCCGGAAATCCCTTCGAACAGCGCACCGAACGAAAAGCCCACCACCACCAGCACAATGCGCCGGTCGTTGGGCAGGTTGTCGAGCAGCCACATGCGAAAGGCTGCGAAGCGGCCGGAGCGCAGCGCGATGTTGTAGAGCAGGATGGCCGTGACGACGATCCACATCACCGGCCAGAGCGCGAAGACCACGCCGTTGAGCACCGCGCTGATCGCCAGATTGACCGGAAACTGCCAGCCCGCGATGGCGACCACGAGCCCGACGACGAGCCCCGCGAGCGAGGCCTGCCAGGCGGGACGGCGCGCCCAGCCCAGCATCGCAAGCACCACGACGATCGGCAGAACGGCGACGATAAACGACAGGGGCAGTGAATTGCCGATGGGAGTCAACAGCTGATGGAACATGACGTCTCCTTTCTGCTGGTTCGTATCGGCGCGTCGATGCTCAGGGGCGCATGACGTGCCGGGCATGGCGTCGGCGAGGCGGCGATGCGGGCGATCAGGCAAGGCAGTACGGCAGGCAGGCGGCACGGCAGCCTGCCTGCTTCACGAGCGTGAAGCGTGCGGCTGCCGCCAGAGGGAGGGCTTATTCAGTAAGGCAGTGCTTCAATCCCCGATGCCCACTTGCAGGATAGAAAATGGTGCGCAAGCGTCAAGGAGGGAAAGTACGGTCGTGCGGGGCGCGAGCGTGCGATGTCGCTCGGTCTCAACGGTGCCAGTGGCCACCGCCGTGGCCCCAACCGCCCCAGCCGCCGCCCCAATAGCCCCCACGACCCCAGTAACCACCGCCCCAGAAGCCGACGCTGAGCGAAACGGGCGCACCCCAACCCCATCCGCCGTAGCCGTAGTACGCGGGATACGAGTAGTAGCCGGGCCAGTTGTAGTAGGCCGGATAAGCGGGATAAGCAGGGTAAGCCGACCAGGCCGGCACCGCCACGGCCATGGGCGGCGAGGGGTAGAGCGGGCCTGGATATTGGGCGTCGGCAACGGCGGCGGGCGCGGGGTTGGGCCGCTGACTCACCTGCGCCGTTGATCGCGCGTTTGTTGACCCCGCAACGGCCACGGCAGTTTCCTGTTGCGTGCTGGTGGCGGGGACCGTCGGGTAGTAGTACGGCGGGTAGGCCGAATAGCCGTATGGCGTGTAGTAATAGCAGCCGGACAGCGCGAGCAGCGCGCCGGTCGCGCATAGCGAGGCTGCCCATTGAAACGGGCCGCGCGGCGTGGATGTCGGAAACGGGGATTTCATGGCAACTCCGGGCGAACACTTCAGGCTATCACGCCCCGGCGCATCTCGTTACTGCCTGGATGCTGCGTTTATATTGCATTTTTTTACGCCTTGTGGCTGGAACGCGGACACCGGAATGACGCCACCCCGCGCGCGCGACGAATTCCACACGGTCAATGCAAACGCGGCGCATGCTCCCGTAGAAGCATGCGCCGCGTTTCCTCTCTGAAGCCGGCAAGGCCGGCCGATTTGCCTGCTGGTTCGTCGTTGTTTTTAGCGGCTGTCGAATGGCCCTACGTCGCGGGCCCTATGTCACGGTCTCCAGCGCGTAATGTGGTGACTTCGGTAACTTAGTGCCGATATTGGCGGCCGTTACTTGCCGACCTGATTGCCGATGATGCCGCCCACTGCGGCGCCACCCACCGTAGAGAGCGCGCTACCGCCGATCACGGCGCCTGCCGCGCCGCCGACACCCGCGCCGATGGCGGTGTCGCGGTCACGTCGGGACATGTTGTCGCAAGCCGTCAGGCTGCCGATTGTGGCAACGAGCGTAGTGGCGATGAGCAGGGTACGGGCATGAGCGAGAGATTTCATTTTCGACTCCAGCTGTATGAGGTATGCAGTGCAGATCGAGCCGCATAAATCAGGCCCAGCCCGCACCTCCAGTACACCCATCGTAGCGACGCGACCCGTATCCGGGTGTGTGCGCTTGTCAGCGAGTTGTGGGAGTCGTGAGGAAATGTATCGACAGCAGAAAGACGCATTCGCTGCGCCACACACGCGTCATCTCATCGTGCAGCGCAGCGAAACCGCATCGAGCGCTTACTGGCGCTGATAAATCTCAGCGCCTTGCTTGACGAACTCGACGGCCTTCACTTCCATGCCCTTTTTCAGGGCCTCGTCGTCGGTCATGCCTTGCTTTGCCGCGAAGTCGCGCACGTCTTGCGTGATCTTCATCGAGCAGAAGTGCGGGCCGCACATCGAGCAGAAGTGCGCCACCTTGGCCGAATCCTTGGGCAGCGTTTCGTCGTGGAATTCGCGCGCCTTGTCCGGGTCGAGGCCGATGTTGAACTGGTCTTCCCAGCGGAACTCGAAGCGCGCCTTCGACAGCGCGTTGTCGCGCACCTGCGCGCCCGGATGACCCTTGGCCAGATCGGCCGCGTGCGCCGCGAGCTTGTACGTGATGATGCCTTCCTTCACGTCGTCCTTGTTCGGCAGTCCGAGGTGTTCCTTCGGCGTCACGTAGCAGAGCATCGCCGTGCCGAACCAGCCGATCATCGCCGCGCCAATGCCCGAGGTGATGTGGTCGTAGCCCGGCGCGATATCGGTGGTGAGCGGCCCGAGCGTGTAGAAGGGCGCTTCGTCGCACCATTCCAGTTGCAGGTCCATGTTCTCCTTGATGAGCTGCATCGGCACGTGGCCGGGGCCTTCGATCATCACCTGCACGTCGTGCTTCCACGCGATCTGCGTAAGCTCGCCCAGCGTCTTCAGTTCGCCGAGCTGCGCTTCGTCGTTGGCGTCGTAGATTGAGCCGGGACGCAGGCCGTCGCCGAGCGAGAAGCTCACGTCGTATTCCTTCATGATTTCGCAGATCTCTTCGAAATGCTCATAAATGAAGGATTCCTTGTGATGCGCGAGACACCACTTGGCCATGATCGAGCCGCCGCGCGAGACGATGCCCGTCATGCGGTTGGCCGTGAGCGGCACGTATTGCAGACGCACGCCCGCGTGAATCGTGAAGTAATCGACGCCCTGTTCGGCCTGCTCGATCAGCGTGTCGCGGAACATTTCCCACGTGAGGTCTTCGGCCTTGCCATTGACCTTTTCGAGCGCCTGGTAAATCGGCACCGTGCCGATCGGCACCGGCGAATTGCGGATGATCCACTCGCGCGTTTCGTGAATGTGCTTGCCGGTCGAGAGATCCATGACCGTGTCGCCGCCCCAGCGGATCGCCCACGTCATCTTGTCGACTTCCTCGCCGATCGACGACGTCACGGCGGAGTTGCCGATGTTGGCGTTGATCTTCACGAGGAAGTTACGGCCGATGATCATCGGCTCGCTTTCCGGGTGGTTGATGTTGGCGGGAATGATCGCGCGGCCGCGGGCGATTTCCTCGCGCACGAACTCGGGCGTGATTTCCTTGAGCGCATTCGCACCGAAAGCCGCGGCGCCGAACGCCTGGCCCGGATGCTGGCGACCCATCATGGCGGCGAGCTTCGCGCCGTTCGGGCCGCTGTTCTTGAGGCTTTCGAGGTACTCGGCGCGGCGCTGGTTCTCGCGGATCGCGATGTATTCCATCTCGGGCGTGATGATGCCCTGACGCGCGTAGTGCATCTGCGTGACGTTCTTGCCTGCCTTGGCGCGGCGCGGCGTGCGGTGCAGGCCGGGGAAGCGCAGCTCGGCCGTGGCCGGATCGGCGGCGCGCTCGCGCCCGTAGTCGGAAGAGAGACCCGTCAGGGACTCGGTGTCGCCGCGCGATTCGATCCACGCCTGGCGCACCGCGGGCAGGCCCGCGCGAATGTCGATTTTCGCTTCAGGATCGGTGTACGGACCCGACGTGTCGTAGACATAGATCGGCGGATTCTTTTCGCCGCCAAAGCCCGTGGGCGTATCCGCCTGCGTGATCTCGCGCATCGGCACACGGATGTCGGGCTGCGAGCCGGTCACGTAGATCTTGCGGGAATTGGGCAGCGGCGCGATCGCGGCTTCGTCGACGTGCGCGGTGGCGGAAATGAACTTGGGATTCGCGTTCATATGTCTCTCTCTCCATGAAGCAATGTGGGAACAACGGCTTCGCAGGAGACGAGACGGAACGTGGACGGACCTCGCAATGAGGAATGATGCAGTGATGCGTGTGAAGCTGCGAAGTCCGGACGCTTCCCTGCGCTGGCATTATCCAGATCAGGTTCAAAGGGTATTTCTCACCCGCGCGATACGCTGCCTGAGCATTCATATGAACGATTCGAAGCGGCGCATAACGCAGGACCCCCGCGTAAGCAGGCCAAACGATACACCGCGCTGCGACACTCTGGCAAGTGGCTTTGCGCGCAGGATGTGCCAGACGAAAAGCGTTTTCGCGCGCGCGACCCATATAGCGCGTCGCGCCCGGATGGCCTGAAAACCGGCGTAAAAAAATTGCAGTCGGACGGGGCGCGCGCGAAGAATGCACATCAAGGCGCTGATCAAAGCGCAAAGTCGTCGGCGGCTTCGGGTTGGTACAGGATGCGTGAAATCTTCAGCGTTTCGACGGCGCCGCTCGGGGGCGTGAAGCGCACGGTGTCGCCGCGCTTCGCGCCGAGCAGCGCGAGTCCCGCCGGCGAAAACACGTTGAGGCGGCCGTCGTCGACACTTGCGTTGGCGGGGTACACGACGGTCCAGGTCACGGGCTCGCCGGTGCGATCGCTCACGAGCGTGACCTGCGAATTCATGGTCACGACGTTGGACGCGACCTTGCGCGGATCGACGATCTCGGCGCGTTCGAGCAGTTCGTCGAGCATGAGTTGGCGCGCGGGCGCGGCACCCGGTTCGGCGGCGCATTTTTCGAGGCGAGCGAGATCGAGTTCGGTCAGATAGCGGATTTTCTTCGACATGCGAGTTCTCCTTGCGATCCAGGCGGATCGGATGGATTGGAATGGGTCCAGATGGGATGGGCGAAGCGGAAGCGGTAAAGCGGATCGGCCCGGAGCCCGACTGAACGGCTCCGGCGAAGGAGGGCGGTTCAGCGCGGGCGCCGGGCGAAGGCGAGCGGGGTCGGCAGGCCGCCTGGTCGTCGCAGCGTGCACGCGCGCGCCGACATCCGACTACGGATGTGCAGCGAACAGGCAACGGAGGACGCAAGCGGCGAAGACACGGCGCGATGTAATAAAAATGAAAGAATGTGCCATGCTAGCACGGTCTCAGAATGGGCGATCTGCATCAGTCGAAACGACACTTTTTTGTCCTGACGCGACATGTTTGCGCCCCCGGTTTTGTTGACGTTGCGCGCAAGCAGCGCGCCAGCGCATAAAGCACGCTCGCTGCGTCCGCAACGAGTCGCCGTGTTGCATAATGCGTGGCGCCCGATCCGGATATTTCGGGTGGCTTGCGACACGCTTGCAATTGGCTGTGCTTGCATGCGCGCACGTGTCGTGCATTGCCCCGGTGTACTTCTTTCGCGTCCCCTTCGCGTCCCAATCTTTCTCGTCGCCTTCATCATGCCGTCGCGCTTCATTCGTCCCGTCCCTCGTCTGGCGGGGCGTTCGCGGTTCCCCTTCCACCACGCGGCGGTGCAATGACGATGCCGCCCCGTTTGCCTTCCGGTTCTGCCCTCAGTCCCTACCTGCGCGGATTACTGCAGATGCTGGGCGCGCTCGGCGTGCGAAGCTGGCAGCTCGCGCGCAGCGTGCGGCTGCCGCAATCGCGCGGCGGCCGCGTCGCGCTCTCGCTTGCGGTCGTCTATTTCGTGTGGGGCTCGACCTATCTCGGCGTGCATGTGGCGCTCGGCTCGTTCCCGCCTTTGCTGCTTTCGGGGCTGCGTAACCTGCTGGCGGGCATCGGCCTGTTCGCGTTCGCGATGCGACGGCGTCCCGTCATGCCGACGCTCAACCAGGTGCGCAACGCGGGCGTGGTCGGCACGATGCTCGTCGGGCTGTCCAGCGGCATGCTCGCTTACGGCATGCGCACGGTTGGCACGGGCACGGCCGCGGTGCTGGTGGCCACGGTGCCGCTCTTCGCCACGCTGATCGCGGCCTCCACCGGGCGGCGGGTTGCGAAGGGCGAGTGGGCAGCCGTCGCGCTCGGTCTGGTCGGTATCGCGATCCTGAGTCATGGTGGCGGCGCGAGCGGCACGGCGGGCGGTTCCCTCGCGATTCTCGGCGGTGCGCTGTTCTGGGCGATCGGCGGGCATCTGGCCGGCCGGCTGGAGCTGCCGTCCGATCTGTTTATCGCGACCGCTTTGCAGATCGGCCTCGGCGGGGCGATCTCCACGCTCGTGGCGTGGATCACCGGCGAGCGCATGGGCACGCTGCATTTCCTGCCGTTTGTCGCCTTTGCGTATCTGATGTTGATCGGCACGATGGCCGCGTATGTGGCGTATGGCTATCTGATTCGCCACACGAGCCCGCTCGTCGCCAGTAGCTGCATGTACGTGAATCCGGTCGTGGCGGTGGCGCTGGGTGCACTCACGCTCGGCGAGCCGATCACGCACGCCACGATCATTGCGACCGTGCTGATTCTCGGCAGCGTTGGGTTGTCCTTCCTGTTCGACGATCGGCGGCGCGCATCCTGAGTAGTGGGAATTGTTCGGATTGCTGATCTATCCGGCGATCCGGTTTATGCCTTGATTAAAGCGGTCCGGCGTCGCCCGAGTGGGCAACGCCGGATGCCTGCGCGTCGCGAAACGGCTCGAAAATGGATCGAAACAAGCCGTCGCGACCCGCGTTTCACGCCTGCCGAGCCGGTTACTTCGCCTGCTCAGCGGTGTTCGTGATGGCGTGACCGCCCGCGGACACATCCTGTCCAGCGCCCGCAACAGTGTTGCAGGCGGCCAGCGCCGCGGCCGACGCGGCAACGAGAAGCAAGGCAATCAGGCGTTTCATGAGGGGTTCTCCTCGGAGTAAGGGAACCTCTTCTCCAGCACGCCGCGTGCCTGACATCCTCACGCGCCTTTCCGGCACCCTTCCTGCATCTACGCCGCCTTCCGCGGGACCACGCCTTGCTCAATGCATGGCGCAACCCGCACTCGCACACGCCAAAGCGCGGCACGTTCCGACACGTCGTCTGCGCACTGCCACCAGGAGGATGACGACATGCTTCACTACGCCATCGTGTTTTTCGTGATCGCCCTCATTGCCGCCGTGTTCGGCTTTACCGGGATCGCCGCAGGGGCGGCGGAAATCGCGAAGATCCTTTTTTATCTCTTCCTGGTGGTGTTCGTCGTCACCTTGCTGCTCGGCGTGTTGCGCGGCTAGCGGCTAGCGGTGCGCGGCCAGCGACGCGTGGGCAGTAGAAGTCATTCCCATCCCCACAGTCCGAAGGAGAGTCAGATGTCGAAGTCACACGCTGCGTTTGAGATCGACCTGAAGCGCGTGCGCGAGGAAGCGCGCCGCAATCTGGATCAGGGTTCCGTCACACCGAGCTACGGCGCCAATCGCGAGACCGTGCTCAAGCTGCTCAACGATTCGCTGGCGACCGAACTGGTCTGCGTACTGCGCTACAAGCGGCATTACTTCATGGCGAAGGGTATCGAGTCGGAAAGCGTCGCCACCGAATTTCTCGAGCACGCCAACGAGGAGCAGCAGCACGCGGACATGCTCGCCGCGCGCATCGTGCAGTTGGGCGGCGAGCCGGATTTCGCGCCCGCGCACCTGAGCGAACGCTCGCATTCGGAATACAAGGAGGGTAAGGATCTGCACGACATGATCCGCGAGAATCTGATCGCGGAGCGCATCGCTATCGAGAGCTATCGCGCGATCATCCAGTATCTCGGCGACACCGACACCACCACGCGACGCATCTTCGAGCAGATCCTCGCGGTGGAAGAGGAGCATGCCGACGATATGACCGATCTGCTCGATTCGGGGCGTTGATCGCCGGTCCGGCGCGAGCCGCAGACTAAACAGACTAAAGCAACGGATTAAAGCGTCTGCGCGTTCGCGTCGAGGCGCGGACGCGTCGCGAAGTGAATCCAAGCCGCGAGCGCGCTGAAGCACAGGCCCGCCACGCACACGCCGACCCAACCGAACGCGTGCCACGTGGCGGCGCCCACGGCCGAGCCGGTCGCCCCGCCAATGAAGTAGCACACCATGAACACCGTATTCACGCGGCTACGCGCTTCGGGGCGCAGCGCGTAGATGCGCGACTGGTTCGAGATCTGCGCGGCCTGCACGCCGATGTCGAGCACCACCACGCCGATCACGAGCCCGATCAGGCTCTTGCCCGAGAACGCGAAGATCACGAACGCTAGCGCGATCAGCGCGATCGACAGTGTGATGACCGCGCGCGGGCCGCGCTTGTCGGCCGAGCGGCCTGCCCACGGCGCCGCGAGCGCACCCGCCGCGCCGACGATACCGAACAGCCCCGCGACCTGCGGGCCCAGATGGAACGGTTCGCCCGCGAGCAGCAGCGTGAGCACCGGCCAGAACAGGCTGAACGCCGCGAACAGGCACGCGCCCGTTGCCGACGCCTCGCGCAGACCGCGCAACTCCACCGCCAGATGCCACATCGAGCCGATCAGCTTGCCGTAGCCGAGCGTCGAAGTGGGCTGGCTCTTCGGCAGCTTCTTCACGATCACCACAGCGAGCGCCAGCAGCGCGACGATCGACGCCGCGAACACGGCGCGCCAGCCGAAATACTGGCCGACGAAGCCCGCCGCGGTGCGCGCGAGCAGAATGCCGAGCAACAGACCGCTCATCACGGTGCCGACCGCGTGGCCGCGCTGCTCGGGCGGCGCGAGTTCGGCGGAGAACGGCACGGCCTGCTGGGCGATGGTGGAGAGCACGCCGATGGCGAGACTCGCGCCGATCAGCACGGGCAGCGTGGGCGCGGAGGCGGCGGCGAGCAGCGCGATGCACAGCAGGCCGGTCTGCATGAGGATGATGCGGCGGCGGTCGAAGCGGTCGCCGAGCGGCGCGAGCAGCAGCATGCCCGCGGCGTAGCCGAGCTGGGTCGCGGCAGGCACCGCGCCGATCCACGCCGAGCCTACCGGAAAGGTCTTGCGGAAATCGTCGAGGAGCGGCTGGTTGTAGTAGATGTTCGCGACCGAAATGCCCGCGATGGTCGCGAGCAGAAGCAGCAGGCCGCGCAGCGACTGGCTCTGGCCAGTGGATGCGGAATCGGGTGTGGACATGGGCACGGGTGCGGGCGAGGCCCGCCGGGACGGAATTGACGGCCCGGTCGAGGCCGGGCGTGCCGATCATACCGGAGCGCGTGCGATCGTGCTGGCGGCGTTGTGGACGCCCTTGGCGCGTCTTCCGTGGTGGCGGGTCAGGCGATCAGCTCGCCCGAAGGCTCGTGGAACGGGTAGGGGCCATCGGCGTCATCCACGTAGGCGTGATGGGTGACGATTCCGCGCGCCGCGTCGTAGTGATGCAGCGCGAACGCAGGCGGCTCCAGCGTGAAGGTGGAGGGGGCGTCTGGCGCGAGGTCGAGCGTGACCTGATGCGCGGGCGCCGGCACCGCGCTCGCAATGGTGCCGCCGAAGCGCACGAACATCGGCCGGTGCACGTGGCCGCAGAGTACGCGCTCGACGTTCGGATGGCGCGCGATCAGCGCTTCGAGCGCGCGCGCAGCGGTGTCCTCCAGCCGGATCGCGTCCATATGGCCGATGCCGCAATCGAACGGCGGATGATGAAGCGCGACGATCACGGGACGGCCGCGCGCGGCGTCGAGTTGCTGCGCGAGCCAGTCGAGCCGCGCGGCGCACAGCGTGCCGCCGCTCTGGCCTGGCGTCATGGAATCGAGCGCGATCAGGCGCAGCGGGCCCAGATCCGCCGCGTACTGGATAAATTCTCCGCCTGCCCGCAGTTCGGCGCGCTCGGGGAAGACCTCGCGCAGCGCCTCGCGGCCGTCGTGATTGCCGATCAAGAGCCAGCAGGGGATTTCCATCTGTGCGAGCAGGGACTTCAGATGCCGGTATTCGTCGGCGTGGCCGCGATCGACCAGATCGCCGGTCACGATCACGGCGTCGGGGCGGGGCGCGAGCGCATTCAGGCGCGCGATCGTGCGCAAGAGCCGCTCGGCGGTATCGACGCGACGATAGGCGAGCGCGCCCGGTTCCTTGATGTGCAGATCGCTGATTTGCGCGAGCAGCATGGGTGGCCTCGATTGTAAAAATTACGCGAGCGCGATGAGCGCTTCGGGGGCGATGGCGATGCCCACCCGCGTGCCGCGCGCGAGTTCGATGCGACCCGCGACATCGACGAAGAGGGCATCGGGCGCCGCGCCGCCGATGGTCAGGCGCGTTCGTTCGCCAAGAAAGGTCGCCTGCTCGATCACGCCGCGCAGCGGTGCGTGGGCGGGATCGGCGAGGGTGGCGTCTTCTGGTCGGAAGAAGAGTTCGCCCGCGCCCGGCGACGACTGGGCGGGCGCGTCCAGCTTGCCGCCCGTGGTGACGAGCGCGCCGTCGCGCCATTGTCCTGCGATCCGGTTGAGCGTGCCGACGAATTGCGCGACCGCACGGCTCGCGGGCTGATAGTAGATCTCGCGCGGCGTGCCGATCTGCTCGATCCGGCCCGCGCTCATCACGACGATGCGGTCGCCCAGCTCCATCGCTTCCGCCTGGTCGTGTGTGACGTAAACCGTGGTCACGCCCAGTTCGCGCAGCAGCGCATTCATCTCGCTGCGCAGCGTATCGCGCAGACGCGCGTCGAGGGCCGTGAGCGGTTCGTCGAGCAGCAGCACGCGCGGCCGCGCCGCCAGGGCGCGCGCGAGCGCAACGCGCTGGCGCTGGCCACCCGAGAGCTGGCCGATGGGTTTGTCCGCGTGCGCTTCGAGACGCATCATCGCGAGCAGTTCGTCCACGCGCTCGCGCGCGGCAGCGGCGGGCACGCGCGAGATCTTCAGACCGTAGCCGATATTGCCGCGCACATTGAGGTTCGGAAACAGCGCGTAGTTCTGGAACACCATGCCGACCTTGCGGCGCTCGATGGGCAGGGCGGTCACGTCGTCGTCGCCGAAGCGCACGCGGCCGCCCGCGTCGGGCGTTTCGAGACCGGCGATCAGGCGCAGCGTCGTGGTCTTGCCGCAGCCCGATGGGCCGAGCAGCACGAGCGTCTCGCCCGCGCCTATCGTGAGATCGAGCGGCTCCAGCACGCGCGCGCCGCGAAAGGTCTTGCCGCATTGCGCGAGCGTAATCGGAATCGAATCGAGTTTCATTGGGAATCCTGAGGAGTGCGCGATGTATCGGCGCGACGCTTGTGTGCGTCCGTTCCGGGCGCGTCTACGCCTAGCCATTGCATCGCCACGAGCAGCGGCATCGTCATCACGAAGAAGAGGATCGTGTAGGCGCTGCCGATCTCGATGCGCATCGAGGCATAGGTATCGGCAAGACCGACGGGCAGCGTCTTGGTGTCGGGCGTATGCAGCATCCACGTGAGGTTGAATTCGCCGATCGACAGCGTGAGCACCGCGAGCGCGCCCGCCACGATGCCGGGCCGCGCGTTGGGCAGCACGATCGAGAAGAAGCGCTGCACGAAACTCGCGCCGAGGCTTGCGGCCCCTTCCTCGAGCGTGCGCAGGTCCGAAGCCGCGCACACGGCGGCGACGGGGCGCACCATGAACGGCAGGGTGAAGACCACATGGCCCACGACAATGAAGGCCGCGCTCATGCGGAAGGCGGAAAAGCCGCCGTAGACCACCAGTAGCGCGAGCGCGGACGCGAGGCCGGGCAGCGCGACAGGCATCACAAGCAGTTCCTCGATCAGCCGCGAGAGGCGCGTGCGGCTGCGCGCGAGCGCATAACCCGCAGGCACACCGGTGACGAGCGTGATGGCGAGTGTCGCGGCGGCCACTTCGAGCGAGAGGAAGACGGAGCTGTGATACTGCGTCCAGACCTCGTCGAGCCAGCGCAGCGTGAGGCCGCTCGCCACGCCGCGAAAGTAGTTGACGGTCAGGCCCGCGACGATCGACATGATCACGGGCACGACGAGAAACGCGCAGGTGGCCAGCGTGACGAACCATTGCGCGGCGGCGAGCCAGCTGCGCGCGGAGGGAAAAGTCAGGCGTCGCCGTGCCGCATTGGCGGCAGCCGTGCGCGATGCGAGTCGGGCATTTTCCTGAGGGTCGTTGCGAGGCACAGCGTTCATGCGGCCGCCGCGACGGACGCGCCCGTGAGACTGCGCGCGATGGTCAGCACCGCCCACGTAACGACGCCGAGCACGATCGAGAGCCCGGCCGCCGTCACCATGTTCGCGTTGAGCGTGAACTCGGTGTAGATCGTCATGGGCAGCACGTCGATATCGGTGGCGAGCGTGAATGCCGTGCCGAACGCGCCCATCGCGGTCGCGAAACACACCGCGCCCGCAGCGATCAGACCCGGCGTGAGCGCGGGCAGGATCACGTCGCGCGTGACGCGCCAGGAGGACGCGCCGAGCGAGCGAGCCGCTTCCTCGAGCGACACGTCGAGCTGGCTCGCGCAGGCCATCACCGTGACGATCACGCGCGGAATCGAAAAGTACAGGTAACCGGCAAAGAGTCCCGCCATCGAATAGGCGAACACCCAGCGCTCGCCTGCAAGGCGCAGCGCGAGTGCGCCGATCAGCCCCTGGCGTCCCGCGAGCATGATGACCATGAAGCCGACCACCACGCCGGGAAACGCGAGCGGAAACGTGAGCAACGCGACCAGCGCGCGCCGTCCCGCGAATTCACGGCGCGCGAGCAGCAGCCCGCAGATCGTCGAGAGCACGAGTGTCGCCACGGTGACGGCTGCCGAAAGCAGCACGGTTTCCAGCAGGCTCGTCATGTAGCGGCCGTTCGTGAGGAGTGCACGATAGGTGGCGATCAGGTGACCGTCCGCGCTGACCTGGACGAGCGCCACCATCGGCAGAAGCCAGAAAGCGAGGAACACCGCGAGCGCGGGCGCAACGAGCGCCACGCGCCAGCGCAACGGGAAGGTGAGGTCGTGCATGGGAGACGAAAGAGCTATACGGAGAGGCTGAATAAATGCGCGACGGCCTAATGCATGATTTGCAGATAGCGTTCGCCGAATGCCTGCTGCTGGGCCGCCATCTTCGCGAAGTCCACCGGCTTCGCGCGCGCATAGTCGCTCGCGGGCAGGAATTTCGCGGCCGCCTGCGGCGACAGCGCGCTCGCGCGCACGGGGCGCAGCCAGGCGTCGGCCCAGAGCTTCTGGCCTTGATCCGAGAGCACGAAATCGAGCACTTTTTTGCCGTTCTGCGCGTGCGGTGCATTCTTCACGAGGCTCATCACGTAAGGCACCGAGATCGTGCCTTCGGCGGGAATCACGAATTCGACGTTGGCGTGATCCTTGTATTTCGCGCGGTAGGCGTCGAAGTCGTAGTCGAGCAGGATGGGGATTTCGCCCGAGAGCACGCGCGCGTAAGCAGTCTGCTTCGGCACGATCGGCTGGTTCGCGCGGAGTTTGCTGAACCACGTGAAAGCGGGCTGGAAATTGTCGAGCGTGCCGCCGAGCGCGAGATTGACCGCCACGGCGCCCGCATAGCCCACAAAGGCGCTCGACGGATCGAGATAGCCGATCATGCCTTTGTATTCGGGCTTGAGCAGGTCTGCCCACGAGCGCGGCACCGGGCGGCCGTCGAGCGCGTCCTTGTTGACGAAGAAGCCGAGCGTGCCCGAGTGGATCGCGAACCAGTAGCCCTGCGGGTCCTTCAGGTTCGCGGGGATCTCGTCCCAATGCGCGGGCTTGTATGGCGCGACCACGCCTTTGTCCTTCGCCTGGAAGGCGGAGGAAATGCCGAGATAGACGACGTCCGCGACCGGGCTCTTTTGCTCGGCCATCAACTGCGCGATCGACTGGCCGGAGTTTTTGTTGTCGAACGGCACGCGGATGCCGGTCTGGCGCTGGATCGCCTGGATCTGGCTGGCCCAGTCGGCCCACTCGGGCGGGCAGTTGTAGCAGATCGCGGTTTCGTCGGCGTAGGCAGGCGTCGATGCCAGTGTGGCCACGCCTGCGGCAGGCGCGAACGCGAAACTGAGCGCCGTGCTGGCGGCGAGGGCGAGGCGGCGTATCACGTCGGGGCTCCTGGTCGGATGGATGACGTTGCGATGAGCCACGCGTGGTGCTACGCGTGGGGGATGAGCACGACGTCGAGGCGTCAGGAAAGCGTGCCGCCGAGCGCGAAGCCGCGTCCCGCAGCGTTTGCGCGCGGCGCGGCGCCCGTGGCGATGGCGCCAATCGTGCCGCCTTCGCGCAGCGTGTGGGGCAGCGTGAGATCGAGCGTGTTGCCCACGTACTCGCCGCCGATGCGCGCCATGAGTCGCTGCCAGGCGGCGCGGCCAATTTCGCCGTTGGGCGTGCCGATGCTCGCGAGCGGCGGCGCGAGCAATTCGCCCATCGCGAGGCCGTCGAAGCCGAGTATCGACATGTCCTGCGGCACGCGCAGACGGGCGCGGCGCAGGCCGCGCATGACCACCATTGCGAGCAGATCGTTGCTGCAAAAGAGCGCGGTGGGGCGCGCGGGGCCGGTGCTCAGATGCGCGAGCACCGAGGGCGCGAGGTCGGCGGCATTGAAATCGATTTCGAGCGCGGGGGCGGGCGTGAGGCCGGCTTGCTGCATCGCGTGCGCGTAGCCCGCGTAGCGCTGGCGTGCGCGGTCGGAAGCGGCGAGCGTGCCGGCGAGCATCAGAATGCGCCGATGGCCGTGCGCGATCAGCATGCGCACGCCGTCGCTGGCGGCCTGGTGATTGTCGACGGATACCGACGGGCGGCGCGTCGTGTCGTTGTGCATGAGCACGTAGAGCGGGCCGTCGGCGTCGAGTTCGTCGAGCAGCGGATGCGTGTCCGCATCGGCGACGGTCAGGATCAGGCCCTCGACCCGTTGTGCACGCAACGTCTCGATAGCGTGGCGCTCGCGCTGCGCGTCGTACTGCGTCGTCATCAGCATGAGGCGAAAGCCCTGCGCCGAGGCGAGTTCATCGATGCCCTGGAGGCATTCGGCGAACACCGGGTTGGCGAGCGTGGGCAACACCACGCCGATCAGTCGCGTGCGTTCGCCGCGCAATTGGCGGCCGATTGGGTTGGGCCGGAATTTGAGCGCGTCGATCGCTTCACGCACCTTGATCAGCGTGACAGGATTCACCGTATGCGGTGCGTTGATCGCCCGCGAGACGGTGGCGATCGAAAAACCGGCGTGTGCAGCGACATCCTTGATGGTTGACGTCATACGAGCGACCCGAGCGATGTAAACGTTTTCGACGGGCCGATTATGGGAAGTGCTTGTGACCGTGCGATGACCGAACGATGACGCTAGTTGACCTGCGGCGCTTGGGAGGGCGCGGGGGGCAATGGTAGAATCGCGTCCGCCCTGCCGGCGTGATGAAATTGGTAAACATAGCGGACTTAAAAACAGATTGAGTGCCCAGCTGGAAACGGCTGGAGTAGAACCCCTCAAATTCGGCGAACCCCCTGGATTGTGCGACGCGCGAGCGTTCCGGACCGAGGCGACGCCGAGCCAAGCCGGCTGGCGCGCAAGCGTCGGCGCGGAAGGTGTAGAGACTAGACGGGGGGCGCCTAAGGCTCGAAGGCCCGCGCGGCTGCAATGCGCGCGAAACTCGGGCTACGGTGAAGGCATAGTCCAGCGCACGAACGCCGCTAGATCAGCGCGCGGCGTCGAAAGACGTAGTGTGACGAAAATCCGCCGCCTCACGGCTTACCGGTTCGATTCCGGTCGCCGGCACCAGGGCCACCCTGAATATGCTTCGCAAGAAGCCCTGAAACCCGCGATGGCGTTACGCCTCGCGGGTTTTTTGTTGCGTGCCGCGGATTCGATGACTGCGGTAACCGTGCCGCAAACGTTGGCAACGTTGAGCAGGGAGGTGACGTCTGGGAACGCGGATGGCGTGCTCGCCAGCGGTGTCGATACGCGCGCTGAAAAGCAGCAGAGAAGGCGGGCGCGAAGCGGGAAATGGCGGAACCGGCCGGTGCTGGCGTTGCAGTGGACCGGAATCAGACTGCGCCGTGTCCGATCAGCGGCTGCCGATCTGGCCGGTGCGAGGGTTCACGAGCCGTGCGAATCCGAACAATGCGGCAATGCCCAACGGCGATGCGATGAAGAAAGCGGTCAGCATGATACGAAGTGAGACAAACCGTAACAAAGTGTGTCTCAAGTGTATCGCGTTGATGCGCAATGAGTATCAGGGAGAACGACAACAAACTGTTGCTCAATCGCAAGTTCGATGCCGGGAGAGTGCTGGGAATCAGGCTGAATCCCCCGCTGGACGGGGCTTTGCGCCTGATGAGGGAGGGCGTCCTAGATGCAGTCGAATACTACTTCTACTGTTTGAGCGGTGACGCCGCGCAGGCCTTCGCTATGGACCTCGACGGTGTGCAACTCTTTCTTGCGCTTGTCGCAGTAGGCCTGCGCCTCCTTGATACCCGCGTTGCGAACGCGGTTCCAGGAAACGATGTCCCAGCGTGCGCGGCTGGTCACCGAAAGATGTCCATCCTGTCTCGAATTAATACCAGTCACCGACGTGCATGCCGTCAGCATGCCAAGTCCCACCAACAGGATGCTACCTTTCATAGATTCCCCTTGATTGCGCACCCATTGTCGCCGCCAAACGTTGGCATTGGCAACCCGAAAGAAAGGTTTGCAGACGTCGTGAGCGTAGGGGGGAACGGCGCGGCGACCGGTGCAAAAACGATGCCGCGCATAAAGTTGCGCAAGCGATGACGGGGAGAATGCGGCAGCTGCGCGCAAGCCGTGCGCCAAAGCGATCACTCTCGCGCGACGGCGTGCAGTGTCATTCCGCACAGCAGGCCGGGTCTGTTACAAAACGTGCCCACCCGTCCGTATTCGGAGGCAAGGCACGCTGCACGTCCTGGCGCGAATACTGGGCCAGGCGTGCAGGCCTCAGCAGGTTTCAGTCGTGGGCTACGACTTTGCCGACCTGCGCCTGACCGGACACGAGGCACGAGGACATGAAGTTCTCGCCCTGACTGCGCGCGCCCATCAGGCTGAAGCCGCGCGCCAGCGCTTCGAGACGGACCAGTTCGGAACCCTTCGAGCAGGACACGGAGCCGCTCTCGTGCGCCTGCACGCGAGTGAGGACCCGGTTGCCCACGAGGAGGGCGAGGATAACGACGACGCCAATATTGAATACCTTTCTCATGATTTCGTCTCCTTGTGCATCCTGTTGCAATCAGACTAACGCAGCCTTTGGACCGATGAATCCAGGAGTTTCCCGGCGATGCGGTGCAGCACATGCGGCGCAGAAAAACCCCTTGATTTTCAGCGTAAAGATGCTTCGGCATCCTGCTGTTTTGAGGGTCGATCCGCTTTTCCTTATGGAGCAAGGCTGCGGTGCTGGCGGTGCTATCGCGGGCCGGGCGTTGCGACGCAGCAATGCCGCGTCGCGGTATGCATGACGTCTGCGAACAAATTTACGCCTGGTCAAAAATAATCGTGCGTGGCGGATCGACACGGTGTCGTTTGCCTCGCATTGGCCACTTGATTTCGATCAGATTCACTCGCATCAAGAGGGGAAAGTGGTGCGTCTGCATTCGCAGACGAATGTTGAATTGCGCAGGGCTATGCGTCACCATCGACGGTCCGGTCCTCTTTTCTCATGCGAGGTGAGTAATGCAGTTGATTGGCATGATGGATTCTCCCTACGTCCGCCGTGTGGCGATCGCGTTACACGTGCTCGGGATGCCGTTCGAGCATCGCAGCGTGTCGGTGTTCCGGCAGTACGACGAGTTCGCGCAGATCAACCCGGTCGTGAAGGCGCCGACCTTCGTCGACGACGACGGCACGGTGCTGATCGATTCCACGTTGATTCTCGATTACCTCGATCACAAGGTGCCGGCCGCGCAGCGCCTGCTGCCCGTGGAGACGCTCGAGCGCACTTTCGCGCTGCGCGTGAGCGGTTTCGCGCTGGCGGCGATGGAAAAGACGATCCAGCAGGTGTACGAGCGCCAGTTGCGGCCCGAGGAGCGGCAGCACGAACCGTGGTTCGAACGTGTGAACACGCAGATGCATGCGGCCTGGGCGGTGCTCGACAAACTCGTGGCGGGGCGTGGCGGCTGGCTCTGCGCGGGGCGGATCACGCAAGCCGACATCACGGCGGCGGTGGCGTGGCGCTTCACGCAATTCGTCCTGCCAGGCGCGGTCGATCCGGCCCGATATCCCGCAGTCGCGGCGCTATCCTTGCGGGCCGAGGCCTTGCCTGAGTTCGTCGCGACGCCCCTGGAGTAAGCGGGCAGCGACGCAGCGTCTGCTGCGCGGCCCGCGAAGGCTTGCCGCGCCGCCCGAACGTCGATTGTTCGAGATTCGCGACAAGTGACTTCGCGCGCGGCGCATTTATCGGCAGACGCTACATTCCTACAATGGCTTCCATATTGATGCCGTTGCGTCACGACGACGCGGCGGCCGTAGCGGGAGCCGTCATGAAAGACTTTATCGAACGACAACTGTATCAGCCTGCACTGGTCCTGCCGATGGTGGACCTGATGCAGCTGATGGTGTCGCTCGACTTCAACATGGGCCAGATTGGTCTGCTGGTCGCCACGCGCGGCGCGCGTGCCGCCTTCCAGCGCTCGCGTGACCTCTGGTGCGCGAGCCACGGCTGCGCCGTGCCCGGCGAAAGCGTGCATTGAGCGGCTGGCGCCCGAATTCCGCGATTAGCCGCGACTCGCCCGACACCCGACAGAATCCTCGATCTCCCCCCGACGCGCAGCGGCATCGCCCGTTTGCTGTTGTGTCGTCACCCTGTGAGCCGCCCCACGTTTTGGGGTGGCTCTTTTTTTCGCTTTCCACTGTCTTTTTCGATCCGAAACACCGACGGACGTACTCGCGCGCCGCGTCATGGCGCCGGCGTAAGATGGCGCGAACGTGGCCACCGGACCACGCAACGTGCGGCATGCGCCATGCGCACACCGCGTCCTTTACGTCGAGGAGAGCGGCATGGCACAGCGATTCGATGCGATCGTGATCGGCACGGGACAGAGTGGTCCGCCGCTGGCGGTGCGTCTCGGTGCGAGCGGGCGCAAAACGGCCATCATCGAACGGGCCGCGTTCGGCGGCACCTGCGTGAATGTCGGCTGTACGCCGACCAAGGCCTATGTGGCCTGCGCGCGCGCCGCACACGTGGCGCGGCACGCGGCGGACTACGGCGTGCGGATCGGCAATGGCAGTGGTGACGCCCAGCGCGAAGTCAGTGTGGATCTCGCCTTCGTGAAGGAGCGCAAGGACGGCATCATCGGCGCATCGCGCGATGGCGTCGAGCGCTGGCTGCGCAACGCGAAAAACGTCACGGTGCTGCAGGGACACGGGCGCTTCACGGGCGCGCATACCGTAAGCGTGATGGACCACAGCGGCCAGACTGAAATACTCGAAGCCGACGAGATTTTCATCAATACGGGCACGCGTGCGGCGGTCCCGCCCGTGCCGGGGCTCGAACGCATCTGGTACGAAACGAATTCCACGATCCTTTCATTGACCGAGCTGCCGTCGCATCTCGCGATCTGCGGCGCCAGCTATATCGCGCTCGAATTCGCGCAGATGTTCCGCCGCTTTGGCAGCCGCGTGACGGTGCTGGTGCGCGGCGCACGCATCCTCACGCGCGAAGACGACGACGTCGCGCAGGCCGTTCAAAACGTGCTCATGCGCGAAGGCGTGGAGTTTCGCTTCGGAAACTCGCCCGATAGCGTGGCGCCGCTGGGAGCCACGCCCGAGCATGGCGTTCGCATCACGATTGGCGGAGAAACACTCGACGTCTCGCATTTGCTGTTCGCGACCGGCCGTATTCCGAACACCGACGATCTCGGACTCGACGCTGCTGGCATCGAGTGCGACAAGCACGGCTTGATTCCCGTCGATGGCGAGTTGCGCACGCGCGCCCCCGGTGTGTGGGCGCTCGGCGACGTGAACGGGCGCGGCGCGTTTACGCACACGTCCTACGACGATTACCAGATCGTTGCCGCGAATCTGCTGGACGGCGCGAACCGCAGCGCGGACAACCGTATCCCCGCCTACGCCGTGTTCGTGGACCCGCCGCTCGCGCGGGTAGGGGCGAGCGAGCGCGAGGTGCGCGAAACCGGCAAGCCTGCGCTGATTGCGACCATGCCGATGTCGCGTGTCGGTCGCGCGCGTGAGCGTGGCGAGACGGATGGCTTCATGAAGGCGCTGGTCGATGCGCAGACGAAGCGCATTCTGGGCGCGACGATCTTCGGCATCGAAGGCGACGAGGCGATCCACACCTTCATCGACACGATGACCGCCGACGCGCCGTACACCACGCTGCAATTCGCAATGCACGTGCATCCGACCGTGAGCGAACTCGTACCCACGTTGCTCGACGGTTTGAGGCCACTGAAATGAGTGGGCTGGGCAATCTGTTCGAGGGCATCCACGCCAGCGCGCGCGAGGAGGTGTTCGAGCAACTCGTCGCGCAGGCGGGTGTTGTCATCGAGCGTATCGTCTCGACCGGGCAGGCGAGCCCCGAAGGCTTCTGGTACGACGATCCGCGCGACGAGTGGGTGGTGCTGCTCGCGGGCGCGGCGGAGCTGGAATTCGAGGCGCAAGGCGGTGCACGTCAGCGCCTGAAGCCCGGCGACCATGTGCACATTCGCGCGCATTGCCGGCACCGCGTGGCGTGGACGGACCCGCAGACACCCACGGTTTGGCTCGCCGTATACTTTGGCGCTTGAATTTCCCTGCTGAGTCAAACCGTCCATGCCCCGAACACCGCTACGCGTTGCACTGGTTTCCGATACGCACAATCTCGTGCGTCCCGAACTGCTGACTTTCGTGCAAGGCTGCGATGCGATTGTCCATGCGGGCGATATCTGCGAGCCCAGTGTGCTCGATCAGCTTGGCCGCATCGCGCCGCTCACCGTCGTGCGCGGCAACAACGATCGTGGCGCGTGGGCCGATGCGCTGCCCGTGCAAACCGTTGTCGAAATCGGCGGCGTGTCGATCGCGGTGGTGCACGAGTTGCCCGATCTGCAAGGCGATCCTGCGGCGCAAGGCGTGGCCGTCGTTGTGAGCGGACATTCGCACAAGCCCACGCAGGAAACGCGGGACGGGGTGCTTTACGTGAATCCGGGCAGTGCCGGGCCGCGTCGCTTCACCTTGCCGGTCTCGGCCGCGATGCTGACGATCGGAAACGACGGCGCACTGCACGTCGGGCATAGCCGCCTGATCGACTAATCACGCGACGCGCAGACGCAAAAAAGGCCAGCGCGAGGCTGGCCTTTTTCAATATTTCCGATCGGAAAAGCGTGATTTAGACGCGCGCCGGCAGGGCCACGTAGTCGTCATCCATTTCACGTGCGAGGCGTACGCCGCGCAGCACCGCATGCGCTTCGGCCTTGGTGCCGACGATCGGAGCCGAACCCGGCAGCGGGCGGCGAGCCGTTTCGTGCAGCGCCAGCACCGAGATGATGCCGACTACGGCCGCGCCCATCAGGTAGTAGGCGGGCATCATGAGGTTCTGCGTGTGCTCGACGAGCCAGGCGGCAACCAGCGGGGTCGTGCCGCCGAACAGCGACACCGACACGTTGAAGCCGATGGCGAGCGCGCCATAGCGGATCGCGGTCGGGAACAGCGCGGGCAGCGCCGAAGGCATCACGCCCGTGAAGCACGACAGCAACGCGCCCAGGATCAGCAGACCACAGAACACCGGCAGCAGCGAACCCGTCTGGATCAGCGTGAGCGACGGAATCGCCAGCACGATCAGGCCAACACAGCCCGCGAGCATCACCGGCTTGCGGCCGATCGCATCCGACAGATGGCCGAATGCCAGCGTCATCGGCACCATCAGCACCATCACGGCGAGCACGATGAAGAGGCCATGCGTCTCGTTGAAGTGCAGCGTCGCCGACAGATAGCTCGGCAGATACGAGAGCGCCATGTAGTCGGTCACGTTGAAGATCAGCACGAGGCCCACGCACAGCAGGAAGGGGCGCAGATGCTGCGTGAGCAGCGTGCCGAGCGTGAGCTTCGGACGCGACACTTCTTCGGCTTCGCGCAGTTCCGCTTCCTTCTTGAACGCCGGCGTTTCTTCCAGCTTCATACGGATGTACAGACCCACGATGCCCAGCGGACCCGCGATCATGAACGGCACGCGCCAGCCCCAGTCGAGCAGTTGCTGATGCGAGAGCAGGGCGGTCAGCACTGCGACCGTGCCCGCGCCGAGCACATAGCCGACCAGCGTGCCGATTTCCAGGAAGCTGCCCATGAAGCCGCGGCGCTTGTCGGTGGCGAATTCGGCGATGAAGGTCGCCGCGCCGCCGTACTCGCCGCCGGTCGAGAAGCCTTGCACGAGACGCGCGACCAGCAGCAGGATGGGCGCGGCGATGCCGATCGAGTGGTACGAGGGAATCAGGCCGATGGCGAAGGTGCCGCAGGCCATCATGATCATCGTCATCGCGAGCACGCGCTGGCGGCCGATCTTGTCGCCCAGCGGGCCAAACACCATGCCGCCGATCGGGCGCACGAGGAACGCGGCCGCGAAGGTGCCGAAGGTGGCGATCAACTGTGCCGAAGGATTGCTCGACGGGAAGAACACCTGGCCGAGCGTGACGGCGATGTAGCTGTACACGCCGAAGTCGAACCATTCCATGGCGTTACCGAGCGCCATGGCGCCGACGGCGCGTTTGAGGAGGCTTTTGTCGACGATCGTAATGTCGTCGAGCGTCAGGTCGGACTGGGCCGACGAGCCGGAAGTGGAAGCGGTCAAGGTCTGCATCTCCAATGACTGCGACGAACGCAAAGGCGTTCGCCACGGTTGCCGGAGAGTGCCGTTTCGCGATAGCGGCGACAAATCGCGCAGGGACGCCGCAAATGGGGCATCCGGTCCGTCTGCAAGGTTTGCCGTGCAGGCGGTGCGCGAGAGGCATGCTGAATGTCGCGAAACGACACTCGATCAAATTGTGCGTATGCGTTGCGCCTGCGTGGCCGTGTGGGGGGCAGTGCGCATGTGACGCTGGACCAGCACGAGGGTGCCCGGTGAAGCGTCGCTGAAACGAAGAAGAATGTCCGCGTGGCGGAGCGTTCTGCTTGTATGAAAACACTCAGGTGGAAGGCATTTTTGGGTGCCGGCCTGAATGTAATTGATGGCTAATGCCTGTTGAACGAAGCGTTATGATAGCACGATAACGGAAGATCGCGCAAACCCGGGCATCGGCGGGGTTCTTGGGGATCGCCCCAAACCCTTGTGTGGCGGGGGATTGCGCCGATTCGGGCGGCCTCGCGCACGGGCCTCGTAGCGGGAACAATCGTGCATGAAGCGCATAAAAAAACCGCGCTCGGCGGCGCGGTTTTTGCGGTGCTGCGGCGTGATGTAATCGGTCGGGTGACAGATCAAAACACGTCGCTTGCGCGGGGCTTAGCCTTCGGTCGGCGGCACGAAGCCCGATGCCTGATCGGCGCCTTCGCCGAAGAAGTACTTTTCGGTCTGCTTCATCAGGTACTGGCGTGCGCGCGGGTCGGCCATGTTCAGGCGGTTCTCGTTGATCAGCATGGTCTGCTGCTTGAGCCAGGCCTGCCAAGCTTCCTTCGAGACGCTTTCATAGATGCGCTTGCCGAGTTCGCCCGGCAGCGGCGGAAAATCGAGACCTTCGGCTTCCTTGCCGAGCTTCGCGCATTGAATCATACGGGCCATGCTGTGCTTCTCCTTAGTCGTATGTGGGGTGTGGCGTTGCGCCTCATCTTCGCTAATGCGTTGGTGAGGGCGCTCAGAGCTGTTTCATCAGCACGAGCGATTTGCGCTGCCAGTTATAAAGGCGGCGGCGGTCTTCAGGCAGGTCGTCGACCGTGGCCTTGACGAAGCCGCGCTTGAGGAACCAGTGTTCGGTACGCGTCGTGAGTACGAAGATGCGCGTGAGGCCGCGCGCGCGGGCGCGCTGCTCGATGCGGCGCAAAAGGCGCTCGCCGTCGCCTGAACCTTGCGCCTCGGGCGACACCGTGAGGCAGGCCATTTCGCCGATGCGTTCCTGCGAGTAGGCGTAGAGCGCCGCGCAGCCGAACAGCACGCCATCGTGCTCGATCACCGAGAAATGATCGATGTCGCGCTCGATCTGGTGACGCCCGCGCCGCACGAGCGTGCCGTCCGATTCGAGCGGCTCGATCAGCGTGAGAATGCCGCCGACGTCGTCAGGCGTCGCCTCGCGCAGGCTTTCCAGGTTCTCGTACGAGATCATGGTGCCCACGCCATCGTGCAGGAACAGTTCGAGCAGCAGGCCGCCGTCGAGTGCGTAGGGAATGATGTGCGCGCGGCCCACGCCGCCACGGCAGGCGCGAATCGAATGCTTCAGATAGAAGCCCGCGTCGCCGAGCACGGTGCCGCTTTCCTGCAACTTGTAGGCGTCGTCGAGCGACATTTCGCGCAGCAGTTCGCCTTCCTCGCCGATCAGACCCTGCGTTTCCGTGAGGAACACGATCTTGTCGGCGCGCAGCGCAATGGCCGCCGCCGAGGCCACGTCTTCCATCGACAGGTTGAACGCCTCGCCCGTGGGCGAGAAGCCGAGCGGCGAGAGCAGCACGAGCTTGCGGCTCGCGAGCGAATGGCGGATCGAATCGGCATCGATCTTGCGCACGACGCCCGTGTGCTGGAAGTCCACGCCGTCGAGAATACCGACCGGACGCGCCGTCACGAAGTTGCCCGACACGACGCTGATGTGCGCGTGCGCCATCGGCGTGTTCGGCAGACCCTGGCTGATCGCGGCCTCGATGTCGAGACGCACTTCGCCGGCGGCTTCCTTGGCGGATTCGAGCGCGCGGGCATTGGTGATGCGCATGCCGTGCGAAAACTCGGACTCGACGCCGTGCAGGCTCATCTGTTCTTCGACCTGCGGGCGCGAACCGTGCACGAGCACGATCTGGATGCCCATGGCCTGAAGCAGCGCGATGTCGGCAACGAGCGCGTTGAGCAGATTCTGGTGCACCACCTCGCCGCCGAAACCGACGACGAAAGTCTTGCCCTGGAAAGCATGGATGTAGGGCGCGACCGATCGCATCCAGTCGACGAATTGCGCGTGCTGCGCGGCCTGCTGGGCAGCTTGCTCAGAAGCGGATTCCGCGGCGGCGGCGGAAGCCGGCGCATTCGCGGTGGCGGGGACGAGGTCGGTTTGGGAATTCATGCCCGGGATTATAATGCGCCCCCATGTCGAATGTACCCAAAAGACCTGCCTCGGCGCAGGGCAGCAACACCCCCGCCGGCAAAGACGCGGCGCACGGCGGCGCGCAGGAAAAGCGCGCGTCGCAAAAGTATGGCGATGGGCAGAATATTGCCTCGTCGGACCGGCTGGCCGCACTGATGAAGGGCGGGGCGCTGGGCGGCGCGCGCGTGCAGGACAAGCGGGTGGCGACGCCGCCGAAAGGCGCGCAGCCCACGACGCCGCAACCGCAGCAGCCCGCGCAGCCCCAGCCGCCGAAAACCGAAGCGCGCCCCGCGCCGCGCAGTGAAACGAAGCCCACGCCGCAAATGCCGGCGCGCGGCAAACCGGACGGCGACAGGCAAACGAACGCAGTGGGCGAAGCGCGGGCCGAGCGCGTGAGCGCTCCGGCATCCGCTGCGACGAGTCAACCCGAAGCGAAATCCGCTGCGGCGCGCGAAGCGCACAAGACGCCTCAACGCAACAAACCGCGCGAGGCGGGTACACCCGCGGCGGGCCCGCGCAATGCGCCGCCGCGCGCACAACAGCAGCAGCCGGATCAGCCGCGCCCCAATCAGCCGCGACAGAATCAGCCGCGACAGAATCAACCGCGACCGAATCCCCAGCGCCCGGAGAAGCCGAAATCCGACCAGACCCCGCGCGCAAGCGGCGAGAGCGAACGCGAACAGCCGCCGCGCGTTCCGCGTCAGGAACGCGAGGCCCGTGCGCCGCGTGCTCCTCGCGCGCCGATCACGCCGAACCCGATCCCGCCGATCACGTTCCCCGAAGCGCTGCCCGTCTCGGGCCGCCGCGAGGAAATCGCGCGCGCGATCGCCAACAACCAGGTCGTGATCGTCAGTGGCGAAACCGGCTCGGGCAAGACCACGCAGTTGCCCAAGATCGCGCTTGCACTCGGGCGTGGATTAGGCGCGGGCGGCTCTGGCCTGATCGGCCATACGCAGCCGCGCCGGATCGCCGCGTCGGCAACCGGGCGGCGTATCGCCGAAGAACTCGGCACGCCGTTTGGCGAGGTGGTCGGTTACAAGGTGCGCTTTACCGACAATCTTTCGCCGGGCGCGTCGGTCAAGCTGATGACCGACGGCATCCTGCTCGCCGAGACGCAGACCGATCCGCTGCTGAAGGCCTACGACACGATCATCATCGACGAGGCGCACGAACGCAGCCTCAACATCGACTTCCTGCTCGGCTATCTGAAAGAGATCCTGCCGCGCCGGCCCGATCTCAAGCTGATCGTCACGTCCGCGACCATCGACGCCGACCGTTTCGCGCGCCATTTCGGCAGCGACGAGAAACCCGCACCCGTGATCGAGGTGAGCGGGCGTCTGTACCCGGTGGAAGTGCGCTATCGGCCCGTGCAGGAGGACAGTCCGGCGGTGAAAAACGCGCAGGGCAATGCGCCGACGAAAAAATCGCAACGGGACACAGACCGCGACCTGATGGACGCAATCGTCGACGCGGTGGACGAACTCTGCCGCGAAGGCTCCGGCGATGTGCTGGTGTTCCTGCCCGGCGAACGCGAAATTCGCGACGCCGCCGAGGCGCTGCGCAAGCACCATCCGCCGCATACGGAAATCCTGCCGCTGTTCGCGCGTCTTTCGGCGCAGGAGCAGGAGCGCGTGTTCAAGGCGTCGAACGCGCGCCGCATCGTGCTCGCGACCAACGTGGCGGAAACCTCGCTCACGGTGCCGGGCATTCGCTACGTGGTGGATACGGGGCTGGCGCGCGTAAAGCGCTATTCGTACCGTAACAAGGTCGAGCAACTCCAGATCGAGTCGATTTCGCAGGCCGCCGCGAACCAGCGCGCGGGCCGCTGCGGCCGGGTCGCCGATGGTATCTGCATTCGTCTCTATGAAGAGTCGGATTACATCGCGCGTCCGCGTTTCTCGGACCCGGAAATTCTGCGCTCGTCGCTGGCCGCGGTGATTCTGCGCATGAAGTCGCTGCATCTCACGGCGATCGAAACCTTCCCGTTCATCGAGCCGCCGCCGGGCCGCGCGATCGCGGACGGCTATCAGTTGCTCAACGAGCTGGGCGCGGTCGATGACGACAATGCGCTCACCACGCTCGGCCGCGAACTCTCGCGCCTGCCGCTCGATCCGCGCGTGGGCCGCATGATTCTCGCCGCGCGCGACGAGCAGTCGCTGCGCGAAGTGCTGGTGATCGCCAGCGCCTTGTCGGTGCAGGACCCGCGCGACCGCCCGATCGAGGCGCAGGAACAGGCCGACCAGGCGCATCGCCGCTTCGCCGACGAGCGCTCCGAATTCCTCCAGTGGCTCAAGATCTGGGCCTGGTTCGAGGACGCGGTCGCGCACAAGAAGTCGAACAAGCAACTCGTCGATTCGTGCCGCGCGAATTTCCTCTCGCATCTGCGCCTGCGCGAATGGCGCGACGTGCATTCGCAACTGCTGACGGTGGTGCGCGAGCACGGCTGGCGCATCAACGAATCGGACGCCACGTACGAGCAGATTCATCACGCGCTGCTGACCGGCTTGCTCGGCAATATCGGTCTCAAGGCCGAGGACGAACCGCATTTCCTCGGCGCGCGCAGCATCAAGTTCCATTTGTGGCCGGGTTCGGCGCTCGTGAAAAAGGCGGGGCGCTGGGTCGTGGCCGCCGAACTCGTGGAGACGAGCCGACTCTACGCGCGCTGTATCGCGAAGATCGAGCCGGAATGGCTCGAAAAGGTGGGCGCTCATTTGTTGAAGACGTCGCTGTCCGAGCCGCATTGGGAAAAGCGCGCGGCCCAGGTGAGCGCGTTCGAGCGCGGTGTGCTGTACGGCTTGCCCGTGTATCAACGTCGCCGCGTGGCGTTCGGCAAGCAGGACCCGGTACGTGCGCGCGAGCTCTTCATTCGCGGCGCCTTCGTGGAAGGCGAATTCGATACGAAGCTGCCGTTCTTCGCGCACAACCGCAAGCTGCTTGCCGATATCGAGCAACTGGAGCACAAGTCGCGCCGCCAGGATGTGCTGGTGGACGACGAACTGATCTTCGGTTTCTACGATCAGGCGATTCCCGCGGGCATTTATTCGGGCGCGTCGTTCGAGCGCTGGTATCGCGACGAAGTGAAAAAGAGCGGGCAGCCCGAGGACAAGCTGCGTCTGCTCTACCTTTCGCGCGACGACCTCATGCGTCACGAGGCGGCGGGCGTGACGACCGACCTGTTCCCGAAGCGCATGACGATGTCGGGTGTCGGAATGGCGCTCACGTATCACTTCGAGCCGGGTTCGCCGCGCGACGGCGTGACGCTCGCGGTGCCGCTCTACGCGCTCAACCAGGTCGATGCGCGGCGCTGCGAATGGCTCGTGCCGGGCATGCTCAAGGAGAAGGCGCAGTTGTTGCTGAAGTCGCTGCCGCAGAAGCTGCGCCGTCACTGCGTGCCGCTGC
Source organism: Paraburkholderia sp. J67 (assembly GCF_905220265.1). Lineage (NCBI taxonomy): Bacteria > Pseudomonadati > Pseudomonadota > Betaproteobacteria > Burkholderiales > Burkholderiaceae > Paraburkholderia > Paraburkholderia sp. J67. The sequence continues at coordinate 158,955 of NZ_CAJMZK010000003.1, forward strand.
CCGAATATGCGGCCGGTTTCGCCGATCGCGTGGGCGGCGAGCGCTTCGGCGCGGGTGGTCTCGTCGAAGCCCTGATCAACGACGTGCGCGAGCAGAAGCAGCTTCAGTTGAAGACCGCGGACTTCAAGCTGGAGACGCTGGCCGCGCATCTGTTCATGAACTTCAAGGTGATCGACGAGCACGGACGCCAGCTCGCGATGGGCCGCAATCTCGCCCAGCTGCGCACGGAACTCGGCGCGCAGGCTCAGCAGGAGTTCCAGAAGCTGGCGAGCGCGACCGCGCTGGCGGCGCTGGAAACGCGCGCGCAGCGTGAGGGCGCGGACGTGGCGGCAAGCGCGAATGACGCAAACGGCGCGCAGCCGCAAAGCGCCCCGAAAAAGGCCAGCGTGCCGCACACGCCCACCTCGGGCGATGCGTCCGCCACCGCGCTCTACGAGAACCTCACGACATGGAATTTCGGCAAGCTGCCCGAGCTGCTGGAAATCCGCCGGGGCGGCCAGACGCTGTTCGGCTACCCGGCGCTGGTCGATCGCGGCTCGCATTGCGATGTCGAGGTGTTCGATTCGCCGGAAGAGGCCGCGCGCATCCATCGCCAGGGGCTGCGACGTCTCTTCGCGCTGCAACTGCGCGAGCCGATCCGCTACCTGGAGAGGAACCTGCCGGGCCTGCGCGAAATGTCGATGCAGTTCATGGCGCGCGCGACGCAAGAAGAATTGCGCGACCAGCTGGTCGAGCTCGCGCTCGATCGTGCTTGCCTGCTCGATCCGCTGCCCGACGACGAAGCGAGCTTCCACGCCCGCAAGGACGAAGGGCGCGGGCGTCTCTCGCTGCTCGCGCAGGAGATCGCGCGGCTCGTGGGGCAGATTCTCGCGGAATACGCGTCGCTGGCGAAAAAGCTCGTGCAGGCCAAGGCTTTCGGTGCGCCGGCGGCGGACATGCAGGCACAGGTCGATGCGCTGATCAGCAAGCGTTTCATCCTGGACACGCCTTATGCGCAGCTCGTGCATTTCCCGCGCTACCTCAAGGGCGTGGCGCTGCGCATCGACAAGCTGCGCGCCGATCCCTCCCGCGACGCACGCCAGGCGGCCGAATTCCAGCCGCTTGCGCAGCAGTATCAGCGTGCGCTGTCGCAGCGTGGCGGCGTGTTCGATGCGCGCCTGAGCGAGTTCCGCTGGCTGCTCGAAGAGCTGCGTATTTCGCTGTTCGCGCAGGAATTGCGCACGCCGATGCCGGTGTCGGTGAAACGGCTTTACAAGGTCTGGGAATCGATGCAGCGTTAGGGAAGCGCCTCGCGCGACGGCATGAAACGCAGTGCGAACGCGGTATTCGCATAACGGGTCATAACAGCGCGTCGAACAAGTTCGAAAAGCCGGGCGAAAAGAACGAGAGAGGGGCGCGAAATGTCGCGCCCCTCTTCACATTTCAAGCGCCCTACGTCAACCTTGCGTGCAGGTAAGCGTTCTACAATCACCCACCCGTCCAGAACCGACAGTCCATGCTAAACCACTCATTCAGCCGTGCTGCGCGCCGCCTCGTCGCAAAGGCCACAGCCGCCGCGCTGGCCTGCGCCGCCGTCGCGGCCGCCACCGTGCCCGCCGCGCACGCGAACAACATCATCGTGCTCAATTCGGGTGAGGCAACGCTCAGCCTCATCGACGACAAGACGCACGAACTCGTCGGCACGGTGCCTACGGGCAAGGAGCCGCATCACCTGTTTCCGACGCCGGACAACAGCTCGCTGATCGTGGCGAACTCGGTGTCGAACAATCTGCTGTTCGTCGACCCGAAGACCGGCAAGCCGCAGCGCTGGATCGAGAACATCGAAGACCCGTATCAGCTGGGTTTCTCGCCCGACAACAAGTGGTTCGTGACCACCGGGCTGCGTCTGGACCGGCTCGACATCTATCACTACGGCGGCGCGGGTAATTTCACGGTCGCCAAACGCCTGCCGCTGTCGGCCATGCCCAGCCACCTTGCGTTCACGAAGGACAGCAATATCGTGTTCGTGTCGCTGCAAGTCTCGGGCGAGATCGCGGCGGTGGATCTGCCCACGCAGAAAGTGCTGTGGAAGATGAAGGTGGGTCCCGCGCCCGCGGGCCTGTGGCTCACGCCCGGAGAAAAATACCTGCTGGTCGGCATGACGGGCGCCGACTATGTGGCCGTGGTGGACTGGCGTACCCAGAAGATCGTCAAGACGATCCAGGTGGGCAAGGCGGCGCACAACTTCCGCTCGATGGTGGACGGTCGTCACGTGCTGGTGTCGAGCCGGGTCTCGAACGTCATCAGCATCATCGACGAAGAGACGCTCGAGAAAGTGGGCGAGATCAACGGTCTGCTGCCCGGACCCGACGACATGGAACTGTCCGCCGACAAGCGCTGGCTCTGGGTGACGTTCCGCTTCGCGAAGCACATCGGCCTGATCGACATGCAGACGAAGAAGCTCGTCAAGACGATTCCGGTCGGCCGCTCGCCGCACGGCATCTACTTCTATGACCGCGCGCCGGTCATGTCGCCCAACGGCGCGTAAAGCCTTCGAGCGGCGCCGCCATGTTCGCCTTCCTCGGTTCCTGCGCACATTGGATAGCGTCCGGCGCCGACGATTTCGTCTCGTGGCTCCAGACGCTGCTCTACGTGAATGTTCTCCAGCCGGCGCTGTTCGAGGCCGGCTTCATGAACGTCGACGAGGACACGTTCGACGCGCTCTACTGGGTGATCGTCGGCGTGCTGGGCATGGCGGCGATGTACGCGCTTTTGCGTCCCCTCGAAGCGCTGATCCCCGCCGAGCGCTGGCGCGACCGCAAGGGCGTGGGCGTGGATGCCCTCTATACGTGGATCACGCGTCTGGGCATTCTCAATCTGCTGTTTTTCTTCGCCATGCAGCCGGTGTTCGACCGCACGCAGAGCTGGCTGCGCCTGCATGGCGTGATGAGCGTCGATATCGACAATCTCTGGCCAGGCGTGACGACCCAACCGTTGGTGACGTTCGCGATCTATCTGGTCGTGCTCGACTTCTTTGGCTACTGGTATCACCGGCTCTCGCATCGTTACAGCCTCTGGTGGGAGTTGCATGCGGTCCATCACAGCCAGCGCAAGATGTCGTTCTGGTGCGATAACCGCAACCATCTGCTCGATGTGCTGATGCAGTCGTGCATGTTTGCGGGCATCGCGCTCGTGATTGGCGTGCCGCCCGCGCAGTATGTCGTGCTGGTCGCGCTCACGAATTTCATGCAGAACGTGCAGCATGCCAATATCCGCGTGCATTTTGGCTGGCTCGGCGAGCGCCTGCTGGTGAGCCCGCGATTTCATCGTCGCCATCACGCCATCGGTTACGGTCACGAGGGCACGACTTACGGCTGCAACTTCGGCGTGCTGTTTCCGTGGTGGGACATGCTGTTCGGCAGCGTGTCGTTCAACGCGCGGATCGAGCCGACCGGCATTCGCGACCAGCTCGAAGGCGCGCGCTACGGTGAAGGTTTCTGGGCGCAGCAGGGGCTGGCGTTTGCACGCATCGGGCGCCGGCTCGCGGCGCACCGGCCGGTGCGAGCCGATTCGCAGGACACGTCCCGCAGTCAGTCCGGCACCCCATCCAGCAAAGACTCGCGCGATTCGAGTCACACGGCCTGATCGGCAAGTTTCCATGCGCAACCGTGCTCGTTGTGCGCGTCGTGCCGGGCGAGCGCGTCGTAGTTTATGCTGTCGTTTTGTCGCACTGAACCACTTCGCTTCGTGACCCGTCTCCGTTTTTCCTCCGCTTTCCCGCTCGCATGAACGATCTGTTGCGCTCGCTCGGCCGCGCGCTCACCAGCGCGTTTCATCCCGCCATGCTGTTCCTCACCTTTGTGCCGTTTCTGGTGGCGGCGGCAGTCTGGGGCGGCGTCCTGTATGCCTTCTGGCAGCCCCTGATCGACGGCGTGCGCGGCACGCTCGACGCGTGGCCCGCCACCGGCTATCTCTATCACGCGTTCGACTGGGTTGGCTTCGGCTCGCTGCGCAGCATGATCGGGCCGTTCGTCGTCATCATCCTGACGATTCCGCTCATCGTCATTACGGTGCTGCTGCTGATCGTCGCGATCGCGATGCCGCGCGTGATCCGCCATCTGACGACGCGACAGTACGCGAATCTGGAAGCGCGGCGTGGCGGCAGCTGGTACGGCAGCGTGCTGCATTCGCTCTGGACCACGGTGCTGTGTCTCGCGCTGCTGATCGTCACCTTGCCGCTCTGGTTCATTCCGCCGTTCTGCGTGCTCGTGCCGCCGCTGCTATGGGGCTGGCTGACCTATCGCGTGATGACCTACGACGCGCTCGCGCAGCATGCGAGCAGCGAGGAACGCCGTGAGCTCGTGCGCCGGCATCGTCTGCCGCTGCTTGCGATCGGTGTCGCGAGCGGCTTGCTGGGTTCGCTGCCAACGGCGATCTGGGTGGCGTCCGCGTGGATGCTGCTGTTCTTCCCGGTCATCGCCGCGCTCACGATCTGGATTTACGCTTTCATTCTGGTGTTCACGGCGCTCTGGTTCGGCCACTACTGCCTGCGCGCGCTACAGCGCCAGCGCATGGAGCATACGCGCGAGGCGAGCCACGACGTGACCATCGTGCACTGACGCCCCCCCGCATCCGCAGATCATTCTTACGACGAGGCAACACATGGCATTTGGCGTCATCATCATCGGCGACGAGATCCTTTCGGGCCGCCGCACCGACAAACATCTGCCGAAGGTGATCGAGCTGCTCGGCGCGCGCGGTCTCACGCTCGACTGGGCCGAGTATGTGGGCGACGACCCCGCGCGCATCACCGCGACGCTCAAGCGTTCGTTCGCCTCGGGCGATATCGTGTTTTCGACGGGCGGCATCGGCGCGACGCCGGACGACCACACGCGCCAGTGCGCAGCCGCGGCGCTGGGCGTCGCGCTCGCGCTGCACCCGGACGCGAAAGAGGCGATCAGCGAGCGCATTCGCGACATGCATACGGGCAGCGATCCGGTCGATTTCGGCTCGCCCGAAAACCTGCATCGTTTCCAGATGGGCACGTTTCCGCAGGGCTGCGAGATCATTCCGAACGGCTACAACAAGATTCCAGGCTTCTCGATTCACGACCATCATTTCGTCCCGGGGTTTCCGGTGATGGCCTGGCCGATGATCGAATGGGTGCTCGACACGAAGTACGCGCATCTGCATCATCAAACGCCGCACGCGGAGAAGTCGCTGCTGGTGTTCGAACTGCCCGAATCGACGCTCACGCCGCTGATGGAAAGCATCGAACACGATTTCCCCGGCGTGCGCGTGTTCAGCCTGCCGAGCGTGGGCGATAGCGAGCGCGGCGGCATCTATGCGCGCCGCCATATCGACCTGGGCGTGAAGGGCGAGCCGGAAGCGGTGGCGGCGGCCTTCGTGAAGCTGCGCGAAGGGGTGCACCTGCTGGGCGGCGATGTGGTGGAGCCGCCTGAGGCGGGGCGCGGCTGAGGAGGGCGGGCGCCCCATCGCCGTATCATCGGCGTGTCATATGGGGCGCTCAAAGTGGCCCGTCGAGTATGGGCTGGCGGGCCTTTGGTTCAGTCCGGGCTTACGCGCCCAGCCACGGCAGGCCACGGAAGCACCAGCCGGTCACGCTCTTGCGATGGCCTTCGCTGTTCTTGTCGCCTTCGAAGCCTTCCAGCAGGTCGTAGGCGTGCGTGAAGCCAGCCTTGGCGGCTTCGATGGCGGCGAGCTTTGAGCGCGCGGCGCTGCGGCAGAGGAACAGCACGGGCGTGTCGGTGTCCGCTACGCTCTTGAGCTGCGAGATGAACTCGGTGTTGGGCACGCCGCCCGGATAGCGCGTCCATTCGACGTGGGCATACTGGCCTTCGCCAACGACAGGGCGGCCGACCCAGTCCAGTTCGGCACGCGTGCGCACATCGACGAGCTTCACGCGCGTGTCGAGTTGCAGGAGCTCGAACGCCTCGGCGGGCGAGACCGCGCCCGCGTAGGGCAGCTGGTTCTCGGCGCGGCGCGTATCGGCCTGGGCATACAACTGTTCGAGCGTACTCATGACGGCGAATCTCCTCTTTCATGTTGGACCAAAGAGGTTCATTCTAGCGCGCTGCATCAGTGCGGGCAGTGGGCGAGCGTGGCGCCGGCGATGAGCGGGAGCGGGGCACGGAGTACACGGGATGTCATCGCGCCGTGCCCAACGGCGGCAAATTTGCGCCGCATTGGTGCGTAAACGCCCTTATGCACCATAATGGAGTGAGTTTCGCGCGCCAAATCCGGGATTGCACGGGATTGGTGCCGGGAGGCAGCCCAACTGCCGGGCAGCCGGATGCGCCAGGGGCGGGAGTTACCCGCATGTTCCCCGTAGTTGCGCTTAGATTGCCCCAGGGTTGCCCCTTGGGGGCGCATCCAGAAAGAATTTGCGCCACGGTGGCGCAAACATGGCACGGAAGCTGCTTTATACGTCGCGATCGTTTCGCAATCGGCCAGCTTCAGGCGGGCCACTTAGCGGTAACCGGCGAGATCAGAAGATTGTGACGGCGGCAGCGTTCGCCGAAATCGTTAATCAGGAGAATAGGTTATGAGTAAATCCGTGGCCGACGTCATGCAACTCGTCAAGGACGAAGACGTCAAGTTTGTCGACTTCCGTTTCACCGATACGCGCGGCAAGGAGCAGCACGTTTCGGTTCCGCTGTCGGCATTCGACGAAGACAAGTTCGAGTCGGGTCATGCGTTTGACGGTTCGTCGATCGCCGGCTGGAAGGGCATCGAAGCCTCGGACATGCTGCTCGTTCCGGACGCGAACACGGCCTTCATCGACCCGTTCTACGAAGAACCGACCCTCGTGCTGACCTGCGACGTGGTCGAACCGGCAGACGGCAAGGGTTACGAGCGCGATCCGCGCTCGCTCGCGAAGCGCGCTGAAGCGTACCTGAAGAGCACGGGTCTGGGCGACACGGCATTCTTCGGTCCGGAGCCGGAATTCTTCATTTTCGATTCGATCCAGTGGAATACGGACCAGTCGGGCTGCTTCGTGAAGATCGGTTCGGATGAAGCACCGTGGTCGTCGGGCCGTGAAATCGAAGGCGGCAACACGGGTCACCGTCCGGGCACGAAGGGCGGCTACTTCCCGGTCGCGCCGGTCGACACGTTCCAGGACATCCGTTCGGAAATGTGTCTGCTGCTCGAACAGATCGGCATTCCGGTCGAAGTGCACCACCACGAAGTCGCTGGCCAAGGCCAGAACGAAATCGGCACGAAGTTCTCGACGCTGGTTCAGCGCGCGGACTGGACGCAGCAACTGAAGTACATCGTCCACAACGTGGCGCACACGTACGGCAAGACGGCGACCTTCATGCCGAAGCCGGTCGTTGGCGACAACGGTTCGGGCATGCACGTTCACCAGTCGATCTGGAAGGACGGCCAGAACCTGTTCGCAGGTAACGGCTACGCTGGCCTGTCGGAATTCGCGCTGTTCTACATCGGCGGCATCATCAAGCACGCTCGCGCGCTGAACGCCATCACGAACCCGGGCACGAACTCGTACAAGCGTCTGGTTCCGCACTTCGAAGCACCGGTCAAGCTGGCTTACTCGGCACGCAACCGTTCGGCATCGATCCGTATTCCGCACGTGTCGAACCCGAAGGGCCGCCGTATCGAAACGCGCTTCCCGGATCCGCTGGCTAACCCGTACCTGTGCTTCTCGGCACTGATGATGGCAGGTCTGGACGGCGTCCAGAACAAGATCCATCCGGGCGAAGCGGCTGACAAGAACCTGTACGACCTGCCGCCGGAAGAGGATGCAAAGATCCCGACCGTGTGCGCCGGCCTCGACCAGGCTCTGGAAGCGCTCGACAAGGATCGCGAATTCCTGACGCGCGGTGGTGTGTTCACCGACGGCATGATCGACGCGTACCTCGCGCTCAAGGAAAGCGAACTGCAACGCGTGCGCATGACGACGCACCCGGTCGAGTTCGAACTGTACTACTCGCTGTAATCGACGATGGCGCTTCGCTCGCAACCGCGCAGCGAAGCGTCTGTCCGACGTCGGCGAAACGGTCACGAAGGGACGGCTGCGCCGTCCCTTTTTTGTTGGTTTCGTTGACTGCATCGGCGCTTGAGCTGCATTGCCGATGCCCAGGCAGGTGTAATCCGTCACCCTTCATCATCGACATGGACTGCCAGCCGGCGCGCGATGCTCGCGACCGGCGCCGAAACATGGTGCTCAAGAATCTGATCAAGGCAAGAAAGGGCCACGCTGAGCCACTCTCGGACGACGCGCCGCTCGTTGACTCGGGTCTATTGCCCGGCTTCGAGGCGCTGCCCACGGTCGTGCTCGTGCTCGAGAAACGCAGCTTGCGCGTGGCGTTCGCGAATCCTTCAGCCGAGGCGATGCTCGACCTCTCGCGGCGTCAGCTCGCGCAGATGGCGTGGTCGGATCTCTTTTCCAACGCCGACGAACTTTTGCAGACGATCGCCTCGATCGCTGCGCATCGCTTCCACGCGACGCGTCTCGATGCGACGCTCGAACGTCCTGGCCGCGAATCGTTGCACGTGCATGCGATCGTCGGCTTCCTGGAGGCGGCGCCCGATTACGTGCTGCTCGAACTCTTCGAGAACGAGCGCCATTTAAGAAGCGATCGCGAGGAGCGCATTCATGACCTCGCGACCGTCAACAAGCATCTGATCCGCAATCTCGCGCACGAGATCAAGAACCCGCTAGGCGGCATCCGGGGCGCGGCGCAGTTGCTCGAGTTCGAACTCGGCACGCTCGAGCGCGGCGAGTTGCGCGAGTACACGCAGGTCGTCATCAAGGAGTCGGACCGCTTGCAGACGCTCGTGGACCGGCTGCTCGAACCGCACCGCCATCCGCATATCGTCGGCGACGTGAATATTCACGAGGTGTGCGAGCGCGTGCGCGCCGTGATACTCGCGGAGTTCCCGCGCGGCCTCACGATCGAGCGCGACTACGACGTGAGCGTGCCCGACCTGCGCGGCGACAAGGAGCAGCTGATCCAGGCGCTCCTGAACATCGTGCGCAACGCGGCGCAGGCACTGCGCGAACGCATTTCGCAGGGCGACGCGCGCATCGAATTGCGCACCCGCGTTGCGCGCAAGATCACGATTTCAAAACGCTTGTGCAAGCTGGCATTGGACTTGCATATCATCGACAACGGACCCGGCATTCCCGAGGATATCCGCGATCGCATCTTCTATCCGCTCGTCTCCGGACGCGAGGATGGCAGCGGTCTCGGCCTCACGCTCGCGCAGACCTTCGTGCAGCAACACGATGGGCTGATCGAAGTGGAAAGCCGGCCGGGGCATACCGAGTTTCAGATCCTGCTACCGCTCGACTGTTGAAACCTGCTGAACCCGTTTCCCGATCTACCGCTACCGAACGCCACCAGGACTTCTGACCGACCTTATGAAGCCGATCTGGATAGTTGACGACGACCAATCGATTCGCTGGGTGCTTGAAAAGGCACTCGCCCGCGAAAATTTCGCGACCCGCAGCTTCTCGAACGTGCGTGATGCCGCAGCCGCGCTCGACCACGACAGCCCGCAGGTGCTCGTCTCCGACATTCGCATGCCGGGCGGCTCCGGGCTCGAACTGCTGCAAACCGTGCGCGAGCGTCTGCCGGGGCTGCCCGTCATCATCATGACGGCGTTCTCCGACCTCGATAGCGCGGTGGCCGCGTTCCAGGGCGGTGCATTCGAATACCTCGCCAAGCCCTTCGACGTGGACAAGGCCGTCGAGCTGATCCGCCGCGCCGTCGACGAAAGCATGCGCGGCGAGCAGCACTGGGACGACCGTCCCGCCGAGGCGCCCGAGATGCTGGGCCAGGCGCCCGCGATGCAGGACATGTTCCGCGCCATCGGCCGGCTCTCGCATTCGGCCGCGACCGTGCTCATCACCGGCGAGTCGGGCACCGGAAAGGAGCTTGTCGCGCGCGCCTTGCACCGACATAGCCCACGCGCGAACGGCCCGTTCATCGCGCTGAACACCGCGGCCATTCCGAAGGATCTTCTGGAATCCGAACTGTTCGGTCACGAGCGCGGTGCCTTCACCGGCGCGCAGGCGATGCGCCAGGGCCGCTTCGAGCAGGCCGAGAACGGCACGCTGTTCCTCGACGAAATCGGCGATATGCCCTTCGATCTGCAAACACGCCTCTTGCGTGTGCTCTCGGATGGCCAGTTCTATCGCGTTGGGGGCCACAATCCGCTGCGCGCCAACGTGCGCGTGATCGCGGCCACGCACCAGAATCTGGAAACGCGCGTGCGTCAGGGTCTGTTCCGTGAGGACTTGTATCACCGCCTCAACGTGATCCGCCTGCGTCTGCCCGCACTGCGCGAGCGCAGCGAGGACATTCCGCTGCTCACGCGCCACTTCCTGCAAAAGAGTGCGCGCGAACTGGGCGTCGAGCCCAAGCGCGTCTCGGACGAAGCACTGGTGTATATGTCGTCGCTGCCGTTCCAGGGCAACGTGCGTCAACTGGAGAACCTCGCCAACTGGCTCACCGTGATGGCGCCGGCGCAGACCATCGAAATCAAGGATCTGCCGCCGGATCTTGGGCCCGCCTATGTGTCGGCCACGGAAGGCGCACCGGCGGTGGGCGGCGATGCCGCGACCGTAGGGGCTGGGGCCGTCAATGGCGTGCTCGCGGGCGTGGCGGCCGGTGCATCGGCGGGCTCGGCCGTGGGGCTGGGCGGTATGCCAGGCGTAACGGCTGGCGTGGGCAGCGCGTTGGCAGGCGGATTCCCGGCTGTCAACGGTATGCCTTCGCTGCCTGTGAGCGTCTGGGAGAGCGGCCTGCGTACCGAAGTCGCGCGTCTGCTGCGCGAGAACAGCGCCGACGTCATGGACGAACTGTCGCGCCGTTTCGAAGCCGCGGTGATCCGCGAAGCGCTCGACTTCACGCGTGGGCGCAAGGTCGAGGCCGCCGAGCGCCTCGGTATCGGTCGCAACACCATCACGCGCAAGATCCAGGAACTCAACCTCGAATGAGTGCGCCGTGCGCAGCGGTCCTCGCGGCCGCTGCGCACTGCGATCCTTTTTGTGCGCTGGGGCATAATCGACGCTGTTTTCCCGTCGACGATCGAATATGCCCGTGACTTCTCCGTGGCCCGCTGAGGCCGATCCTTTCCTCTCCCTCGAAGTGCTCGACGATCCCGCCGCGATGGCGTGGGTCGAGCAGCAGAACGCGCGCACGCGTGCCGCGTGGCAGGGCGGTGCGCGTTTCGAGGCGCTGGAGAAGCGTCTCGCCCAGGCCTATCTGCCGCGCGAGCGCCCTGTGATCCCGAGCCGCTGGCAGGAATGGGCCTACGATCTCTGGGAAGACGAGGACAACCCCAAGGGTCTGTGGCGACGCGCGAAATGGGCCGACTGGCGCGCGCATCGGCCGCAATGGGAAAGCCTCATCGATTTCGATGCGCTGGGTGAAGAGGAAGGCGTGCCCTGGGTGTGCGCCGGCATCGACATTCTGTACCCCGATGGCGACCGCGCCTTGATCCAGCTTTCCGATGGCGGCGCGGACGCCGTTATCGTGCGCGAATTCGATCTCGAACGACGCGTGTTTGTCGACGGTGGCTTTGCCATCGAGAAAGAGGGCAAGCACACAATCTCGTGGATCGACCGCGACACCGTGTATGTGGGCTGGGACCACGGCAAGAAAACGCTCACGCGTTCGGGCTATCCGCGCGAGGTGCGCCGCTGGAGCCGAGGCACGCGTCTGGCCGACGCCGCCGTGGTCTTTCGCGGCGAGTTTGACGACATCAGCGTGGAAGGCGACTACGATCCCATCGAACAGCGCCACGACGTGGTGCGTAGCGTCGACTTCTTCGATTCATACTCGTATCGTCTCGATGCGCGTGGGCAGTGGCAGTTGTACGACGTGCCTTCGCATGTGGCCGTGGGCGCATGGCATGGCTGGCTGCTGCTCGAGCCGCGCCTCGACTGGACACTCGACGCGCGGACGTACGCAGGTGGGTCGCTGCTCGCGATCCGCGAAGACGCGTTTGTCGCGGGCGATCGCAACGTCACGGTGCTCTTTGCGCCGACACCGGTCACGTCCGCCTGCGACTGGACCTATACGAAAAACGTCTTGATCGTCTCGTGGCTGGACGACGTGCAAAGCCGCACGATGCTCTGGCAGCCCGCTGAGGCGAATGGCGCGTGGACGTGGCAATCGCGCTTGTTCCCGACGCGCGCGAGTTCGCAGGTCGACGTATCGCCGATCGAGGACACGCTCAACGATGAAGTCTTTGTCGACGTCGACGATTATCTGTTGCCCCCTGAATACTGGCTCGCAGACCTCGCGCAGCAGGATCTCCAGACCTGGGAGTTGCTTGACCGCTGGCCTACACAGTTCAACGCGCAACCGCTCACCGTGATCCGCTCGCACGCGTATTCGGTCGATGGCACGCGGGTGCCGTTCACCGTGATCGGGCCGCGCGACGCACTCGAAGGCAGCACGCGCAAGCCGTTGCCGTGTCTGCTGGAAGGCTATGGCGGCTTTGCGATCTCGCTCACGCCGCAATATCTGGTGGGCTCCGGCATCGGCTGGCTGGAGCAGGGCGGCATCGTCGCCATTGCCCATATCCGTGGCGGCGGCGAGTACGGTACGTCGTGGCACGTGGACGCGCAGCGCGAAAACCGGCAGCGCTCGTTCGATGACTTCATCGCCGTCGCGCAGCAACTGGTCGTGGAAGGCTTCACGAGCGCGCCGCAACTGGGCATCAAGGGCGGCAGCAATGGCGGGCTGCTGGTCGCCGCGTGCATGGTGCAGCGCCCGGAGCTATTTGGCGCGGTGGTCTGCGAAGTGCCACTGCTCGACATGCAGCGTTATCCGCTGCTGCACGCGGGTGCTTCGTGGATGGACGAATACGGCGATCCTGAGGATGCCGAAGAAGCGCCGGCGCTGGCTGCGTACTCGCCGTATCAACGCGTGAAAGCGGGCGTGGCGTATCCCGCTGTGCTTTTCACGACCTCGACGAGCGATGATCGCGTGCATCCCGCGCACGCGCGCAAGATGGTCGCGCGTATGCAGGAACAGGGGCATACGAACGTCTGGTATCTGGAGAATACCGATGGCGGTCACGGGCCGGGCAGCGACGCGCTCGAACGTGCGCAGTACGATGCGCTGGTTTTCCGCTTCCTGTGGACCACGCTTGCTGGCACGTGGTGACAGGCTTTGGCGGCGTGCGCGAAGCCGCCGCCCGTGGTGTGACGTGCTTCAGCCTGCGAGTTTGAGATCGGCCACGACGGGCGTGTGGTCGGACGGTTGCTCCCATTTACGCGGCACCTTGTCGATCTCGCACGAGACGAGCGCAGGCGCGAGCGCGGGCGAAAGCAGGATGTGATCGATGCGCAGCCCCGCATTGCGGCGGAAGGCGAACATGCGGTAGTCCCACCACGTGAACATCTTCTCGGCTTGCTCGAACTGGCGGTATGAGTCGACGAAACCGAGCGCAATCAGCCGCTCGAACTGTGCGCGCTCTTCGGGCGATACGAGATTCTGGCCTTCCCACGCCTTCGGATCGTGCACGTCGCGGTCTTCGGGCGCGATGTTGTAGTCGCCGAGCAGGGCGAGCTTCGGATGCTGCTGCATCTCCTGCGCGAGCCAGTCGTGCATCGCGTTAAGCCACGCGAGCTTGTAGGTGAACTTCTCGGAGCCGGGCGCCTGGCCGTTCGGGAAATAGGCGCTGACAAGGCGCACACCCTCGACCGTCGCCGCGATGACGCGCTGCTGCGGGTCCTCGAAGCCGGGGATATTGCGCACGACCGTGGCTTCGTCGACGGCGAGGCCGTCGCGCACGAGAATGGCCACGCCGTTATAGGTCTTCTGGCCCGCGAACCAGCTCCGATAACCCTGCGCTTCGAGTTCGGCGCGCGGGAACTTGTCGTCGGTCAGCTTGAGTTCCTGCAGGCAGAGCGCGTCGACCTTGCTTTCGCCAAGCCAGTCGATGACATGCTGCAATCGGACTTTCAGGGAGTTGACGTTCCAGGTGGCGATTTTCATGGATGGATGAACCGGATAAGTGTGCGGCGGGCTGGTGCCCGGGATCGATACCGCACTATAGCCGCTTGGTCGGCGTCGGGCCAGGCGGCGGATTTGAGCGATAGCGAATCATAACGGGAAGCGGCGCACGCGCAACCGGGGCGCGGTCGCTTGAAGCGTCAGGAGAAGGGGAGGCAAGGCCCGCGTGCGTGGCACGGCATGGTCGGCCGACTGGCAGGGACTACGTGGAGCATGTTGCGAGGGAACGTGGCTCGTCCACGACACGTAGTAGGTATGGATAACTAACGATTAATCAGAGCGCTTAATCGCGCAAGCTGGGCGAGATGGAAGACGTGGTTACGCGCGTCAGGACGTTCTACGGGACATCGGCGTGCGCTTTTGCTGGGAACGCAATCTTGAATCATGCGTTCCCATCCTCGACGATCAGGCGGCGACCGGTGCGTCCGCGACAGCGGCGGACACGACACCCAGCCGTTCGCGCGCGGCATCGTACTCGCGCTTGAGACGCGCGATCAGATCGGCGGCGGGCAAGACGCTCTTGACCGCGCCGATGCCCTGGCCCGAGCCCCAGATGTCTTTCCACGCCTTCACGCGGGTCGAGCCGAAATTCATCTTCGACGGATCCGATTCGGGCAGCGCGTCCGGATCGAGGCCGCTCGCGACGATACTCGGGCGCAGATAGTTGCCGTGCACGCCGGTGAAGAGATTCGAGTAGACGATATCGGCGGCGTTGCTCTCGACGATCATCTGCTTGTACGCCTCGACCGCATTGGCCTCCTGCGTGGCGATGAAAGCCGAGCCGACATAGGCGAGGTCCGCGCCGGCGGCCTGCGCCGCGAGGATCGCGTTGCCATTGCCGATCGCACCCGAGAGCAGCAGCGGGCCGTCGAACCATTCGCGGATTTCGTGGATGAGCGCAAAGGGCGAGAGCGTGCCGGCATGGCCGCCCGCGCCGGCCGCGACCGCGATCAGGCCGTCCGCGCCTTTCTCGATCGCCTTCTTCGCAAACGTGTTGTTGATCACGTCATGGAGCACGATGCCGCCCCAGGCGTGGATCGCGTGGTTCACTTCCTCGCGCGCGCCCAGCGACGTGATGACGATGGGCACCTTGTACTGCGCGCACACGCCCAGATCGTGCTCCAGCCGGTCGTTGGACTTGTGGACGATCTGGTTGACCGCGAACGGTGCGGCCGGTCGGTCGGGGTGCTTCGCGTTGTGCTCGGCGAGTTCGGTCGTGATGCGGTCGAGCCATTCGCCCAGCGCGGACTCGGGCCGCGCGTTGAGCGCCGGGAACGAACCGACCACGCCCGCCTTGCACTGCGCGATGACGAGATCCGGGTTCGAAATGATGAAAAGCGGCGAGCCGACGACGGGAATCGACAGGCCACGGCGCAGGACGGCGGGCAAGGACATGCATATCTCCTGGACAGAACCGGCGTTTCCTCGGAGGAATGAGGGCGCCGTCGTGTTGTTGGTGTCGATAAACATAGCAAAGCAGCGGACACTATGCAACCAGTTGCATAGTGTCCGCATTCGGGAATAAACCGGGGCGGCATCGCAGGGAGCGTGGTTTAGAATCGGCGCATGTCCACGCCACACGCCATCCTCATTGCCCTGCTGGAAAAGCCGTCGTCCGGCTACGACCTCGCCCGGCGCTTCGACCGGGCGATCGGTTACTTCTGGCAGGCCACGCATCAGCAGATCTACCGCGAACTCGGCCGGATGGTGGAGGCGGGCTGGGTGGCGGTCGTTGAAGAGGACGCGGCCGCCACGCGCAGGAAGGTCTACCGCGTGCTGCCGGTGGGGCGGGAGGAAGTGGTGCGCTGGGCGCGCGAAACGCGCCTGGGCGGCGATGATCGCAATCTCCTGCTGCTGAAATTGCGCGCCGATGCGGTGATCGGGCCCTTGGGTCTCGCAGAGGAAGTGCAGCGGATGATCGGCGAAGCACGTGAGCGGCTCGATACCTATCGCGCCATCGAGCTACGCGACTTTAGTGCACCGTCGCTGACGCGCGGGCAGCAATTGCAGTACGCGATCCTCAAGGCCGGCTTTCACACGCAGGAAAGCTGGCTCGCGTGGGCCGAAGAATTGCAGGCGCTCTTTAAAGCGGTCGATGGGGCTAGTGAATCCTGATGTTTGGATTCCGAATTAATTTGACTGGATGATGAGGCGCTCGAACGCAGGGCGGTAAGTCGTTAGCAAATAAGTGTTGACGTCATGCAAATGACATTCTATCATTCTTTTCTCTGACGGACGCGGGGTGGAGCAGTCTGGCAGCTCGTCGGGCTCATAACCCGAAGGTCACAGGTTCAAATCCTGTCCCCGCAACCAGTTTCAAGCGAAGGCCTTGATTTCATAAGAAATCGAGGCTTTTTGCTTTTCAGGTCCGCGATGCGCGCGGAGTTCCGTGTGCATCGTCTATATCGGCATTTCTGCCGCCTAACGCTTCTTCAAGCGTTGCTTCTCACTGTTGTCGCTGGCGCAGACTTGGCATTCGCGCTGGCAGGACCGCTTTCGTTCAACGAAGCGATCCTGCTTGCTGCGTTCGGCGACACCATGAGTCAAATCGGTTCGCCGCCCTGTTCTTCATGCGTTGGCGGTTCTGGTTCGGAATTTCTGAACCCAGGCCGTGATTTCAGTGCGAACAACGGTTGTTCTTGATTCAAAAAAATAATAGATCAGACCTGCCCAAAGAACGGCCAAGATGACAACCGCCAGAAATTTGGTGAGAGAGGCGGCCGTCATCGCCGACATATGCCAAGGCGTATTGATGATCGCGCACATCAAGACGAGAAATGGCAAATGAGTCAGATAAAGCGTATAGGATATCTTCGCAGACCAGGCCGAAATCCAGGTGTATGGCGATGGATTGCTCGGTGTGGTTTGGCATTTTATCGTATAGACCAGAATGCTGACAAAGCTGGCGATCAGCAATTCAGCAGGGTACAGGGGTAAATTCAATTTCTTGATTCCCAAGAATAGTATCAGGAACGTGATTGAAGAAATCGACACGGCCCACGTTGCCCATCGTTTTGAAATCAGATTGGGCAATGCAGCAACTAGTGCTCCTGATAGCCATGTCAAAAACAAGAATTCCGCGTGTGCGCCTGGTAGTGAAAAAATCATTAAGGCAGCAGCACCATAGGCAAACCGGCGAGTCATGTCCACGTTAGAATTCAGTGCCAGCAATCCAGCCGGGAATAACAAGTAGTACCAGAATTCATTCGACAAGCTCCACAGGGACGTATTGGTTCCCAGTGTGGGGACATAGATCGTTTGAAGGAAAAACACGTTGCCCAGGATGACTGAGATTTTATGGATATTTTCGGCAAATCCAGCATGGACATATCCCCCTTCAATGGGGGTGGCATAAACGCTGCCGTTATGCGAGAAAAAATAAAGTCCGATGAGGTCGAGCAGAACGCCGATGAAAACTGCAGGGATTAGAACGATCCAGAGACGAACAAGGCGTTTGATAAGGTAATCGGCCCAATCCCATCTGTTATTTCTGATATTGTTTATCACGCTACCTCCAACGAGGTAGCCGCTCAATACAAAAAAGGCCATTACGGCTTCATCGCCAATGGTCAACTGTCCCGCTTTGGTGGAGCCCGTAAGGCTGGAAAAAAACAGCCCGCGAGCGTGACCAAGCGCGACAATTAACGCAGCGCCTCCTCGCAAGGCATCAAGGTGTACATCCGCCCACGTCGAACGTTTGTTCATGATTTCCCCGTAGAATAAATTCTTTATATTGAATGAAATTATATAGAGAAATAGGGCCGGGTAACCCGAGCGAGGACTTCAGATTGAAATGCAAACGTTAAAATCGATCGCGCGTCGTGAGTATGCGACGCCATTGGCCCCATCAATTTCGAAGAAATTCGATTCTTTGCGCAAATAGCGGCGTTTAGTCTGGAGGGATTTTCCGATCCAGACTAAAGGAGCCGCAATATGCGTCCAACGATACTTAGCCACTCATCACGGGAATTCGCCCACGAACACGCAACGCATCAGCTTGATGGCGTGTCGCTGCTTGGCAGCATCGTGTTACTGGCGTTCGCGATAGGTATCAGCGTCGCGACGTGCGGGCAACTCTGGAGCACGCTCAAAGGCCGCAATACGCGTTTCCGGTAAGCGTTGCTTCAGAGCGTTCCAATATGACGCTGGCGACGTCGTATTGGTGCAACTGCCGGGGGCAGGGCGACGGCAGCCTCCATCGATCAACCCATCAGCGCCCAGTCCACCGCCGCCTGCGCATGCAACGCGGTGGTATCGAACACGGGCAACGCGGAATCCTCCGCGCGTATCAACAGCGTGATTTCCGTGCAACCGAGTATCACGCCCTGTGCGCCGCGTGAGGCCAGCGAGTCGATCACGCGCTGATAGACAGCGCGCGACGCGTCCTTCACGACGCCGTGACACAACTCGTCGTAGATGATGTGGTGCACGTCGTCACGCTCATGCGCTTCGGGCACGAGCGCTTCGATGCCATGTACCTCGCGTAGCCGGCCCACATAAAAGTCCTGTTCCATCGTGTAGCGCGTGCCCAGCAGTCCCACGCGCGTCACGCCCGCCGCGCGCAGCGCTGCGCCCGTCGGATCGGCGATATGGAGGAAGGGGATAGAGATAGTCGATTCGATCGACGCGCACACGCGATGCATGGTGTTGGTCGCGAGCAGCACGATATCGGCGCCGCCTTGCTCGAGTTGCCGCGCGGCCTGCGCCATCAGTACGCCTAGCGCGTCCCAGTCGCCCGCGCGTTGCAGGGCTTCGATCTGGGCGAAATCGACCGTTGCCATCAGGCTGCGTGCGTTGTGGTGTCCGCCCAGCCGCGCTTTCATCTGGCTGTTGAGCAGCCGGTAATATTCCGCCGACGACTCCCAGCTCATGCCGCCAATCACGCCGATTGTCTTCATTGCCTGCACCACGAACGGTTGAATTGTCCGCACGAGTATAGGCGTGTGGCCACCGCTGTACAGGTACGGTCGAGGCCGACTGTGACGATACAGCCAGTGCACACATGGCGGACAGTTTTCCTGAAAATAGACGGCTGATTTCTGGCGCCGATAGAATCGACATACCGCGCTTTCGACGCGCCGTCCCGCACTAGAACAAAAGGCCAGCAAGGAGCCGTACATGGACCTCATCATTCGCCGCGCCGTGCTCGCGCATGCGCATCCTGCCGGGCATCCCACGGTCGATATTGGCATCGAAGCGGGGCGTATCGCCGCCGTCGAGCCCACACTCGCGGCGCAGGCGCGCGAGGAAATCGACGCGGCCGGTTCGCTCGTGTCAGCGCCGTTCATCGATGCGCACTTCCATATGGACGCCACGCTCTCTTACGGTTTGCCGCGCGTGAACGCGTCGGGCACGCTGCTGGAGGGCATCGCGCTCTGGGGCGAACTCAAGCCGCATCTCACGCAGGAAGCCCTGGTCGAACGCGCGCTTCAGTATTGCGATTGGGCCGTCGCGCGGGGTTTGTTGGCGATCCGCTCGCACGTCGATGTCTGCGATGCGCGCCTGCTGGCCGTCGAGGCGTTGCTCGAAGTGAAGCGCCGCGTGGCGCCGTATCTCGATCTGCAACTGGTGGCGTTTCCGCAGGACGGTCTGCTGCGCAGCGCGGGCGCGTTCGACAATCTCAAACGCGCGATTGCGATGGGCGTCGATGTCGTAGGCGGCATCCCGCACTTCGAGCGCACGATGGCCGACGGTGCGGAGTCAGTGCGCCTGCTCTGCGAATTCGCGGCGGAAAAGGGCTTGCGCGTCGACATGCATTGCGACGAATCCGATGATCCGCTCTCGCGCCATATCGAAACGCTTGCAGCGCAAACGCATCGTTTGGGCCTGCACGGCCGCGTGACGGGTTCGCATCTCACGTCGATGCATTCGATGGACAACTACTACGCGAGCAAGCTGATACCGCTGATGCGCGAATCGGGCGTTGCGGCCATCGCGAATCCGCTCATCAACATCACGCTGCAAGGGCGCGCCGATACCTATCCGAAACGCCGCGGCATGACCCGCGTGCCGGAGTTGATGGCGGCGGGCGTGACCGTCGCGTTCGGCCATGATTGCGTGATGGACCCGTGGTATAGCTTCGGCTCGGGCGACATGCTCGAAGTCGCGCAGATGGGCTTGCACGTCGCGCAAATGACGGGCGTGGAGGCATCGCGCGCGTGCTTCGATGCGGTGACGGTCAATCCGGCGAAGATTCTCGGCCTCGAAGGTTATGGTGTCGCGCCTGGTTGCGCGGCCAATCTGGTGGTGCTCGACGCGCGTGATCCGATCGAGGCGATCCGTCTGCGCGCGGCGCGCATCGCCGTGGTGAGCCGGGGCAAGGTAGTGAGCCGCCAACCGGCGCAGCGCGCGGCGCTCACGCTCGAAGGGCGGCCTGCGAGCGTCGATTTCAAGCTGCATCGATAAGCACCCGGCAATAAAAAACCGCGCACCTGAGTGCGCGGTTTTGTCGGGCGATCAAGCGCGTTGCGCTTATTGCGCCGGCGGCTGCTCCATGCCGTTATGACGCAGCAGGGCGTCGATGTTCGGCTCGCGGCCGCGGAAGGCCTTGAACGATTCCATCGCCGGGCGGCTGCCGCCCACTTCCAGAATCTCCTTGCGATAACGCGTGCCCGTGGCGGGATCGAGCACGCTCGTCTTCGCGACCTGTGCCGCTTCTTCGAAGGCCGCATAGGCATCGGCGGACAGCACTTCGGCCCACTTGTAGCTGTAGTAACCGGCCGCGTAGCCGCCCGCGAAGATGTGGCTGAAGGTGTTCGGCCAGCGCGAGAACGGCACCTGGGCGATCACGTGATAGCGCTCGTTGATCTCGCGCGCGAGATCGTTCACGGTCTTGCCCTTCGAGGCTTCGAAATCGACGTGCAGCGCCATGTCGAACATCGAGAACACGATCTGGCGCAGCGTGCCCAGACCGCTCTGGAAGTTCTTCGCGGCGAGCATCTTGTCGAACAGTTCGCGCGGCAGCGGCTTGGCCGTTTCGACGTGCGAGGTCATCTCGGTGAGAACGTCCCATTCCCAGCAGAAGTTCTCCATGAACTGCGAGGGCAGTTCGACCGCGTCCCATTCCACGCCGTTGATGCCGGATACAGCCAGCTCGTCCACGCGCGTGAGCATGTGGTGCAGGCCGTGGCCGAATTCGTGGAACAGCGTGATGACTTCGTCGTGCGTGAAGCAGGCCGGGCGGCCGCCCACGGGCGCGGAGAAGTTGCAGGTGAGGTAGGCGACCGGCGTCTGTACGCCGTTCGCTTCGAGCTTGCGGCGCGAGCGCGCGTCGTCCATCCATGCGCCGCCGCGCTTGCCTTCGCGTGCGTAGAGGTCGAGATAGAACTGTGCGATCAGCGTGCCGTCGGCATTTTCGACGCGGAAGAAGCGCACGTCGTCGTTCCAGACCGGTGCGCTGTCGTCGCGGATGCGCACGCCGAACAGCGTTTCCGTGACCTTGAAGAGACCCTTGAGCACGAAGTCTTCAGGGAAGTATTGCTTGACCTCGTTCTCCGAGAACGAATAGCGCTTCTGGCGCAGACGCTCCGCCGCGAACGCCATGTCCCACGGTTCGAGCTGCGTGAGGCCCAGTTCGCTGGCGGCGAATTCGCGCAGTTCCTGCCAGTCCTTCTCTGCGTGCGGACGCGCGCGCGTGGCGAGATCTTCGAGGAAGCTCATGACCTGCGCCGGCGTTTCGGCCATCTTCGGGGCGAGCGAGACCTCGGCGAAGTTGTTGTAGCCGAGCATCTTCGCTTCTTCGGCGCGCAGCTTGAGTTGCTCGTCGACGATGGCGGTGTTGTCCCACTCGGGCTTGCCGCCGCCGTAGACGGGGCCCAGTTCCGAGGCGCGCGTGACATAGGCGCGGTACAGCGTTTCGCGCATCGCGCGGTTTTCCGAGTACTGGAGCACCGGGAAATACGAGGGGAAGTGCAGCGTGAACTTCCAGCCTTCCTTGTTCTCGCGTTCGGCGGCTTCGCGCGCGGCGGCGATCACGTCTTCGGGTAAACCGACCAGATCGGCT
Source organism: Paraburkholderia sp. J67 (assembly GCF_905220265.1). Classification (NCBI taxonomy): domain Bacteria; kingdom Pseudomonadati; phylum Pseudomonadota; class Betaproteobacteria; order Burkholderiales; family Burkholderiaceae; genus Paraburkholderia; species Paraburkholderia sp. J67. Next base: position 180,957 of record NZ_CAJMZK010000003.1, read on the forward strand.
TCGCTCGTTGCGTAGAACGCGTAGGCGTTGGTGGCGTCGAGCACGTGGTCAGAGAACGCCTTGGCGAGCGCGGCCTGGCGCTCCTGCAACTCGGCGAAACGCGGCTTCTGGTCTTCGGGCAACTCCGCGCCCGAGAGGCGGAAGTCGCGCAGGGCGTTGTCGAGAATCTTCTTGCGCTCGCTCGTGAGCAACTGGAACGAGTTGTGATTCGTGATGGCCTTGTACTTCTCGTAGAGCGCGAGATTCTGGCCGACGCTCGACCAGAATTCGGTCACGCGCGGCAGATTTTCGCCATAGACGGCGCGCAGCTCCGGCGTGTCGGCGACGGCGTTCAGGTGGCCGATCACGCCCCAGGCGCGCGAGAGCGGCTCGGTGACGCGCTCGACCGGATCGACCACATCGCTCCATTGCGCGGGCGTCATCGGCTGGGCGGCGCGTTCGACGGCGGCGCTGGCGTTCGCGAGCAGCACGTCGAGCGCGGGTGTCACGTGTTCGGGACGGATCTCGCCGAAGCGCGGCAGGCCGGAGAAGTCGAGCAGCGGATTATCGGAGGAAGTAATTGCCATGATGCGTCCTGTTCCTTCTGTCGCGGTTGATTCGCAAGGTGTGGGGCCGGGGGGCGGGCGGCGTGCAGCCCGCGCCCCGATAGATCGGTTATTGGGGCGCAGTGCGCACTTTCCAACCGGGTCATCCAAGCAAATTAACAGAAGTCGGGGTGGGGTGGCGCAATCGGCGCATGATCGGCAAGCTTCAATGCTGCGCACCAAAGCAAAGCGGCCCGCATGGGGCCGCTTTTTTATTACCGCTGGCTGAGAATGCCGCGCTGCGCTTACGCGCCCGCTGCACGCTCCGCGGCTTCGATCGTGTTGACGAGCAGCATGGTGATCGTCATCGGGCCGACACCGCCAGGCACCGGCGTGATGAAGCCGGCCTTCTCCTTCAGACCTGCGAAGTCGACGTCGCCGCACAGCTTGCCGTTGTCGTCGCGGTTCATGCCCACATCGATCACGGTCGCGCCCGGCTTGATCATGTCGCCGGTCAGCACGTTGCGCTTGCCCACGGCGGCCACGACGATGTCGGCGTCGAGCGTGTGCTTCGCGAGGTCGCGCGTCTTGCTATGGCAGATCGTGACCGTTGCGCCCTTTTCGAGCAGCAGCAGCGCCATCGGCTTGCCGACGATGTTCGAGCGGCCGATCACCACGGCGTTCGCGCCTTCGAGGGGAATGTTGTACTCCTCGAACATCTTCATCACGCCGTAGGGCGTGCAGGGGCGGAACAGCGGCTGGCCCGTCATCAGCGCGCCGGCGTTGGCGACGTGAAAGCCGTCCACGTCCTTTTCGGGCGCGATCGCTTCGATCACCTTGTGGCTGTCGATATGCCTGGGCAGCGGCAGTTGCACGAGGATGCCGTGGATCTTCGGGTCGTTGTTCAGTTCGTCGATGCGCTTGAGCAGATCGGCTTCCGAAAGCGTTTCCGGGTAGCGGTCGTACGACGAATAGAGGCCGTTGTCCTCGCACGACTTGATCTTGTTGCGCACGTAGACTTCGCTCGCCGGATTGTCGCCGACCAGCACGACCGCGAGGCCCGGCTGATGGCCGCGTGCGGTGAGGGCGGCGGCGCGCGCGGCGACGTCGGTGCGCAGTTTCTTTGAGAGGGCGTTGCCGTCGATGAGGGTGGCAGTCATGGTCGGTCGAGAATCGAGTGTGGCAAAGCGGGGAGCGCGCCGGCCGGGGCGGGAGGGCGGTTGCACGCACGCCGGGGGTCGTGGACCCAGGCGTCGCGCGCGGCGGGCGCTGCTGCGAAGGCCGATATTATAACCGGCGCGCGGGCGTGACTTGTCGCGTCAGGACAGATCGTCAGCCGGACGAGACAGGAAAGGTGGACGGAAATCGAGTGTAGCGGGTGGGTGCGGACTTGCGCGGCGCCCCGAAGCGAAAGCGGGCGCGCGCGGCAAGCGGCATGGTCGGCACCATCAGGCGTGGGCCCGATGGACGCGATTACTGCTGAGGCTGTTGCGCCTGTTGCGGCTTATTGGAGAGCGCCAGACGGAGCAGGTCGGCGACCGTGTTCACGTTGAGCTTTTCCATGATGTTGGCGCGGTGCGCTTCGACGGTCTTGATGCTGATGCCCAGGTCGTCGGCGATCTGCTTGTTCAGGCGGCCCGCGATGATGCGCTCGAGCACCTGATGCTCACGCGCCGTGAGCTTGCCCAGACGCTCGGCGGCGGCGCGCTGCTGCTGCACGTTGGTGCTCTCGCTGCGCGCTTTTTCCAGCATGCGCTCGACCAGCTTGCGCAGTTCGGCTTCGTCGAACGGCTTCTCGATGAAGTCCATCGCGCCCTTCTTCATGGTCGACACGGCCATCGGCACGTCGCCGTGACCGGTCACGAAGATGATCGGCAGCGAGGCGTTGTCGGCGATCAGGCGCTCCTGCAACTCGAGCCCGCTCATACCCTGCATGCGCACGTCGAGAATCAGGCAGGCGATCTGGCCGGCTTGCTGCGCGGGCTGATAGGCATCGAGGAATTCTTCCGCGCTCATGAAGCATTGAACGCGGTAGCCGTTCGCTTCGAGCAGCCAGCGCAGGGAATCTCGTACGGCCTCATCGTCATCAACGACAAAGACAGTTTCCTGGGTGGTGACTGGGCTGTTCATGGCTCTCCCGTAACGGTTTGTGGAGTCGGTTCGTCGGAGCCGTCCCGCGAGGGATGATCCGAATGGCCGATTGGCAGACTGCAATGGAACGTGGCGCCGCTGATGTGGCCATCTGCTTCGATGTTGTTGACCACCCACAGGCGCCCGCGATGCGATTCGATAATCGAGCGGCAAATATTCAGCCCCATGCCCATACCATCGGACTTGGTGCTGTAGAACGGTTCGAAGAGGCGCTCGGCGGTGGCTTCGTCCACGCCCGGGCCCTGATCCACCACGCTGATGCAGACGTTGCCGCCTTCGCGCTTCACGATTACGCGGATCACCGGGTCGATGGCATTCGGGCGCGCGTCGGCCATGGCTTCGGCGCCGTTCTTCAGAAGGTTGACGAGCACCTGCTCGATCAGCACCGGATCGACGTAGATCACGGGCATGCGCGAGCGCATGTCGGTCACGATGCGGATGCGGCGCTTGCGCGCTTCGATCTCGGCGAGACCCACGGCGTCGGCGACGATGTCGGCCACGCGCGACGCCTGGCGCTTCGGCTCGGAGCGCTTCACGAATTCGCGGATGCGCTTGATGATCATGCCCGCGCGCACGGCCTGCTGCGCGGTCTTCTCCAGCGCGGGCAAGAGGTTCTCGGGCGCGCCGCGGCCCGACTTCACCAGCGCCACCGTGCCCGAGGCATAGTTGTTGATCGCGGCGAGCGGCTGGTTCAATTCGTGCGCGAGCGACGAGGCCATTTCGCCCATCGTCATCAGGCGGCTGGTGAACTGGAGCTTTTCGTCCTGCTGGCGGGCCAGTTCCTGCGCCTGCTTGCGCGTGGTGATGTCGGTCGCGATCTGCATCTGCGCGAGATGGCCGTCCACCCACTGGATGTACTGGCGGCGCACTTCGAACCACTTCTGGATGCCTTCGACGTAGATTTCCTGCGCATCGGCGGCGCTGTCGGTGAGCGCCGTGGCGGGCAGGCCCGCATAGGCGTCGACCATGTCGATCGAGTCCGACGAGGCGCTGGCGGAATCGAAACCGCCGCCGCCCGCCAGTTCCAGATGGCCGTCCGGGCGAATGCCGAACAGGTGCCGGTAGTAGCGGTTTGCAAACAGCAGTTCGGCTTCGTCGGCGGCCAGCACGGAGACGGCCGCGTCGAGGCTTTCCAGCACGGTCGTGAAGCGCTCGTGCGCGGCGGCGAGTTCTTCGCGGGCGCGCTTGGGCTCGGTGATGTCGGTCATCGACGACATCCAGCCGGTCTGGCGCCCCGAGCTGTCGATCAGCGGGGAAACGTACAGGCGCGCATGGAACTGCGAGCCGTCCTTGCGGCGCACGCGCAACTCGAACCCCGAGGAGGGCGCCTTGCCGCGCAGCGTCATGTCGAGCTGGCGCTGCATTTCCGGATAGGCGTCGCGCGGCCAGTACGGGAACGGCGCATTCTTGCCCACCAGATCGCTTTCATCCCAGCCCGTCATGCGACAAAACGCCGGATTGACGTGCGTAATTCGGCCATGCATGTCGAGCACGCGCATGCCGATCAAAACCGAGTTTTCCATCGCGCGGCGGAAGAACGCTTCCGCGTACAGCGCCTGCTGCGCCTCGAAGCGCTGGCGCGTGTGTTTCCACAGGCTCCAGAGGCTCCACAGCACGAAGCACGACAAACCCGCGACCAGCCACACGAGCGTATTGTTCGTGAAGTTGGTCATCTGCGGATACGAGTACACGCGTACCGAGACGCCCTGGCCCGGCGGATCGAGCGGCAGGTCGTAGAAGACGTCGCGCGGCAGGCGTGGGCGCGTCGACGTGGTGGCGAGCTCGCGGTTGTTCGCGTCGAGGATCGTGATCTTGTACTTGGCCGACAGCTCCGGCGGGATGTCGTGCTTCAGGATCCCTTCGACCGAAAACACGGCCGCGATCGAGCCGAGGAATTCGCGGTCGCGGTAGACCGGCGTCTGGAGCGTGATGTAGCCGTTGCCGACATCGTCGTAGATGAGCGGCGAGTAGACCTGACGGCGCGTGGAGCGGGCCTCGGCGAAGGCGGCCTTCACGGCCTCGTCCATCTGCGAGTCGTTGGGCTTGGCCAGACGCTGGCCGAACACCGGCATGGCCGTATTGGGCCAGCGCGGCTCCTGCTGGCTCGTGTACCAGTTCAGGTAAAGGATTTCCGGATGGCCCTGCATGATGTCCGTGGTGGACACCTGGAACGACTGCGGGTCATTGTGGCCGGCGACCAGATCGCGCGCGAGCGCCTGCAATTGCTCCTGCGCGCCGGTCATGGACAGGCGGATCTGTTGCTGGGCCCAGGCCACGTTGCGATAGAGCGTGTCTTCCTGCTGCTGCTGCTCGCGGCGGTTCAGGCTCCAGAGGATCAGGCTCATGACGACCAGGAACACCAGGATCGACAGGAGCGGCGTCAGCAAATAGGAATTCGACCACCAGGGTCCGTGGTGCCAGCGGGACGGCGACGTGTCGCCGGGCGAACCGGGCGGCCGCGCCGAGCGTGCGAAAAGCCGTTCGGTCAACATGGCAAGGATTGTAGCTCAGCGTAAGACACGGAAATGCCGCGAAAAAAGCGATAAATCGCCGATAAACAGGTTCAAACTGGCCGATATCGACACAAGGGCGCGAACGATTCAGCGTGCGCTGCAGCAATTTTTCACATTATAAAATCCCATCCCGCAATTCGAAAATTCCCTTGCGCGAACGACAAGCCGGTCATTACAATCGCCCGCAAAGCTGCTGCGGTCGGCCCGGTCACGTTCCTCGCGTCCGCCCGCATGGTCCGATCAACAGCGTTCCCCTACATCCAGGAGACGAGCATGTCCGCTGTACCCGACGAAGTCCTGAAGTACGTTGCCGCTGACAAGGACGAGGATCCCCAGGAAACCGCCGAATGGCTGGAGGCGCTCGACGGCGTCATCTCGACCGTCGGCCCCGACCGCGCTCACTATCTGATCGAGAAGCAGATCGAATTCGCCCGCGTGCATGGCGAACATCTGCCGTTCTCGGCCAACACCCCGTACATCAACACGATTCCGGTCGTGGCCCAGGCAAAGAACCCGGGCGACCAGGACATCGAGCACCGCATCCGCTCGTACACGCGCTGGAACGCGATGGCCATGGTCCTGCGCGCGGGCAAGCACACCAACGTGGGCGGCCACATCGCCTCGTTCGCGTCGGCTGCCACGCTGTATGACGTCGGCTACAACCACTTCTGGCACGCACCGTCGCCGGAACACGGTGGCGACCTGATCTTCGTGCAGGGCCACTCGTCGCCGGGCGTCTACTCGCGTGCGTTCCTGCTCGGCCGTCTGTCCGAGAACCAGCTCGACAACTTCCGTCAGGAAGTGGGCGGCGAGGGCATCTCGTCGTACCCGCACCCGTGGCTGATGCCGGACTTCTGGCAGTTCCCGACCGTCTCGATGGGTCTCGGCCCGATCATGGCGATCTATCAAGCCCGCTTCATGAAGTACATGCAGGCGCGCGGCATCGTGAAGACCGAAGGCCGCAAGGTCTGGGCCTTCCTTGGCGACGGCGAAACGGATGAGCCGGAATCGCTCGGCGCGATCGGCATGGCCGGCCGCGAGCGTCTGGACAACCTCGTGTTCGTCATCAACTGCAACCTGCAGCGTCTGGACGGCCCGGTGCGCGGCAACGGCAAGATCATCCAGGAACTCGAAAGCGAGTTCCGTGGCGCCGGCTGGAACGTCATCAAGGTCATCTGGGGTTCGCGCTGGGATGCGCTGTTCGCACGCGACAAGTCGGGCGCGCTGATGCGCCGCATGATGGAAGTCGTCGACGGCGAATACCAGACCTACAAGTCGGAGTCGGGCGCGTATGTTCGCGAACACTTCTTCAACACGCCGGAACTCAAGGCGCTGGTCGCCGACTGGTCCGACGACGACATCTGGAACCTGAACCGCGGCGGTCACGATCCGCACAAGATCTACGCGGCGTTCCACGAGGCATCGAACTCCAAGGGCCAGCCGACCGTCATCCTCGCGAAGACGATCAAGGGCTACGGCATGGGCGAAGCCGGTCAGGCGATGAACATCACCCACCAGCAGAAGAAGATGCAGGTGGATCAGCTCAAGAAGTTCCGCGACCAGTTCCGTCTGCCGATCACCGACGAGCAGATCGTCGACGTGCCGTACCTCAAGTTCGAGGAAGGTTCGAAGGAACTCGAATACATGCGCCAGAAGCGCATGGACCTCGGCGGTTACCTGCCGGCTCGCCGTCAGAAGGCCGAGTCGCTGCCGGTGCCGGCGCTCGAAGCATTCGAGCCGCTGCTCAAGGGCACGGGCGAAGGCCGTGAGATTTCGACGACGATGGCGTTCGTGCGTATCCTCAACATCCTGTTGAAGGACAAGGCGATCGGCAAGCGCGTCGTGCCGATCGTGCCGGACGAGTCGCGTACCTTCGGTATGGAAGGTCTGTTCCGCCAGATCGGTATCTGGAATCAGCAAGGCCAGAAGTACGTGCCGGAAGATTCCGACCAGCTGATGTTCTACAAGGAATCGGAAAGCGGTCAGATTCTGCAGGAAGGCATCAACGAAGCCGGCGGTATGTCGGACTGGATCGCAGCCGCGACGTCGTACTCGACGCACGGCGAGACGATGATCCCGTTCTACATCTTCTATTCGATGTTCGGCATGCAGCGTATCGGCGACCTGGTCTGGGCCGCTGGCGACATGCGTTCGCGCGGCTTCCTGCTGGGCGGCACCGCAGGCCGCACGACGCTGAATGGCGAAGGTCTGCAACACGAAGACGGTCACTCGCTCCTGTGGGCGGCATCGGTGCCGAACTGCGTGAGCTACGACCCGACGTTCGGCTATGAACTCGCGGTCATCATGCAAGACGGTCTGCGCCGCATGGTGCAGGACCAGGAAGACGTGTTCTATTACATCACCGTGATGAACGAGAACTACGAGCACCCGGCGATTCCGCAGGGCGAGGCCGTAGCCGCCGACATCATCAAGGGCATGTACGCGTTCCGCAAGGGCGACGCCAAGGCCAAGGGCCCGCGCGTTCAGCTGCTGGGCGCAGGCACGATCTTCAACGAAGTCATCGCCGCCGCTGACCTGCTGAAGAACGACTGGGGCGTCGAAGCCGACCTCTGGAGCGTGCCGAGCTTCACCGAACTGGCCCGTGAAGGTCACGAAGTCGAGCGTTGGAACCTGCTGCACCCGAGCGAGCCGCGCCGCGAATCGCACGTCGAGAAGCTGCTCAAGGGCACGGAAGGTCCGGTCATCGCATCGACCGACTACATCCGCGCGCTGGTCGACCAGATCCGTGGTCTGGTGCCGCGCAAGTTCGTGGTGCTCGGCACCGACGGTTTCGGCCGCTCGGACACGCGTGAAAAGCTGCGTCACTTCTTCGAAGTCGATCGTTACTGGACGACGGTTGCCGCGCTCAACGCGCTGGCCGACGAGGGCAAGATCGAGCGCAAGGTTGTTGGCGAAGCCATCGCCAAGTACAACCTCGATCCGTCCAAACCCAACCCGATGACCGTCTAACGCATCACCCCCTGTGCATTGCGAGCGCGCCTCCCCGAAGCGGGGAGGCGTTCTTATGCGGCCCCGGAGACACTAACAATGAGTCAAGCGATCGAAGTCAAGGTGCCGGACATCGGCGATTACACGGACATTCCGGTGATCGAGGTGCTGGTGAAGGCGGGTGATACCGTCGAGAAAGAGCAATCGCTCATCACGCTGGAGTCGGACAAGGCGACGATGGACGTGCCGAGCCCGGCGTCGGGCACGGTTAAGGAAGTGAAGGTCAAGGTCGGCGACAACGTCTCGGAAGGCGTGCTGGTCCTCGTGCTGGAAGCTGGCGGCGCTGCCGCGGCTCCCGCTGCCGCACCGGCCGCAGCCCCCGTGCAAGCTGCGGCGCCTGCGCCCGCAGCAGCTGCGCCGGCTCCGGCAGCCGCCGCGCCCGCCGCTAGCGGCGGCGTGCAGAGCGTCAAGGTTCCCGATATCGGCGACTACAAGGGCGTGCCCGTCATCGAAATCGGTGTGAAGGTGGGCGACCGCGTCGAGAAGGAACAGTCGCTCGTCACGCTGGAATCGGACAAGGCCACCATGGACGTGCCGAGCCCGGTCGCCGGCATCGTGAAGGAAATCAAGGTCAAGGTCGGCGACGAAGTGTCGGAAGGCACGGAAATCATCGTCGTCGAGGCTGAAGGCGCTGCGGCTCCTGCTGCTGCACCGGCCGCCAAGGCGCCGGTCGAGCAACCTTCGGACGCGCCGCAGGCTGCACCCGCCAAGGCTGCGCCCGCTGCACCGTCGGCACTCGCACAAGCGCCGATCATTCCGGCAGGTGAAGGCGGTTCGCGCCGTCCGAGCCACGCTTCGCCGTCCGTGCGCAAGTTCGCGCGCGATCTGGGCGTCGATGTGGGCCGCGTCGCGGGCACGGGTCCGAAGGGCCGCATTACCCAGGACGACATCACCGCGTTCGTGAAGGGCGTGATGACGGGCGCACTGGCGGCTCCGGCTGCCGCTGCTGCACCGGCTGCGGGCGGTGGCGCGGGTCTGAACCTGCTGCCGTGGCCGAAGGTCGACTTCACGAAGTTCGGCCCGATCGACACGCAACCGCTGTCGCGCATCAAGAAGATCTCGGGCGCGAACCTGCACCGCAACTGGGTCATGATCCCGCACGTCACGAACAACGACGAAGCGGACATCACCGACCTCGAAGCGCTGCGCGTGCAACTGAACAAGGAAAACGAGAAGGCCGGCGTGAAGTTCACGATGCTGGCGTTCGTCATCAAGGCCTGCGTCGCCGCGCTGAAGAAGTTCCCGGCGTTCAACGCGAGCCTCGACGGCGATAACCTCGTCTTCAAGCAGTACTACCACATCGGTTTTGCTGCCGACACGCCGAACGGCCTCGTCGTTCCGGTGATCCGCGACGCCGACAAGAAGGGTCTCGTCGACATCGCCAAGGAAATGGCCGAGCTCTCGAAGCTCGCGCGCGACGGCAAGCTCAAGCCGGACCAGATGCAAGGCGGCTGCTTCTCGATCTCGTCGCTCGGCGGTATCGGCGGCACGCACTTCACGCCGATCATCAACGCGCCCGAAGTGGCGATTCTCGGCCTGTCGAAGAGCGCGATGAAGCCTGTGTGGGACGGCAAGCAATTCGTGCCGCGCCTCACGCTGCCGCTGTCGCTCTCGTACGACCACCGCGTGATCGATGGCGCGGCTGCCGCGCGCTTTAACGCGTACCTCGGCGCGATCCTCGGCGATTTCCGCCGCGTGATTCTGTAAAACCGCTTTCGACCGGCTCGTTCCGCCGCGCCGCACTTCGTGTGCGCGTCGCGGCGGGCGTCGCCGGTCGTTCCTGAAGGGGACACCATGAGTCTCGTCGAAGTGAAAGTGCCGGATATCGGCGACTTCAAGGACATCGACGTCATCGAAGTCAACATCAAGCCGGGTGACGTGATCGAGAAAGAGCAGACGCTGCTCTCGCTCGAATCGGACAAGGCCACGATGGAAGTGCCCAGCGATGTCGCGGGCACCGTCAAGGAAGTGAAGATCAAGGCTGGCGACAAGGCGTCGCAAGGCACCGTGGTCGCGATCGTCGAAGTGTCGGCAGCTGCGGCTGCTCCGGCCCCGGCTGCTGCACCGAAGGTCGAAGCGCCCAAGGCTGCTGAAGCACCGAAGGCTGCCGCGCCCGCACCGCAAGCCGGCAGCTTCGGCGGCAGCGCCGATGTCGAATGCGACATGCTCGTGCTCGGCGCCGGCCCTGGCGGCTACTCGGCGGCGTTCCGCTCCGCCGACCTCGGCATGAAGACCGTGCTGGTCGAGCGTTATTCGACGCTCGGCGGCGTGTGCCTGAACGTCGGTTGCATCCCGTCGAAGGCGCTGCTGCACACGGCGCTCGTGATCGACGAAGCTGCTGCGCTCGAATCGCACGGCATCTCGTTCGGCAAGCCGCAGATCGATCTGGATAAGCTGCGCGACTTCAAGTCGGGCGTCGTCAAGAAGCTCACCGGCGGTCTCGCCGGCATGGCGAAGGCGCGCAAGGTCGAAGTCGTGACGGGCCTCGGCACCTTCCTCGATCCGTACCACATTGAAGTGGCGGGCGAGGGCGGCAAGAAGATCTTCAAGTTCAAGCAGGCGATCATCGCTGCGGGTTCGCAGGCCGTGAAGTTGCCGTTCATGCCGGAAGATCCGCGCGTGGTCGATTCGACCGGCGCGCTCGAACTGCGCCAGATCCCGCAGAAGATGCTGGTGATCGGCGGCGGCATCATCGGTCTGGAAATGGCCACGGTCTACGCGACGCTTGGCGCGCAGATCGATGTCGTGGAAATGCTCGACGGCCTGATGGCCGGTGCGGACCGCGATCTCGTGAAGGTCTGGGAGAAGTACAACGCGAAGCGCTTCGCGAATGTCATGCTCAAGACCAAGACCACGAAGGCCGAGGCGAAGGACGACGGCATCTACGTCACGTTCGAAGGCGAAAAGGCTCCGGCCGAAGCGCAACGCTACGACCTCGTGCTGGTTGCCGTGGGCCGCTCGCCCAACGGCAAGAAGATCGGCGCGGACAAGGCAGGCGTGGCGGTGACGGATCGCGGCTTCATCGAAGTCGACAAGCAGCAGCGCACCAACGTGCCGCACATCTTCGCGATCGGCGATGTGGTCGGTCAGCCGATGCTTGCGCACAAGGCCGTGCATGAAGGCCACGTGGCAGCGGAAGCGGCGCATGGCGAGAAGGCGTACTTCGACGCGCTGCAGATTCCGTCGGTGGCCTACACCGATCCGGAAGTGGCCTGGGCCGGCAAGACCGAAGAGCAGTGCAAGGCCGAAGGCATCAAGTACGGCAAGGCAGTGTTCCCGTGGGCCGCTTCGGGCCGCGCGATCGCCAACGGCCGCGACGAAGGCTTCACGAAGCTGATCTTCGACGAAGAGACGCATCGTGTGATCGGCGGCGGTATCGTCGGCCTGAATGCGGGCGACCTCATCAGCGAAGTCTGTCTCGCGGTAGAGATGGGCGCGGATGCGACCGACATCGGCAAGACGATTCATCCGCACCCGACGCTGGGCGAATCGATCGGCATGGCCGCCGAGCTGTACGAAGGCGTCTGTACCGATCTGCCGCCGCAAAAGAAGAAGTAACTTCATGCCGCGCCGCTTCGGTGGCGCGCGTGAATGTAAAAACGGCGCACTCCGCGAGGAGTGCGCCGTTTTCTTTGGGGAAGCGCAGGACGACTGCGCTTTGCCGGGGTAATGCGAGAGGCGCCGGAGCGAAAAAAATTCCCGGTCGTCGCGGACCGGGCAAGCGACATGCCAGACGGCATGCCGGAGCGTCAGATCCGGCGCACGACGCGCGCGAAGTTCAGCACAGAGCCGGAAACTTCGCGGCGCGTCGCGTTAGCGCAAAGGCGCTCAGGCCGGCTTCTTGGCCGCGGCGGCAGCCGAGCGCGAAGCCTGGGCGGCAGCCTTGCTGGCCGCGGCGGTAGCGGCGTTGAAGTTGCTTTCGGCCATTTCGACAGCTTGCTTCGTGGCCTTGTGAACCGTTTCGTAGGTCGTGTTCGCGGCGTTGATGGCCGACTTGATGACAGCGACAGCCGTTTCCGAACCGGCCGGTGCGTTCTTCGCGACATTGTCGACGAGCGATTGAACCTTGCGGTTCTGCTCTTCGTAATGGGCTTCAGCGACCTTCGCGAATTCGGCTTGCGTGGCCGAGGCGATTTCGTAGACGTGGCGACCGTACGACAGCACCTTCTCGGCGAGCGGCTGCGCATAGCTCGACTGCAGCGCGAAGAATTCCTGCGCATCCTTGGCCGACAGCGCGCGCTGCGCGTGTTCCTGCGATTCCGCCAGATTCGAGCGAACGGCCTGAAGGTTCAATTCGACGAGCTTTTCCACGCCTTCGAAAGCCTTGCCGGTCAGACCGAACAGGGTTTCGAGGTTGGCTTTCTGTGCAGCGGCGAATTGCTCAGGGGTCAGCAGACTCATGTTTACGCTCCTGGATGGTTGGCGGCCTCGTAGGTGGGTCGCCTGGAGTAAGTGGCAAGACTCTGGTGATCTGCCCGACGCCGGGGGGAAATTCGGGTCATGCTTTGGTGCGTCGCAGCATTGATCCTGATTTTAGGACGGCTCAGACGAATGTCAAGGACTTTTGATGCGGCGCACAAACTCATTAAAGTATTATTAAACATATACTTATGCGAGCGGCATGAGGGTGCGAACGGCATTTCCGCTGAGGTGCGGCATAGCGCCCGCTTGGGGTTTGCCGGAGCGCCTTGCCTGACAAGGTTGCGCATATGCGCGCTGGTTCTGGCAAGATTGAGTCTGACGGTGCAACGTGGGTTTTTTTGCGTGCTCCGCCGTTGCATGAACGGTGTCAGGGAATGCACTGAGGTGCGTCCACCAGATTCCTACATGGAACGTTAAGGCTTTATTGCAGTCGAACTGCGCGCCGCCTGGTTCGGCAGTATGGATGTCAGAACATCGTCCTCGGTATTTATCCCACATAAAGTTCATCAAGTTGCGCGCCGTTAATGCGTAGGCGACAGCAAACGTTGTCGGCGCAAGGCGCAGCAGGGTGGGGTTGTCCGGGTGATTGTTTTTCTCCATCGAATGCGTGAAGAACATTGGTCTGCTCAATCAAAAACCAGACTTCGGTTTAACGAGTAGCCATAAGTGCTTCAATTTGCGAATTTTTCGTGGTTTTACTACACTTGGCGAACGATCCCGCCGCTTCATCCAGAACACCAATGAAATCCGACAAGTTCCTGTCGTTCAAACTGGTGCCTTCATCGGTTGTCAGTACCGCGCTGTCGGTAGCTGTCTCCGTGGCCATCAGCGCGACGCTCGTAGTGCCCGAGGGCGCTTTTGCTGCGTCGCAGAACACCGCCGCCGCGAAAACGGCGAAGGCCAAGAAGGCCACCAAAAAGGTTGTGAAAGCCGACGCCGCACCTGCGAAGGTGGCGAAGAAGGCGGGCGCGACCCGTACCGTTGCGGCGAAGGACGACGATGCGCGTCCGACGGCGAAAAAACGCCGCGTCAGCTACACGATGAATGGCCGCCACCATACGGCAGTGCGCCGCGTCGCGTTCGAGCCGCGCCAGCCGACCGTCGGTCAGGCGTTCGGCCTGCACGAGACACCGGACTCGCTGATGCTGCGCTCGGGCGTTGCCTTCGTGGTCGACCAGAATTCGCTCGAGCCGTTGTTCGACAAGAACTCGCGCGCCGTGGTGCCGATCGCCTCGATCTCGAAACTCATGACCGCCATGGTCGTGCTTGACTCGAAGGCGCCGCTCACCGAACAGATCGAAGTCACTGACGAAGACCGCGACTACGAGAAGAACACCGGCTCGCGTCTGTCGGTAGGCTCGGTGCTCTCGCGCGAAGACATGCTGCATATCGCGCTCATGGCATCGGAAAACCGTGCCGCTGCCGCGCTGTCGCGCTACTACCCGGGCGGGCGTCCGGCCTTTATCGCGGCAATGAACGCAAAGGCCAAACAGCTCGGGATGACCGATACGCACTTCGAGAATTCGACGGGCCTCACGAGTCACAACGTTTCGACGGCGCGCGATCTCGTGAAGATGGTGAATGCGGCGTATCAATACCCGATGATTCGCCAGTTCTCGACCGATCACAGCTACGACGTGTTCACGGGCAAGCGCACGCTGGCCTACAACAGCACGAACGCGCTGGTGCGCAATCCGTCGTGGGATATCGGCTTGCAGAAGACTGGCTTCATCAACGAAGCCGGCGAATGCCTCGTCATGCAGTCGACGATCCACGGCCGTCCGGTCATCATGGTGCTGCTGGATTCGAGCGGCAAGTATTCGCGTTTCGCCGACGCGACCCGCGTGCGCGCGTGGCTCGACAACGGTGGCGCGGACCAGCAGCCGCGCATCACGAGCGCGGACGCAGGCGGCGCAGGCACCTGATCTGCCCGTTTCCCAAGCTGCACCACTTTGGTTATCGAACGCCCCGCATTTGCGGGGCGTTTGTTTTTTGCGGCCCTCGTCAGGTATTCCTACGCCATACGGCCAGCTGTTTGAAGGCCGATGCCGTGGGCAGAATCTTCAGTGTTTCGCTACGCGTTGCCTGACCGGGCAACGCGAATCGCCCGCCCAAAGTTTGCTGGTTGTCAATTGACAACCAAAATAGCGGCGCTTACACTGGGTTCGCCAATGAGACGATCGCATCCGAGAAAAGAGATCGAGGCTGCGCTGACTTATGCCGAGGCAAAGGGTTGGTTAGTACGACCAGGCAAGGGCAGCGGTCACGCGTGGGGAAGGATGTATTGCCCCGCCAATCAGGCCGATTGCCGGTGCGGGGAGTTTTGCATCACGAGCATCTGGAGCACGCCACGCAACGCAGGGAACCACGCACATCTTTTGCAGCGCGTGGTCGACAACTGCACGGCACAGCGCGCCAATGCACCGCCCGCGCTTCCTGCGCGGGCGCGCACCACACAGCAGGAGTGACCCATGAATTACGTATTCACGCTCAAGTACCAGCTTGCGCCCGAGGATTGCGATCAGGAGCAGCTGATCGAGCGCCTGGCGCAGGCGGGCTGCGATGACGCAACCATCGGTGTGGGTTTGCCGGGGCGTATCGCGCTGGCGTTCGCGCGTGACAGTGAAAGCGCATGGGCCGCCATCTACACCGCGTTGCAGAACGTGAAAGAGGCGGTACCGTCGGCGCGCCTTGTCGAGGCGGCGCCCGATTTCGTCGGCTTGACCGACGTTGCCGATCTAACCGGCATGTCGCGGCAAAACATGCGCAAGCTCATGCTCGCGCATGTCGCCGATTTCCCGCAGCCGGTGCATGAGGGCAGTCCGTCGCTCTGGCATCTGGGCGACATCTTGATCTGGCTGAGTGGACGCGAGGGCTACAGTATCGACGCAGCCTTGCTGGATACGGCGTGTACGGCGAAACAGGTCAATCTGGCGAAGGACGCGCGCGAGGTCGATGCGCGCGTCAAACGCCAGCTAGCCGAGCTGGTGGCGTGAGGGGGCAGAAAGCGGCCGCTTAGGCCGTTTGCACGTGGCCTTCGGCGGGTTCGGCGTGGTAGCCGAGCGATTCCGAAATCGTGAGTGCGGTCTTGCTCAGTTGCCCAAGCCACGAGTCTTGCAGACGGTCTGCCGGAGCGGAAAGCGAGAGACCCGCCACCAGTTTGCCGGTGTCGTCGTAAATGCCTGCCGCAATGCAGCGCACGCCTAGCTCGAGCTCTTCGTTATCGCGTGCGCAGGACTCCTGGCGCACGTGCGCGAGTTCGCGTTCGAGGCGCCCGAGATCCGTGATGCTATTGCGCGTATGGCCCGACAGGCCGGTGCGCGTGGCGTAGGCGCGCACGCGCGTCGCTTCGTCGGCGGCAAGAAAAAGCTTGCCGACCGAGGTGAGATGCAAGGGCGCACGACCACCAATGGCGCGCACCACCTGCATGCCCGAACGCTCCGAGTAGGCGCGCTCGATATAGACGATCTCATCACCTTGCCGCACGGAAAGGTTCACCGTCTGGCCGGTGAGGCGGTGGAGCTCACGCATGGGCGAGAGTGCCGCATCACGCACGGAAAGGCGTGCTTTCACGAGGTTGCCGAGTTCCAGCAGGCGCATACCCAGGCGATAGGTGCCCGGGTCCGAGCGGTCGACAAGTCGGCAGCTCACCATGTCATTGAGAATGCGGTGCGCCGTGGACGGATGCAGTTCCGTGCGCTGGGCGAGTTCTTTCAGGCTGACCGGGTCCGTATGCGCGGCGAGCGCATCGAGCAGGCGCATCATGCGCTCGATCACCTGAATCGAGGTCTTCGGATCTGGATTGGTGTCGGTCATGAGGGCGTATTCCGGATGCAGATTCGTGTTTGACGCAGGATAGGGGCGGGAAGCAGAAATTCATTGTATCTCGTATTGTGAAAAAAGTAAGCGTCTAGCGGGAAGCCGCTGCTGCGGTGCGGCAGCAATCAGAGGCGTGACGCGAGCGTTGGTGGTGGCTGCGAAACATCGGATAATCGGGGACGGTTTTCAAAAGGATTCCCCATGCGAGTCGGACTGTTCGTCACCTGTCTCATCGACACGATGCGCCCCGAAATCGGCTTTTCGACGCTGAAGCTGCTCGAAGATGCTGGCTATGACGTCATCGTGCCGCCCGCGCAGACCTGCTGCGGTCAGCCGGCCTACAACTCGGGCGAGCGCGCGCTGGCACGCGATCTGGCGGAAAAGACGCTGCGCGAATTCGAGCAGTTCGACTATGTCGTGGTGCCATCTGGTTCGTGTGGCGGCATGATTCGTGTGCATTTCGGCGATCTGTTCCGCGACGATCCTGAATTGATGTCGCGCTACGGCAAGCTGCGCGAGCGCGTCTACGAATTGACGGATTTCCTCGTCAACGTCGCGCGCGTTTCGTTGCCGGAAGGCGAGTTTCGCGGTCCGGTGACGTATCACGATTCGTGTTCGGGACTGCGTGAACTGGGCGTCAAGGCACAGCCGCGCGCCTTGCTGGCGCAGCGCGGCGTGCAGGTGCAGGAAATGAAGGATTGCGAGCACTGCTGTGGCTTCGGCGGTACGTTCGCGGTCAAGTACGGCGCGATCTCGACCGCCATTGCCGACGAGAAGTGCATGAATGTGCAGGCAAGCGGGGCGGCCACGGTGGTCCTCGGCGACCTGGGCTGCATGCTGAATATCGAAGGGCGCCTGCGTCGCACCGGCGACCACAGCACGCGCGTCCTGCATATCGCCCAGGTGCTGGCCGGCGACATCTGACGCTGTCCCTTCGTCCGCTAACTCACGCTCCGACTCCTCATACGCCATGCAAGTCACGTCGATGCAGTTCAAGGCGCGCGCCGGTCAAAAACTGGCCGATCAGCGTCTGCAACACAACCTCAAGAAGCTCTCGACAAAATTCGTCAGCGCGCGGGCGGAAGCCATCACGGCCATCGACTTCGAAGCCACGCGTGCCGCGCTGAAGGAGCGCCGCAATCGCGCGCTCGACAATCTCGACGTCTGGATCGAGCAGTTCGAGGCCGAGGCGACGCGGCGAGGCGTGACGGTACTGTTCGCCGAGACAGCGCGCGACGCTGCAAAGCTTGTGGCCGACATCGCGCGCCGTCATGAGGTCCGCAAGGTCATCAAGACCAAGTCGATGGTGTCGGAGGAAATGCAGCTCAACACTGTACTGGCGGAGATGGGGGTGCAGTCCATCGAGACCGATCTCGGCGAGTACATCCTTCAGATCAACAACAACGAGCCGCCGAGCCACATCATTGCGCCAGTCGTCCACAAAGATAAGGACGAGATCGCCGATCTCTTCGCGCGCACGCACGACAAGCCGCGTCTGACCGAGATCCCCGATATGACGCGCGAGGCGCGTGAAGTCTTGCGTCCCCATTTTCTCTCGGCGGATATGGGCGTGACGGGCGGCAACTTCCTTGTGGCGCAGACCGGTTCGGTCGTGCTGGTGACGAATGAGGGCAACGAGGGCATGTGTACCGTGATGCCGCGCGTCCACGTGGCCGTCACCGGCATCGAAAAGGTGCTCCCAACCCTCGAAGACCTGGCCACGGCCATGCGCCTGCTGCCGCGCTCGGCCACGGGGCAGGCGACCTCGAATTACTTCTCGCTGCTCACCGGCCCGCGCGGCCCGCAAGATCAGGACGGCCCCGAGCACATGTACGTCGTGCTGGTCGATGGCGGGCGAACGGGCCTGATCGGCGGCGAGTTCCAGGACATGCTGCGCTGTATACGATGCGGTGCGTGCATGAACCATTGCCCGGTTTATCAGAAGGTGGGGGGGCACGCCTACGGCTGGGTCTATCCGGGGCCGATGGGTTCCGTGCTCACGCCAAGCTACGTGGGCATCGACAAGGCGCTCGATTTGCCGCAGGCGGCTACGCTCTGCGGCGAGTGCAACAGCGTGTGTCCGGTGGGCATCCCGCTTTCGGATCTGCTGCGCAAGCTGCGGGAAAAGCAGACTGAGCGTCGCCTGCGGCCGTGGCGCGAGCGCGCGGCGCTGGCCGCATGGGGCTGGCTGGCGTTGCATCCGAGCGTCTATGCGCTGCTTACCAAGCTTGGTGTGCGCATACTGGAACGCATGGGCGGGCACGCGCGCGTGATCCGCAAGATGCCGTTCGCACGCGGCTGGACGGATGGGCGCGACATGCCGGCGCCCGTCGGGCGTACCTTCCGCGAGTTGTACGCGGCACGCCAGACGCACCTGGACGCGAACGTCCCGACGCGCAAAGCCTCCTGAAGCGAATCCTCCGCCGCGGCATCGTCAACCGTGATGCAGCCACTGTTTAATCTGCGACAACAGTGTGTTCGACTTTGCCGGGTTTTTCCTGATTGCGATCCTCTATATCATTTCGACTGGCGATAGTGCGTCTGAGCTCGTCGCCCCACAGTCGATAGAGAGTCGCATCATGAGAAAGAAAATAGAGGTGTATTGGCCGCTGGCACTGATCGTGCCACTCGCGGTAATCGCATGGGTTCATGCGTGGAATACCGCCGAGCAGCAGTTCCCGCTCGGCGCCGATCAGGTGAGCGCCGAGTTGGCGCGCACGGTGTCATATGGTCTGGTTGGCAATGCCGCCGACATGAAAGCCCCGGTCAAGGCATTGCGCAGCGAAGCGCCGTTGCCGCGGGCCAGCGCAATCTAGGTCGATCCAGCCGTCGAGTCACGCCAAGCGCGCAAATCGTGCGCTTTGTATAATCGTGGATTCGCCGCTTTCCGAACCCGCGTAGCGTGTCCGCCAGTTCTAGCGAAACGCCCCAATCCTTCAATTTCCTGTGACGAAAAAAGGATGAAAAAGGTTTCCGTCTGCTTCGTGTGTCTCGGCAACATCTGCCGTTCGCCCACGGCTGAGGCCGTGATGCGTCGCCTTGTCGACGAAGCAGGCCTGGGTGCTCGCGTGACGGTCGATTCGGCGGGCACGGGCAACTGGCACATCGGCGAGGCGCCTGACGAACGCGCCCAGCGCGCGGGCGGGAAGCGCGGCTACGATCTCGCGACACTGCGAGCCCGTCAGATCGCGGAAGGCGATTTCAGCGCGTTCGATTTGATCGTGGCAATGGACGACGCCAACGTGACGGCGCTCCAGCAGGTCGCGCCGGCGTCGGAACGCGACAAGATTCGCCTGTTGATGGAGTTCGCGCCCAACGCGCAGGAGCGGGTGGTCACGGACCCTTATTTTGGCGGCGACGCGGGTTTCGAGGCGGTGCTCGATCAATGCGAGGCGGCCTGCAACGGTTTGCTGGCGGCTTTGCGCCCGCAACTGGTGGATTGAACGGATTTTGAAGCGGTCGGATTGAAATGAACGTGACGGCGCACTTTGATGGTCGTTTTGTGCCGTTTTCCCTTTTCGTCATGCGCCTAATAACCCGTATCGCGGCGCGGATACTTGACTAAACTAGTCATGTATTTATACTTGACGAAAATTGTCGAGAATTGCGGTTCCCCTACATCATGAGACTCACCACTAAAGGCCGTTTCGCCGTCACGGCGATGATCGACCTGGCCCTGCGCCAGGAGCAGGGCCCGGTGACGCTTGCGGGTATCAGCCAGCGCCAGCACATTTCGCTGTCGTACCTTGAACAGCTGTTCGGCAAGCTGCGCCGTCACGAAATCGTCGAATCGGTCCGCGGGCCGGGCGGCGGCTACAACCTCGCGCGTCGCGCAGAGGACGTCACGGTCGCGGACATCATCATTGCCGTGGACGAGCCGCTCGACGCCACCCAGTGCGGCGGCAAGGGCGCCTGCGAAGGCACCAAGCAGCACGACGGCCACTGCATGACGCACGAACTCTGGTCCACGCTGAACCAGAAGATGGTCGAGTACCTCGATTCGGTGTCGCTCAAGGATCTGGTGGACAAGCAGCGCGCCCGTGAAGGCGCCGCGCCCACCGTCCTGCGCGACCGCCGCACCGAGGCGCCCGCGGTCGAACCGGTCAGGGCGATACCGCTCGGTCCGAACTCGATCTTCAACATGGCGAGTTCATGAGCGTAGCGCCCACCGCCACGACGTAACACCACAGTACACGCGCAGCACCCAGATTCCCCGGAGCGATAGATGAATAACGACATTCCCCACCTGCCCATCTACATGGACTACAGCGCGACGACGCCCGTCGACCCGCGCGTGGTGGACAAGATGATTCCGTACCTGCGCGAGCAGTTCGGCAATCCGGCGTCGCGCAGCCACGCCTACGGCTGGGACGCGGAACGCGCCGTCGAGGAAGCGCGCGAGAACGTCGCCGCGCTCGTCAACGCCGACCCGCGCGAAATCATCTGGACCTCCGGCGCAACCGAATCGGACAACCTCGCGATCAAGGGTGCCGCGCACTTCTACAAGAGCAAGGGCAAGCACATCATCACGGTGAAGACCGAGCACAAGGCTGTGCTCGACACCTGCCGCGAACTCGAGCGCGAAGGCTACGAAGTCACGTATCTGAACGTGAAGGACGACGGTCTGATCGACCTCGACACGTTCAAGGCCGCGATCCGTCCCGACACGATCCTCGTTTCCGTGATGCACGTGAACAACGAGATCGGCGTGATCCAGGACATCGAGACGATCGGCGAAATCTGCCGTGAAAAGGGCATCATTTTCCACGTCGACGCAGCGCAATCGACGGGCAAGGCGCCCATCGACCTGCAAAAGCTCAAGGTCGACCTGATGTCGTTCTCGGCGCACAAGACCTACGGCCCGAAGGGCATCGGCGCGCTCTACGTGCGGCGCAAGCCGCGTATCCGCATCGAAGCGCAAATGCACGGCGGCGGTCACGAGCGCGGCATGCGCTCGGGCACGCTGGCGACGCACCAGATCGTCGGCATGGGCGAGGCGTTCCGTATCGCGCGTGAAGAGATGGCGACGGAAAACGAGCGCGTGCGCATGCTGCGCGATCGTCTGCTCAATGGCCTCTCGGAAATCGAAGAAACCTACGTGAACGGCGACATGGAAAAGCGTGTCCCGCACAACCTGAACATCAGTTTCAACTTCGTCGAAGGCGAATCGCTGATCATGGCCGTCAAGGACGTGGCCGTGTCGTCGGGTTCGGCGTGCACGTCGGCGTCGCTGGAGCCGTCGTACGTGCTGCGCGCGCTCGGCCGCAACGACGAACTGGCCCACAGCTCGATCCGTTTCACGGTGGGCCGTTTCACCACCGAGCAGGACGTCGACTACGTCATCAACCTGCTCAAGACGAAGATCGCCAAGCTGCGCGACCTCTCGCCGCTGTGGGAAATGCACAAGGATGGCATCGATCTGTCGACCATCCAGTGGGCCGCGCACTAATCATCGGCGCGCGAAGCAAAGCGAATCTCGACCCGGCCGCAGCGCAAAACGCAGACCACTGCATGCAGCGCGGCCAACGAATTGAAGGAGTGTGATCATGGCATATAGCGACAAGGTTCTGGACCACTACGAAAACCCGCGTAACGTTGGTTCGTTCTCGAAGGACGACGATGCGGTTGGCACGGGCATGGTCGGCGCGCCGGCTTGCGGCGACGTGATGAAGCTGCAGATCCGCGTGGGCGCGGACGGCGTGATCGAAGACGCGAAGTTCAAGACCTATGGCTGCGGTTCGGCCATCGCTTCGAGCTCGCTCGTCACGGAATGGGTCAAGGGCAAGACGCTCGACCAGGCGCTTTCGATCAAGAACACGCAGATCGCCGAAGAACTGGCCCTGCCGCCGGTGAAGATCCACTGCTCGATCCTCGCGGAAGACGCGATCAAGGCAGCGGTCGCCGACTACAAGCAGCGCCACACGGCAGACGCGAAGGTCGACGCGGCGTAAGTCGTGGCCTGAAGTTGGCACAAGCGCCTTGCGCGGCATCGAGCCGCGTGGGTCGGGTGGGACAGCGGCGCGGCAGATGGCGCGCCGCTGCGGAATGAACGATCGGGATGCAGGCAAGCCTGCGCCGCGTCGTGACGAAGCGGGCGCGAGTCTGAAGCGCACGACATGGAGTGGGGCGAGAACGTTATGGCAATTTCGTTGACTGAAAAAGCGGCACAGCACGTGCAGAAGTATCTGGTTCGTCGCGGCAAGGGCGTCGGCTTGCGCCTTGGTGTGCGTACGACGGGCTGCTCGGGTCTGGCGTACAAGCTCGAGTACGTCGATGAGCTCGCACCTGAGGACAACGTGTTCGAGAGCCACGGTGTGAAGGTCATCGTCGATCCGAAGAGCCTTTCGTATATCGACGGCACGCAGCTCGATTTCGTGCGCGAGGGCCTCAACGAGGGCTTCAAGTTCAACAACCCGAATGTGAAGGACGAGTGCGGCTGCGGCGAGTCCTTCCGCGTTTGAGTCCGTGCGTTGCGGTGAAAAGGCGGCCTGTGCCGCCTTTTTGATTTTTCGAAGCCCTGCAAGACCCCACTAGAACGTTCAATCCGATGGCCTCGCTTTCTTCGCTTTCCGACAGCCACTTCGTGCTTTTCGGCCTGCCCGAGCAGTTCGCGCTCGACGCCGACGCGCTCGATCACGCGTATCGCACCGTGCAGGCGCAGGTGCACCCCGACCGCTTCGCGGCGGCCGGCGAGGCGCAAAAGCGCGTGGCGATGCAGTGGGCCACGCGCGCCAACGAGGCGTATCAGACGCTGCGCGACCCGCTCAAGCGCGCGAAGTACCTGCTGCATCTGCGCGGCATCGACGTCGGCGCGGAGAATAATACGGCGATGGAGTCGGCGTTCCTGATGCAGCAGATGGAATGGCGCGAGGCGATCGAGGATGCGGTCGGCGCGAAGAATGTCGATGCGCTCGACGCGCTGGCGGGCGATCTGCGCGACGACGAACGCGCGCGCATGACGAAGCTCGGCGCGCTGCTCGACAGCGGCTCGAACCAGCCGGCGGCCGAGGCAGTGCGCCAGTTGATGTTCATCGAACGCGTGGCGGCCGAGATCGATACGCAGATCGAGCGCCTTGAAGGCTGATGCCTTGATGCTGCCTTGATGCTCGATACGCAGCGCTGAAACGAACGCGAGCGCGCAGACGCAAACAAGCGTAGAACCACGGATACAGGACAGGGCCGCGAGCGGCGCGCACGACGTGCGAAGCCACGGCCCGCAACAGATCACACAGATGGCATTACTGCAAATCTCCGAACCCGGCATGGCGCCGGCGCCGCATCAGCGGCGGCTCGCGGTCGGTATCGACCTCGGCACGACGAACTCGCTGGTCGCCGCGGTGCGCAGCGGCGTGCCCGACGTGCTGCCCGACGACGACGGCCACGTGCTGCTGCCGTCCGTCGTGCGCTATCTGGCGAACGGCGGCCGTCGCATCGGCCGCGCGGCGAAGGCCGAAGCGGCCACCGATCCGCGCAACACCATCGTGTCGGTCAAGCGCTTCATGGGCCGCGGCAAGGCCGACGTCGAAGGGGCGGCGAACGCTCCCTACGAATTCGTCGACGCGCCCGGCATGGTGCAGATCCAGACCATCGACGGCGTGAAGAGCCCGGTCGAAGTGTCGGCTGAAATTCTCGCGACGCTGCGCCAGCGCGCCGAAGACTCGCTTGGCGACGATCTGGTCGGCGCGGTTATCACGGTGCCCGCGTACTTCGACGAGGCGCAGCGCCAGGCGACGAAAGACGCCGCGCGTCTCGCGGGCCTGAACGTGCTGCGTTTGCTCAACGAGCCGACCGCAGCCGCCATTGCTTACGGCCTCGACAACGGCTCCGAAGGCCTCTACGCGGTCTACGACCTCGGCGGCGGCACCTTTGACCTGTCGATCCTCAAGCTGACCAAGGGCGTGTTCGAAGTGCTCGCGGCGGGCGGCGACTCGGCGCTCGGCGGCGACGATTTCGACCACGCGGTGTTCGAGTACGTGCTGGAACAGGGCGGTATCGCCCGCGCGGCGCTCACGCCCGAAGACGTGCGCCTCTTGCTGGATCGCGCACGCGACGCCAAGGAAGCGCTCTCGTCGGCTGCTGAAACGCGTATCGACGTCACGCTGTCGAGCGGCGCGCAACTCGCCGTGACGATCGACGAAGCGCGCTTCGAGGCGCTCACGCAAGCGCTCGTGCAGCGTACGCTCACGCCCACGAAGAAGGCGTTGCGCGACGCCAAGGTTGCCGCGAATGAGGTGAAGGGCGTGGTGCTGGTAGGCGGTGCGACGCGCATGCCGGTGGTTCGCCGCGCCGTCGAGCAGTTCTTCGGCCAACCGCCGCTCACGAATCTCGATCCGGACCAGGTGGTTGCGCTCGGCGCGGCGATCCAGGCCGACCTGCTCGCGGGCAACCGCGGCGGCGACGACGACTGGCTGCTGCTGGACGTGATCCCGCTCTCGCTGGGCGTGGAAACGATGGGCGGCCTCGTCGAGAAGATCATCCCGCGTAACTCGACGATTCCGGTCGCGCGTGCGCAGGAGTTCACGACCTTCAAGGACGGCCAGACCGCGATGGCGATCCACGTGGTGCAGGGCGAGCGCGAGCTCGTGTCCGACTGCCGTTCGCTCGCGCGTTTCGAGCTGCGCGGCATTCCGCCGATGGCGGCGGGCGCGGCGCGCATCCGCGTGACCTACCAGGTCGATGCTGACGGCCTGCTGTCCGTGTTCGCGCGCGAACAGCATTCGGGCGTGGAAGCGTCGGTGGTGGTGAAGCCGTCCTACGGTCTCGCCGACGACGACATCGCGAAGATGCTCGAAGACAGCTTCAAGACCGCCGACATCGACATGCGTGCCCGCGCGCTGCGCGAAGCGCAGGTCGAAGCGCAGCGCGTGATCGAGGCGACGCAATCGGCGCTGGCCGCCGACGGCGAACTGCTCGACGACGCCGAGCGCGCGGAACTCGACAAGCTGGTCGCTGCGCTGGCGCAGATCGCGCCGGGCGAAGATACCGACGCAATCGAAGCGGCCACCAAGGCGCTCGCCGAGGGCACCGACGAGTTCGCGGCACGTCGCATGGACAAGGGCATCAAGCGCGCACTGGCGGGCAAGAAGCTCGACGAGATCGGCTAAGGACGTGGTTGAATGCGCTTCAGAGGCGCACGGGCAAGCCTGCACCGTCTGCGTGCTTTCCCGATGCAGCGAAGCGCACGACGCCAGTAGAATGGGTGATGCCCCCGTCAATGGACGGGGCACACCCGAGATGACAAGTTTTGGATACGGAAATCAGAATGCCTCAAATCGTGGTGCTGCCCCATGTCGAACTGTGCCCTGAGGGCGCGGTGATCGACGCCAAGCCGGGTGAGAGCGTGTGCGACGCGCTGCTGGAACACGGCATCTCAATCGAACACGCCTGCGAAAAGTCGTGTGCCTGCACGACCTGTCACGTCATCGTGCGCGAAGGTTTCAACGCGCTCGAGCCGTCGGAAGAACTCGAAGACGACCTGCTCGACAAGGCATGGGGTCTGGAGCCGACTTCGCGGCTGTCGTGCCAGGCGCTCGTGCCGGCCGAGGATGACCTCGTGGTCGAGATTCCGCGTTACTCGATCAATCACGCGAAGGAAAACCACTGATCCATCCCACAGAGGAGCGCGCAGCCATGAAATGGACCGATACGCAGGACATCGCAGTGGCCTTGACGGACACCCATCCGGAAATCGACCCACAGTATGTGCGCTTCACTGATCTGCATCGCTGGATCACCGAACTCGAAGGCTTCGACGACGATCCACAGCGTTCGAACGAGAAGATCCTCGAAGCGATTCAGGCGGCATGGATCGAGGACGCGGGATACTGATTCCGCGTTGCCTCAGTCGTCGTAGAAGACGAGACGCAAAAAAGGCGATTCACCCTCGGGGCGAATCGCCTTTTGTTTTGCCCGCTCGCGGCGTGCGAAACGCGTATGAACTGCGTGCGAACTTATGCGGCGGCAAGCGTACCGTGCTCGACGCGCACACGCTGACCTTGCTGGAACGGCGGCGCTTCGTGATACGTGAAATAGCGCATCTTGCCGCTATCCATGCGCACGCGCACCGAGTACGACGTGGTGCTGCGCAGATGCTTCTCGACCGAGTTGCCGGCAAGACCACCGCCCAGTGCGCCTAGCAGCGTCATGGCTGTTCTGCCGCCACCGCTGCCGAACTGGTTGCCGACAACACCGCCTGCCACGGCGCCGCCTACTGCACCGATACCGGTGCCGTGACCTTCCTGACGCGTGGCCGAAACCGCCTCGACGACACCGCACGCCGCGCATGCGGCCTGTTGCGGTTGCGCTTCCTGGGCGTATTGCTGTGGCTGCTGCTGGGGCTGGCCGTACTGCGGCGGCGGGGCGGTCTGTGCCTGCTGCGGCTGGGTCGGTGCAGGCTGCTGCGCCTCGGGCTGTTGCGGCGCCGTGTTTTGCGCATATTGCGCGGGCGTGGCCGCGCTCGTCGAGTCGACGACCGGCTGCGAGGCCATCATGGTCGTCTGGCCGGTCTGGCTCTGCGCGTTCTGTTCAGCGTTGCTGGAGGCCTTCGGGAACACGCCGGTGATGGCGGCAGTGGCCGCCAGGCTCGCGACGATCACCGCGCCCGCGGCGGTGGCGACCAGCGGATGAATCCGGCGGTTCTGGGCAGGCGAGGTGGTCTGTGTGGTCGGTTTCGGATCAGGATTGTTCATGACTGGCTCCGTCTTTGGCAGAGTTGGCTCGTGGTGATTCGGGGGGAAGTCCCGCTTGAATCGCGTCAGCGCAGTGTGAGCCAAACCCGCGGCCTGGGCGTTTCAATTTGTAACCCGTCATGCGTATGTGGCGAGCCGGAAAAATGAACCTGTTCGCCTCATTCGCTACACGGCCCTGCGCGGCCTGGTTTTCCGCGATAGCGCAAAGCGCATGCCCGGGCGGACCACGCGCCACGGCGGCAGCTTTTACTGACGGTTACAAACAATTGACAATCGCCGCCCGGAACGCAGCCAAAAGAAACGGGGCGCATGCGGCGTGAACCGCATGCGCCCCGTCTGGGCGCGCCACCGTCGCACGGGGCGGCGGGGCGTGTCGATGTCAGTCAGTCCTTAGTCTTCGCGGCGCAGGTGCGGGAAGAGGATGACGTCGCGGATGCTCGGGCTGTTGGTCAGCAGCATCACCAGACGGTCGATGCCGATACCGCAGCCGCCCGTCGGGGGCATACCGTATTCGAGCGCGCGGATATAGTCGGCATCGAAGAACATCGCTTCTTCATCGCCGGCATCCTTCTGCTCGACCTGCTTCTTGAAGCGCGCGGCCTGGTCTTCCGGATCGTTCAGCTCCGAGAAGCCGTTGGCGATTTCGCGGCCCGTGATGAAGAGTTCGAAACGCTCGGTGATGCCCGGCGCAGTGTCCGATGCGCGCGCGAGCGGCGAGACTTCGACCGGGTAGTCGATGATGTACGTCGGCTCCCACAGTTGCGACTCGGCGGTTTCTTCGAACAGCGCCAGTTGCAGCGCGCCCACGCCCGCGTTGAGGAACTGCGGCTGGTTCGCGTCCACGCCGAACTTCTTGAGTTCCGTGCGCAGGAACGCGGCATCGGCGAGTTGTTCGGTCGTGTATTGCGGCGCGTACTTCTGGATGGCCTGCACGATCGTCAGGCGGTGGAACGGCTTCGACAGATCGAGTTCGCGGCCTTGATAGTCGAGCACGGCGGTGCCGCGCGCATCGATGGCGGCCTGGCGGATCAGTTGTTCCGTGAAGTCCATCAGCCACGTGTAGTCCGTGTACGCGGCGTAGAACTCCATCATCGTGAATTCCGGATTGTGACGCGGCGACACGCCTTCGTTACGGAAATTCCGGTTGATTTCGAACACACGCTCGAAGCCGCCCACGACAAGGCGCTTGAGATACAGCTCGGGTGCGATACGCATGAACATCTGCATGTCGAGCGCGTTGTGATGCGTGACGAACGGCTTGGCCGTCGCGCCGCCCGGGATCGGGTGCAGCATCGGCGTTTCGACTTCCATGAAGTTCGCGTCGGACATGAAGCGACGTACCGACGAGATCGCCTTGGTACGCGCGACGAAGGTCTCACGCGCTTCGGGCGTCACGATCAGGTCGACATAGCGCTGGCGATAGCGCATTTCCTGGTCCGACAGGCCGTGGAACTTGTCCGGCAGCGGACGCAGCGACTTCGACAGCAGGCGCAGTTCGGTGACGCGCACCGACAGCTCGCCCTTGTTGGTGCGGAACAGCACGCCCGTAGCGGCGACGATGTCACCCAGGTCCCACTTCTTGAACGCGTCGTAAGTGGCTTCGCCCACGTCGGCGGGCGTGATGAAGAACTGGATCTGGCCCGAGCCGTCGCGCACCGTGGCGAAGCTCGCCTTGCCCATCACGCGCTTGAGCATCATGCGGCCGGCAATCTTCACTTCGAGCGGATCCGCTTCGAGCGCGTCCTTGTCGGTGTCGGCGTAGTCGCGCTGCAGGTCGGCGGCGTGGTGGGTCGGGCGGAAGTCGTTCGGGAAGGCGACGCCCGCCTCGCGCAGCGCGCGCAGTTTCTCGCGGCGCTCGGCGATGATCTGGTTGTCGTCGATTTCGGGCGCGGCGCTTTGCGTATTCTGCGCGTTCTGCTGGGTCGGTTCGGTCATGATGGCTCGGGAGTTCTTGGAGTTCGGTTCCCGCAGCGCGCCGCGCTTCAGAAGGCGCGACAAGGCTGCGGGAGAGGGCGGCCCAGGTTGGCTGGGCACGCCCCTTGACGTGCAACGGGCTGGACGCCCTTACACGCCCTGTTTCAGGCTGGCGCTGATGAAGGCGTCGAGATCGCCGTCGAGCACGGCCTTGGTGTTGCTGATTTCGACGTTGGTGCGCAGATCCTTGATGCGGCTGTTGTCGAGCACGTAGGAGCGGATCTGGTGACCCCAGCCCACGTCCGACTTGCCCGCTTCGAGCTTGTCCTGCTCCGACTGGCGCTTGCGCATTTCGGCCTCGTAGAGACGCGATTTGAGCATGGCCATCGCTTCGGCGCGGTTGCGGTGCTGCGAGCGGTCGTTCTGGCACTGCACGACGATGCCCGACGGGACGTGCGTGATACGCACGGCGGAGTCGGTCTTGTTGATGTGCTGACCGCCCGCGCCCGAAGCGCGGTAGGTGTCGATGCGCAGATCGGCCGGATTGACTTCGATCTCGAACGAGTCGTCGATTTCCGGATACACGAACACCGACGAGAACGACGTGTGGCGGCCACCCGACGAGTCGAACGGCGACTTGCGCACGAGGCGGTGAATGCCGGTTTCGGTGCGCAGGAAGCCGTAGGCGTATTCGCCTTCGACCTTGATGGTCGCGCTCTTGATGCCGGCCACGTCGCCTTCGGACTCTTCGAGCACTTCGGTCTTGAAGCCCTTGCGCTCGCAGTAACGCACGTACTGGCGCAGCAGCATGGATGCCCAGTCGCAGGCCTCGGTGCCGCCCGCGCCCGCCTGGATGTCGATGAAGGCGTTGTTCGGGTCGGCCGGATTCGCGAACATGCGGCGGAACTCGACGTCGGCGACGCGCTTTTCGATTTCGGCGGCGTCACTCTCGCAGGCGACGAGCGTGTCCTCGTCGTCTTCCTCGCGCGCCATCTCGAAGAGGTCCTGCGCATCGCGCGTGTCGTTCTCGATACCGTCGAGCACATGCACGACGCCTTCGAGCAGCTTCTTTTCCTTGCCGAGCCCCTGGGCGTGCTTCGCATCGTTCCAGACGTTCGGGTCTTCGAGTTCGCTATTGACTTCGACTAGCCGTCGGGCTTTTACGTCGTAGTCAAAGATACCCCCGTAGCTCGCCTGCGCGTGAGCGCAGGTCCGCCAAAAGGGCTTCGATCGCGTTGAGACGTTCCGCTTCCATTTTCTCGTGATCCGGCGTGTAAAACACGCAATTATAGCTGATTGGCCCAGCACCAAGGGCGCGGCCGGACGGGACGGCAGCGCGTTTGGGCCATGTTTGGGCTCGCAGTCGGACGATGCGCAAGTTAGCCGGAACCGGCTCGTCGCGGGGTCAGAGCAGTGCGTGTTCGACGACCAGTTGCACCCGCGACACGCCGTTCCAGGTGTCGCGCACGAGACGGTAGGCGACGGTGGTGTGCTGCGGCAGCGATTCGGTGTGGTTGAACCAGATCGCGTTGAAGCGCTGGCGCCCGCGCAGCAGTTGCAGCTTCAGGTGCTTGTCCTTCACGAGCGCCTGCGAGGCCACCTCGAATTCGCCCGAGAACACCGGCGCCGGAAAGCCCTGACCCCACACGGCCGCATCGAGCATCTCGACGAAATCGGGCGTGAAATAGGCGTCTTCCAGGTCGCCGTCGGTTTCCACGGTGCGTGCGAGCGCTTCGGCGGTGAGCCATTCGCGGCCCACGCGCTCGAACGCGGCGGCAAAGCGCGGCACGTCGGTGGCGGCGATCGTCAGGCCTGCGGCCATCGCGTGACCGCCGAACTTGTGGATGAGGCCTGGCTCGCGCTTGGAGATCAGATCGACGGCGTCGCGCAGATGGAAGCCGGGAATCGAGCGGCCCGAGCCTTTCACGAGTTCGCCGTTATCGTCGGCCAGTGCGAAGGTGAAGGACGGCCGGTGGAACTTCTCCTTGAGCCGCCCAGCGACGATGCCGATCACGCCTTGGTGCCAGCCCTCGTTGAAGAGGGTGAGCGTCGCGCTGTCCTGCGGATCGACATCGGCGAGATCGGCGAGCGCCTGCTGCTGCATGCCGGCTTCGATCTCTCGGCGCTCGCGGTTCATCGCGTCGAGCTGCTGGGCGAGTTCCCAGGCGCGGCCGGCGTCGTCGGTGGTGAGGCACTCGATGCCGAGCGACATGTCCGAGAGGCGGCCCGCCGCATTCAGGCGCGGCCCGAGCGCGAAGCCCATGTCGAAGCCGGAGGCGCTTTTCGCGTCGCGGCCCGCGGCGCGAAAGAGCGCGGCGATGCCCGGCTGCATGCGGCCGTTGCGGATGCGTTGCAGACCCTGCGCGACCAGCACGCGGTTGTTGGCGTCGAGCTTCACGACGTCGGCGACGGTGCCGAGCGCGACCAGATCGAGCAGGCCGTCCAGGCGCGGTTCGGGGCGGTCTTCGCCGAATGCGCCGCGCTTGCGCAGCTCCGCGCGCAGCGCGAGCAGCGTGTAGAACATCACGCCCACGCCCGCGAGGGACTTGCTCTCGAACGTGCAGCCCGGCTGGTTCGGATTGACGATGGCGCGCGCGTCGGGGAGCGTGTCGCCGGGCAAGTGGTGGTCGGTCACGAGCACTTCGATGCCGAGCTCGTTGGCCGCTTCCACGCCTTCCACGCTGGCGATGCCGTTGTCCACCGTGATCAGGACGTCCGGCGGGCCGCCTTTGCGTTGAGCCGCGAGCGCGACGATCTCGGGCGTGAGGCCGTAGCCATACTCGAAACGGTTCGGCACGAGATAGTCGATCTGCGCACCCATCATGCGCAGGCCGCGCACGGCCACGGCGCAGGCGGTCGCGCCGTCGCAGTCGTAGTCGGCGACCACGAGCATGCGGCAGTCCGCTTCGAGCGCGTCCGCAAGCAGCGTGGCGGCTTCGTCGATACCTTTGAGGCCAGCGGGCGGCATCAGGCGGCCGAGGCCGATCTCGATGTCGTCGGGCTGGCACACGCCGCGCGAGGCATAGAGCCGCGCGAGCACGGGATGCAGGCCGTGGCGGATCAGCGCTTCGGTATCGGCGGGGGAACAGGGGCGGGTGACGATTCGGGTCATGCGTGACGGCTTCGGAGAGTGTTCGACGATTATTCGATGAAGAGCGACGCGAACTCGCGGCGTCGCCAGAATTTGCGCAGATCGCCGCGCGTGGCTTGCAGCGTGACCGAGCCGGTGTCGCCGCAGAGCGTGACGCCCAGTTCGGCCACCTCGCCGCTTTCGAGCGCGGCGAGCGCAGGCGCGAACCAGTCGCGCTCCAGCTGGCCGAAGGCGGCGTTCCAGCGGCCCCAGTCCTGCTGGATATAGGCGGCGGAGAACGGATCGAGCTCGATCAGCGTCGTGCCGGCGTTGGCCGCGCCATGGATCGAGGCTTTCAGCGCGTCGAACGTGGCGGGCGCCGCGCCCAGCTCCGCGCCAGCGGCGAGCGCGAGCCCGCGCGTGGCGGCGGCGTCCGAGCGCACGCGCGCGAATGCCCGCTGCACGGGTCGCAGCGACCCTTGCGCATGAAACCAGATCGAATTGACCGCAGGCAGGCCGTGCGCCTCACGCGCTTCGTTGACCGGATGCTCGAACCAGGCCATCTGCACCTCGTTCTGCACCTTCATCCACGCGCGCGAGCGCTGGCCGGAATGGGCCTCGTGCGGCAGCCAGATTTCGATATTGCGTCCGCTCGCGCGCAAGGGCGACGCACCCGCGAGCGTGCCGAACTGATCGCTCGACAGATACCAGCGCTGCGGCGTGGGCGCTTCGATGCGCACGCCCAATTCCTCGATCAGGGGCTTGGCGACCGCGTAGAGCGCGGCGGCGTCGGCATCGGTGAGTTCGAGCGCGCTGGGGTCGATCAGCACCAGATGATCGTGGGCGATGCGCACGTGCACGGGCTGGATGCACGCCCAGGTGGCGTCGCCGGGCGTGCCGCCGTCGGCGAGCAGCATCCACGGCGCGAGCGGGGCTTCATCGTCGGCGGCTGCGCCGTTCAAAGTGGCGGCCGGCGCGGCGGACGCACCGAACGCCCGCGCGACCCAACGCTCGTGCGGCAGCGTGCGCTGGAAATCTTCCCCGATCACCTGTTCGCCCAGACGGGCGCGAGCGACCAGTTTCGACAAAGCGGGGTACTGAAGGCCGGCGAGGGCCGTGGACGCCGCGGCCGCCGAGGGCAGCGCGAACGGCACGAGAAGATGGAGGCGGTCGGCAGGCATGATGGTGCGCATTGTACTTCGGCGCCGGGGGCGCGAGTCTGGCGATCCAGGGCCTGCATGGGCCGACAGAGACGCTGATGAATCGCGGTGCGGTGACGCCTGGTCATACAAATCATGGGCTTACGTACACGCCGATACAAATCTGCGTGGCACCTGCAAGCGATTTCCACGTCCAATTGGTGTCCGGACATCGAGGCGCAGGGGCGAGGGCGCGATGCCGCAAAGTCCTTCAGGGTGCGGTAGTGTGGCAAACTTCGCGCTTGATCGCCGACTTGCTCCGGCCCGCAATATCGCGAACTGGGTGGCGTTGCGCCCACCCGGTCACGAAGCAGACGCAACGACGAAGCAGAAAAGGATTCGCTTGAAACTTCCCTACGAATGGCAGATAGGCTGGCGCTACACACGCGCCGGCAAACGCACGACCGGCAACGGTTTCATCTCGTTCATCGCGCTCATTTCGATGTCGGGCATCGCGCTCGGCGTCGCGGCGCTGATCGTCGTGCTCTCGGTGATGAACGGCTTCCAGCGCGATGTGCGCGACCGCATGCTCTCGGTGCTCGCGCACGTCGAGATTTTCTCGCCCACGGGTTCGATGCCCGACTGGCAGCTCACGGCCAAAGAGGCCAAGACCAATCCCGAGGTGATCGGCGCCGCGCCTTACGTGGACGCCCAGGCGCTGCTCACGCGCGGTGACAGCGTGAGCGGCGTGGCGCTGCGCGGCGTCGAGCCGTCCGAAGAGCCGCAGGTCTCGGACATCGGCAAGGAGATGAAGCTCGGCAGCCTGAACGATCTCACGCCGGGCAGCTTCAATATTGTGCTTGGCGCGGATCTGGCCGTGAGTCTGGGCGTGACCAAGGGCGACAAGGTCACGCTGGTCGCGCCCGAAGGCACGATTACACCGGCGGGCATGCTGCCGCGCCTGAAGCAGTTCACGGTGGTGGGCGTGTTCGAGTCCGGCCATTACGAGTACGACAGCACGCTCGCGCTCACCAATATCCGCGACGCCGAAGTGCTTTACCGCCTCGCCGCGCCAAGCGGTGTGCGCCTGCGCCTGAAGGACATGCAGCGCGCGCCGGCGGTGGCGCGTCAACTGGTGCATACGCTTTCGGGCGACCTGTATATCCGCGACTGGACGCAGCAGAACAAGACCTGGTTCTCGGCCGTGCAGATCGAAAAGCGCATGATGTTCATCATCCTTACGCTGATCATCGCCGTGGCCGCGTTCAATCTGGTGTCGTCGCTCGTGATGACGGTTACCAACAAGCAGGCCGATATCGCCATCCTGCGCACGCTCGGCGCGCAGCCCGGCTCGATCATGAAGATCTTCGTCGTGCAGGGTGTGACGATCGGCTTCGTGGGTACGGCCATCGGCGTTGCGCTTGGCTGTCTTATCGCCTGGAGCATTCCGTGGCTCGTGCCGATGATCGAGCATCTGCTTGGCGTGCAGTTTCTGCCGCCGTCGGTCTATTTCATCAGTGAGCTGCCTTCGGAACTCGTCCCCGGCGACGTGATCCGCATCGGCTTGATTGCGTTCGTGCTGTCCGCGCTGGCGACGCTCTATCCCAGCTGGCGCGCGGCCAAGGTACGTCCCGCGGAGGCACTGCGTTATGAATGAGCGTCAATCGATCCAGGCCGCGGCGGGCGATTATCCCTATGTGATCGAAGCCAACGGTATTTCCAAGGTGTTCGGTCAGGGACCGCTCTCGGTGCAGGTGCTGCACGACACCGACATCACGGTAAAGCGCGGCGAAAAGCTCGCGATCGTGGGCGCATCGGGCTCGGGCAAGAGCACGCTGCTGCATGTGCTGGGCGGCCTCGACGAACCGGGTACGGGCAACGTGAAGCTGCTCGGCAAGCCGTTCACGGAGCTTTCCGAGCGCAATCGCAACGATCTGCGTAACCGTGCGCTGGGCTTCGTCTATCAGTTCCACCATCTGCTGCCCGAGTTCACGGCGCTCGACAACGTGGCGATGCCGCTGCGTATTCGCCGCATGCCGCAGGAAGAAGCACGCGCCGAAGCGCTGGCGATTCTCGACCGCGTGGGTCTCGCGCATCGCGCGCGGCACCGTCCGGGCGAACTGTCGGGCGGGGAGCGTCAACGCGTGGCGATCGCGCGCGCGCTGGTGACCAAGCCCGCCTGCGTACTCGCCGATGAACCGACGGGTAATCTCGACGGCAGCACGGCGGACAATGTCTTCAACCTGATGCTCGAACTCTCGGACCAGTTCCAGACCAGTTTCGTGATCGTCACGCACGATCCCGATCTGGCGGCGCGCTGCGACCGCATTGTGCGGCTGCGCGACGGGATGCTGCACCAAGAGCCCGTCGTGCCGGTCTGAGCGGCTGACGGATAGTCGCGGGTTATCGGCGGGAGCGCGTCTTTATGTGGATCGATACGCATTGCCACCTCGATGCGGGTGAGTTCGACGCCGACCGCGATGCGGTGGCGTCGGCCGCACGCGAGGCGGGCGTCTCGCGCATCGTGATCCCGGCGGTGGCGCGCGAGAACTTCGACACCGTGCGCGCGCTCGCGCATCGCACCCCCGGCGCGGTCTACGCGCTGGGGATTCATCCGCTCTATACGCCTCATGCGCGCGACGAAGATATTGCCGAGTTGCGCACGCAGATCGAGGCGAGTCTCGACGATCCTAAATTCGTCGGCATCGGCGAGATCGGTCTCGACTATTTCGTGCCCGGACTCGACGACGCGCGCCAGCAGCACTTCTACGACGCGCAACTGCGTCTCGCGCGCGAGTTTGAATTGCCCGCGATTTGTCATGTGCGCAAGTCGCAGGACCAGGTGCTTAAGGGGCTGCGGCGCAACGGCGTGCGTTGCGGCATCGCGCACGCGTTCAATGGCAGCTTCCAGCAGGCCAATGCGTTCATCGAACAGGGCATGCATCTGGGTTTCGGCGGTAATACGACGTTCGAACGCGCGTTGCAGATTCGCCGGCTCGCAGAGCAATTGCCGCTGGAGGCGATCGTCATGGAAACCGACGCGCCCGATATCTCGCCATCCTGGCTCTACAAGCAGCGCAACTCGCCGGATCAGGTGCCGCGCATCGGCGCCGCTCTCGCCGCCTTACGCGGCCTGACGCCCGAGGAACTCGCCCTTGGCACAACGGCTAACGCTGCGGCGGCACTGCCGCGGCTCGCGCTTTCGTCTGCATAATTTCTCCCTGAGTTGAGGCGCTTTTCGCGCGTTGAAGCGGTGGCATAACGTTGCGTACGCAACGTTATGCGGTTCGCGTTTTCGCCTCGCAAAAGGAGGCGCGATGCGGGCAGTGTGGTGCGGGTTTGCGCTGGGCGTGATCGCGTTGCAGCGTCAGGCGGAACTGCCAGGACGATGGGCGTGTATCGCTTTAGTGGCGTGCGTTGTGCTTGCTTCCCTGTGGGCGCGTTGGGCGTTTCGCGAGCAGGAGCGCGTGTCGGTCTGGCGACATAGGTTGGCATGGCTCGCGATCTGGCTGGCGGCCGCTGGCGTGGGCTTTGGCTATGCAGCGTTGCGTGCGCAATGGCAACTCGCTCAAGCGCTGCCTGCTGAATGGCAGAAGCGCGATGTCGAAGTGACGGGGCATATCGCGCGACTGCTTTCACAGAATGCGGACACGGCAAGCTTTCTATTTTCCGCCGAAGGATGGGGCATCAAGGCGCCTGAAGGCGCGCAGGCACTGCCGCGTCTGATCCAGTTGAGCTGGGTCGCACGCGAGGCGCCGTTGCCGCGACTCGTGCCCGGCGCGCGCTGGCGATTGAACGTGCGGCTCAAACGTCCGCACGCGGAGGGCAACGTCGGCTTGCGCGATACCGAGGCGACGCTGCTATCGCGCGGAGTGCGCGCGAGCGGCTACGTCAGCAATGAGCAGCTGGCCCAGCGCCTGACACCCGATGCCCAGGGCCTCGCCATCCGGATCGAGCGATCGCGTGCCGCGGTTCGAGCGCGCATCGACAGCGTGCTGGCGGGCGCACCGCATCGCGGCATCGTTGTAGCGCTGGCGACTGGCGGGCAGGACGCCGTCAGCGACGACGACTGGCGGCGGCTGCGCAATACGGGCACGAGTCACCTGGTGGCGATTTCAGGTCTGCACCTGGCGTTCGTCGCGGGGCTCGCGGGCTGGGCCGCAGGGGCTTGTTGGCGGCGCGCGCGCTGGCGCGGTGTTGAGGCGCCGCTCGTCGTGCCGGCGCAGAAGGTGGCGATGTTGGGCGCGGTCCTTGCCGCCGCCGCTTATGCTGCGCTCGCCGGTTTCAATGTGCCGGTGCAGCGTGCGCTCTGGATGCTGGCCGTCGCGGCAGTGGCGCTATGGCGCTCGCGCGAGGTGTCGCGTGGCCATGTGCTGGCCTGGGCGCTCGGCCTCGTCTTGTTGCGCGATCCGTGGGCGGTGACGGCGCCCGGGTTCTGGCTCTCGTTCGGGGCGGTTGCGGCGATTCTCTTCGCGGCCAGCGGCGTGCCACGTGTGCGCCGCGATGACGTATCGGCCCTGTCGCCGGAAGAACTCGATCCGATGCGGGAGCACGACGATGCACGGCCGGTGGGTCGTCTGCAAGCCTTGCGCTCACGCACTGCCGCGATGGTCGAGCGCTCCGCCCATCGCTTTGCCGGGCGCGCGGGCGATAGCGCGCGCGTCCAATGGGCAGTCACGCTGGCGCTCGCACCGCTTACGGCGTACTGGTTCATGCAGATTCCGCTGATCGGCCCGCTCGCCAACGCGGGCGCGATACCTTGGGTGAGCCTGTTCGTCACGCCGATCGTGCTGGCGGGCGTGGCGTTGCCCGCACCGCTCGATGTCTATGCCTGGCAGGCGGCGCATGCGCTGCTGGCCTGGCTGCTTGACGCGCTCGGGACGATCGAAGGCTGGCCGTGGGCTTTGCTGCGCCTGCCGCAACCGGGCGGATGGGCGTTGGGTTGTGCTGCAGTGGGTGTCGTCTGGGCGCTTGCCCCGCGTGGCTGGCCGCTGCGCTGGCTCGTGCCATTGACCTGGCTGCCACTGCTCGTACCGTCGCCCGGCGGGCCGCCCCCCGGATCGTTCCGGCTCACGGCGCTGGACATCGGGCAGGGCACCTCGGTGCTGGTCGAGACCGCGCGCCATACGTTGCTGTTTGATGCGGGGCCGGGGCCGGAGTCGACTCACGCGGGCGAGCGCATCGTCGCCCCTTATCTGCTGACGCATGGCGTGATGCGGCTGGACACGCTCATGATCAGCCACGACGATTCCGATCATTCCGGCGGCGCGCCCGCCGTGCTCGACGCCGTGCCGGTTCAGGCTTTCGTCGCGGGCATTCTGCCGGATCATCCGCTCTGGGCGAGTGCGCGCAAGCTGGGCGCGCAGACTGTGCAATGCGCCGCAGGGCAGCGTTGGCAGTGGGACGGCGTGGCCTTCGAGGTACTCTGGCCCGACCCGGGACCGCTGGCGGGCAAACCCAATGCGCATTG
This sequence comes from Paraburkholderia sp. J67, assembly GCF_905220265.1. Classification (NCBI taxonomy): domain Bacteria; kingdom Pseudomonadati; phylum Pseudomonadota; class Betaproteobacteria; order Burkholderiales; family Burkholderiaceae; genus Paraburkholderia; species Paraburkholderia sp. J67. The sequence continues at coordinate 219,676 of NZ_CAJMZK010000003.1, forward strand.
CTGCGTGCTGCGGGTGTCCACGGCGAATGGTCGAGCGGGGGCGGTTGCCGCGCTGCTCGCGGCCGATATCGAGGCACCAGCCGAGCGCACGCTCGTCGCCCGCGACGCCAGCCGGTTGCGTTCCCAGGTGCTCGTGGTGCCGCATCACGGCAGCCGAACATCGTCGACTGAACCGTTCCTCGATTCTGTCTGGCCGCTCGTCGCGATATTTCAGGTAGGCTATTTGAATCGCTTTCATCATCCGCATCCCGGCGTGTTCGCGCGTTATGCGTCCCGCCATATCGTGCTCTCGCGCAGCGACGCCGATGGTGCGGTGCGCATCGAGGCTGCGCCCGGCGCGCTCGTCATCGAGCGCTACCGGGACACGCAGCGGCGCTACTGGATGGAAGCGCCTGCTGATGTCGATTGAAGACGCAAGGCGATAACAAAACAACAAGACAGACAAAGGGAGCAGGCGGCGAAGTCCACGTGCGACGGCGCCGCCGTCCGGAACGGAGATAACAAGCCATTGAAAAACGTCATCCACTTTTCCCACGCGAACGGTTTTCCGGCCTCGACCTACGGCACGTTCTTCGCCGAACTCGGCGACACCTATGAGTTGCGCTACATCGAACGCATCGGCCACGACACGCGTTTTCCTGTAACGCGCGACTGGCCGCACCTCGTCGATCAACTGCTGGAGGACATCGGGCGCCGTTATGAGCAACCGGTGTGGCTGGTCGGCCATTCGCTCGGCGGCTATCTGTCGCTGATGGCGGCGCTCAAGAAGCCGCAATGGGTGAGGGGCGTGGTGATGCTCGACTCGCCGGTGATCGCGGGCTGGCGCAGTAGCATGCTCAAGGTTTCGCAATGGACCGGTCTCGACGAGCGGCTGTCGCCGGCGGCGGCCACTCGCACGCGCCGCACCCGTTGGGCGAGCCGCGACGAAGCATGGCGCCACTTCCATTCGAAGCCCGCCTTCGCGCGCTGGGACGAGCGCGTACTGTCGGACTACATCGACCACGGCATTCCTCAGACTTCAGCCGACGGTTCGCGCACGCTCGCCTTCGACCGGCGCACCGAATATCTGATCTACCGCACCTTGCCTCATACCTTCGGCACGCGGCTCGCGCATGGCTCGCCGGTGCCGGTCAGCTTCATCGCTGGCACGCACTCGAAGGAGGTGCGCCAGGTTGGACTGGCGGCCACGCAGCGCATCGCCGGGGAGCGTTTTGAGTGGATCGAAGGCAGCCATCTCTATCCGATGGAGCGGCCGATCGAAACTGCGCGCGCGGTGCAGCGCATGCTCTACGCGATGGAGAACGGTGGTTGAGTGGTGGCGCGTCGCGCCGCAAACGCACAGATTCGTGAAGGGGCGCGATCGGGCGGTAGCGGGGCGGCAAGGGATTGGGCAAGCGGGTTCGCGGCCGCGCGCGGCATTGTGCAAAGCGCTCAAGCAAAATTCAGGGTTAGCCCTTGCTTTACGGTATAATCCGTTTTTCCCGCGAGCATCTAGCGATGACCAAATATGTATTCGTCACCGGCGGCGTAGTTTCTTCCCTTGGCAAGGGTATTGCCGCCGCCTCCCTCGCCGCGATCCTCGAATCGCGCGGTCTCAAAGTCACCCTCCTCAAGCTCGATCCGTACATCAACGTCGACCCCGGCACGATGAGCCCGTTCCAGCACGGCGAAGTGTTCGTGACGGAAGACGGCGCGGAGACTGACCTCGACCTCGGCCACTATGAGCGCTTCATCACCACGAAGATGCGCAAGGCCAACAACTTCACCACGGGCCAGATTTACGAATCGGTGATCCGCAAGGAACGCCGCGGCGACTATCTCGGCAAGACGGTGCAGGTCATCCCGCACATCACCAACGAAATCCAGGCGTTCGTCGAACGCGGCGCGGCTTCCGCGACGTGTGGCGAGCCGGATGTGGCCATCGTCGAAGTCGGCGGCACGGTGGGCGACATCGAGTCGCTGCCGTTCCTCGAAGCCGCGCGTCAGATGAGCCTGCGCCTCGGTCGCAACAGCTGCTGTTTCGTGCACCTGACGCTCGTGCCGTTCATTGCGACGGCGGGCGAGCTGAAGACCAAGCCCACGCAGCACAGCGTGCAGAAGCTGCGCGAGATCGGTATCTATCCGAACGTGCTGCTGTGCCGCGCCGACCGCCGTATTCCGGACGACGAGCGCGCGAAAATCTCGATGTTCTCGAACGTTCCCGAAGACTCCGTGATTTCGGTGTGGGACGCCGACAGCATCTACAAGATTCCGCAGATGCTGCACGACCAGGGCCTCGACTCGATCGTCTGCGACGAACTGAAGCTCTCCGCCAAGCCCGCCGATCTGTCGATCTGGTCGGAAATGGTCGAGAAGCTCGAAAACCCGCAGCACGAAGTCACGATCGGCATGGTCGGCAAGTATGTCGACCTGACCGAGTCGTACAAGTCGCTGATCGAAGCGCTGCGTCATGCGTCGATCAAGACGTCGGCCAAGGTCAACATCGAGTACATCGACTCGGAGCAGATCGACGAAGAGGGGGTTGACAGCCTCAAGCACCTCGACGCGATTCTCGTGCCGGGCGGTTTCGGCCGTCGCGGCACCGAAGGCAAGATCAAGGCGATCCAGTACGCCCGTGAAGCGAAGGTGCCGTACCTCGGCATCTGCCTCGGCATGCAGCTCGCCGTGATCGAATTCGCGCGCGACGTGGTGGGCCTGAAGCACGCGAACAGCACGGAATTCGACCAGGACACGCCGGACCGCGTCGTCGCGCTCATCACCGAATGGGCCGATCGCGAAGGCAAGGTCGAAAAGCGTACCGAAGATTCGGACCTGGGCGGCACCATGCGCCTCGGCTCGCAGCGTTGCCCGATCAAGCCCGGCACGCTGGCCGCGGAAATCTATGGCAAGGATGTGAACGAGCGTCACCGTCACCGTTATGAAGTCAATAACGGCTACGTGCCCAAGCTCGAGGCGAACGGCCTTATCATCAGCGCCCGTACCCCGAGCGAAGACCTGCCGGAAATGATGGAACTGCCGCGCGACATGCACCCGTGGTTCGTCGGCGTCCAGTTCCACCCGGAATTCACGTCCACGCCGCGTGACGGCCATCCGCTGTTCAAGGCATACGTCGAAGCGGCGGTTGCACACCAGCAGTCGCGCGCCAAGGAGAAGGCATGAATCTGTGCGGTTTCGAGGTAGGTCTCGACAAGCCGTTCTTCCTGATCGCGGGCACCTGTGTCGTCGAATCTGAACAGATGACGATCGACACGGCGGGCCGCCTGAAGGAAATCACCGAAAAGCTCGGCATCCCGTTCATCTACAAGTCGTCTTTCGACAAGGCCAATCGTTCGAGTGGCAAGTCGTTTCGCGGCCTGGGCATGGACGAGGGGCTGCGCATCCTGTCCGAAGTGAAGCGTCAGCTGGGCCTGCCCGTGCTGACCGACGTGCACACGGAAGAGGAAGTGGGGCCGGTCGCATCGGTCGTGGACGTCCTCCAGACGCCTGCGTTCCTGTGCCGCCAGACCGACTTCATCCACGCATGTGCGCGTTCGGGCAAGCCGGTGAACATCAAGAAGGGCCAGTTCCTCGCGCCGCACGACATGAAGAACGTGATCGACAAGGCGCGCGACGCTGCACGTGAAGCGGGTCTGTCTGAAGACCGCTTCATGGCCTGCGAGCGCGGCGTCTCGTTCGGTTACAACAACCTCGTTTCGGACATGCGTTCGCTCGCGATCATGCGCGAGACGGCAGCCCCGGTCGTGATGGACGTCACGCACTCGGTGCAGTTGCCGGGCGGCCAGGGCACCAGCTCGGGCGGCCAGCGCGAATTTGTGCCGGTGCTCGCGCGCGCGGCCGTCGCTACGGGCGTGGCGGGTCTTTTCATGGAGACCCACCCGAACCCGGCGCAGGCGAAGTCCGACGGTCCGAACGCCGTGCCGCTGAATCGCATGGCGGACCTGCTCGAAACGCTCGTCACGCTCGACCAGGCGGTCAAGCGCACGCCGTTCCTCGAGAACGACTTCAACTGATTCACGTAGTAACGCGCGACGCACTTCATGTGCGTCGTGTGCTTTGTCGTTTTATGCGCCGCTTCGATTGCATGGGCGGCGCGATGGAGGAGCCGCGGCAAGCGGCCCGGCGGTGCAGCAGGTGTCATGAAGCGATGCCATGCTGCCCAGACCGGACCGCGAGCCGCGCCAGATGTACAAGGCAGCGTGGCGGTGCAGCGGTGACGGCGAATGCGTCACCCTCGCGCCGCAACCCGTTGAACCCGACGACCACGCCGCCTGTCCCAGTGACGGTGTGTCCCGCACGAGCGCAGAAGCTGCGCTGCGCCGGACTATGCAGATGGTGTGTGTCTCGCAAGAATTACTGTCATTTCCTGAGGAAACCATGAGTGCAATCGTAGATATCATCGGTCGCGAGATCCTGGATTCGCGCGGCAACCCCACCGTCGAATGCGACGTGCTGCTCGAATCGGGCACGATGGGCCGCGCGGCAGTGCCGTCGGGCGCATCCACCGGCTCGCGCGAAGCGATCGAACTGCGCGACGGCGAAGCCGGCCGCTACAACGGCAAGGGCGTGCTGAAGGCGGTCGAGCACATCAATACCGAAATCTCCGAGGCAATCATGGGCCTCGACGCGTCGGAACAAGCTTTCCTCGACAAGACCCTGCTCGAACTGGACGGCACCGACAACAAGTCGCGTCTGGGCGCAAACGCCATGCTGGCCGTGTCGATGGCCGTCGCGAAGGCTGCGGCCGAAGAAGCCGGTCTGCCGCTGTACCGCTACTTCGGCGGTTCGGGCGCGATGCAACTGCCGGTGCCGATGATGAACATCGTCAACGGCGGCGCGCACGCCAACAACAGCCTGGACATCCAGGAATTCATGATCGTGCCGGTGAGCCAGCCGACGTTCCGCGAAGCCCTGCGTTGCGGCGCGGAAATTTTCCACGCGCTCAAGAAGATCCTGTCGGATCGCGGCATGAGCACGGCAGTGGGCGACGAAGGCGGTTTCGCACCGAACTTCGGCAGCAACGACGAATGCCTCTCGACCATCCTGCAAGCGATCGAAAAGGCAGGCTACCGCGCCGGTGAAGACGTTCTGCTCGCACTCGACTGCGCAGCGAGCGAGTTCTACCACGACGGCAAGTACCAGCTGGCGGGCGAAGGCCTGCAACTGTCGTCGGCCGAATTCGCCGACTACCTGGCTACGCTCGCCGACAAGTTCCCGATCGTCTCGATCGAAGACGGCATGCACGAGTCCGACTGGGCCGGCTGGAAGCTGCTGACCGACAAGCTCGGCAAGAAGGTCCAGCTCGTGGGCGACGACCTGTTCGTCACCAACACGCGCATCCTGAAGGAAGGCATCGACAAGGGCATCGCCAACTCGATCCTGATCAAGATCAACCAGATCGGCACGCTGACGGAAACCTTCGCAGCGATCGAAATGGCCAAGCGCGCTGGTTACACGGCCGTCATCTCGCACCGCTCGGGCGAAACCGAAGATTCGACCATCGCGGACATCGCCGTTGGCCTGAACGCTGGTCAGATCAAGACCGGCTCGCTCTCGCGCTCGGATCGTATCTCGAAGTACAACCAGCTGCTGCGCATCGAAGAAGACCTCGGTGATATCGCCAGCTACCCGGGCAAGTCGGCGTTCTATAACCTGCGCTAAGCGGACCTGAGCCCGGCAGCAGCCTTGCTGTCCCCTTCGTAATCTCTCTCCGCCGCCCTGCGTACAGCGCAGGGCGGCGTGTATTTATCCGGCACTATTCATGCGGCTTGTCACTGTCGTCCTGATCATCCTGCTCGCGCTGATCCAGTATCCGCTCTGGTGGGGCCACGGCGGCTGGCTGCGCGTTCACGAGCTGCAAGGCGAGCTCGCGAAGCAGCAGAAGCAGAACGACGACGAGAAACTGCGCAACGAACGCATCGCGGGCGAAGTGCAGGATCTGCAAAACGGTACGGCGGCCGTCGAAGAGCGTGCGCGCTACGAGATGGGCATGGTGAAAGACAGCGAGGTGTTCGTGCAGTATGTGTCGCCGAACCAGCCTTTGCCGTCTACGCCGGCTGGATCGTCGAACACCTCGACGCGCGGCGAGATGTCGGCCGCGCCCGTCAAGGTGGTGCCGAATCCGGTGTCACGCGTGCCGGAGAAGCGACACCACGGCAAGGAAGCGAAGAAGGCAGGCTGAAGCGGTTTGGCCCGCAAGGCCTGACAGAGGACAAGAAAAAGCGCGACATCCTTTCGGATGCCGCGCTTTTTGTTTTGTGTGCGTCGGGTGAGGGGCGCCTTACCAGCCCCAACCCCAGCCAGGGTAGCCGTAACCGATGCCTCCGCCCCAACCGCGTCCCCAGCCGCCGCTGGAGTAACTGCCATACACGCTGACAGGCGGCGCATACGCGCGCGACCACGCTTCAGCCGCGGCTTCGGCGGCCATCGCGCGGTCCTGCTCGTTGAGCGCCTGCTGGTCGATGGCGTCGTAGCGCTTGAGTTCGCCCGGCGTAAGCACCGGCGACGTGGCGGCCACGCCGGATTGATTGGCGGGCAGGCGGCTGTAGATCGGCGACGGACCGGGCGGGTCCAGAGTGCATCCGCTCGTCAGTACAACGCCCGCTCCGAACGTCGCAACGGCAAACAACGTGCGCGCGACGCTTCGTCGCGCAGGTCTCACAGCGGTTACTGAAGCTTGTTGGGCCCCGAGGCTCATGTTCATGTCTTTTCCTTCCCCAGTCAGACGGCGTGCCCCAGCTTGCCGGGGGGGCGCGCCTGAAACCGGGGAACGGAATCAATGGCGCTGGTCCGCGGCGGGGGACACACCTTCTGAGAGCCCCGGCGCCGCGAAAAGTTGCGCCACATCGACGGGATCGAACTCGTAGCGTTGATTGCAGTAGTCGCAATGCACTTCGACATGGCCGCGCTCTTCGATCACGCTATCGATTTCCTCGCGGCCCAGCATCTTGAGCATGGCGCCCACTTTCTCGCGCGTGCAACTGCACGAGAAGCGCGTGTCGGTCGGTTCGAAGTGCGTCACGTTCTCCTGCCAGAAGAGCCGGCGGAACAGCGTTTCCGGCTCCTGCTCGAGCAGTTCTTCGCGCGTAAGCGTGCCGCCGAGCGTGCAGACGCGTTCCCACGTGTCCGTATCGAGTTCGTGCGGGTGCGGCACGATGCCGCCGTCGCCCGGCAGCTTCTGCAGCAACATGCCGACCGCACGGTCTTCATTGGCCCCGAGCCACAGGCGTGTGTCGAGCTGTTCCGAATGGTGCATATAGTGCTCGAGCACGTCGGCGATCGACGAGAGCGGGCCGTCCACGCCGTTCAGCGGCACGATGCCCTGGTACGGCTGCTGGCCGGGCTGCTTGTTGGCCGGATCGAGCGTGATCACGCAACGGCCCTGGCCGCCCACGTTGATGAGCTTGTCGAGCGTGAGGTCGGCCGGAAGCAGGGCCGCTTCTTCGGCGTCGATGCCGTCCGCCAGACGTGCGGTCGCGCGCATCGAGAGGTCCGAGCTGCACTGCACGACCAGCATCCGTACCGGGCCTTCGCCGAGAATCTGCATGATCAGCGTGCCGTCGAATTTCAGGTTGGCCGAGAGCAGGGCGCAGGCCGCCATCATCTCGCCGAGCACCGTGCGCACGGGCGCCGGATATTGGCGGCGCGTGAGCACCTCTTGCCACGTATTGCGCAGCGAGACGATCTCGCCACGCACCGGCGCGGCGCTGAACATGAATTTTTGCAACTGGTCGTTCACAATCTTTTCCTTCGTTTCGTTCCTGGCGGCGCGGCCCGCGAAGCACAGCGGCAAGGCAACAAGGCCTTAGCCGATGCGCACGAGCTGCGCCTTGAAATACTCCCGGCGCTCGGCGTAGACGTCCGCATTGCGCTTGAGGCCGGCGATGTCCGCTTCGGTCAGCTCGCGCACCACCTTGGCGGGCGCACCGAGAATCAGCGAGTTGTCGGGGAACACCTTGCCTTCGGTGACCACCGCGCCCGCACCAACCAGACAGTTGCGGCCAATGACCGCGCCATTCAAGACCACCGCCTGAATACCGATGAGCGCGCCTTCCTTGACCGTGCAGCCGTGCAGCATGGCCTGATGGCCGATCGTCACGTTCGCTTCGAGCGTGAGCGGGTAACCCGGGTCGGTATGCAACACCGCGCCTTCCTGGACATTGCTGCGCGGGCCGACCGAAATCAGCTCGTTATCGCCGCGCAGCGTCGCGCCGAACCAGACGCTCGATTCCTCGGCGAGTTCCACCTTGCCGATGATGGTGGCGTTGTCCGCGACAAACACGCTTTCGTGGATGGTGGGCGCTGCTTCGCCAAGCTTGTAAATGGTCACGGTGTTGCGTCTCCTGTTTTCTTGCGGGGCTGCGGCGTGCGCGCTGGGTCCGGACGCTGTTTCCAGGCGCGGGGTCCGGGCAAGGCGCAGGCGGCGCAGAGCGGGTGAATCGCGTATTGTAAACGGTTGCGCCCAATGCTTCCGGACGCGCCTCTTTTCTGCCCGGTTCAGCTTCCTGCCGAGATTTGTCCGTTTCTGTGTTCGCTTATTTGTCCGTTCCGCGATGAGTTCCGAGTTTTCCACCGTCGTCCCGTCTGTTCGAACCCGTTTAGCTGGCGCCGGCTGGCGCGCCGCCGCGCTCGATGCGCTGCGTGAGTGCGACCCGCTTGCCAAAACCGCGGCCGTCAGCGCGCTCCAGACGCTGACGCTCGAAGCCGCCTCGCGCGGTGAGGCGCACTGGGACGCCGCTCGCGTGTTGCCCGCGCCGGCCGACCTGCCAGGCCGTCCCGCACGGCCCGAGCTGGTCGAGCCGCGCAGCCTCCAGCGTCGCAGCATGAGCACGCCGCAAGGCCGCGTGGTGCTGCTGCACGCGCTCGCGCATATCGAGTTCAACGCGATCAATCTTGCACTCGACGCGGTCTGGCGCTTCCCGGACATGCCGGACGCCTTCTACGCCGACTGGCTCAAGGTGGCGGCGGAAGAGGCCTATCATTTTTCGCTGGTGAGCCAGCGCCTCGCCGATTACGGCCACGCCTACGGCGACTTCCCGGCGCACAACGGCCTCTGGGAAATGTGCGAGCGGACCTGCGACGATGTGCTCGCACGCATGGCGCTGGTGCCGCGTGTGCTGGAAGCGCGTGGTCTGGACGCATCGCCGCCGATCCGCGCGCGCCTGAAGCAGGCCAACGATCACGAATCGGCGGCCATCCTCGACATCATCCTGCGCGATGAGGTGGGCCACGTGCGCATCGGTAATCACTGGTTCCGTCATTTGTGCGACGTACGCGGGCTCGACCCGCACGCGGCGTGGCGCGCGCTCGCTGCTCAATACCACGCGCCGAAGATGCGCGGCCCCTTCAACGTCGAGGCGCGCCGCTCAGCAGGCTTCGACGAGGCCGAGCTGGACGCGCTGATCGCACAGGACACCGCTGCGGCCAGCGAACACGCCGCCGAAAAATAGGGTTGTGACCACGCATCTGTCAGAACCAGTCGATATAATCGAACGACCATTCGTTTTTAGTGCGAGCGCAATGAATCTTTCCCGATCCGAATTTGTCGCCGTCAACGGCATCCGCCTGCACGTGCGCCGCTGGGGCGCCGAAGACGCGCCCGTGCTTTTCATGTTGCACGGCTGGATGGACGTGGCCGCGTCGTTCCAGTTCGTCGTCGATGCGCTGGGCGGCGACTGGCAGGTGATCGCGCCGGACATGCGCGGATTCGGCCTGTCGGACTGGCCGGCTGCGCGGCAGGGCGGCGGCAGCTACTGGTTCCACGATTACGTTGCGGATCTCGATGCGCTGCTCGACCACTATGCGCCCGAAGGTGAGGTGAACCTCGTTGGCCATAGCCTGGGCGCCAATGTCGTGTGCTTCTACGCGGGTGTGCGGCCCGAGCGCGTGCGGCGCGTGGTCGATCTCGAAGGTTTCGGCATGCCGGCGACGGTGCCTGCGCAGGCACCCGGGCGCGTGCGCGACTGGCTCGACGAGATGCGCGCGCGGCCTCAGTTGCGCCCGTACGGCACGCTTGCCGACGTGGCTGCGCGCCTCGTGAAAACCAATCCGCGCCTGCAGCCGGCGCGCGCGCGTTTTCTCGCGCAACACTGGTCGAAGCCGGTGGGCGAGGGCGGCTACATGTTGCTCGGCGACCCTGCGCACAAAATGGTCAACCCGGTGCTCTATCGGCTCGAAGAAATGATGGCCGTCTGGGCCTGCGTGCGGGCGAAAGTGCTGCACGTCGAGGCCACGCATTCCGAGACGCTGGCGCGCATCGCGGGCAAGGTGCCCATCGACGTCTTCAAGAAGCGCTTCGAGGCCTTTCCCGACTGGCGCGAGCGCTTTATCGACGATGCCGGGCACATGGTTCACCACGATCAGCCGGAAGCGGTGGCGCGGCTCATCGAGGCTTTCTGCGCCGGCTAGGGCTGCTCGCAGGGGCGGCGGGGCGCGCGGGCACGGCTTCGCCGCATTGCAGTAAAATGAATGATCACCTCCAATACGCCCGCAATGAACGCCGATCTCCACTGTCACTCTACTGTCTCCGATGGCCAGATGGCCCCGGCTGCCGTCGCGCAGCTGGCCAAGGCGGGCGGCGTGACGCTGTGGGCGCTCACCGATCACGACGAACTCGGTGGCCAGCGCGAAGCGCGCGAGGCCGCGCAGGCGCTTGGCATGCGGTATCTGAGCGGCGTCGAGATCTCCGTGACCTGGGCTTCGCGCACGGTGCATATCGTCGGCCTGCACGTCGATCCCGAGTGCGCGGCGCTGGTCGACGGACTTGCCCGCACGCGCGATGGCCGTGCGGCGCGCGCCGAAGCCATCGGCGAACGGCTCGATACGCTCGGCATTCCGAACGCCTATGAAGGCGCGTTGCAGTACGTCTCGAACCCCGATCTGATCTCGCGTACGCACTTCGCGCGCTACCTGGTGGAATCGGGCCGCGCGCAGAACACGCAGGACGCGTTCACGCGCTGGCTCGGCGATGGCAAGCCCGGCTATGTGGCGCACCGCTGGGCGAAGCTTGCGGACGCCGTCGGCTGGATCAAGGCCGCGGGCGGCGAGGCCGTGATCGCGCATCCGGGACGCTACAACTACACGCAGCTCGAATTCGATGCCCTCTTCGGCGAATTCATCGATCTGGGCGGCAAGGCCATCGAGGTCGTCACCGGCAGCCACACGCCGGACCAGTACGGCGAATATGCTGCTGTGGCGCGCCGCTTCGGCTTCGAGGCGTCGCGCGGCTCGGACTTTCACGCCAAGGGCCCGGATTCGATCGAGCCAGGTAAGCTGCCGCCGCTGCCGTCCAATCTGAAGCCTGTCTGGGAGCGATGGCTATAGGCCCAGAGTTGCGGAGTTTGCCGAACCCGCCACGCGCCCGTAACCTCCATCCCTGCGCCACCGCCTCACCAGATCGGCTGTTAGCCGTTCGCGCACCGTCTCCCCGCGGTGCGACGCTTCTGCTGCGCCGTCCATTTCGCTTTTCGGCTCGCTTTGTGTTTCACTTCGCGTTCCGCACCGCCTTCGTTAGCTGATTCCTGCCATGTCACAGTTCTTTCGGCTTCACCCTGAAAATCCGCAGCCGCGCCTCGTCAAGCAGGCGGTGCAGATCATCCGCGACGGCGGCGTGATCGCGCTGCCGACCGATTCGAGCTACGCGCTGGCCGCCCGCATCGACGACAAGCAAGCCGCCGAGCGTCTGCGCCGCATCCGCCACCTCGACGAAAAGGCGCTGCTTTCGCTGATGGTGCGCGATCTGTCCGAACTCGCGAATTTCGCGATGGTGGACAACCGCCAGTATCGGCTGATCAAATCGGTGACGCCGGGGCCGTACGTGTTCGTGCTCGAAGCCACCAAGGAAGTGCCGCGCCGGCTTTCGCATCCGTCGCGAAAAACCATTGGTCTGCGCGTGCCGGGGCATCCGATTCCGCTCGCGATTCTCGAAGAGCTGGGCGAGCCGCTGCTTGCCTCGACGCTGATCCTGCCGCCCGATACCGAACCGCTCAACGATCCGGACGAAATTCGCGAACGCCTCGAAAAGCAGCTCGATCTTGTGATCGACGGCGGCGCCTGCCCGTGGGAGCCGTCGACGATCATCGACCTGAGCGGGGCGGAGCCCGTGCTGGTGCGCGCGGGGCGGGGTTCGCTCGCGCCGTTCGGGCTGGAAGAGGAAGCCTGATCCGCATGGTAGTTTCACTTCTTGCCCGCGCGCAGCGATGCGTCGCGGCGCACCCCTAGCGCATTGTTACAATACGCCGCCATGGAAGCCTCGATCATTCAGACGCTCGCCGTCTACGCCTTGCCCGTCATCTTCGCGATCACGCTGCACGAAGCCGCACACGGTTACGTCGCGCGCATGCTCGGCGACAACACCGCCTATGTGCTCGGACGCGTCTCGCTCAATCCGATGCGACACATCGATCCGGTCGGCACGATCGCGATGCCGCTCATCCTGTATTTCCTCACGAGCGGCGCCTTCGTGTTCGGTTACGCCAAACCGGTGCCGATCTCGTTCGGCAATCTGCGCAATCCGCGCTGGGGCACGCTCTGGGTCGCGGCCGCGGGTCCGGCCTGCAACTTCGTGCAGGCGCTCGTGTGGGGCGTGTTCGGCGTGGCGCTGGCGGTGCTCGGCGTCGACGAGCCGTTCTTCACCCGCATGGCCGCAGCCGGCGTGGGCGTGAATCTGGTGCTCGGCGTGCTCAACCTCTTTCCGCTGCCGCCGATGGATGGCGGGCGGGTGCTCGCGGCGCTGCTGCCCACGCGCGCGAGCATTGCGCTCTCGCGCCTCGAGCCCTATGGTTTCATCATCGTGATGGCGCTGCTGGTCTCCGGCGTCTTCACGCGATTCTGGCTGCGCCCGCTCGTTTCGATCGGCTACGACGTGGTGACCGCAGTCCTTACTCCCCTTGTTTCGCTATTCTCATAAGATCATGTTCCCAGACCGTATTTTCTCCGGCATGCGGCCCACCGGGTCGCTGCATCTCGGCCACTATCACGGCGTGCTGAAAAACTGGGTCCGGCTTCAGTCCGAGTACCCGTGTTTCTTCTGCGTGGTCGACTGGCATGCGCTCACGACGCACTACGAGACGCCGGATGTGATCGAGAAAAACGTCTGGGACGTGCTGATCGACTGGCTCGCATCGGGCATCGACCCGAACCAGGCCACGCTGTTCATCCAGAGCCGCGTGCCCGAACACGCAGAACTGGCGCTGCTGCTCGGCATGAGCACGCCGCTGTCCTGGCTCGAACGCGTTCCCACCTACAAGGAACAGATCGAGAAGCTGCGCGACAAGGATCTCGGCACTTATGGCTTCCTCGGTTACCCCGTGCTGATGGCCGCCGACATCCTGCTGTATCGCGCCTCGCTCGTGCCGGTTGGCGAAGACCAGGTGCCGCACGTGGAAATGGCGCGCGAAATGGCGCGCCGCTTCAACTACATGTACGGCCGCGAGCCGGGCTTCGAAGAGAAGGCCAACGACGCCGCGAAGAAGCTGGGCGGCAAGCGCTCGAAGCTCTATCACGAGCTGCGCAATGCCTATCAGCAGGAGGGCAACGATGAAGCGCTCGAACAGGCGCGCGCGATGCTGTCCGAATCGCAAAGCCTCTCCATGAGCGATCGCGAACGCCTGTTCGGCTATCTCGAAGGCTCGCGCAAGATCATCCTGCCGGAGCCGCAGGTGCTGCTGACCGAGGCGTCGCGCATGCCGGGTCTCGACGGCCAGAAGATGTCGAAGTCGTACGGCAACACGATCGCCCTGCGTGAAGACGCGCAATCGATCGAGAAAAAGGTCCGCACGATGCCGACCGACCCCGCGCGCGTGCGCCGCACCGATCCGGGTGATCCGGACAAGTGCCCGGTCTGGCAACTGCACCAGGTCTATACCGACGAGACGACGCACGAGTGGGTGCAGAAGGGCTGCCGTACGGCGGGCATCGGCTGTCTGGAGTGCAAGCAGCCGGTGATCGAGGGCATCCTGCGCGAGCAGCAGCCGATGCTCGAGCGCGCACAGAAGTACATGGACGATCCGTCGCTGCTGCGCGCGATCGTGGCGGACGGCTGCGACAAGGCCCGCAAGTTCGCCACCGAGACCATGCGCGACGTGCGCGAGGCGATGGGCCTCTCGTACAACTAAGCCCGTTAAGGCATGACGATGCGCGCGACTCCTGCCCAGCAGCCTCAACACGCCTTGCACGGGCAGGGCGAGCCGTCCTCGTGGGTGCGCCAGTGGGCGCACCTGATCGCGCCGGGCGGCACAGTGCTGGATCTCGCCTCGGGCGCGGGGCGCCATGCGCGCTGGCTCGCGCAGCGCGGCCATCCGGTCGCGGCGCTCGATCGCGACGCGGATGCGCTCGCCACGATGCGCGACGTGCCCGGTATCGGCGTTTTAGAGTGCGACCTCGAAGGCGCGCCCTGGCCGTTGCCCGACGATGCGCGCTTCGCCGCTATTGTTGTCACGAATTATCTGCATCGTCCGCTCATGCCGCGTCTGCTCGACGCGCTGGCGCCGGGCGGCGTACTTGTTTACGAAACCTTCGCGCAGGGCAACGAGACTGTGGGCAAGCCGTCGAATCCGGCTTTCCTGCTGGCGCCCGGCGAATTGCTGGCGGTCTGCGCGCCCACATTGCGCGTGATCGCGTATCAAGACGGATTTATCCTGCATCCGCGCGAGGCCTTCGTGCAACGCATCTGCGCGGTTCGGGAGGAGCATCAGGCGGCGGAAAGGCTTGTCCAGCAGGACGCGACTGCGACCACCGCGGTTTCGGCAGAAATACCCGGTCATATACAGACGACTCAGGTACTACCCCTATCGCGTTACGTTCTGGCTGGCTAATCCGCTACAATCGCGGTTTAACGTACTCATTTCTTTGACGTTTCATGGCTAACGGCACTCAGGACGGCATCACGTTGCGCGGCAGCATTCCCGCGATCGTCACCCCTATGCACGAAGACGGCAGTCTCGATCTGCCGGCCTTCCGCAAACTCATCGACTGGCACGCCCAAGAAGGGACGGATGGCCTCGTCGTGGTTGGCACGAGCGGCGAGTCCGCCACGCTGGACGTCGAAGAGCACATCCTGATGGTCAAGACGGCCGTCGAGCACGCCGCGGGCCGCATGACGATCATCGCGGGCGCGGGCGGCAACTCGACCGCCGAAGCCATCGAACTGACGAAGCACGCGAAGGAAGTGGGCGCCCAGGCGTCGCTCCAGGTCGTGCCCTATTACAACAAGCCGACTCAGGAAGGCATGTACCGCCACTTCGCGAAGATCGCTGAAGCGGTGGACCTGCCGGTGGTCCTGTACAACGTGCCGGGCCGCACGGTCGCCGACATGGCGAACGAAACCATCCTGCGTCTGGCCGAAGTGCCGGGCATCGTGGGCGTGAAGGAAGCGACGGGCAATATCGACCGTGCCGCTCACCTCATCAAGCACGCACCGGAAGGCTTCAAGATCTTCAGCGGCGACGATCCCACTGCGATCGCGCTGATGCTGCTGGGCGGCCACGGCAATATTTCCGTGACCGCGAACGTCGCGCCGCGTCAGATGAGCGACCTGTGCAAGGCCGCGATCGCCGGCGACGTGAAGACGGCGCGCGAGATTCACCTGAATCTCCTGTCGCTGCACAAGAACCTGTTCATCGAATCGAACCCGATTCCGGTGAAGTGGGCGCTGCAGGAACTCGGCCGCATCGAAGGCGGTATCCGTCTGCCGCTCACGCCGCTCGACGCTCGCTACCACGACGTGGTGCGCGCGGCCCTGCGCGAGGCCGGCCTGCTCGGCTAAGCCGACGCGCCGCATTTTCAATCGACGTCGCCATTGCCCAGTCGCTCATAGAGTTCTGGCAGGTCCTGGCTTAGCGTTCCCGTATTACGAAGGTCCACATGAAACGTTCTGCTCTTTCCCTCCACGCAACCCGCATGGCGGTGCTGGCGCTCGCACTCGGCTCGCTCGCAGGCTGCGAGTCGCTGAACGACATGTTCGCGTCGGATCGCGTCAACTACAAGGACACGCCGAACGCGCCGCCGCTGGCCGTGCCGAAGGATCTGTCGTCCGCGCCGGGCGACCAGAAGTACGTCGCGCCGGCAACGACGCTCACGTTGGGCGGCAGCGCCCAGCGCACCGTCACCACCGCGGGCAATGCCACGCTGGGCGTGCCGAGCTCGAAGGATCCGCTTGGTATGCACGTCGAGCGTGACGGCGATCGCCGCTGGCTCGTGATCGACGGCCGCTCGCCCGACGATGTCTGGCCGCAACTGCAGGAATTCTGGTCCGAAAGCGGCTTCACGCTGACGACGGACTCGGCTGCCACCGGCATCATGACTACGGATTGGGCCGAAAACCGCGCCAACATTCCGGACGACTGGTTCCGTCGCACGATTGGCCGCGTGATCGACTTCGCGTATTCCTCGGGCACGCGCGATCGCTTCCGTACGCTCGTGTCGCGCGGTCCTGACGGCCAAACCGATATTTCGGTCACGCATAGCGCGATGGAGGAAGTGCTGACGGGGCAGGACAAGACCGGTTCGAAGTGGGTCGAGCGTCCGCGCGATCCGGCCCTCGAAGCCGCGTTCCTTGCCAAGATCATGCAGAAGTTCGGTCTGACCGATGCACAGTCGAAGCAGTTGCTGACCGACGCGCGTCCGTCGTCGTCGGCGGCCAAGGTGGCCACGGGCTCGGATGGCACGACGCTCAATCTGTCGGAATCGTTTGACAGCGCTTGGCTGCGCGTGGGCCTTGCCCTCGACCGCACCAACTTCACGGTGGACAACCGCGACCGCGAGAAGGGCATCTACTACGTGCGCTACGCGGACTCGATGCAGGAACTCAAGGGCGACGGCCTGTTCGGCAAGCTGTTCTACAACCCGAAGAAGGACGCGAAGAACCAGGGGCCGGAATTCCTCGTCGCGGTTCGTGCGAACGGCGATGCGCAAACCCAGGTGGCAGTCGTCGACCAGCGCGGTCAGGTGGACACGTCGTCGGACGCGCAGCGCATCGTGACCGCGCTCCACGCCCAGCTGAACTGATCCGGCCGTGCGGTTTGCGAGCCTCGGCAGCGGCAGCGAAGGCAACGCACTGGTCGTAGAAGCAGGCGGCGGCACGACGCCCACGCGCGTGCTGCTCGACTGCGGATTCTCGGGCAAGGAAGTGGAGCGGCGGCTCGCGCGAGCGGGCCTCGCCGCCGATACCCTCAGCGCGATCCTCATCACTCACGAACACAGCGACCATATCGGCAGCGCGCTTACACTGGCGCGCCGCTGGTCGATTCCACTCTATATGAGCTGGGGCACGGCGCAGGCGGTCGGCGCCGACGATGCCGCGGGCGTCGAACTCAACGTCCTCTGGGGCGATGAGACGGTCGAAATCGGCGAACTCGGCGTGCTGCCTTATACGGTGCCGCACGACGCGCGAGAGCCGCTGCAGTTTGTGTTCAACGATGGCGCGAGCCGGCTCGGCGTGTTGACCGACGTTGGCGAATCGACGCCGCACATCAATGCGGTGCTCAGTGGCTGTGACGCACTCGTGCTCGAATGCAATCACGATCTCGACATGCTCTCGTCGAGCCGTTACCCGGCGTCGCTCAAGGCGCGCATCAGCGGCTCGCACGGGCATTTGAACAACGACGCGGCGGGTGAGATTCTCGCGGCGCTCGATCGCTCGAAGCTGCGCCATCTGATCGCAGCGCACCTCAGCCAGCAGAACAACACGCCGGAACTCGCGCGGGCGGCGATGGCGGCGGTACTGGGCGATGCGATCACGGAAATCGGGGTCGCGACGCAGACAGAGGGATTCGACTGGATTGCGCTCTAGCGTTTCGCCAGTTGTCTGTGCGTCGGAACGAGAGACGAAAAAAAGCCCATGATGTGAATCATGGGCTTTTTCTTTGTAGCGGGTCGAAAGCGATTCGACCCCATCAGCATGCTGTCTTAGTTGCGATTGCCGCCGAAAATGCCGAGGATCGCCAGCAGGTTCGTGAACACGTTGTAGAGATCCAGATAGATCGCCAGCGTGGCCGAGATGTAGTTCGTCTCGCCACCGTTCACCACGCGCTGCACGTCGAACAGCATATAGGCCGAGAAGATCACAATCGCCAGCACGGAGACCGTGAGCATGAGCGCGGGCAGTTGCAGGAAAATGTTCGCAACGCCTGCGAGCAGAATCACGATTACGCCCATGAACAGCCACTTGCCGAGACCCGAGAAGTCACGCTTGCTGACCGTGGCGATGGTGGCCATTGCGGCGAAAATCACGCCGGTACCGCCGAAAGCGAGCATGATGAGCGACGGGCCGTTCGAGAAGCCGAGGATGAACGACAGCAGGCGCGAGAGCATCAGCCCCATGAAGAACGTGAAGCCGAGCAGCACGAACACGCCGACGGAACTGTTCTTGGTGCGCTCGATGGCGAACATGAAGCCGAACGCGATCGCGAAGAACGCGAGCAGGCTCATGGCCGGGCTGGTGGCGGCGAAAAGCGAGAAGCCCGTGGTGACACCTACCCACGCGCCGAGCACCGTTGGCACCATCGACAGCGCGAGCAGCCAGTAGGTGTTGCGCAGTACGCGGTTACGGGTCTCGGCGGAGGCGACGGTGCCGCCGCGGCCGAAGTTGTAGGGGTACTCGTTCATGCTTTCTCCTTGCGTGAGACGCGTGGTTCGCGGCGTGCGCCAGATGCGCGCGCCGCTCCTCATAAGATATGCGCGGCGCTCCGGAGTTTCAACGGTTTGCCACACGGTTTGGGCTATCGTGAGGGAGCGTATGCCGGGATTCTTAAGCCTCGCTGAAAGCCCCGGCGGCGCGGCTTTTGCGCCCGTTTCAACCGGTTATCCGGCCTAACAGGGTTCAATCGCAATCATACATGGGAACATGCTACAATTGCGGATTCATTTGAATCTGTAACCTCTTAATTTTCTGGAGTTTTTATGGCGATCGAACGCACCCTGTCGATTATCAAGCCGGACGCAGTGGCAAAGAATGTGATCGGTCAGATCTACAGCCGCTTCGAAAACGCTGGCCTGAAGATCGTTGCTTCGCGCATGGTCCAACTGTCGCGCGCTGACGCAGAGAAGTTCTATGCTGTTCACGCAGAGCGTCCGTTCTTCAAGGATCTGGTCGACTTCATGATCTCGGGCCCGGTGGTGATCCAGGCTCTGGAAGGCGAAAACGCCATCCTGAAGCACCGCGACCTGATGGGCGCAACGGACCCGAAGAAGGCGGAAAAGGGCACGATCCGCGCCGACTTCGCTGACAGCATCGACGCAAACGCAGTCCACGGTTCGGACGCAGCAGAAACGGCACGCGTTGAAATCGCGTTCTTCTTCCCGGAAGTCAACGTTTACTCGCGCTAAGCAGTAAGCGGTAGTTCCCAGTAGCATAAGGTCGCGAACGGCGATCACGTTCACCGTCCGGTGCCGGTTTCTCCCGAAACCGGCGGTGAGCGCGCTCTCGCACTGAAATGGCAGGATTCGACATGACGAGCAGTTCCACCGTCAACCTTCTCGATTTCGACGCCCAAGGGCTTGTCGCATATTGCGAGAGTCTGGGCGAGAAGCCGTTTCGCGCCAAACAGCTTCAGCGCTGGATCCATCAATACAATGCCGCCGACTTCGACGGCATGACGGATCTGGCCAAATCGCTGCGCGAGAAGCTGAAAGGGCGCGCCATCATCGGCATGCCCGACATCATTTCCGACAACGTTTCCTCCGACGGCACGCGCAAATGGCTCGTGGACGTCGGCAACGGCAACGCGGTCGAAACCGTGTTCATCCCCGAAGAAACGCGCGGCACGCTGTGCGTGTCCTCGCAGGCGGGATGCGCGGTCAATTGCCGGTTCTGTTCGACCGGCAAGCAGGGTTTCTCACGCAATCTCACCACCGCCGAAATCATCGGCCAGCTGCGCATGTCGGAATTCGCCTTGCGCGCCTCGCTTCTTGGAGAGGCGGGCGGTCGCTCGACCGGCGGTGAGGGCAAGGGTGAGCGCGTCATCACGAACGTCGTGATGATGGGCATGGGCGAGCCGTTGCTCAACTACGACGCGGTCGTGCCTGCGATGCGCCTGATGCTCGACGACAACGCCTACGGCCTGTCGCGCCGGCGCGTTACGCTGTCGACCTCGGGTGTGGTGCCGATGATGGACCGCCTCGGCGCCGATCTGCCGGTGGCGCTCGCCGTTTCGCTGCACGCGCCCAACGACGCGCTGCGCGACGAACTGGTGCCGCTCAATCGCAAGTACCCGTTGCGCGAACTGATGGCGGCTTGCCAGCGCTATCTGAAAGTGGCGCCGAGAGATTTCATTACGTTTGAGTACTGCATGCTCGACGGCGTCAACGACACGGAAGAGCACGCACGTCAGCTGCTCGCCGTGACGCGCGACGTGCCCTGCAAGTTCAACCTGATCCCGTTCAATCCGTTCCCCGAATCGGGTCTGTTGCGCTCGAAGAACGAGCAGATCAAGCGCTTCGCGCAGATCCTGATGGATGCGGGCGTCGTCACGACCGTGCGCAAGACGCGCGGCGACGACATCGACGCGGCCTGCGGTCAGCTCGCTGGCGAGGTGAAGGACCGCACGCGTCTGGCCGAGCGCACCCAGCGCGCGGGCCAGAAGGTCATCGAAGTGCGTCCGGTCCAGCATTGAGCGCACGGAAGCCCGCAAGAGGACGGCGGGCACAGAAGGCCAGGCCGGTGCGGCTGCGCGGGGGTGACGCAGCGCTGCCGGTAGATTGACAAGAAACGTTGCAGAAGCGATCGGATGCGGCACAGATGCCGCGCATTTTGTTATAAAACGGTCTGCGAATCGGGACGGGGCGCGGTGCGCCCGCCGGTTCCGGGTTAGAAAAGAATCGACGCAAGGACTTTGGGATGAGCGAGCCGCAGCACCCTTTCGGGACAGACGGGACAGAGACCAACGCAGGCCGTTCGGCCCCCGAGGGCGTGCCGTCGCCGTTGCAGGCCGTGCCTGAGACACTCGGCGCGGTGGGCGCGCGTCTCGCGCAGCTGCGCGAGGCGAAAGGCTGGTCGGTCGAGGATGTCTCGGCGCGCCTGAAGGTGGCGGTGACGAAGCTGCGCGAACTGGAGGCAGGCGACATCAGCCATCTGCCCGACGCGACCTTCGCGGTCGGCGTGGTGCGCGCTTACGCGAAACTGCTCGGCGCCGATCCCGCGCCGTTCACCCAGGCGCTGCGCCGCGAGCGCGGTGCGTCGCAGCAGGATTTGTCGATGCCGGCGTCGGCGGGCGCGGATTTGCCGCGCGGCCGTGTGTCGCTGTCGCTCGGCGGCGGCGGCGGAGGCGTGCGTGCACCGCGTCGCCGTGCGTCGTGGCTTTGGGGTGTGGCGCTGGTGGTCGTCGCGGTGATTGTGATTGGCATGTGGCACACCAACAGCGGCGAATCGTCGGCATGGTTTGCCCGCATCAAGTCGATGGCGAACGGCGTTGGCAGCAGCACGGCAAGCCATGACTCCGGCGCGTCGTCGGCGACGGTGACGGAAGGCGAAACGGCAGGGGCATCGGCCGCGCAGGGCACGGACCAGACCGACGTGCAAGCTGGCGAGGTGACGAACGAGCAGGCCGGTGCCGATCAAGGCGCGGCGAGCGCGCCGCAGGCGGCTCAGGTCGCACCTGCAGCGCCGGCTAGCGCAGCACCGGCTGCGAATACGGCGGTAGCGCCGGTCGTGCCGAAGGCGGCGAGCGCCGTTCAGGCTCAGGCGCCGACTCCGACCCCGGCCGCAAGCGCGCCGGCGGCGGCAGCGCAGGGCGCCTCGGCACCCGCGGCTGGCGACACGTCGACGTTTGCGATCCGCGTGACGCAGGACACCTGGGTCAGCGTGCGTCAAAAGGATGGTAAGGAGGTCTTCTCCGGGCTGGTTCACGGCAGCGACGCGCGTGAAATCACCGGGGTGGGGCCGCTCAAGGTAACGGTGGGCAACAAGGCCGGCATTGAGTCGATGAGTATCGACGGTCAGCCGGTCGATGCGTCCAAATACGCGTCGGCGCGCGGCAATGTCGCGCGCTTCGTGCTGCCCTGATAGAGACATGGCATGCGTCGCGGCCGGCGAAGATCAGTTTGCCGGCCGCGACGCTTTTTCAATTCGCGCAGCGCAGCCGTTCGTTGTGAATCGCGGCGCGCGCGAGGTGTAAATGGATTTTTCGATGCAGAGCGAAACGCAATCCTCGACCAGCAATAGTCAGATCGTGTCCAATGAACCGGTCCTCGGCGGCCACGCGCCGCGCCGCAAGTCGCACGCCGTGCATGTGCGCTGGGGCGGCCAGCTGGTGACGATCGGTGGTGACGCGCCGGTGCGCGTGCAGTCGATGACCAATACCGATACTGCCGATGCGATCGGTACCGCGATCCAGATCAAGGAACTCGCACAGGCCGGTTCGGAACTCGTGCGTATCACGGTCAACACGCCGGAAGCGGCGGCTGCCGTGCCGCACGTGCGCGATCAGCTCGACCGTATGGGCGTGATGGTGCCGCTCGTCGGCGACTTCCATTACAACGGTCACCTGCTGCTGCGCGATCACCCTGCGTGCGCGGAAGCGCTCTCGAAGTACCGTATCAACCCCGGCAACGTGGGTCAGGGCGCCAAGCGCGATACGCAGTACGCGCAGATGATCGAAGCGGCCATCAAGTACGACAAGCCGGTTCGGATCGGCGTGAACTGGGGCAGCCTGGATCAGGATCTGCTCGCGCGCATGATGGACCAGAACGCAGCGCGTAGCGTGCCCTGGGAAGCGCAGAGCGTGATGTACGAAGCGCTGATCCAGTCGGCGATCGGCTCGGCGGAGCGCGCGGTCGAACTCGGCCTTGGCCGCGACAAGATCATCCTCTCGTGCAAGGTCAGCGGCGTGCAGGATCTGATCGCCGTCTATCAGGAACTGGCGAAGCGTTGCGATTTCGCGTTGCACCTGGGCCTGACCGAAGCGGGCATGGGCTCGAAGGGCATCGTCGCGTCGACGGCGGCGCTGTCGGTGCTGCTCCAGCAGGGCATTGGCGACACCATCCGCATCTCGCTCACGCCGGAACCGGGCGCGCCGCGCACCGGCGAAGTCGTGGTCGGCCAGGAAATCCTCCAGACCATGGGTCTGCGCGCGTTCACGCCGATGGTCATCGCCTGCCCGGGCTGCGGCCGTACGACCAGCACGCTGTTCCAGGAACTCGCTTCGCAGATCCAGGGCTATCTGCGGGATCAGATGCCGGTGTGGCGCAAGGAGTATCCGGGCGTCGAAACGATGAACGTGGCCGTGATGGGCTGTATCGTCAACGGTCCGGGCGAATCGAAGCACGCCAATATCGGCATCAGCCTGCCGGGCTCGGGCGAGAACCCGGCCGCACCGGTCTTCATCGACGGCGAGAAGGTCAAGACGCTGCGCGGCGAAAACATCGCGCAGGACTTCCAGCAGATCGTCAGCGACTACGTCGCGCGCAAGTACGGCAAGGAGCAAGTGACGGCGTAAGCGCCACCGCGCGCACCCGCGCGGACTTGCTACGGACAACCGAACATCGACACTCGCAACGACAATTCGCATCGCAATGACTGAACAGAAAAGAAAGCCCGAAAAGCTCGCCGGCGTGAAGGGCATGAACGATATCCTGCCGCAGGACGCAGGGCTGTGGGACTTCTTCGAATCGACCGTGAAGTCCATGCTCCGTTCGTACGGATACCAGAACATCCGCACGCCGATCGTCGAGCACACGCAGCTCTTTACGCGCGGCATCGGCGAAGTGACCGATATCGTCGAAAAAGAGATGTACAGCTTCACCGATGCGCTCAATGGCGAACATCTCACGATGCGTCCGGAAAACACGGCTGCGGTCGTGCGCGCGACGATCGAGCACAACATGCTTTACGACGGCCCGAAGCGTCTGTGGTACATCGGCCCGATGTTCCGTCATGAGCGTCCGCAGCGCGGCCGCTATCGCCAGTTCCACCAGGTCGGCGTGGAAGCGCTCGGTTTCGCCGGCCCGGACACGGACGCGGAAATCATCCTGATGTGCCAACGTCTGTGGGACGACCTCGGACTGACGGGCATCAAGCTCGAAATCAACTCGCTGGGTCTCGCCGAAGAGCGTGCGGCGCATCGCGTCGAACTCATCAAGTATCTCGAACAGTACGTCGAGTTGCTCGATGAAGACGGCAAGCGTCGTCTCTACACGAACCCGCTGCGCGTGCTCGACACGAAGAATCCGGCGCTCCAGGAGATCGCCAACAATGCGCCCAAGCTGATCGACTTCCTCGGCGAGGAATCGAAGGCGCACTTCGAAGGCCTGCAGCGCATCCTGAAGTCGAACAACATTCCCTTCAAGATCAACCCGCGTCTCGTGCGTGGTCTCGATTACTACAATCTGACCGTGTTCGAGTGGGTGACCGACAAGCTCGGCGCGCAGGGCACCGTCGCGGCCGGCGGCCGTTACGATCCGCTGATCGAGCAACTGGGTGGCAAGCCGACCGGCGCATGCGGCTGGGCAATGGGCATCGAGCGCATTCTCGAACTGCTCAAGGAAGAGAACCTCGTGCCGGAAGCCGAAGGTTGCGATGTCTACGTCGTGCACCAGGGGGAAGCTGCGCGTGAGCAGGCATTCATCGTCTCGGAGCGTTTGCGCGATACGGGTCTCGACGTCATCCTCCATTGCAGCGCAGACGGCCAGGCGGCCAGCTTCAAGTCGCAGATGAAGCGTGCGGACGCAAGCGGCGCGGCGTTCGCCGTGGTGCTCGGCGAGGACGAAGTGGCGAAGGGCGTGGCAGGCGTGAAGGCACTGCGCGGTAGTTCGGCGGAGGCCCGCAGCGAGCAACAAACGGTAGCCTTTGAGGACTTGACCGAATATCTGATCAATGCGATGGTTGCATCCGCCGAAGACGGCGACGACTGATAGTCGTCGCGCAGATCGCGCGCATCGCGTGTATTCGCACCTTATTCGCACTCTTTCGTGGCACGCCGCATCATTGCGCATCCCGTGCGGCATGCCCGAAAACAGGCTTCAAAATAAACGAGGAATCGCTACGCGATGAGTTACCACGACGAACAGGAATCGATCGAGAGTTTCAAGGCCTGGTGGACGCAGTGGGGCAACGCGACCACCTGGGTCGTGCTGATCGTTCTGCTCGCGCTCGCTGCGTGGAACGGCTGGAACTTCTGGCAGCGCCGTCAGGCGGCCGAAGCGGCCGTGTTGTACGACCAGGTCCAGCAGGCTGCCGCAGGCAGCGACAAGGCCATGCTCACGCGTGTCGCGACCGACATGGAAGATCGCTTCGGCGGTACCGCGTACGCGCAGATGAGCGCACTCACGGTCGCGAAATCGCTCTATCTGGCGGGCGACACGACGGGCGCGAAAGCGCAGCTGCAATGGGCCGCGGATCACGCCAAGGACGAGGAGTTCCGCCAGATCGCGAAGCTGCGTCTCGCGTCGGTGCTGCTCGACGAAAAGGCCTACGACCAGGGCCTCGCGCTGATTCCGCAACCCGATGCGGGTCCGTTCAAGGGTGTCGTGGCCGATGGCCGCGGCGACCTGCTCGCAGCAGCCGGCAAGCGTGACGATGCACGCTCGGCCTACAAGCTCGCGCTCGACAGCCTGCCGAAGACCGACGCATCGGAGCGTCAGCTGGTCCAGTTCAAGCTCGACGCGCTGGGCGGCTAACGCGCTGCCGGCATCGATCGCAAAGCCATTCAAATCAACTCCATTCATGCTTCGTTCACCGATGAATCTGCTGAAACGTACCGTTGTGCCTGTCGCCTGCGCGATGACCGTCCTTGCACTGGCGGCTTGCTCGTCGACGAAGGACGAGCGCCGCGTACCGGTGCCGCTGACCGAGTTCAAGCCGGCGCTGGATGTCCAGCAGGTGTGGAAGTCGAGCGTCGGCAAGGCCGGCCGCTATCTGTTCTCGCCGGTCGCCGTGGGCGATTCCGTGTACGCAGCGGGTGAGAACGGTTCGGTCGCGAAGTTCGACGCGCAAACGGGCAAGGAAGTCTGGCGCACCAAGCTCAAGGACGACCTGTCGGCGGGCGTGGGCAGCGACGGCAACCTCACGGCTGTTGGCGGCCTGAAGGGCGACGTCTACGTGCTCGATTCGAACGGCAAGCTCTCGTGGCAAGCCAAGGCGCCGGGCGAAGTTATCTCCCCGCCGCTGGTCGGCAACGGTCTCGTGATTGTGCGTACCATCGACGGTCAGATCGTCGCGTTCAATGCGCAGACGGGCGAGCAGAAGTGGGCCTACCGTAACCGCGCCGTGCCGTTGAATCTGCGTGTCTCGGCCGGTATGACCTTCGCAGGCGACCAGGCCGTACTCGCGGGCTTCCCGGGTGGCGCGTTCTCGGCGATCAACCTGCAAAGCGGCGACGCGTTCTGGGAAACGCCGGTTTCGTATCCGAAGGGCGTGACGGAAGTCGAACGTATCAACGACGTGAGCGGTCCGCCCACGCTGATCGGCGCGACGACCTGCGCCGTGACGTTCCAGGGCCAGCTTGGCTGCTTCGACGCGAACTCGGGCCGTCCGATGTGGGAGAAGCCGTTCTCGAGCACGAGCGGTATCGCCCAGGACGACAACACGGTGGTCGGCGGCGACGACTGGTCGGTCGTGAAGGCGTACAGCGTCTCGACGGGCCAGCAGACCTGGAGCACCGACAAGCTCAAGAACCGCGACGTCAGCGTGCCGGCCGTACTGGGTCACGCGGTAGCGGTGGGCGACTATCAGGGCTACGTGCACTTCCTCTCGCTCGACGACGGCAGCTTCGTCTCGCGCGTGAAGACCGACGGCAGCCCGATTACGGCGGCGCCTGTGCTGGCTGGCAATACGCTGGTCGTACAGACGAAGGACGGCGACCTGTACGGTCTGCGTCCGCGCTAAAACGCGCGACGGTGCCGGGCGGCAAGCCGCCGGGTGCCGTGTCGAGGGGCCGCGCCTGCGGGCAGCGGCCTCTTGTGTTTTGTGGCGTGCCCATTTGAGGCGTGCCAGCGGGATCGGGTCGAGGTGCTCCCGGAGCCCAGGCACTTTATGAGACAGCGGACGGTACGAGGCTCGCGCCCCACGTTCCAACTGGATACCCAGGCCTTTGCAGATGCTTTGCATTGGCCGCCGGCCAAGGCCGGTGCCGACGATCGGCAAGATCGGCGCGAAAGACGCGATCGGCCTCTGGCCGCCCAAAGCGGCCCCGACAGCCCTAACAGTCGGGCGCAAGGCCCGATTCGTGATAATTTGCAACTATTGCAGCATCTGCGGGCATCCATAGCAGACGCTTGCCGCGCAGCGTGCCGGGCTTTCCGGTGCCGCGCCTTACCGTAGAAAAGATCAGATGAAACCCGTAATCGCCCTCGTCGGGCGCCCCAATGTGGGGAAATCCACGCTCTTCAACCGGCTCACGCGTTCGCGCGATGCGCTGGTGGCCGATTTGCCCGGTCTCACGCGCGACCGCCACTATGGCGAAGGGCGCACGGGCGATCGCGCTTATCTGGTCGTCGATACCGGCGGCTTCGAGCCGGTCGCCAAGGACGGCATCCTGCACGAGATGGCGCGACAGACGCGTCAGGCCGTTGAGGAAGCCGATATCGTCGTCTTCATTTGCGACGGCCGTAATGGCCTCGCGCCGCAGGACAAGCACATTGCGGACTACCTGCGCAAGACCGGCCGGCCGATCTTCCTCGTGGTCAACAAGGCCGAGGGCATGAAGTACAGCGCCGTGGCCGCCGACTTCTACGAACTCGGTCTGGGCGACCCGCGCGCGATTTCTGCCGCGCACGGTGACGGCGTCACGGAAATGATCAACGAGGCGCTCGACCTGGCTTACGCCGATCGTCCCGAAGAAGAGGAAGACGACGCCAGGAAGCACGGCATCAAGATCGCGATCGTGGGCCGTCCGAACGTCGGCAAGTCCACGCTCGTCAATACGCTGATCGGCGAAGACCGCGTGATCGCGTTCGACATGCCGGGCACGACGCGCGATTCGATCTACGTCGACTTCGAACGCGGCGGCAAGAAGTACACGCTCATCGACACGGCTGGCCTGCGCCGCCGCGGCAAGGTGTTCGAAGCCATCGAGAAGTTCTCGGTGGTCAAGACGCTTCAGTCGATCGCCGACGCCAACGTCGTGATTCTGCTGCTCGACGCGCACCAGGAAATCTCCGACCAGGACGCGCATATCGCCGGCTTCGTGGTGGAGCAGGGGCGTGCGCTGGTGGTGGGCGTGAACAAGTGGGACGGCATGGACGACCATGCGCGCGAACGCACCAAGCATCACCTGCAACGCAAGCTGAAGTTCCTCGAATTCGCCAAGTTCCACTTCATTTCGGCGACCGAGAAGTTCGGCATCGGTGCACTGATGCGCTCGGTGGACGACGCCTACGCCGCCGCAATGGCCAAGCTGCCGACGCCGCGTCTCACGCGCGCGCTGATCGAAGCGGTGGAATTCCAGCAGCCGCGTCGCCGCGGTCCTGTGCGTCCGAAGCTGCGCTATGCGCACCAGGGGGGACAGAACCCGCCGATTATCGTGATCCACGGCAATGCGCTCGACGCGATCACGGAAACCTACAAACGCTATCTGGAAAACCGTTTCCGGGAAACTTTCTCCCTGACGGGGACTCCATTGCGCATAGAGTTTCGTTCTACGACGAACCCCTACGCTGAAAAAAGCTGAGCTACGTTCGCTACCGCGCTTAAAGGCGCTGCCGGGCCGTCTGGCCGGGCAGCCGCTTGCGGCGCGGGGTAACGAGAATCAGCTATAGTGTAGCGATTGCCGCCGGATCTCTTTTTCTTCGGCGGCAATTTAAGTTAAACCTGCAAAAAAATACGGAGTTTGCTATGAGCAACAAAGGGCAACTGTTACAAGACCCGTTTCTGAACGCGCTGCGCAAGGAGCACGTGCCTGTTTCGATCTACCTGGTCAACGGCATCAAGCTTCAGGGGAACATTGAATCGTTCGACCAGTACGTCGTGTTGCTCCGTAATACGGTTACGCAAATGGTTTACAAGCACGCCATTTCCACGGTGGTCCCGGCCCGTCCGGTGAACTTCCACCCGGACTCGGAAGCGTCCTGACCCATGACGCGGCCGGTCCGGGGCGCCTCGCAGGCGTTTCCTGACCGGCCGTTTCCATTTTGATACCTGCTAATTTGATCAACGCCGCACTTGTCGGCATCGACTTCGGCAAGACCGACTTCGAAGCCAGCCTCGAAGAACTCAGCCTGCTCGCCAAAAGCGCGGGCGCCCATCCTGCTGTCACGCTCACCGGGCGACGCTCCAGCCCCGACGCCGCCATGTTCATCGGCAGCGGCAAGGCCGAGGAACTCCGTCTCGCCTGCGTAGCGAACGACATTGAAATCGTCATCTTCAACCACGCTCTGACGCCCGGCCAGCAACGCAATCTGGAACGTGCGCTCGGTTGTCGCGTGGTGGACCGCACGAGCCTCATTCTCGACATCTTCGCGCAGCGCGCGCGCAGCCACGAAGGCAAGCTGCAGGTCGAACTCGCCCAACTCCAATATCTCGCTACGCGCCTCGTGCGCGCCTGGACTCACCTTGAGCGCCAGAAGGGCGGTATCGGTCTGCGCGGTCCCGGCGAAACGCAGCTTGAAACCGACCGCCGCCTGATCGGCGAGCGCATCAAGATGCTGCAAGGCAAGCTCGCCAAGCTGCACCGTCAGCACGGCACGCAGCGCCGTCAGCGCGAACGCACGCGCACGATGTCGGTGTCGCTCGTCGGTTATACGAACGCGGGCAAGTCCACGCTGTTCAATGCGCTCACGAAGGCGCAGGCTTATGCGGCCGACCAGTTGTTCGCGACGCTCGACACGACTTCACGGCGCGTGTGGCTCGGCGATCAGGTCGGCCAGATCGTGCTGTCCGATACCGTGGGTTTCATCCGCGAATTGCCTCACCAACTGGTCGCGGCCTTCCGTGCAACGCTTCAGGAAACGATCCAGGCCGATCTGCTGTTGCACGTGGTGGATGCGTCGAGCGCAGTGCGTCTCGACCAGATCGACCAGGTGAATGAGGTGCTCAACGAGATCGGCGCCGATACGATCCGCCAGGTGCTGGTGATCAACAAGATCGACGCGGTGCCCGAACTGGCGGCCCGAGGCGGGACGGTCGAGCGTGACGAATATGGTAATATTTCGCGCGTCTTTTTGAGCGCGCGCACGGGCGTCGGACTGGATGCGCTGCGCGCCGCCATCGCCGAAATCGCAACGGCCGATCCGCTCGCCGAGCCGTCGCAGCCCCACGCCGCCGCTGACTGGAACGCGGTGCCGCACGAACCCAGCAGGGAACCCGAGCACGGTCTCTGAACCGGATCCGGCCGCGCCCGGCGTCGCCTTCATGGCGCGCGGGCGCACTCCACGCACATGACCCGCTGTCTACTCTGGTGAACGAACACAGGTGAACGATTACAACAAGCGGACTGGCTGGCGCGCGCGTGCCATTTTCTCGCTGAACGACCCGCGATGGGGCCGTGGCGAGGGCAATGGCCAGCGCAACGACGACGCGCGGCGTCCGTCGGGCAATAACGGCAACGACGGCGGCAAGGGCGACGGCCCCCCCGATCTCGACGAAATGTGGCGCGATTTCAATCGCCGCCTGTCGTCGTTTTTCGGCAAGAAGGGCAAGGGTCCCGGCGGCCTCGGCCCGCGTCCGGACAACGGCCACGGCGCCCGCATCGGCGTGGGCATAGTGCTGGGTGTGCTGATCGCCATCTATGTGGGCAGCGGCGTGTTCGTCGTTCAGGATGGCCAGGCCGGCGTCGTGCTGCAATTCGGCCAGTATCGTCATACCGTCGGCCCCGGCGTGCATTGGCGTCTGCCGTTCCCGTTCCAGGCGCATGACGTCGTCAACGTCGGCCAGATCCGCAGCGTCGAGATCGGCCGCAACAATCTCGTGCGTCCGTCGAACGTGAAGGACGCGTCCGTGATCACGCACGATGGCGACATTCTCGATGTGCGCCTGATCGTGCAGTACCAGGTCAAGCAGCCGACCGATTTCCTGTTCCGCAGCGTCGATCCCGACCTCACCGTGAGCCAGGCCGCGCAAGCCGCCGTGCGCGCGGTGGTGGGTGCGCACAGCACCAACGATCTCCTTTACGCGGATCGCGAGCCGATCCGCGCGCAACTCGCCGACTCCATCCAGCACGCGCTCGACACGTACAAGACCGGGCTGGGCGTGGTGGGCGTGACGATCCAGAGCGTCGCGGCGCCGGATCGCGTGCAGGCCGCTTTCGACGACGAGGCGAAGGCACACCAGGACCGCGAACGCGCGAAGCGTGACGCCCAGGCCTACGCCGATCAACTGCTGCCGCGCGCACAGGCCGACGGAGCACGCCTGATCGACGACGCCAAGGCCTATAGCGACCGCGTGGTCGCGCAGGCGCAGGGCGACGCCCAGCGCTTCAACAGCGTCTACGAGCAGTACGCGAAGGCTCCGGCCGTGATTCGCGAGCGCATGTACCTGGACACGATGCAGCACATCTACTCGAATACGACGAAGGTGTTCGTCGACAGCAAGTCGGGCAACAACGTGATTTATCTGCCGCTCGACAAGATCGTCGACGCGACGCGTCAACGTGCCGCTGCTGCTGCGGCTTCGGGCGCAAGCGCGCCTGCAGCCAATGGTGCGCCGGATGCGAGTGCCAGCGCCGCCGCTGCAACGTCCGCGAACGCCGACGCGCAGCAGCAGAACGCGCAGCCGCAAAACACGCAGCCGCAAAACCCGCAGTCGGGTGCGCAGGCGCAAGCCACGACTTCCGCGGCTCCCGCGCCTTCGGCCAGCGACGCCGCGCAGGCCGCAAGCGACGCCTTCCGCTCGCGCGACGGTTTCCGTTCGCGCGGTCGTGAAGACGACGTGCAATAAGGGGCGCCGATATGAACAAGATCATTGCGTTCGTCGTCGCCTTCGTGGTGGTGGTGCTCGTGGCTTCGTCGGCGGTGTTCGTCGTCGATCCGCGTCATGTGGCCGTGGTGTCGTCCTCGGGCGGCGCCAAGGCCTCGCTTGCCGAGCCGGGCCTGCATGTGAAGCTGCCGCCGCCGTTCCAGACCGCGACGTTCCTCGACACCCGCATCCAGGCGTTCGATGCGCCTGACGCCGACCGTTACACGACCTCCGACAAGACCGAGCTGCTCGTGAACCCGGTCGTGCGCTATCGCATCGGCGAGCCGCTCAAGCTGTTCGCGGCTACCAAGGGCGACCCGCAGACGCTCGCCGACCGGCTCGCTTCGCTTTCGCGCGATGCGCTGTCCGACGCGTTCTCGAAGGTCACGCTCTCCGATGCGCTCGCGCAGCAGGAAGCCATCG
The DNA here is from genome assembly GCF_905220265.1 of Paraburkholderia sp. J67. Taxonomy (NCBI): domain Bacteria; kingdom Pseudomonadati; phylum Pseudomonadota; class Betaproteobacteria; order Burkholderiales; family Burkholderiaceae; genus Paraburkholderia; species Paraburkholderia sp. J67. The sequence continues at coordinate 251,915 of NZ_CAJMZK010000003.1, forward strand.
CCAGCCGGGCGCGTGACGAGCTCAAGACCGCTGCCGCGCCGCTCGGTATCGACGTGATCGATATCGAACTCACGCGCATCGACTATCCGGCCGAACTCGCCGACGTGGTCTACAAGCGCATGAGCGCCGCACGCGAGCAGGCCGCTGCCGACGAACGTGCCAAGGGCGCGGCCGAAGCCCAGCAGATCAAGGACGACGCGGAGCGCAAGCAGCAGGGCGCGGTCGCGGACGCGTACAGCCAGGCGCAGGCCATCAAGGGCGACGGCGACGGCCGTGCCGCCTCCATTGCTGCGCAGGCGTTCGGTCGCGATCCGGACTTCTATCGCTTCTACCAGAGCATGCAGGCTTATCGCGAGAGCTTTAAGCCGGGCGACGTGGTCGTGGTCGATTCGTCGAGCGACTTCTTCCGCTTCATGCGCGGCCCGAATGGCGACGCGCCGACGGCTCCCGCCGCGCCGCGCAAACACTAAACGAGACACAGGCGTCGCGCGCGTGCGCGACGCATCTTCATCGCATGAACATAGCCGGCTCCCTGTTGCTCGCGATCGCATTGATGCTGATTATCGAGGGCATGTTCCCGTTCGTCTTCCCGACGGCGTGGCGTGACACTTTCCGTAGAATTGCGGAACGGCCGCCGCATCACATCCGCATCGGTGGACTGATCGTGATGGGGCTCGGTCTCGTGTTGTTGATGCTCGCCACCTGAATTCAAGGCGTGCGCCGCGAGGCGTGCGCCGTTTCTATCGTCCGGCCCGCGCGGGGCGTGTGCTCGCGCGCGCGTTCATGGCGCTTTTAGCGCGGCCCTAATCGTCGTAGGACTCACCCGATGTCGACCTGGTTACTTCCCGAGAATATCGCCGATGTGCTGCCGTCCGAGGCGCGCAAGATCGAAGAGCTGCGCCGCCGCCTGCTTGACCGCTTCCGCGCTTACGGCTACGAAATGGTCATGCCGCCGCTGCTCGAATACCTCGAGTCGTTACTGGTGGGCAGCGGTCGCGATCTGAATCTGCGTACCTTCAAGCTCGTCGATCAGATGTCGGGCCGTACCCTCGGTCTGCGCGCAGACATGACGCCGCAGGTCGCGCGTATCGACGCGCATCTGTTGAACCGTCAGGGTGTGACGCGCCTGTGCTATGCGGGCAATGTGCTGCACACGCGTCCGCGCGGCCTGCACGCCACGCGTGAGCAGATCCAGATCGGCGCGGAAATCTATGGCCACGCCGGCCTCGAAGCGGACCTCGAAATCCAGCAATTGCTGCTCGACGCGCTGCGTCTCGCGGGTCTCACGAAGGTTCGCCTCGACCTCTCGCACGCGGGCGTGCTCGCGGCGCTGTTCGAAGCCGATCCGGCCGCCGCCGCGCTCGGCGACGCGTTGTATGAAGCGCTCGCCGGCAAGGACGTGCCGCGTCTGGCCGAACTCACGGCGAACCTGCAACCGGTGACGCGTGACGCGCTGCGCGCGCTGCCGTCGCTTTACGGCGACGCAAGCGTGATCGAAGCAGCCCGCCAACGCCTGCCGGCGCTGCCTGGCATCGCACGCGCGCTCGATGATCTCGCGTTCCTGATGAGCGAGATCGAGGGCGCGGAGTTGATGCTCGACCTCGCGGATCTGGGCGGTTACGCGTACCACAGCGGCGTGATGTTCTCGGCCTACGTGGACGGCGTGCCGAACGCGGTGGCGCGTGGCGGCCGTTACGACAAGGTGGGCGAGGCCTACGGCCGTGCGCGCGCGGCGACCGGCTTTTCGCTCGATCTGCGCGAAGTGGCCCGTATTTCGCCGGTGGAAGCGCGCAGCACCGCGATTCTCGCGCCGTGGCGCCACGACGAGGCGCTGCGTGCGGCCGTCGCAGCGCTGCGCGACGCCGGCGAGGTGGTGATCCAGGCGCTGCCGGGCCACGAGCACGATATGGACGAATTCGCTTGCGACCGCGTGCTCGTCGAGCGCGACGGCGCGTGGGTGATCGAGGCGCGCGGCGCCTGACATGTCCGCCGTGCGGCGTGACCCGATGCGGCCGAACGGCGCGGGAAGGGCGCTCTGAACCCGGGGCGCCGACCCGCATGCCGTTGAGCGCAAAAGGAAATTCCGCGAATTTCGGGAAAAAATGGCGGGCTCGCCGCCGAACCCAGGTAGAATACGTTTTTAACCAGCTAACGAAACACCATGTCTGCCAGCGCAGTGAATGTAACCCCGGGACGCAACGTCGTCGTCGTGGGCACCCAATGGGGCGATGAGGGCAAGGGCAAGATCGTCGACTGGCTGACGGACCACGCGCAAGGCGTGGTGCGTTTCCAGGGCGGTCACAATGCCGGCCATACGCTCATCATCGGCGGCAAGAAGACCATTCTCCGACTGATCCCGTCGGGCATCATGCGCGCCGGCGTCGCCTGCTACATCGGCAACGGCGTGGTGCTGTCGCCCGAAGCCCTGTTCAAGGAAATCGGCGAACTCGAAGAAGCGGGTATCGACGTCCAGAAGCGCCTCTTCATCTCCGAAGCGACCACCCTCATCCTGCCGTACCACATCGCCATCGACCAGGCGCGCGAAGCCAAGCGCGGCGCCGCGAAGATCGGTACGACCGGCCGCGGTATCGGCCCGGCTTACGAAGACAAGGTGGCGCGCCGCGGTCTGCGCGTGCAGGACCTGTTCGAGCCGGAAAACTTCGCTGCTCGTCTGCGCGAAAACCTCGACTACCACAACTTCGTGCTCACGCAGTACCTGGGCGCACCGGCAGTCGATTATCAGCAGACGCTCGACACGATGCTCTCGTACGCCGACCGTCTGAAGCCGATGGTAACGGACGTTTCGCGTCGTCTTTATGACGTGAACAACGAAGGCAGCAACCTGCTGTTCGAAGGCGCGCAAGGCACGCTGCTCGACATCGACCACGGCACCTATCCGTTCGTCACGTCGAGCAACTGCGTCGCGGGTGCCGCTTCGGCAGGCGCTGGCGTTGGTCCGCAGAAGCTCAGCTACGTGCTCGGCATCACCAAGGCGTACTGCACGCGCGTCGGTTCGGGCCCGTTCCCGAGCGAACTGTACGACGCCGACAACGCCGATCGCCAGGAAGAAGTAGGCCTCACGCTCGCGAAGGTCGGCAAGGAATTCGGTTCGGTCACGGGCCGTCCGCGCCGCACTGGCTGGCTCGACGCCGCCGCGCTGCGCCGCTCGATCCAGATCAACGGCGTGACGGGCCTGTGCATCACCAAGCTCGACGTGCTGGACGGTCTCGACGAAGTGAAGCTTTGCGTCGGCTACAAGGTCGACGGCAAGGACGTGGATATTCTGCCGCGCGGCGCTTCGCAGGTCGCAGCGTGCGAGCCGGTCTACGAAACGTTCGAAGGCTGGAAGGAAAGCACGATCGGCGTCACGCAATTCGACGCACTGCCCAAGAGCGCGCAGGCATACCTCACGCGCGTGCAGGAAGTCGCTGGCGTGCCGATCGACATGGTGTCGACCGGTCCGGATCGCGACGAAACGATCCTGCTGCGTCACCCGTTCAAGGTCTAAGTAGCAAGAAGGCAGAAGCAAACATGATTCAAATGATGGACCCGCGCAACGACGATAAGCATCTGTGGGTCGGCTGGGATGAGTACCACCGTCTGATCGAACTGCTCGCGCTCAAGGTGCACGAGTCGCGCTGGAAGTTCGACCAGATCCTGTGCCTCGCACGCGGCGGTCTGCGCGTGGGCGACCAGCTTTCGCGCATCTACGATCTGCCGTTGGCGATCCTTGCAACCAGCTCGTACCGCGAAGCCGCGGGCACGGAGCAGGGCGACCTCGACATCGCGCAGTACATCACGATGACGCGCGGTGAACTCTCTGGCAACGTGCTGCTGGTCGACGATCTGGTCGATTCGGGCGTCACGCTCGCTCGTGTGCAGGAGCACCTCAAGTCGCGCTATCCGGCCGTCACGGGCGTGCGTTCCGCGGTGCTCTGGTACAAGGGCTGCTCGAAGGTGACGCCGGACTATTTCGTCCAGCATCTGCCGACGAATCCGTGGATCCACCAGCCGTTCGAGGAGTGGGACACGGTGCGCCCGCACAACCTGGGTGCATGGATCAAGCGCGGCCTCCAGCAGGCCAAGCAGGATTCGCAACAATAAGCATGGCCCCTGATCGCCAGCAGCGCTGCGTGCGCTGCTTCGGTGATCGGGAGTGGAACGGAGCCTCACGAGGCTCCGTTTTTTTATGCGCGAAGCCTTTACACGTCGGCGTTTCGCTCGCAATCGCGACGCGCCTGGCGCTTACCGGCGACGCAACCGGGCAGACGCTGTCAAACGCCAATGCTAAACTGCGCGGGTCCGGATTCGTCGCGGGGTCGCAACGGACGGCCAGCGGCCACTCTGGGTTTCGGCCCCAAGCCGGTTTAGAATAGCGCTCGTTTTTTCCGCCTCAAACGGATCTCCGCGTATATGACAACTAACACGCACGTGGCAAAGCAGCCGCTACCCACACTCGCCGTAGCGGCCATCGGCGTGGTGTTCGGCGACATCGGCACGAGTCCGCTGTATTCGCTCAAAGAAGCGTTCAGTCCGGCGCACGGCATTCCCCTCAACGACACATCGATCCTCGGCGTCATCTCCCTGCTGTTCTGGGCGATCGTGATCGTCGTCAGCGTCAAATACGTGCTGTTCGTGATGCGCGCCGACAATAACGGCGAGGGCGGTGTGCTGGCGCTCATGGCGCTCGCGATGCGGTCCTTCGATCGCAGAAGCCGTGCCGCTGTGGTGCTCACGGCGCTTGGCATCTTTGGCGCCTGCATGTTCTACGGCGACGCCGTGATCACACCGGCGATCTCCGTGATGTCGGCGGTCGAGGGGCTCGAACTCGCCGCGCCCAAGCTCACGCATCTGGTCCTGCCGATTACGATGGTGATCCTGGTCGCGCTGTTCTGGATCCAGCGTCACGGCACCTCGCTTGTCGGCCGCCTGTTCGGACCGATCATGGTGCTGTGGTTCGTGACGATCGCCGTATTGGGCGTTTCGCGCATCGTGCAGCAGCCGGGCGTGATCGCGGCGCTCAATCCCTACTACGCCATCACCTTCATGGGCGCGCACCTGCTCCAGGCCTACGTGGTGCTCGGCTCGGTCGTGCTGGTGCTGACCGGCGCGGAAGCGCTCTACGCCGACATGGGCCACTTCGGCGCGAAGCCGATCCGCTGCGCCTGGTATTCGCTCGTGATGCCGTCGCTCGTGCTGAACTATTTCGGTCAGGGCGCGCTGCTGATGCAGGACCATAGCGCAATCGAAAATCCGTTCTTCCTGCTCGCACCGCAATGGGCGCTGCTGCCGCTCGTCGTGCTCTCGACGGTCGCGACGGTGATCGCCTCGCAGGCCGTGATTTCCGGCGCGTACTCGCTCACGAGCCAGGCCATCTTGCTCGGCTACGTGCCGCGCATGAAGGTGCTGCATACGTCCGATCTCGCCATCGGCCAGATCTATGTGCCGGTCGTGAACTGGATGCTGCTCTTCATCATTTTGTGCATCGTGGTGGCGTTCAAGAGTTCGGACAATCTCGCCGCGGCCTACGGTATCGCCGTGACGGCGACGATGGTGATCACCACGGTGCTCGTCGCTGTCGTGATGACGAAGGTCTGGAAGTGGAACAAGGCGCTGGTCGCCGCCATCATCTCGGTGCTGCTGGTCGTCGATCTGGGCTTCTTCGGCGCGAACCTGCTGAAGGTCGAAGAGGGCGGCTGGCTGCCGCTTGGCATCGGCGCGCTGCTGTTCTTCCTGCTGATGACCTGGTTCAAGGGGCGCATGATCGTGAAGGAGCGCACCGCCGCCGACGGTATCCCGCTCATGCCTTTCCTGCAGGGTCTGCTTGCGCATCCGCCGCATCGCGTCTCGGGTACGGCGATCTACCTCACGGGCAGCGATACGCTCGTGCCGGTGAGCTTGCTGCACAACCTGAAGCACAACAAGGTGCTGCACGAGCGCACGATTTTCCTCACGTTCAAGATTCGCGATATTCCCTACGTGCCCAATTCCGAGCGCGTGACGGTCAAGGATATCGGCGGTGGCTTGTACCTCGTGAAGGCCGATTACGGCTTCAACGAGACGCCCGATGTGAAGGCCGTGCTCGAAGAAGTGGGCCGCACGCAGGGGCTGATGTTCGAGATGATGGACACGTCTTTCTTCCTGGCACGCGAGACCGTGGTGCCGACGCAGTTGCCCGGCATGTCGATTTTCCGCGAGCGCGTGTTTGCGTGGATGCACCAGAACGCCGCGAAGCCCACGGACTTCTTCAGCATTCCGGCCAATCGGGTGGTGGAGCTGGGGACGAAGATCGAGATTTGACGAGCTGTTCCGGCTTATGCCGGAGCAAGATGCAAAAAAGGCGCCGCGAGGCGCCTTTTTTCGTTGTGTGCGCAACGTGAGCCCGAAGGCTCACGTGCTTCGCGTAGCGTTCGTGCCGCTCGCGCCTTAGCGCTTGAGCTTCGCGAACGCCGCCGCCATCGCACCGGCCGGCTCCGCATCGCGCGAACGCTGGCCGCCGCGGTTGGCGTTGCCGCCACGATCGTTGCGATCGCGATTGCCGCTGCCCGCACCGCCGCCACTGCGCTGCGCGGCGCTTGCCGGGTCGTCGTCCATGCGCATCGTGAGCGCAATGCGCTGACGCTTCACATCGACGTCGAGCACCTTCACCTTCACGACCTGGCCGGCCTTGACGACTTCGTGCGGGTCCTTGATGAACTTAGTGGACAGCGCCGAGACGTGCACGAGACCGTCCTGATGCACGCCCACGTCGATGAACGCGCCGAACGCGGCCACGTTGGTCACGACGCCTTCGAGCACCATGCCCGGCACGAGATCCGACACCTTCTCGACGCCTTCGCGGAAAGTCGCGGTCTTGAATTCCGGGCGCGGATCGCGGCCCGGTTTTTCGAGTTCCGAGAGAATGTCGCGCACGGTCGGCAGACCGAAGCGTTCATCGACGAACTCGGTGGGCGCGAGACCCGAGAGCGCTTCGCGATTGCCGAGCACGTCGCCGATGGTGCGCTTGATCTTCGCGAGCATGCGCTCGACGACCGGATACGCTTCCGGGTGCACCGACGAGCGATCGAGCGGATTCTCGCCGCTATTGATGCGCAGGAAGCCCGCAGCCTGTTCGAAGGTCTTGTCGCCCAGACGCGGCACCTTTTTCAGATGTTCGCGCGAGGGGAAGGGGCCGTTCGAATCGCGATAATCGACGATATTACGTGCGAGCGTCGCGTTCAGACCCGACACGCGCGCGAGCAGCGCGACCGACGCCGTGTTCGCATCGACACCCACCGCGTTCACGCAGTCCTCGACGACCGCATCGAGCGAGCGCGCGAGTTCGCGCTGGTTCACGTCGTGCTGATACTGGCCGACGCCGATGGCCTTCGGCTCGATCTTCACGAGCTCGGCGAGCGGATCTTGCAGACGGCGCGCGATCGACACGGCGCCGCGCAGCGAGACGTCCATGTCGGGGAATTCCTTGGCCGCCAGTTCGGACGCCGAATAAACCGATGCACCGGCTTCGGACACCACGATCTTCTGCAGCTTCAGTTCCGGATGCTTCGCGATCAGTTCACTCGCGAGCTTGTCGGTTTCGCGCGAAGCCGTGCCGTTGCCGATGCTGATCAGCTCCGCTTGCGTCTGCGCGGCGATACGCGCGAGCTTGGCCAGCGAGCCGTCCCAGTCGCGGCGCGGCTCGTGCGGGTAGATCGTGTCGGTCGCGAGCACCTTGCCGGTGCGATCGACCACGGCCACCTTCACACCCGTGCGCAGACCCGGGTCGAGGCCGATCACAGCCTTCGGGCCAGCCGGTGCGGCCAGCAGCAGGTCTTTGAGGTTGCGTGCGAACACGCGGATCGCCTCGGCTTCGGCCTGTTCGCGCAGGTTGGTCAGTAGTTCGTTTTCGAGATGCGGCTGTACCTTCACGCGCCAGCTCCAGCGGCACACGTCGGACAGCCACTTGTCGGCCGGGCGGCCTTGATTGGCGATGTTGAAGTGACGCGCGATATGCGCTTCGCCCGGATGCGGCGTTTGCGTATCGAGCTCGCCGCCCAGGCCCAGCTTGACCATCAGCACGCCGGCGTTACGGCCGCGGAACAGCGCGAGCGCGCGGTGCGACGGCACGGTCTTGATGGTTTCGGAGTAGTCGTAGTAGTCGCGGAACTTCTCGCCTTCCTCGTTCTCCTTGCCCTCGACCACGCTCGACATCACCATGCCCTGGTTGTGCAACCAGTCGCGCAGCTTGCCCAGCAGTTCGGCAGTTTCGCCAAACTGCTCGGACAGGATGTCGCGCGCGCCATCGAGCGCGGCCTTCACGTCGGCGACGCCCTTTTCGGCGTCCACGTATTGCGCGGCTTCCGTTTGCGGATCGAGCAGCGGGTTGGCGAGCAGCGCGTCGGCGAGCGGTTGCAGGCCGGCTTCGCGCGCGATCTGCGCGCGCGTGCGGCGCTTGGGCTTGTACGGCAGATACAGGTCTTCGAGCACCTGTTTGCTGTCGGCGATCTCGATGGCGTGGCGCAGTTCGTCGGTGAGCTTGCCTTGTTCTTCGATGCTCGCGAGGATCGTGGCACGGCGCTCTTCGAGTTCGCGCAGATAGAGCAGCCGCTCTTCGAGCGTGCGCAGTTGCGTATCGTCGAGATTGCCCGTGACTTCCTTACGGTATCGGGCGATGAACGGAACGGTCGCTCCTTCGTCGAGAAGCTGGACGGCGGCCGCCACCTGACGCGGCTGAACGGTCAGTTCGCTGGCGATACGCTGGACAATCTTGAGTGCTACGGTTTCCGTCATAGGGTCTGGATATTCCTGCGAGGATCGGTTTGCGGTCCGGATCTGGATTCCGGCAGCCGGGGGGACAGGTCCGCGAGAGCGCGCCCGCCGGCCAGTGGAGCGGGGCATTTTGCCATAAATGGCGGAGCGCTCAACTCGGGGGGTGTTAGAATTTGCGGCATGTTCCGCTGCCCTCAGAAGACGTTGATCCCATTGCCCTTGTTACCCGTCCAGCCCGGCGCGCGCGAACGCGCGGCATGGCGGACTCCCGCCCGCGCGGCGGTTTGTGCCGTCGCCTTGCTGGCTGCGGCGAGCGTTCCGGCCCTCGCGCAAGAAGCGGCGGCCTCCGGGGTGGTATCCGGCGTTGACTCCGCGGCAAGTGGCGCGCAAGCCGTGCGCCCGGCTGCCGGTGCTGCGGCGCCGCTCGCGGCTTCGGGCGCGCAGGACAGCGCGAGTCAGAACGAAGCCGTTCAAAACGACTTCAGTGCGCGCCAGAAAGTGCTGGATCGGCGCTCGGCAGAAAACAACTATCAGTACGGCGTGGCGCAGCATAACTGCTACGACACGTTTTTCGTGAATCACTGTCTGAGCAAGGCGCGCGACGCGATGCGCGTGGTGCAGGCAGATATTCGCCGCGAGCAGCTGGCGCTCGACGAAGAGCAGCGCGCCGACAACGCGCGCCGCCGCGACGAACAGGCCGCGTTGCAACGCGCGCGCGATCAGGCCGATGCGCCGCAGCGCGCCGCCAACGAGGCGCAGAGCGCGCAGGCGTTCGAGGACAAGCAGCGGCAGCATGCGCTCGATCAGGCGCAGCGCCAGGCGGAAGCGCCGCAGCGCGCGGCGAACGAGCAGGCGTTCCAGCAGAAGCAACGCCAGCACGCGCTGGATCAGGCGCAGCGCGAAGGTGCGCAGGCGCAGTCGCAGCGCTCGGCCAATCAGGCCGCCTACGACAAGAAGCAGTCGGATTACCAGAAGCAGCTGGATCAGGCTCGTGCCCAAGGTCAGCAACAGGCGCAGGAACGCGCCGACAAGGCACAACGCTTCCAGCAGAAGCAGGAAGACGCGGCGAAGCATAAGGCTGACGTGGAAGCGCGTCAGAAGCAGGCGGCTGAGAAGGCACAACAGCAGCAGCAACAAAAGCAGCAGCAGGAACAGCAACAGCAGCAACTCAAGCAGCAACAGCAGCAACTCAAGCAGCAACAGCAGCAGAACCAGTAACACCACGCTTTTCAGCCAGACAGCAACCTCGGGCGCGTGGCCTTCGCAAGGCGCGCGCTCATCGTAACGAGGAGGCGAGCATGCGCGAGCAACGTGAAGTCAAGAGCGAGGTCCTTCGTGACCGTATTCTGCAACTGGAATCGGAACACGGTGACCTCGACCGTCTGATCGACCGGATGTGCGAGACGTCGGACTTCGACGATCTCGAACTCCAGAAGCTGAAGCGGCGCAAGCTCAAGCTGAAAGACAACATCATCCTGCTGCAATTGCAGCTGGACCCCGATTTACCGAAGACCTCGAACGGCCACGCCTGATTCCGGGTCCCGGCAGGCGCCGGGGCGCGGCAGCAATCGGGCCGCGCCCCGAGGACCGAGCAGGAACCGCTTGCCTTGAACTCAACGACCGTTTCCCGATCAGGCTCTGCGCGCGACGACGCTGCGCGCAGCGGTGACGCGCGTGCCGCGCAAACGGCGTCGGCGCCCGCCTTGAGCGCGCGCCGCGGCGCCGAGCTCGAAGAACTGTTTGCCGCCAATGGGCTGCTTGCGCGCGAGATCGATGGCTATCGTCCGCGTGCTGCGCAGATCGAAATGGCGCGTGCCGTGGCCGCAGCCATGGAAGCCGCTGCACAGGCGCAGCCCGAGCCGGCCGCGTTCGAACTGCAATCGCGCCCAGCGCGCCGTCTCGAGCGCGGCGCACCCGTCGCGCCGCAGGCCGAGGGCGCCGCCCAGGCTGCCGGCGAGGCAGGCGACAACACCTTGATCGTCGAAGCCGGTACGGGCACTGGCAAGACCTATGCGTATCTGGTCCCAGCCATGCTGTGGGGCGGCAAGGTAATCGTCTCCACGGGCACGAAACACCTCCAGGATCAGCTCTTCGCCCGCGACATTCCGACGGTGCGCGATGCACTCGCAGTGCCCGTGAGCATTGCGATGCTCAAGGGTCGCTCGAACTATCTGTGCCACTACTATTTGCAGCGCACGGCCGACAACGGCCGTCTGCCGTCGCGTCAGGAAACGGCTTACCTACAGGAAATCATCCGCTTCGCGAAGATCACGCGTTCGGGCGACAAGGCCGAGCTTGCGAGCGTGCCGGAGACGGCCGCGGTGTGGTCGATGGTCACCTCGACGCGCGATAACTGTCTTGGCCAGGAGTGTCCGAATTACAAGGACTGCTTCGTGATGCAGGCGCGCCGCGAGGCGCAGCAGGCCGACATCGTGGTGGTGAACCATCACCTGTTTTTCGCCGATATCATGCTGCGCGACACCGGCATGGCCGAACTGTTGCCAAGCGCGAATACGATCATCTTCGACGAGGCGCATCAGTTGCCCGAGACGGCGACGCTGTTCTTCGGCGAGACGCTGTCGACCACGCAGTTCCTCGAACTCGCGCGCGATTGCGTCGCCGAAGGCCTGAGCCATGCGCGCGATGCGGTGGAGTGGGTCAAGCTCGGTGCGGCGCTCGAGCGCGCCGCACGCGACGTGCGTCTCGCATTCAAGGAAGATTCGCTGCGCGTGTCGATCACGCAACTGCCGGACGATCATCCGCTGTTCGACGCGCTCGATGCCTTGCAAACGGAGCTTGGCACGCTTGCCACGGCGCTCGCGGGGCAGGCGGAGCGCGCGGAGTCGCTCGGCACCTGCCTGCGTCGCGCACGCGAGTTGCAGGGCGTGCTCAATGGCTGGACGGTGGTGCCCGGCGCACCGGCCGCTACGGCCAGCGATACGAAGCGCGAGAGCGAAGAGGGCGAAACCCGCGAGTCCGCCGACGATGAAAAAGTCCGCTGGGTCGAAGTGTTCTCGCATACGGTGCAACTGCACGAGACGCCGCTTTCCGTCGCGCCGATTTTCGCGAAGCAACGCGCGGGCGTGCCGCGCACGTGGATTTTCACGTCGGCGACGCTCTCCGTGCGTGGCGATTTCACGCACTACGCGGCGCAGATGGGCCTGAGTTCGCGCCGCTCGATGACATTGCCGAGTCCGTTCGATTATCCGCAACAGGGCTTGCTCTACGTGCCGCGCAATATGCCGCAGCCGTCGTCGCCGCAATTCACCGATGCCGTGTTCGATGCAGCATTGCCGGCCATCGAGGCATCGGGCGGCGGGGTCTTCATGCTGTGCACGACGCTGCGCGCGGTGGACAAGATCGCCACGAAGCTGCGCGATACGATCGAGGCGCGCGGCTGGAATACGCCACTACTTGTGCAGGGCGACGCGAGTCGCACCGAGTTGCTGGAGCGCTTCCGCGCCTATGGCAATGCGATCCTCGTGGGCAGCCAGAGCTTCTGGGAAGGCGTGGATGTGCGCGGCGACGCCCTGTCGCTCGTCGTCATCGACAAGCTGCCTTTTGCGCCGCCCGATGATCCGGTACTCGCTGCGCGTCTCGATGCGCTCACGAAGAAGGGCTTGAGCCCGTTTGCGGTCCATCAATTGCCGCAGGCGGTCATTACGCTCAAGCAGGGCGCGGGGCGCCTGATTCGCGCTGAAACCGATCGTGGCGTGCTGATGATCTGCGACACACGTCTTGTCGATAAGCCTTATGGCCGGCGTATCTGGCAAAGTCTGCCGCCGTTCAAGCGTACGCGCGAGATTGAGGTCGTGCAGGCGTTCTTTAGCGGGGAAGGCGAGACGCAAGAGGACGCATGATGCGGGGCGCGTAATACACGCTTGCAGATCAGCGAAATAGGTTACATGGACGGGTTAAATGCGCTGCGCATGAAACCCATCCCGCGCAGCCAACAAAAAAGCCACGAACTTGCGTTCGTGGCTTTTTTGCTTGCCCGTCGTACGCCTGACGATGCCGTCAGGCTGCACGACGGTTCGCTCCGATACCCGCTGAAAGCCGGAGCCTTGCGCGGGTAACGTGCGAATGCAGCTTACTGGCTTGCGCCCGATGCCGGAGCAGCAGCCGAAGCAGCAGCGTCCGAAGCAGCAGCGCCTGCGTCCGAAGCAGCAGCCGTAGCCGAAGCAGCAGCGTCGCTCGCAGCAGCAGCAGCGCCCGAAGCAGCAGCAGCGGCGTCCGAAGCAGCAGCAGCCGGTGCCGAAGCAGCGGTCGCATCGCTAGCCGGTGCAGCAGCTTGGTCGCTGCTCTTGTTGCATGCAGCCAGTGCAACAGCTGCCAGCAGGGATGCTACGAGGAGGGATTTCTTCATGATCACGTCCTTTTATGGTTAAAGGTAAGCAACAGCGCAAAATAAAACCGGTAATGTACCCCAACACCGACCTTGAGCCACTGGTGGAGATGCACTGCAAGAGCGTGAATCTTCCCTACGGCCTGGGCGGAAATTATAGGCACTTTCGTATCGACCGTCGACAAATCCGGGGACAATACGTTGTCTTTCTCATACAAGCGCTATATTAGTACGGTATAGCAGCCCGAAGCGCTTAGGCTAGCACCCCCAGCTGAATCCAGCCCGCACAATACCACTCGTGTAGCAGCACTGTCACACTCGAATCGTGTGATAGTGTTACAAAGCGTTTCCCATCCAGCAAGCGGTTATCGGCCAGTGCCGGCAGCCACTTCCTTGCTTCTTTGAGCAAGTACTGTTCCCCGTTGAGGTAATACGACCGCGCATCGTAAAGCAGGATTGTCCTGCGGTCGAGTCTTATCCCGCTTTTCGCGGCGCGCGCAACAAAACGGGCCTCGTCGAGGGGCTTTTCGGGGGCGTCGAACACCACATTGGATTTCGGTTCTGAAAGCCAGGAGCCGACAAACGACGAGACATCCGCGTCGGTCCAGCGCACTTTAGCAAGCACCGACGAGACGCGCTCCACAAGTGCCGGAGGCAGTTGCGCGGGCTGCGCGACGGCGGGCTGATCGGGGTCGCGATAGAGCGTCGGCTCGCTTGCGCACGCGTCGTCCGCACCCCGTTCGGCGAGCCAGTAGAGGAACTGGCTCGTGAGCTCGTTGGTGGAAGGCGAACGAAAGCCAATCGAGCACGTCATGCACTCGCCCTCGGCCACACCATCGTGCGCGATATGCGGCGGCAGATACAGCATGTCGCCCGGCTCGAGCACCCATTCTTCTTCCGGCTCGAAATTCGCGAGAATTTTCAGCGGTACGCCTTCCTGCAACGACAGATCGCGCTGTGCGCCGATGCGCCAGCGCCGCTTGCCGTGCACTTGCAGGAGAAACACGTCGTAGGAGTCGAAGTGCGGGCCTACTCCGCCGCCGTCGCTCGCGTACGAGATCATCAGATCGTCGAGGCGCGCATCGGGCGCGAAGCGGAACCGGTCGAGCAGTGCGCGGGCGCGATCGTCGTGAAGATCGGCGCCCTGCACGAGCAGGGACCACTGGCGCGTCTTCGGCGTGGGCAGTTCGTCAGCGGCGAACGGGCCATGCTCGAGCGCCCAGCGCTTGCGGAAATGCGTGACGAGGCGCGACTCGACATCGTCGTTGTCGGCCAGCGCGAAGAGTTCGTCGCGCGAGAGGGGCGCCTCGATGCCGGGTATCGCCTGGCGGATCAATAATGGCTTTTTCTGCCAGTATTTCTTCATGAACTGCGCCGGACTCAGGCCGCCAAGCAGCGGCGTGGGCGTATCGGTTGCAGGACATGCCAGGGAAGGGGGGGCGCGCCGCTTGCGGGCGTCCTCCGGGTGGTCAGGGGACCGCTTGGGCATCGTATAATGTGGTCTGTAATCTGGAGAATCGAATGAAAATCGCAAAGGACACCGTCGTGTCGGTCGCTTACAAGCTATCGGATGCGCAGGGCAATCTGATCGAGGAAAGCGACGAGCCGATGGTCTATCTGCACGGCGGCTATGATGGCACGTTCCCCAAGATCGAGGAAGTGCTGGACGGCAAGGAGCCGGGCTTCGAGACCCAGATCCAGCTTGAGCCTTCCGACGCTTTCGGCGAGTACGATCCCGAACTCGTGAAGGTCGAGCCGCGTGGCCGTTTTCCCGAGCCGCTCGAAGTCGGCATGCAGTTCGAAGGCACGCCCGAAGAAGGCGACGAGGATCTCGACGCGCTCATCTACACCGTCACCGACGTCGCGGAAGACAAGGTCGTGCTCGACGGCAACCACCCGCTCGCCGGCATGGCGCTGCGTTTTTCGCTGAGCGTCAAGGAAGTGCGTCAGGCGACCGAAGACGAAATCGAGCATGAGCACGCGCATGGCGCGGACGGCCTCGAAGTCATGGACGAGGACGACGACGAAGACGGCGACGAAGCGGATTCGAAGCCGACGCTGCACTAAGCGTTATCAAGCCCTATTGAGCGTCACGATGCGCCGGCCCCTGGATCGGGTGTCGGCGCATTCTGTTTGTCTTTAAGATCCGGCCTTTGCTGTCTGGTTAATTCGAAGGCGTCGCGGGCGTCTGCTGCTGTATCCACGGCGGCGGCATGAGCGGTCTTGGCGGCGCAACCGTTTGCGATGCGCCGGACGCCGGCGGCACGGCTGTGCCACTCATCCCTATCCCATTACCCGTCTCGCTCGCAGCATTGAGGTCGGGCGCCTGCTGCATGCCTGGAATTTCCGTCACATCGGGCATCGACGAGATCTCTGGCATTTCCGGCATCACGGGTTGCTGCTGAGGCGGCAGCGAGGGCAGGTGCCTGGGCACGTCATGCACGCTCACACGCAGCGGCGCGTTGCGCGCCATATCGGCGTCGATCTGTAGCCACTGCGTGAGCGGATCGCGCAGCGAAAACGCGACGCGCGTTACGTTAGCAATCCTGATTCCTTTCTCATTGCGCAAAGGCTGATCGATCGTGAAGCCGTGCGGGAGCTTGGTCTCTTCGGGATGCACGATGATGATCGGGCCGCGAAAATTCTCTGCGAGCTTCAGCAGGCTGCGACGCAGTTCCGCGTAACCATCGCGGGGCGCGCGATGAAAACGCAGCCAGGCGAAGCGGTCGGGCCTTTCTTCGCGCTCGGGCAGCGCATCGGCCTGCATGAAGATGACGATTGCACGCGCGTTGCGGCGGCGTGCGAACTCTGCCGCATGCTCGAGCCAGAATCCGTTGGCGATCACACGGTCCTCGAACTCACCGTTGCGCCCGCCTGCGTTCAGAAAGTGATTGTTGCCGTCGGGCGCGTTGAGCGCGACGAATACCGTGTCGCCGACCTGCCAGCGCGCGTTTTCCCGATAAGGGCGAAAGCGCGAGACTTCGCTTTCGCGCGTGAGCGCAAGCGGCGTTTCGCCGAGCGCGTTGGCGTCGTTGAAGAAGTTCTGTCGTAAATAGTCGAGCCGTTCGACGGGATCGTAGTTACCCGCGCCGCCTGTGCCGCAACTCACCCAATCGCGTTGGCCGGGCACGAACACCACCGGCGCACGCGATGCATCGAGCAGGCCGCGACGCCGCTCGAAGAGGGCATCCGAGCACGATTCGCGCGGACCACGAAGGTTGCCGTCGTAGACAACGAAGGAGACTTGCGGATTGCGCCCGATCCCATCGACCAGACGCTGTAGCGTGGACTCGTCGCCGGGTTCGGTGACGACATTGGCCACCACGGCGAACGCGTAGCGCCAGGTTGGTGCTGGCGGCTGCGCCGCGTATGACCTGCCGCTCGCGCCAAACAACGCGCCGAGCACAAGGAGGCAGGCCAGCGCGCGGTAGACGTGAAGACCGGCATAGCCGCCGCGGCCACTCATGAATGGCCGCAGCGGCGTCGCGAGACGACGCTCAGCGTTGGGCTTGAGCAGCGGTCGCCAGCTCATGCAGTTCGTAGAGGAGGTCGAGCGCTTCGCGCGGGCGCAACTCGTTCGGATCGAGTGTGCGCAGCCGTTCGGCGACGAGCGCCGCGGCCGTGTCCTCGGGGGCTGCCGGCCGGTCTTCAACATGCGGTTGCTCGTCGAAATCGTCGTCCAGATCGAGTGATGCGGCGGGTGCTGCGAACAGATCGAGCTGCGGCGTAGGCTGACCGGCAGAAAGCTGCTCCAGGTGCACGAGATGCTTGCGCGCCGCGCGGATCACGGCGTTGGGCACACCCGCGAGCTGCGCAACCTGTAGACCGTAGCTCTGATTCGCAGGGCCTTCGTTGACCGAGTGCAGGAATACGATGCCGTGCCCGTGCTCGACTGCCGAGAGATGCACGTTGGCCGCCTGCGCGAATTCCGCAGGCAGTTGCGTTAGCTCGAAGTAGTGCGTGGCGAACAGCGTATGGCAGCCGTTGCTTGCGAGCAGATGCCGCGCGATGGCCCATGCGAGCGCGAGGCCGTCGAAGGTCGACGTGCCGCGCCCGATCTCGTCCATCAGCACCAGGCTTTGCGGCGTGGCATCGTTGAGAATCGCCGCGGCTTCGGTCATTTCGACCATGAAGGTCGAACGCCCGCCCGCGAGATCGTCTGCCGCGCCGATACGCGTGAAGATGCGATCGATCGGCCCGAAACGCGCGCGCTTCGCGGGCACGTAGCTGCCTACGTAGGCGAGCAAGGCGATCAGCGCGGTCTGACGCATGAACGTCGATTTACCGCCCATGTTCGGGCCGGTGATGAGCAGCAGCTTGCGATCCGCGTTCAGCGCGCAGTCGTTGGCGATGAACTGCTCGACCTGCGCTTCCACCACTGGATGGCGGCCCTGTTCGATCTCGATGCCCGGTGCTTTTGAAAACTCGGGCGCACTCCAGTCGAGTGCACGCGCGCGTTCAGCGAAGGCGGCGAGCAGATCGAGTTCCGCGAGCGCCAGTGCGACACGCTGGCAATCGGGAATGAAGGGCAGCAGCCCCTGCAACAGCGCGTCATACAGGGCTTTTTCGCGTGCGAGCGCGCGTTCCTGCGCCGAGAGCGCCTTGTCCTCGAACGTCTTCAGTTCCGGTGTGATGTAGCGCTCGGCGTTCTTGAGCGTCTGACGGCGGCGATAGTCGTCGGGCACCTTGTCGGTCTGACCGCGCGTGACTTCGATATAGAAGCCATGCACCTTGTTGTACTCGACCCGCAGATTGCCGATGCCGGTACGCGTGCGCTCGCGCGCTTCCAGTTCGATCAGGAACTGGCCGCAGTTCTCGGTCATGTCGCGCAGCTCGTCGAGCTCTGCATCGTAGCCGCGCGCGATCACGCCGCCGTCGCGAATCATTGCCGCCGGTTCCGGCGCAACGGCCCGTTGCAGCAGGTCGGCGCAATCAGGCGGCGGTGCCAGCGCTTCGACGATGCGTGTGAGCGACACTGACACGCCGCCTGCCGCCGCAACCTGTTCGCGCAGGGCGGGCAGCGCGGCGAAGGTGTCGCGCAGGCTGGACAGGTCGCGCGGACGCGCCGAGAGCAGCGCGAGGCGGCCCGTGATCCGTTCGACGTCGGCGATCTGGCGCAGCGCGCTGCGCAGCGCATCGACGCTTGCGGGCGGCGGCGCGTCGAGCAGTGCGCCGATGGCTTGCTGGCGCGTCTGTGCGATGCCGGCATCGCGCGGCGGATGGTGGAGCCAATGGCGCAGCAGGCGGCTGCCCATCGTCGTGCTGCACGTGTCGAGCAGCGAGCACAGTGTGGGCGACTCGGTACCGCGCAGCGTTTCGGTGAGTTCGAGATTGCGGCGCGTGGCCGGATCGAGGCCGATATATTCGGACTCGGCCTCGACCTTCAGACTGCGCACATGGCGCAGTTGCTGGCCTTGCGTGGCCGCCGCATAGAGCAGCAGCGCGCCGGCCGCACCGCACGCGCTCGTGAGCGTCTGCGCGCCGAAGCCGTCGAGGCTTGCCACGTCCATCTGATCGCACAGGCGTTGCTTGCCCGAGGCGAGGTCGAAGTGCCACGACGGCACACGCGTGAGCGCGCCCGCGCCGGCGGGCGGCGCCCAGCCGGACGATTCCGTGGGCATGTCCGCGACCAGCACTTCGGCCGGACGGATGCGCTCGAACGCCGTCGCGACCTGTTCCGGCGCGACTTCCGCGAGACGCAGCGCGCCGCTTGCCAGATTGAGCCATGCGAGGCCGACGTTCACGGTCACGCCGCGCCGGTTGTGGCCCGGGCAGACCGCCATCAGATAGACGTCGTTCTTGTCCGAGAGCAAGGCTGCGTCGGTGAGCGTGCCGGGCGTGACCACGCGCATGACCTTGCGCTCGACCGGACCCTTCGACGTAGCCGGATCGCCGATCTGCTCGCAGATCGCCACCGACTCGCCGAGCTTCACGAGCTTCGCGAGATATTGTTCGGCGGCGTGATGCGGAATGCCCGCCATCTTGATCGGGTTGCCTGCCGACGCGCCGCGTTGCGTGAGCGTCAGATCGAGCAGGCGAGCGGCTTTCTCGGCGTCCTCGAAGAACAGCTCGTAGAAGTCGCCCATGCGGTAGAACACGAGCGTGCCCGCATGGTCGGCCTTGATGCGCAGATACTGCTGCATCATGGGAGTGTGTTGCGCGATGTCGCCGGCGCTGGCGGTGTGTGTAGCCATCCTCGAGATCTTGCTATGAGTTCAGGGCGTGAGTGTAACCCGCGCCCGGTGCGTGTGAACCTGGCCGGATGGCCAGGTGACGCGTAATCGTTGTCAGATAGCGTGCAAATGCGCGCCAGATTGCGGGAGTTTGCGCGGCGCATGGCGTGCCGCGGCGTGCCGCTTATTCGTCCACGAGCGCCTGCATATCGACGGTGCGCGCGTTTGCCGCACTGCGTCGCATGGC
Organism: Paraburkholderia sp. J67; assembly: GCF_905220265.1. NCBI lineage: Bacteria > Pseudomonadati > Pseudomonadota > Betaproteobacteria > Burkholderiales > Burkholderiaceae > Paraburkholderia > Paraburkholderia sp. J67. The sequence goes on from NZ_CAJMZK010000003.1 coordinate 271,428, forward strand.
GAGCCAGATCATCCCCGATACGAAAATGCCGAACACGACGATGATCCACTGCACCGGCATTTTCGCCGTAAGCAGCAGCGCGTACGCGCCCAACATCAGCAGCACGGCAAGGTTCTGGTTGAAATTTTGCACGGCGATCGAGTGGCCGGCTGAAAGCAGTGTCGCGCCGCGATGCTGGAGCAGGGCGTTCATCGGCACGATGAAGAAGCCCGCGAGCGTGCCGAGCAGGATCATCAACGGGTAGGCGAACAGCAGATAGAAGGGCACGATGAAGGTGCCCAGTCGCACGCCTTCGCCGGCCGGAAAAAGGCTCTTGCTGTAGAACGCCATCGCCACGGCCACGAGGCCGCACAACACGCCAACGGGCAGCACACGCAGCGAGGCGCGCAGCGACACCCACGCGGCGGCCGCCCCCGCGCCCAACGCGATGCCGAGTCCCGTCACGCCCTGCATCACCGCGGCCTTCGAGAGCGACAGACCGAGGTTCGCATCCGCCCACTTGAGCACGAGCAGTTGCAGCGTGACGGCCGCGCCCCACATCAGCGTCGTGACCCACAGCGCGACCTGTGCGAGCTTGTCCGCCCAGAGCACGTTGAAACAGTGCGTGAAGTCGGAGACGAGACGGCCCGGTTCTTTCAGGCGGTTTTCATAGCGCGCGCCGGTATCGGGAATGCCGAAGTTGATGAGCGCCGCCACCGCGTAGGTGATCATCGTCGCGAGCATCGCCAGATCGGCGGCCGAGTGGATCAGCGGCAGCCGATGGTGCGAGACGAAGCGCTCCGCATAGGTGGAGACGAGCGCGCCACCCATCATCGTGCCGACGATGGTGGAAAGCACCGTGGCCGATTCGAGCCACGCGTTGGCCGCGACCAGTTTTTGCGCGGGCAGCAATTCAGTGAGGATTCCGTACTTTGCCGGCGAGTAAGCTGCCGCGCCGAAACCCACCACGCCATAGGCGAGCATGGGGTGCACGCCCGCAATCATCATGAGGCAGCCGATCGCCTTGAGTGCATTCGAGACAAACATGACGTGGCGCTTTTGCAGCGCGTCCGCGAAGGCGCCGACGAAGGGCGCGAGCACCACGTAGGAGACGGTGAAGAAGATTTGCAGCAGCGGTGTGACCCAGGCCGGCGACGAAATCACCGTGAGCAACGCGATTGCCGCAATCAGCAGCGCGTTGTCGGCGAGCGACGAAACGAACTGCGCGGCGATGATCGTGTAGAAGCCTTTCTTCATCGCGAGAGAATCGAGGGTTTGATCAGGCGAGCGCGCAAAACAAAAAAGCGGCCGAAGCCGCTTGACTCGTCGGGGCCGCCGGGCAAAGGTGCCCCGTATTGCGCGGCTTGCTGCGCCGACGCTCACGGAGCAGCAACCAGGGCAACGGCCCGGCGATTGTGACATGGGCGCCCGCGTGTTGCAGCGGGCGGCCCAGGCCATGCCCGATCAGGCTTCCTTGGTTTCTTTCTTGATGCGCGTGTACTTCGACAGGATCGGCACCATTTGCGCGTAGATCTTCGGGTTGCCCGCGACGACTTCGCCAACATGCAGGTAGTCCGAATCGCCCGTGTAGTTGCCGACGAGGCCGCCCGCTTCCGTGATGAGCAGCGCGCCCGCAGCCACGTCCCACGGGTTGAGACCCTGTTCGAAGAAGCCGTCCATGCGGCCCGCGGCGACGTTCGCCAGATCGAGCGCGGCGGCGCCCGGGCGGCGCAGGCCAGCGCAGGCGTTGGTCATGTCGGCGAACAGCTCGCAGTAGCTATCGAGGCCGTCCTTTTCGCGGAACGGGAAGCCCGTGCCGATCAGGCCGTCGGCGAGACGGTCGCGGCGGCCCACGCGGATGCGGCGGTCGTTCAGGAACGCGCCACGGCCGCGCGAGGCGGTGAACAGGTCGTTGCGCGTCGGGTCATAGACGACCGCCTGCGTGACGACGCCACGGTGCACGAGCGCGATCGAGACGCAGTAATACTGGAAGCCGTGGATGAAGTTGGTGGTGCCGTCGAGCGGATCGATGATCCACTGGTATTCGGACTCGTCGCCCGAGTCGCCCGATTCCTCGGCGAGGATCGCGTGATCCGGGTAGGCGGTCTTCAGCGTGTCGATGATCGCCGCTTCGGCGGCCTGGTCGACCTCCGTGACGAAATCGTTATGCTGCTTCTTCGAGACCTGCACGAGGTCGAGATCGAGCGACGCGCGGTTGATGATCTGTCCGGCGCGGCGCGCGGCCTTGACAGCGATGTTGAGCATGGGATGCATGAGCCTGGATCCTTGTTGTCCGGCGCGCGCTTCAGGGCGCGCACGCACGGGGGTGCCGAAGATAAAAGCGTCTAACGATTGGACAGGGCGTGAGCCGCGCGTGCGAGCTGCGCGGCCTGGCGGAACCTGTCCCGCCAACGGAGACGAATTGGATAAGAGCGGGGCGCGGCGGTCTTGCTGACCGAAAACGCGCGCGAACCTCGCATTTTACCCGAGTATTGATATTTCGAGATTTTTTCTGTGGCGATCGTCATTTTTGCAGGTTGAAGCCTGCGAAATCCGGCGCGCTGCCTGCCTGCGCCGCACGCCGAACCGGATAGGCCGTGCGCGCAAGGCGCGCTAACATAGGCGTTTCCTTACGCCGTCCTTTGAGATTCATCTTGGTGCAGCCCCCCGAATTCCCCTCCGCCCATCCCGCAGACGCCGTCGACGCCCACGAGCCGCTACGGGGCGGTTTTACCTCCACGCGTTTCGTGCTGGTCGAGCCTAGCCATCCCGGCAACGTCGGTGCGGCGGCGCGCGCGCTCAAGACGATGGGCTTCTCGCGGCTCGTGCTGGTTGCGCCGCGCATGCCGCAGGTTCAGCTCGATCCCGAGGCAATCGCCATGGCGAGCGGCGCAGACGACGTGCTCGCCGCCGCCCATATCGTTCCGACACTCGCAGACGCGCTGGTGGGCACGCAATGGTCGCTCGCGCTGACGGCGCGCACGCGCGAATATGGACCTCCGCCCGCCGCGCCGCGCCATGCGGTGCAGGATGCCTGCCGCCAGGTCGCGCACGGCGATATCGCGCTGGTATTCGGCAACGAACGCACCGGCCTCTCGAACGAGGACGTCGAGCGCTGTAGCGCGCTTGCGCATATCCCTGCGAACCCGGCCTACAGTTCGCTCAACCTCGCCCAGGCGGTGCAGGTGCTCGCCTACGAGCTTCGCCTCGCCTATCTCGGCGACAACGGCGCGGGTCTGGCCTTGCCTGCCGCAGGGGCAAGCGGCGCGGCGGGCGCACCCGCCACGGGCACGCCGCTCGCCACCAGCGACGACATCGAGCGCATGTACGTCCACCTCGAAAACGCGCTGATCGCGCTCGATTTTCTCGATCCCGCCAATCCAAAGAAGCTGATGTCGCGTTTGCGGCGGTTGTTCGCTCGCTCGGGGCTCGAGCGCGAGGAAGTCAATATCGTGCGCGGCGTGGCCAAACATATCCTCATGCTCAAGGGCAAGGAAGGCGGCAAATAAGCCGCGCGCAGTCGGGGCGCCATCAAGCCGCAGGCGCCCGCACGACGTCCAACCTTGCTGCGCGCGGGGGCTTGCGGGCCGCTGCGCGCCTTTCGCCTACAATCGACTCCACATCATAAGCAAAACAGCACGGCTGCTAAGGCCGTGCGCGAGCCGCGCGGCGGATGCGAATTCGCGACGCGTGGCCGAATTCATCCCCTGTTCTTCACGTCCAGCGTGTAACCGCCATGTTCAAGAGACTCCGCGAAGACATCGCCACGATCCGCGAGCGCGACCCCGCCGCCCGCAGCGCCTGGGAAGTCCTGACCTGTTATCCGGGTTTGCATGCGCTCGTTCTGCACCGCTTCGCACACGCGTGCTGGCGCGCGAAGCGCCGCTGGCTCGCGCGCTATGTCTCGCAGCTTGCGCGCTTTCTGACCGGCATCGAAATCCATCCTGGTGCGACTATCGGCCGGCGCGTATTCATCGATCATGGCATGGGCGTCGTGATCGGCGAGACGGCCGAGGTCGGCGACGACTGCACCATCTATCAGGGTGTGACGCTCGGCGGCACGTCGCTCACTCGCGGCGCAAAGCGCCACCCGACGCTTGGGGCCGGCGTGATCGTCGGCGCGGGGGCGAAGGTGCTGGGTGGCTTCACGGTGGGCGCGCAGGCGAAGATCGGCTCGAATGCCGTGGTCGTGAAGCCGGTGCCGCCGGGGGGGACGGCGGTTGGTAATCCCGCGCGCGTCATCGCGCCGGCGAAAAGCGCAACGGAGCAGGCGAAGCCCGCGTCGGCGCGCGAGGGCTTCTGCGCCTACGGCATCACGCCGAATGCCGACGATCCCGTATCGCTTGCCATTCATGGTCTGATCGATCACGCCGCGACCCAGACGCAGCGCGTGGATGCGATCGTCGTCGCGCTCGAACGGCTAGGTACGCGCCTCGAGGCGCTGCATGGCGCGGACGCGGCGCTGGTCGAATTGCGCAGGCTTTCTGCTGGGCTGGAGGGTGGGGCGCTTGCGCAGGAAGCGGCGAAGGCGGACGAGCGCACCACCGCGCGCGTTTGATCTGTCGCCCACGAATAAAAACAGCCGCTTTCGAGCGGCTGTTTTTATTCGTGTCCTGAAATGATTCGACTGTCGCGGTGTGCGCTCAATCGAGCGGCAACATCCTGAACCCTTCCGCATCCACGCGCAGATAGCCGCCACGCGGCGTGCCGTGGTCGAGTTCCCAATCGGGCAACACCCAGCGTGTGCCACCTGGCTCCTGATGCCGCGCAGGCCGGTGCGTGTGACCGTGAATGATCGTATTCGCGCGGGCGCGCTTGAAGAGCGCTGCCACGCCCTTGGCGGTGACGTCGTACTTCGCCTGCTCCGGCCGCGCGGGTCGTTCGCGGCCGGCTTCGCTCTTGCTGCGCATGCGTTCGGCCAGGGCGCGGCGCCAGCGAAATGGCCACGCGAGAAAGAGCAGTTGCGCTAGCCGGTTGCGCGCGAGCTTGCGAAAGAGTTGATAACCGCGGTCGTCGGTGCACAGCGCGTCGCCGTGCGCGAGCGCAATGCGCGTGCCGAATGCGGTGATGGCGATGGGGTCGGGCAGCCAGATCGCGCCCGCGGCTTTCATGAAGCGCTTGCCCATCAGGAAGTCGCGGTTGCCGTGCATGATGTAGAGCGCGATGCCGCGCTCGGAGAGCGTATGCATCAGCGCGGCCATGCGCGCGACGAACGGATCGACGAGCATGTCGTCGCCGATCCAGTATTCGAAGAGGTCGCCGAGTATGAACACCGAGTCGCCCTGGTCGGCCGAAACGCGGATGAAATGTTCGAACGCGGCGACCGTGCGCGGTATCGCTTCGCTCAGATGCAGATCGGAAATGAACAGGAAGGGACGTGCCGCGTGCGGACGCTTGCCCTCACCGGGCACGCCCGCGGCGGCCATCCCCAATCCCCGTATCTTTTCCTGCAGCATCGATGAAGCGTGCGCCTTGTGTGTTGAGTCGCGACTGGTTGATCGTTATCCGATCGTGAATCGATCGTTATTCGACGACGACAGCCTTCTCGATCACGACGTCGTCAACCGGCACGTCCTGATGGAAGCCCTTCGAGCCCGTCTTGACCGACTTGATCTTCTCGACCACGTCGAGGCCGTCGACGACCTTGCCGAACACGGCGTAGCCCCAGCCTTGCGGCGTCGGCGACGAGTGGTTCAGGAAGTCGTTGTCCGCGACGTTGATAAAGAATTGTGCCGATGCCGAGTGCGGATCGTTGGTGCGTGCCATGGCGATCGAGCCGCGCACGTTCTTCAGACCGTTGTTCGCTTCGTTTTCGATCGGTGCCTGGGTGGGCTTTTGCGTCATGCCCGCTTCGAAGCCGCCGCCCTGGATCATGAAGCCGTCGATGACGCGGTGGAACACCGTGCCGTCATAGTGGCCGCTCTTGACGTACTCGAGGAAGTTGGCGACCGTCTTCGGTGCCTTCTCGGCGTTGAGTTCGAGCTTGATGACGCCGTGGTTCGTGTGCAGTTCGACCATGATGGAATCCTTTGCCTGTGGCTGAGGGGAATGAGGCGGCGCTGCGCCGGTACGAGGCGGGACGTGTTGCCTTCGCGTGTACCGGAGCCGCGCCGCGCGGAGAATATTAAAGAGGAAAGTCCGTGCAGCCGCGTGGCGGAGTTACTTGCCGACGAGCGTGGCCGACTGGATCACGATTTCCTTCTGCGGTACGTCCGACATCGGGCCGCGCGAGGTGGTGGGCGCCGCTTCGATCTTCTTCACGACGTCCATGCCCTGGGTGACCTTGCCGAACACCGCGTAACCGTTGCCGTCCGGGTTCGGATAGTCGAGGTTGGCGTTATCCACCGTGTTGATGAAGAACTGTGCGGTCGCCGAGTTCGGATCGCTCGTGCGCGCCATCGCCAGCGTGCCGGTCTGGTTCTTCAGGCCATTCTTGCTTTCGAGCGGAATCGGCGCGCGCGTGGGCTTCTCGACGAAGCTCGCGGTGTAGCCGCCGCCCTGGATCATGAAGCCGCGAATCACGCGATGGAAGATCGTGCCGTTGTACTGGCCGGCCTTCACGTACTGGAGGAAGTTGTCGACGGTCTTCGGCGCCTTCTCGGGATAGAGTTCGACGCGAATGTCGCCTTCACTGGTCTTGAAGAGCACCTGCGGATGCGCGGCGGCGGCCGGGGCGGCCGACTGCGCAAAGGCGGGGGCGTTCGCGATCAGGGCGGCGCTGCCGAGCGCCAACATCAACCATTTCATTTGTGTCCTCGGAAGTGCGGGGAAAAGCATGTCGAAGCGCACCGGCGCTTATTTTATGCGCCGGCGCACCGCGGCTTAGTTCGACGGTGCCATGAAGGGCGGCATCGCGAGCGACCCGGTCGGGCCGCCAAACTGATACACCGGATTGTCGAGCATCGGACCCGCGCGGGTCGCGGAGGCAGCCGATGCGGCGGCCGCGCGCGCGGCTTTGGCCGCGGCCGGCGGATTGACGATTTTGTCGATATCGGCGAGGCGCTGCTGGGTCGCGCCGCTCGTGTGGCCGAGCGTGCTCGCGCGGTGGTACGACGCGGAGGCGAGACGCAGATACAGGTCGCCGAGGTTTTCCCAGGCGAGCGTGTACGACGGGTTGGCCTTCGTGGCCGTTTCCAGCGCGGCGCGTGCTTCGTCGTAGCGGCCATGCTTCGCATAGAGCGCTGCGAGGTTGTTGTACGGCTCCGGCAACTCGGGGTAGGTCTGCGTGAGTTCGGTGAACGCTTCGATCGCGTCGTCGTCGCGGCCGAGGCGCGCGAGGATGGTCGCGCGCTTGAATTTCGCCTGCACGTCACGCGGGTTCGACTTGATGCGCGCGTCGAGTTGCGTGAGCGCCGCGGCCCAGTCGTGCTGGGCGATCGCCGAGTCTGCGCCGGGGGTGCCGTCGGCCGTCGCGGGAGGCGCCGCATGGGCGGCGCGAGCGCCGCCGAGAACGAACGCAATGCTCGCGAGAGCCGCTACGGCAAAGGTCGCAGCGCTAGGCGCGCGGCCGCTGGAAGATTTCATAGGGTGAGGTCGCGGTGTTATACTCCGAGCCATTCTAACAAAAGGTCTGTGCGTTTTCGTCGCGCGCTTCGGCTGCGCTCTGGTTGAGCACCTGTTTCGGTTTATTGCAGTCCCGATTCCGGACAGTGGGCTCCCACGGGACGTCAGGCTTTCTTTCGCCACTCGTGGTCGTCTCCGCCTTGATGACTGAATGAGCGCGACTGTATGCAGCCTCGAGCAATGCGGTGCCATGCACCCACGGGCTGCTGTCGGCGCTGCTGCGGATTTCTTTCGACCCACGTATCCACGCCTTTATGGAATCACTGCGCATCTACAACACGCTCGCGCGTGACAAGCAAAATTTCGTGCCCCTCGAGCCCGGCGTCGTACGCATGTACGTCTGCGGGATGACGGTGTACGACTATTGTCACGTTGGCCATGCGCGTGTGATGGTGGTGTTCGATGTCGTGCAGCGCTGGCTGCGCACGCTCGGTTATCAGGTGACGTATGTGCGCAATATCACCGACATCGACGACAAGATCATTCGTCGCGCGGTGGAAAACGGCGAGACCATCAAGGCGCTGACCGACCGCTATATCGCAGCGCTCCACGAAGACGCGGACGCGCTCGGCGTCGCGCGTCCCGACCACGAGCCGCGTGCGACGCAATACATCCCGCAGATGCTCGACATGATCGGCATGCTGGAGCAAAACGGCTACGCCTATCAGGGTTCGGACGGCGATGTGAATTACGCGGTGCGCAAGTTCGCGCACTACGGCGCGCTCTCGGGCAAGTCGCTTGAAGATCTGCGCGCGGGCGAACGTGTGGCCGCGAACGATGCCAAGCAGGATCCGCTTGACTTCGTCCTGTGGAAACAGGCAAAACCAGAAGAGCCGGCCGATACGAGCTGGGACTCGAAATACGGTCGCGGTCGTCCGGGCTGGCATATCGAATGTTCCGCGATGGGCTGCACGTTGCTCGGCAAGCATTTCGATATTCATGGTGGCGGTCAGGATCTCCAGTTCCCGCACCATGAGAACGAGATCGCGCAGAGCGAGGGTGCCACCGGCGAGACGTTCGTCAACTACTGGATGCACAACGGGTTCGTCAATATCGACAACGAGAAGATGTCGAAGTCGCTCGGCAACTTCTTCACGATCCGCGAAGTGCTGGCAAAGTACGACGCCGAAGTGGTGCGCTTCTTCATGGCGCGTGCTCACTACCGCTCGCCGTTGAACTACAGCGACGTGCATCTCGATGACGCACGCGGCGCGCTCACGCGTCTTTACACATCGCTCAAGGACGTGACGCCCGATGCGGGCGAACTCGACTGGAGCGAAGCGCATGCGCAGCGTTTTCGCGCGGCGATGAACGATGACTTCAACACCCCGGTGGCCATCTCGGTGCTGTTCGAGCTGGCGAGCGAGGTGAACCGCACGCACGACGCCGTGCTGGCGCGCCAGTTGCAGCGCTTGGCGCGCGTGCTCGGCGTGCTCGTGCGCGAACCGCGTGCGTTCCTGCAACAGGCTGCGGGCGCGCAGGATGCGGGCGCGCTCGACGTGTCCGCGATCGAAGCGAAGATTGCCGCGCGCACGGCCGCAAAGCAGGCGAAACAGTATGCGGAGGCCGACCGGATCCGGGCCGAACTGCTCGATGCCGGCGTCGCGCTCGAAGACAAACCGGGCGGATTGACCGAGTGGCGCCGCGTGTGAGCGGGCTGTCCAGTTTCCACTGATCGATTCGCGAGGCAGGAGGCAGGATGGCAACGGCCACGAAGACGCAGGCCAGGCGGTCTGCGTCGCTAACGGGCGCGGCAGGCGACGAAACGAGCCTGGCCGCACGACGTGTGGCGCGCGGTGGCGCGCTCACGGCACAGCAGGAAGCCGAAGCCGCGAAGGCGGCCGGCGCGAAGAAGTCCACGGCGAAGGCGGGTGCCGGGCGCGGCGCGAAAGCGCAGGCGGATGCCGACGCGCACGCGCTCAATGGCGCGGCGAAGCCGTCGCGTGCGAAGGTCAATGGCGCCGCGATCGACGGTGCCGGCATGCTGCCCGCAGCGCAGCCCGAGAGCGCCGCGGCGGCCGATGGCGCCCAAGCCGCGGCTGCGCCTGAAGTTGTGCGCCCCGATTACTGGGACAAGGCCTGTGCGGACCTCGTCAAGCGCGATCGCATCCTCAAGAAGCTGATTCCGAAGTTCGGCCCCGTGCATTTGATGAGCAGCGACGATCCGTTCGTCACGCTCGCGCGTTCGGTGGTTGGCCAGCAGATTTCGACGGCGGCGGCGCAGGCGCTGTGGAAGCGCGTCGAGGCCGCATGCCCGAAGCTCGTGCCGCAGCAATTCCTCAAGCTCGGTCACGAAAAGCTCGCGGCCTGCGGGCTCTCGAAGCGCAAGACGGAATACATTCTCGATCTCGCGCAGCACTTTGTCTCGGGTGCGCTCCACGTGGGCAAGTGGACCACGATGGACGACGAGGACGTGATCGCCGAGCTGACGGCCATCCGCGGCATCGGCCGCTGGACGGCTGAGATGTTCCTTATTTTCAACCTCGCGCGCCCGAACGTGCTGCCGCTCGACGATCTGGGTCTCATCCAGGCGATCAGCGTCAACTATTTCAGCGGCGAGCCCGTCACGCGCAGCGAAGCGCGCGAAGTGGCCGCCAACTGGGAGCCGTGGCGAACCGTCGCAACGTGGTATATGTGGCGCAGCCTCGAACATTCGTAACGAGCATTCGTCATTGCGGGGCATGAACTCACGGCCGCACCACAGGTGCGCGGTGGTTCCGGCCCCTCTTAAACGTCTCCCGGTTGCATCAGAATTTTCCTATCGTTGTCTGAACCTGATAGTTCCGCTCCGATTTCGATGTCGGCCGGCGCGGTTAGAATACGCGCTGCCGCAAAGTGCAAGGATTCCAACACATGAAAACCACGTTTCTGGATTTCGAACAGCCGATCGCTGAACTCGAAGCGAAAATCGAAGAACTGCGCTTCGTTCAAGACGACTCGGCCGTCGATATTTCGGAAGAGATCGAGCGCCTCTCGAAGAAGAGCCAGCAGCTCACGAAGGACCTCTACGCGAACCTGAACCCGTGGCAGGTTTCGCAGATCGCACGTCATCCGCAGCGCCCGTACACGCTGGACTACGTGAACGAGCTGTTCACCGACTTCCACGAACTGCACGGTGACCGTTCGTTCGCCGACGACCTCTCGGTCGTGGGCGGCTTCGCGCGCTTCAATGGCCAGCCCTGCATGGTGATCGGCCATCAGAAGGGCCGCGACACGAAGGAGCGCGCTGCGCGCAACTTCGGCATGCCGCGTCCGGAAGGCTATCGCAAGGCCGAACGCCTGATGCGTCTGGCCGAGAAGTTCGGCCTGCCCATCTTCACGTTCGTCGACACGCCGGGCGCCTACCCTGGCATCGGCGCGGAAGAGCGTGGTCAGTCGGAAGCGATCGGCCACAATCTGTACGTGATGGCCGAGCTCAAGACGCCGATCATCACGACGATCATCGGTGAAGGCGGTTCGGGCGGTGCGCTCGCGATCGCGGTGGCCGACACGGTCATGATGCTGCAATTCTCGACCTACTCGGTGATCTCGCCGGAAGGCTGCGCATCGATTCTGTGGAAGAGCGCCGCCAAGGCGCCGGACGCCGCGGAAGCGCTGGGTCTGACGGCGCATCGCCTGAAGGCGCTGGGTCTGATCGACAAGATCGTCAACGAGCCGCTCGGTGGCGCGCATCGCGATCCGAAGGGCATGGCGGCGCTGCTGCGCCGTGCGCTGTCCGACTCGCTGCGCCAGTTCCAGGGCATGAGCATCGCCGAGCTCAAGGATCGCCGCTTCGAGCGCCTGATGGCCTACGGCAAGTTCAAGGAAACGACGCCGGGCGCGTAAGGCGCACGACGTCATCAACTTCGGCCGGCGCTTACGCGCCGTCATGACGTGACTGCCCCCCCCGAGTCTGACTCCGGTTCCGACGCCGGGCGTATCCTCCGCGATGCGCTCGGCGTTGTGCTTTGTGCGCTGCCCGACGATGCGCGCGACGCACGCATTGCGATTGCGTATAGCGGCGGCCTCGATTCGTCGGTGCTGCTCGACGCGGCTGTCCGTACGGTGGGCGCGCAGAGGCTTGTCGCGTTACATGTTCACCACGGTCTGAGTCCGAATGCCGATGCCTGGCTCGCACACTGCGAAGCGACGGCGAACTCCTACGGCGTGACGTTCGACGCGCGCCTCGTGGAGGTTGCGCACGACGACGCAGCAGGCGTGGAAGCGGCGGCGCGCGACGCGCGCTATCGTGCGCTCGACGCGATGTGTGCGGCGCATGGCGTGCATTCGCTCTGGCTTGCCCAGCACGCCGACGATCAGGCCGAAACCGTCTTGCTGCAACTGTTGCGCGGTGCGGGTCTCGCGGGTCTCGCGGCGATGGCGGCCACGCGTGCGCTGGCGGGCGGCGTGCCACGCGTGCGGCCGTTGCTGGGTTTGTTGCGCGCGCAACTGGAGCGTTACGCGCACGCGTATGACCTGCGCTGGATCGAAGACGAATCGAATGCCGATACGCGCTACGCGCGCAATGCGCTGCGCCACGATGTGACGCCCGCGCTCTCCGCGCATTTTCCGGGCTTTCGCGAGGCGCTCGCGCGCACGGCCGCACATGCGGCCACAGCACAAGGGCTACTCGACGATCTTGCCCGGCTCGACCTGCGCGAGGCTGGCATCGACGAGACCGAACGGCTTTCGCACGCCGCGCTGGTCGCGCTCGACGACGCGCGGGCGCTCAACCTGCTGCGCTACTGGATGCGCGCGTCGGGCCTGCCCGCGGCCTCGACGGCACGGCTCGCCGATGCCTTGCGCCAGTTGCGCGAGATCGCACGCGAAGGCGAGGGACACGCGCTGCGCGTCGATCATGCGGGGCGCACGTTGCGTTGCTATCGCGGCGAAATTTTCTGGGATGAGCCACGCGTGCCCTCGGTTGCCGCGGTGACGGCAGGCGAGGGCGTTCATCGCGAACCTGCGCAATTGAACTGGTGCGGCGAAGAAGTGTGGCGCCTGCCGCACTGGCGCGGCACCTACGTATTCGCTCCCGCCGATCAAAGCGATCCGGATGCCGTACCCGAAACCGTGCTGCGGCGAGCGCCGCTCGTTGCGCGTGCGCGCGAAGGCGGGGAGCGTTTGCGCGATGAAGCCGCGAACCTGAGCCGCACGCTCAAGAACCTGTTCCAGTCGCGCGGTATCCCGGCGTGGGAGCGCGACGTGCCGCTGCTCTATAGCGGCGAAACGCTGCTGTTCGTGCCCCGCATCGGTGTGAATCGTTCGATGCTCGGCGAGCAAGTTATTGCGCCCTCGGGCGGCTGGCGCCGCATCGAATGGCGCGAAGATCTGCAAATAGCTTAAGCCGGCTGGTGGCGGGCAAAGTTACCGGGGCACTCGGGAATGCTGCCGACGCCCCGCGGCCGATGTCGCGTGCACGCCGCAAATCCTTGCTGCACAAGCCTTTTTGGCTCTCCGCCGGCCACTTTCGCCTTGAAATTTTGACCTCGATCGGGTAGGGTAACTTGTTTGTCCAGCCCGCTTTTTCGCGTTCACGGACGCCGTCAAAAGCGGCGCATACCCTGAAACTTCGTGAAACTTCGCAGAAGGCGCGATTTTTCCTTCGAGCGGTATCCGACGATTGCAAGGACGTCGTAGCGGTGTGCGGGCGGAATTCGTGAACCAACCTGGCTTCGCGGTTCCGGGGCAAATTCCGCGTGTGCTGCACGCGCCAAGCCGCTGCCGCGGTCCGGTCGCCTGGTCGTATCCATATACAACACGGCTTTCCCGTCCTTCCGGCAGCGCCGTCTTCGGTGCGCCAGCGCGGTAACATCTTCAGTTCAGAACGACAATGGCACTCATCGTACACAAATACGGCGGCACCTCGATGGGCTCGGTCGAGCGCATCAAGAACGTTGCCAAGCGCGTTGCCAAATGGCACAAGGCCGGCCACAAGATGGTCGTCGTGCCCTCGGCGATGTCCGGCGAAACCAATCGTCTGCTCGGTCTCGCGAAAGAGATTTCGCCGCAGCCGAATCCGCGCGAGCTCGACATGATTGCGTCGACCGGCGAACAGGTGAGCGTCGGTCTGCTCTCGATCGCGCTGCAGGACGCAGGCGTGGACGCCATCAGCTACACCGGCTGGCAAGTGCCCGTCAAAACGGATAGCGCCTTCACGAAGGCGCGGATCAACGACATCGACGGCGAACGCGTGCTGGCCGATCTCGACGCCGGCAAGGTCGTCGTGATCACGGGTTTCCAGGGCATCGACCCCGAAGGCCACATCACCACGCTCGGCCGTGGTGGTTCGGACACCTCGGCGGTCGCAGTCGCGGCCGCGCTCAAGGCCGACGAATGCCTCATCTACACCGACGTGGACGGCGTGTACACGACCGACCCGCGCGTGGTGGATGACGCACGACGCCTCGACCGCATCACGTTCGAAGAGATGCTGGAAATGGCGAGCCTCGGCTCGAAGGTGCTGCAGATCCGTTCGGTCGAATTCGCGGGCAAGTATCAGGTGAAGACGCGCGTGCTCTCCAGCCTGACCGACCCGATGATGAATCTCGACGAGGAAATGTCCTCGGGCACCCTGATTACTTTTGAAGAAGACGAGACCATGGAAAAAGCAGTCATCTCGGGTATCGCGTTCCAGCGCGACGAGGCCCGCATCATCGTGGCAGGCGTCCCCGACAAGCCCGGCATCGCGTATCAGATCCTCGGCCCGGTGGCGGATGCGAACATCGACGTCGACATGATCATCCAGAACCAGAGCGTGGACGGCAAGACCGACTTCACGTTCACCGTGCCGCGCGGCGATTATCAGCGCGCAGTGGATGTCCTCAAGAACACCGTGCAGGCGCACGTGAGCGCCGAGCAGGTTCTGGGCGACGCGAAGGTGTCGAAGGTGTCCGTGGTCGGCGTGGGCATGCGCTCGCACGTGGGCGTGGCCAGCAAGATGTTCCGCACGCTCTCGGAAGAGGGCATCAACATCCAGATGATTTCGACGTCGGAAATCAAGATCTCGGTGCTGATCGACGAGAAGTACATGGAGCTCGCAGTCCGCGCGCTGCACAAAGCATTCGAGCTCGAACAGGCTTGATGATGTGACGGATGATGGCGGTGTGACGGTCCCTGGTTGAGCTGGACGCTGCACGCAACAGGCTTTGAACGAATGGTTTGAACCGGTTCGCGTGCTTGCAGAAAAAAGTTTGCAAAAAAAGCGTCTAATGAATTGACCGATCGGATTTAACCCGCTATTATCTTGGCTTCGTTGCGCTGCCTCCCTGGCGCAAACGAAGGTTTCGGGAGACGTGGCCGAGAGGTCGAAGGCACTCCCCTGCTAAGGGAGCATCTGGGCCAAAACCTGGATCGAGGGTTCGAATCCCTCCGTCTCCGCCAGTAATGGCGGTGAAAACCCCGCAAGTCTAGGCTTGCGGGGTTTTTCTTTTTTCGCGCCGCTTTTCGTCTGCTAGCGCGTGCGCGAAACACGTTGTTGATCAGGTGTTGTCGTTCTCGTCGCATGGGTCGCAAGAATTTTGTACAGGACTGCGACGTTTTCCTGTTTCCCCGCAATTTCAAGATCTTCTGACAGACATGGTGGCCGCACGGCCGCTGTGAAGCTGCTCTGCTTGACGCTCATCAAGTTTTATTCTGAGATGCCGTATTCAGGCTTGTAGTGGCGACTGCCACGCGATCGTGGCGGTTCTGGCGAAACGCATGAGCGGAGAGCGAGATGAATGCACGGCAGGGCAGTGGGCGGACGTCGCACAACACGTGGGTGACCGCGGTTGCGGTTGCGGCGCTATGGACTTCCTCGGCCGCCTGGGGGCAGGGCGGTACGATCCGCATTGAAGGCGCCATCGTTGCGCCGACGTTCAGGATCGCGCCGTGGCGCGCGAGCGACATGCCATCGATGACGATGGACGTGCGGCATCATTTGACTTCCACCTCAGGTGCCGTAGCACTGGTCTTCACCAGTGAGCCGAACGCTACGCTGCGCGCCACGGTGTCGCTCCTCGATGCAGGCGGCGCGCGTGCGAATCGCAACCCGATACGCGTCGAGACGACATTCACCGACGGGACGCGTCACCGTCGGATCGCCAACGTGACTGGCGGTTACGGTATAGGCACGTCGGGCGGTGTACTGATGCTTGCGCCGAAGTCTGCGTATCGAGATGCGAGCGGTGCACTGATCACCGTAATGACCGACTATCGCTGAATTCATATCGATATGGATTCCGAAATAACTCGCGTGCGTTTGATCCGGAAAATGGACCGATCGCGAAATACATTGGAAGGATGGTTGTAAGCCTTTCGGCAGCTAACGATGCCTATGCCGGACAGACCTCGATACGTAAGCGAATCGGGGCCTGTTGATGCGCGCACGCCAGATGCGCGAGCGATGATATCCTCCGGGTCCGCTGTCTCAAGTGCACGGTCGGCGCTGCGCGCAAACGGTTGCTCACGACACGGCAAGCACGCGTAATCGAGCCTTTAAAAGCCGCTTCCAGAGGGGTTTGGCGGCGGTTTGCCCCGCCCGATGTAACCAGACGTTACGCAGGTGATTGCGCCGTGCCTTTGTGCATCAGTTATTACAAAGTTGAAATACGCGGGCTGGGGAGCCTGCGCTATATTGGCTTCAACAAAACATCAACCCCAAAAGGTGAGTCCATGAAGTTCGCTCGTGTTGTTGCAATGCTGCTCGGGGGCTTGGCTATCGGTGCGTCGAGCGCGGCTTTCGCCGGCGTGAGCGTCGGTGTCAACATCGGCATTCCGGCCCCGGTTTATGTCGCTCCGGCGCCGGTCTATGCACCGCCGCCGCCGCCCGTCGTCTATCAGCCCGCGCCGGTCTACGCGGCGCCCGCCATCGTGATCGGCTGGCATGGCGACCGTTACTGGGATGGCCGCCGTTACTGGGGCCGCGATGACTGGTATCGCCATCATGGCGGTGGCTATGGCCCGGGCCGTGGCTGGGATCGTGGTGGTCCGCCCCCGGGACACTGGCACTAAGCCAATTTCAATCTGACGCTGCGCATGTCTTCCGTTGAAGAGCACGCGTTGCGCCAGAAGTAAAAAAGCCGCCCACGGGCGGCTTTTTTATTGCTCAATGCACGTTGTGTGCGCAACGAACCGTATGCGGCGGTGACCGATGACGCCTGCCTGGACTATTCGCCCAGATTCGCCATACCGCCTACGACGGCATTGAAACCCGCATCGACGTGCACGATTTCCGCCGTCACGCCGCCCGCCAGATCGGACAGCAGGAATGCGGCTGTATTGCCGACCTGTTCGATGGTCACGTTGCGCTGTAGCGGCGCGTTGTGCTCGACGAAGTCGAGAATTTTTCCGAAGCTCTTGATGCCGCTCGCCGCAAGCGTCTTGATCGGGCCGGCCGAAATGCCGTTGACGCGCACCCCTTGCTTGCCGAGCGAGACCGCGAGATAACGCACGCTTGCTTCGAGCGAGGCCTTGGCGAGTCCCATCGTGTTGTAGTTCGGAATCGCGCGCTCGGCGCCGAGATAGGTGAGGGT
Source organism: Paraburkholderia sp. J67 (assembly GCF_905220265.1). Taxonomy (NCBI): domain Bacteria; kingdom Pseudomonadati; phylum Pseudomonadota; class Betaproteobacteria; order Burkholderiales; family Burkholderiaceae; genus Paraburkholderia; species Paraburkholderia sp. J67. The sequence continues at coordinate 288,464 of NZ_CAJMZK010000003.1, forward strand.
GAGCAGTGCAGCGTTGTCGGCCAGCATCGGTTGTGCAGCCTTCGCTAGCGCAGCGAAGCTGTACGCCGAGATGTCGTGCGCGATGCGGAAGTTCTCGCGCGTCATGCCTTCGAGGAAGTCGCCCGCAATCGCTTCGCGTGGCGCGAAGCCAATCGAGTGCACGAGACCGTCGAGCGCGTCCCAGTGTTGTTTGAGATCGGCAAAGAGCGCGTCGATCTGGGCGTCGTCCGCCACGTCGCAGGGGAACACCAACGTGCTGCCGAATTCATGCGCAAACTCGGTAATGCGATCCTTGAAGCGCTCGCCGACATAGGTGAACGCCAGTTCCGCGCCTTCGCGTTTGCAGGCCTGGGCGATGCCATAAGCAATCGACCGGTTCGAGAGCAGGCCAGTCAACAGGATGCGTTTGCCAGCGAGGAAGCCCATGAATTCTCCTGAAGAGGTTCACTGTGCCGCACGCCGGCCACTGCGCAGCCGCGCGGTTTGGGTAGAATTCTCTCACACTGGACCAGGCAGCCCGGACACCCCTCTCTCTATGACGACAGGAACGCAAGGCAGGACAGCGCAGGCGGCGCGCGGAGCAACGATTCCTGCCGGGCGGCGCGCGAGGCCCAAGGGGCGCTTTCAGCGCGCGCTCGCAACCCTGAGCGCCATTGGCGCGCTGGCGTGGTGCACCATGCCAGCCGCGCACGCCGTCTACGCGATCGCGCAATACGGCGAGCCGAAATATCCGGCGGACTTCAAGCACTTCGATTACGTGAATCCGGATGCCCCCAAGGGGGGCACGCTGGTGCTCGCGAATCCGGACCGCTCGACGAGCTTCGACAAGTTCAACCCGTTCACGCTGCGCGGCAATGTGGCGCCCGGCATCGGCATGCTGTTCGAGAGCCTCACGACGGGCAGCATGGACGAGGTGGCGTCGGCCTACGGCTTGCTCGCCGACGATATCAGCGTCGCGCCCGATCGCCGGTCCGTCACGTTTCATCTGAATCCGCACGCGCGCTTCTCGAACGGCGACCCCGTCACGGCCGCCGACGTGAAGTTTTCGCTCGATACGCTCAAGAGCCGTCAGGCGGCGCCGTCGATGCAGGCTTACTACAGCGATATCCTGCGCGCCGTGGTGGTCGATCCGGCCACGATCCGTTTCGAGTTCCGTTCCAACAGCCGCGAGCTGCCGTTGATCGCTGGCGGCTTGCCGGTGTTCTCGCACAAGTGGGGCTTGCGCGCCGACGGCACCCGCATCGCCTTCGATCAACTCGCCTTCGAGCAGCCGATCGGCAGCGGGCCGTATGTGATCGAGCGCTATTCGAACGGCCGCACGATCACCTACCAACGCGATCCGCATTACTGGGGCAACGATCTGCCTGTGCGGGTGGGCCAGAATAACTTCGAGCGCATCGTCTACAAGCTCTATTCCGATGACGTCGCACGCCTCGAAGCGTTCAAGGCCGGCGAATACGACACGATGGTCGAATACGTTGCCCGCAACTGGGTGCGCCGCGACATCGGCAAGAAGTTCGATAGCGGCGAGCTCATCAAGCACGAGTTCCCGCAGCACAACGGCACAGGCATGCAGGGCTATGTGATCAATTTGCGCAAGCCGCTCCTCCAGGATGTGCGTGTGCGCCAGGCGCTCGATCTCGCGCTCGACTTCCAGTGGCTCAACCGCATGCTGTTCTATAGCCAATATCGGCGCATCGACAGCTGGTTCGTCAATACCGATCTGCAAGCCAAGGGGCCGCCATCGCCGGGTGAGCTGGCGTTGCTCGAACCGTTGCGCAAGCAACTGGATCCCGCGGTGTTCAACCCGCCGCCCGCGCAACCGGACACGAATCCGCCCGGTTCGCTGCGCGCGAACCTGCTGAAGGCGCGTGCGTTGCTCGCGGACGCGGGCTGGACGTATCGCGATGGCGCGTTACGCAACGCGAAGGGTGAGCCCTTCGAAATCGAGGTGCTCGACGACACCGCCGCGTCCGCGCAGTGGGCGCCGATCATGGCGCAGTACAGCCAGGCGCTCGCGCGTCTGGGCATTCGCGTGAACTATCGTTCGGTGGATTTCGCGTTGTATCAGAAGCGGCTCGACGATTTCGACTTCGACCTCACGACGATCAAGTTCCCCGATGTGCAGGTGCCGGGCGCTGAGCAACTCGACCGCTTCGGCAGCAAGGCGGCGGGCGAGTCCGGCTCGGGCAACCTGATCGGTCTGAGGTCGCCGGCCGTGGACACGATCCTCAAGGCCCTGATGCAGGCGCAGACCCGCGAGCAACTGCTCGACGCCACGCATGCGCTCGACCGGGTATTGATGCACGGCTACTATGTGGTGCCGCAGTGGTATAGCGCGACCCATCGCGTGGCCTATAAAAACACGCTCGCCTATCCCTCGACGCTGCCGCTGTACTATGGCGCGACCGACTGGATCATCTCGACGTGGTGGCTCAAGACACAACCGCAGTCGCAGCCACAGCAACATTGATCATCTTCGACGGAACGCGCAATCATGTGGAGCTACATCGTCAAACGCCTGCTGCTGATGATCCCGACGCTGTTCGGCGTGCTCACGCTGACCTTCGCCGTGATCCAGTTCGTGCCGGGTGGTCCCGTCGAGCAGGCGGTGCGCGATTTGCGGCGCGGCGCGGAGCAGGGCATGCCGTTCGGCATGCGCGCGCATTCGGGCGTGGACGCGCAGCAGATCGCGCAACTCAAGCAACTGTATGGCTTCGACAAACCGCCGCTGCAACGCTATTTCCTGATGCTCAGCCGCTTTGCGCGTTTCGATCTGGGGCAGAGCTATTTCCATCACCAGAGCGTATGGTCGCTGGTGGTCTCGAAGCTGCCGGTGTCGATCAGCATCGGCTTGTGGACCTTCTTTCTGACCTATCTGATATCGGTGCCGTTGGGCATCGCCAAGGCGGTGCGCAACGGTTCGCGCTTCGATCTCGTCACGAGTCTGGTCGTGCTGCTCGGCTATGCGATTCCGGGCTTCGTGCTGGGTGTGCTGCTGCTCGTGCTGTTTGGCGGCGGCACCTTCCTGCAACTGTTCCCGCTGCGCAATCTCACTTCCGACGACTGGGACACGCTCTCGCTCGGCGGCAAGATTCTCGATTACCTGTGGCATATCACGCTGCCCGTAACCGCCTCGGTGGTCGGCAGCTTCGCGGTGACGACGATGCTCACCAAAAACGCCTTCCTCGAAGAGATTCGCCGCCAGTATGTGCTGACCGCGCGCGCGAAAGGGCTGTCCGAGCGCACCGTGCTCTGGAAGCATGTGTTTCGCAACGCGCTGCTGCCGCTCGTGGTGGGCTTTCCGGCGGCCTTCATCGGCGCGTTTTTTACGGGGAGCCTGCTGATCGAGACGTTGTTCTCGCTCGACGGTCTGGGCCTGCTTTCCTATGAGTCGGTGGTGCGGCGCGACTATCCGGTCGTGCTCGGCACGCTCTATCTCTTCACGCTGATCGGACTCCTGACCAAGCTGATTTCCGATCTCTGCTACGTGTGGGTCGATCCCCGCATTCAATTCGAACAACTGGAGCGCTGAGTTGAACCGAGTCCGCACCGGCGCCGAATCCGACCTGCGTACCGAGAGCGTGCGCGCCTTCAAGTCGCCTACGCCTGCGCGCCGGGTCTGGTTGCGCTTCAAGCAGCAACGGCTGGGCTACTGGAGCCTGATCGTCTTTGTCGTCGCGTTTGCGGCCAGCCTCGCGGCCCCGCTCTGGTGCAACGACAAGCCGATCGTCGTGCGCTACGAAGGCCATCTGTATTTCCCGCTCTTCAAGGACTATCCGGAGACGGCTTTCGGCGGCGATTTCCCGACGCCCGCCGATTATCTCGACCCATACATTCGCCACCGTTTCGACGCACCCGGCAACTTCGCGCTTTATCCGCCGAATCCGTACTACTACGACACGCTCAACTACTTTTCGAAGGTGCCGAACCCGGCACCGCCGTCGCGCCAGAACTGGCTCGGCACCGATGCGAGCGGACGCGACCTGTTCGCGCGCCTGCTCTACGGCTTTCGCGTCTCGGTGGAGTTCGGGCTCGTGCTGACCGCCATCGGCACGATACTCGGCGTGCTGGCGGGCGCGGTGCAGGGCTATTTCGGCGGACGCACCGACATCGTCGGGCAGCGCCTGATCGAAATCTGGAGCGCGTTGCCCGAGCTGTATCTGCTCATCATCTTCGCCTCGATCTTCGAGCCAGGCTTCATCCTGCTGATCGTGCTGCTATCGCTATTCGGCTGGATCGGGCTGTCCGATTACGTGCGCGCCGAGTTTCTGCGCAACCGCAACCAGGACTACGTGATCGCCGCACGCGCGATGGGCCTGTCGAACTGGCAGATCATCTGGCGTCACGTGCTGCCCAACAGCCTCACACCCGTCATCACCTTCCTGCCGTTTCGCATGAGTGGATCGATTCTCGCGCTCACGAGCCTCGATTTTCTGGGCCTGGGCGTGCCGCCGCCAACACCGAGCCTGGGCGAATTGCTCGCTCAGGGCAAGGGCAATCTCGACGCGTGGTGGATCTCGATGTCTACGTTCGGCGTGCTCGTGGTCACGCTGCTGCTGCTCACCTTCATGGGCGACGCGCTGCGCAACGCGCTCGATACGCGTATCTCCGACGCCATGAAAGCCGGGGGCAATCAATGAGCGCCGTGCCTGAGGTCATCGACGCGCCGCTGCTGTCGATCGAGCACCTGAGCGTGCGCTTTGGCGACACGCTCGCCGTGGACGATATCGCGCTTGCCATCGGCCGCGGCGAGCGGGTCGCGCTGGTGGGCGAGTCGGGCTCCGGCAAGACCGTGACGGCGCTGGCGATCCTGCGCCTGCTCAGCGATGCGCAGATCGAGGGCGCCATCCGTCTCGACGGCGACGATCTGCTCGCCAAAAGCGAGCGTGCGATGCGCGGCCTGCGCGGCAACGAGATCGCGATGATCTTCCAGGAGCCGATGACGGCGCTCAATCCGCTTTACACGATCGGCGAGCAGATCGCCGAGACCCTCGTGCTGCACGATGGCGTGACGAAGAAGGAGGCCTACGAGCGTGCCGTGGGGCTGCTGGAGCGCACGGGCATCCCCGAGCCGCGCCGCCGGCTCTTCAGCTACCCGCATCAGCTTTCGGGCGGCCAGCGTCAGCGCGTGATGATCGCGATGGCGCTGGCGTGCCGTCCGCGTCTGTTGCTGGCGGATGAGCCCACCACGGCGCTCGACGTGACCATCCGCGCCCAGATCGTCGATCTGCTGCTCGAACTCCAGCGCGAGGAGGCCGCGCGCAATCACGGCGGCGGCATGTCCGTGCTGCTGATCACGCACGATCTGAACCTCGTGCGCCGCTTCGCGCAGCGCGTGGCGGTGATGGAGAAGGGCAGGCTGGTGGAGACGGGCACGGTCGAGCAGATCTTCGCGTCGCCGCAGCATCCGTACACGCAGCGGCTGATCGCCAGTCGCCCCGAGCGCAATGTGCTGCCCGTGCTGCCGATCGCGCCGGTGCTGCTCGAAGGGAAGGACGTGAGCGTCGATTTCGCGACAAAGCTGCCAGGTTTCCAGGGCTGGTGGCGGCGCGGGCGCTTTCGCGCGGTCAACGACGCGAGTGTGTCGGTGCGCCAGGGCGAGACGCTCGGCATCGTCGGCGAATCGGGGTCGGGCAAGTCGACGCTCGCGATGGCCTTGTTGGGTCTGCAACGAACTGTAGGCGGCGGCGTCGAGTTCCAGGGGCGTTCGCTCGCGAGCTATCAGGGGCGCGAGAAGCTCGGCATGCGCGCGCATCTCCAGGTGGTCTTTCAGGATCCGTTCAGTTCGCTTTCGCCGCGTCAGACCGTCGAGCGCATCGTAGGGGAGGGTCTCGCGCTGCACCGGCCCGAACTTTCCGCCGACGAGCGGCGCAAGCGCATCGTTGCCGTGTTGCGCGAAGTAGGCCTCGATCGCACGGCGCTGCAACGCTACCCGCACGAATTTTCCGGCGGCCAGCGTCAGCGCATCGCCATCGCACGCACGCTGGTGCTGGAGCCGCGCGTGATCGTGCTCGATGAACCGACCAGCGCGCTCGATGTCTCGATCCAGCAGCAGGTCCTGCGATTGTTGACGGATCTGCAACGCAAGTACAACCTGGGCTACGTGTTCATCAGCCACGATCTGGCGGTGATCGGGGCGATGGCGCATCGCGTGGCCGTGATGCAGAACGGGGCGATCGTCGAGAGCGGAGATGTAACAAAAATCTTTGACGACCCCACCCATCCTTACACGCGAAAGTTGCTGAAAGCCGCCTTCGATCGCTGAACCTTCGAGGAACTTTAGAGAGAATTTTGGTGAAATTCACCAATGAGGTGCGCGTCGCGATTGTTTTTTTCTATTTGTTTTGACACACAAATACTATCTAGCTAGTATCGTCCAAACTTTTCTTCTAACTCCCTGATTTACGGGCAATTTCTACCGACCCATGCAGCACCGATACCTGACCCAGGCTTGCACGCGAGTCGTCGCCGGCATGTTCATCGGCGTACTGATGGCAGCAGCTCCCGTCGCATTCGCCGACGAAGCCAGCAGCTTTAACCAGAATGTCTCATTCGCCCCGGCCAGCCAGGCGAATTCCCAGTCGCTTCCCTCGGCCCAGGCCGCGGTTCAGAGCACCACGTCCGCACCTTCGAACCCGCAATCCGCACCGGCGCCGACCGATGGCGGCGGCGCGCGCGCGTTCCTTTCCGGCATGGCCGGCAAGGCCGGTGACGTTGTCGTTGGCGCCCTGAATATGATCGGTGTCCGTTACCGCTGGGGCGGCAACACGCCGGATTCGGGGCTCGATTGCAGTGGCTTCGTGCGCTACGTGTTCCAGGACACGCTGGGTATGAACCTGCCGCGTCGTGCCGAAGAAATGAGCCGCGTCGGCGAAAAGGTGAGCATGAGCAACCTGAAGCCGGGCGATCTCGTGTTCTTCAACACGATGCGCCGCACGTTCTCGCACGTGGGCATCTACATCGGCGACAACAAGTTCGTGCACTCGCCGTCTACCGGCAGCACGATCCGCGTCGACGATCTGGACGACGGTTACTGGGAAAAGCGTTTCACGGGCGCTCGCCGTATCGAGACCTCGTTCACGCCGGACCAGCAGCAAAGCCTCAAGCAGCGCGTGAGCGCACAGTTCGACAACAGCGGCGGCAACTGATCGCGGTTTGACGACTGGCCCGGATCATTGCGCCGGGCAACAAAAAGCCTGCTTCATCGAAGCAGGCTTTTTTGCGTCTGACGTCGCCGAAACGAGGGATGTCAGGCTGCCGCACTGCGCGCCGCAGCCAGCTTGCGCTCGATTTCGGCCGCCGCGCGTGCACCGGCTTCTTCGCCCGCGAGGATCGCCGCGTTGCGCTGCGTGAAGTCGCTGCTCGACATGGCGTTGAGGCTCGGGCGGATCACCACGTCGGCGTACTTGTCGAGCTCATAGGTCTTGATCGACTGGCCCATGATCGTGAAGGTCTGCATCAGCACGTCGAACTGGCTCTGTGTCGAAGCCGATTCCGGGCGCGACGAGATATCCACGGCGATCACGAAATCGGCACCCATCTTCTTCGCGAAGGAGGCGGGTACCGGGCTGACCAGACCGCCATCGACATACTCGTGACCGCCGATCCGGACCGGCTCGAAGATCGACGGGATGCTGCACGACGCGCGCACCGCGATGCCGGTATTGCCGCGCTGAAACAGGATCGGCTGCCCGGTTTGCAGATCGGTGGAGACGACGCCCAGCGGCTTGTTCATCTTCTCGATCGGGCGGTCGTGCAGGGTCGTGTTGAGGAAGTTTTGCAGCGCCACGCCTTGCAGGATGCCGCGCGTGCGAAACGGCATGGCCCAGTCGCTGATGGACGCCTCGTCCATCGTCAGGGCGAGCTTGTTGAGCGCGAAACCGTTCATGCCCGAGGCGTACAGTGCCGCGACCACCGAACCCGCGCTCGTGCCCGTGACAAGATCGACCTGGATATTGCGTGCTTCCAGCGCCTTGATCACGCCGATGTGCGCGAAACCGCGCGCGGCGCCGCCGCCCAGCGCCAGGCCCACGCGAACGGGGCGTTGGGTGCGCGCGACTGGCGGGGGAGCGACCTGCGGCTTGTTGTCGGGGGATTGCGTGCCGGCGGTCGTACAGGCCGCGAGGACGCTGGATGCCGCCGCGAGCGAGAAGTGACGGCGGCGCAGCGAGAACGATGTGGAATCAGCAGCGCTATCGGCTTGCGCGATGGACTGCAAAACGGGCTTCGAACTGGGCTTCAAACAATTTCTCCGGGCGGCGGGCCATGAGGCCAGAGCGTGTGGCGGGCTCGCCGCGTTTGTTCTTGCGGGCCGCGTTGGCGGACCGGTTCACGCGGGCGAGGGCGCCAGCGCGCCGACATCATAAGGCAAAGCCTGGTGCGCACACGCGTTGCGCGTGTAACGCGATGTGACGTGCATTCAGCAGAGCGTGTGGTGTCATGCGAGGCGAATCGTCTCGCCGTTTGTCCCCCTCGGCCTGGGGCGGCCGAAGCCGCTTGTGGCGGGTATAATCCCGTCTCTCAATTTCCCGGTTTTTTGTTCGCCTCTGGCGCCGCACCGTGTTGTCCGACGAGCCTTGCATGCCCGCACACACGGCCTGCGCCGCGAACCCTCGCCGTCCACCGCCGCCGGATTTGCCAGCCCCGTATGCATGCGCACGGGACTGCGTGAACCCTGTGCCGGGCGGCACCGTCCTCGAGTATTCGCCCATGACCACGACTCCCGTCCGTACCCGTTTCGCGCCGAGCCCGACCGGCTTCATCCACCTCGGCAACATCCGTTCCGCGCTTTATCCGTGGGCCTTCGCACGCCGCAACGAGGGTGTTTTCGTGCTGCGGATCGAGGACACCGACGTCGAACGTTCGTCCACCGAGGCCGTGGACGCGATCATCGAAGGCATGGCCTGGCTCGGCCTCGATTTCGACGAAGGTCCGTTCTACCAGATGCAGCGCATGGACCGTTACCGCGAAGTGCTCGCGCAGATGCAGCAGCAGGGCCTCGTGTACCCGTGCTACATGTCGACCGAAGAGCTCGATGCGCTGCGTGAGCGCCAGCGCGAAGCCGGCGAGAAGCCGCGCTACGACGGCACATGGCGCCCGGAGCCGGGCAAGGTCCTGCCGACGCCGCCCGAAGGCGTTCAGCCCGTGCTGCGCTTCCGCAACCCGCTGACGGGCGTGGTTGCCTGGGACGACGCCGTGAAGGGCCGTGTCGAGATCTCGAACGAAGAACTCGACGATCTCGTGATCGCCCGTCCGGATGGCACGCCGACCTACAACTTCTGCGTGGTGGTCGACGACCTCGACATGAAGATCACGCACGTGATCCGCGGCGACGACCACGTGAACAACACGCCGCGCCAGATCAACATCCTGCGCGCGCTCGGCGCCGAGCCGCCGGTCTACGCCCACCTGCCGACCGTGCTCAACGAGCAGGGCGAAAAGATGAGCAAGCGCCACGGCGCAATGAGCGTGATGGGTTATCGCGATGCCGGCTATCTGCCGGAAGCCGTGCTGAACTATCTGGCGCGACTGGGCTGGTCGCATGGCGACGCCGAAGTGTTCTCGCGCGAGCAGTTCGTCGAGTGGTTCGACCTGGATCACCTCGGCAAGTCGCCGGCCCAGTACGACCACAACAAGCTCAACTGGCTCAACAACCACTACCTGAAGACGGTCGACAACGCACGTCTGGCCGAACTCGCGAAGCCGTTCCTCGCGGAGTTGGGCGTGGACGACGCGGCGCTGGCCCAGGGCGCGCCGCTCGAAGGCGTCGTGGCGCTCTTCAAGGATCGCGCGAACACCGTCAAGGAAGTGGCCGAAAGCGCCGCGATGTTCTATCGCGAGCCGCAGCCCGAAGCCGAAGCGATCGCGCAGCACGTCACCGACGCGGTTCGTCCGGCGCTGGCTGACCTGCTCGTCGCGCTGAAGGGGGCGGAGTGGAAGAAGGAAGCGATTTCGGCCGCCTTCAAGGCGACGCTTGCGACGCATAAGCTCAAGATGCCGCAACTGGCCATGCCGGTGCGCCTCTTTGTGGCGGGTACGACGCATACGCCGGCCATCGACGCGGTGCTCGAATTGTTCGGTCGTGATGCGGTCGTGAGCCGCATCGAAAAGGGCATTTCTGCGTCCGTGTAAAAAAATTGAGATTTTCTTGCTCTGGCACTAGCGCCGGGGCAAGAAGTCCTGTAGTATTCGGTCTCCGTTGAACGCGGCACGCAAGAAAGCAGCAGATCTTGCGGGAAGTACTGAGAATCAAGCAACGAAGTTTCGCCAAAACTTCAAAGCGTAGTAAAAAAATGATTCGAAAGTGCTTGACAAGCAAGAAAATGAAGTTTAAAATCTTGCTTCTGTTTTGCAAGGGGGGTATAGCTCAGCTGGGAGAGCGCTTGCATGGCATGCAAGAGGTCAGCGGTTCGATCCCGCTTACCTCCACCAACAAAACAGCGTGTTTAGCAGTAAAGTGTAGCAAGACGTTATCTGAAAAGATTATGTCCCCTTCGTCTAGAGGCCTAGGACATCACCCTTTCACGGTGAGTACAGGGGTTCGAATCCCCTAGGGGACGCCAGACACAGGCGTCGTCAACGAGGTTGGTGATGCAGCAGGTGGGAAGTAGTTGACACCCATCTGCCGATGTCGAAGTTGGAGCGGTAGTTCAGTTGGTTAGAATACCGGCCTGTCACGCCGGGGGTCGCGGGTTCGAGTCCCGTCCGCTCCGCCAAAATAGAAGCCCGCTCAGAAAGCGTGAGTGGGCTTTTTAGTTGTATCAGTTAAAGGCGTAAGCCTGTGTTGTCCCCTTCGTCTAGAGGCCTAGGACATCACCCTTTCACGGTGAGTACAGGGGTTCGAATCCCCTAGGGGACGCCAAATTCAAGTGGCGCCAACAAGTTGTAGGCGACGCAGCCAGCAGGAGCCAGTCGGCTCTAGCAGGTGATGCAGGAAGCTGGAGCGGTAGTTCAGTTGGTTAGAATACCGGCCTGTCACGCCGGGGGTCGCGGGTTCGAGTCCCGTCCGCTCCGCCAGTTTCAAGCTGTCCAGAATATCGGATAGTATTTAGTTCAAGGCGCAAGCCTGTGTTGTCCCCTTCGTCTAGAGGCCTAGGACATCACCCTTTCACGGTGAGTACAGGGGTTCGAATCCCCTAGGGGACGCCAAATTCAAGTGGCGCCAACAAGTAGTAGGCGACGCAGCCAGTGGGAGTCAGTCGGCTCTAGCAGGTGATGCAGCAAGCTGGAGCGGTAGTTCAGTTGGTTAGAATACCGGCCTGTCACGCCGGGGGTCGCGGGTTCGAGTCCCGTCCGCTCCGCCAGATAGAAGCCCGCTGGGTAAAACCAGCGGGCTTTTTCTATTTCTCCGCACTTTTATCGCAACTCGCGAGACACTTCCTCTTTTCTTTCGCCGTACGGACAAACGGCCATTGCTTGCGCTGGCGCGATATCGTAGCGTTGTCGAAACTTCGAATTTTCGCGATTGCCGCCTTGCCTGCCATGTTCGCACCGAACGACATTCCGTCGCGCTTCCAGTTGCGTCACGCCACCATGGACGACTTCGAGTTCGCCGAGTCGCTCACGCGCCGCAACATGGGGGGCTATTACCAGCGACATCATCTGATCTGGCGCGGCGATCTTTTTCTCGCCAGCTACCGCGAATCGGAAAATTTCATTCTCGAACTCGATGGCGACGCAATTGGCGTGCTGCGCGTGACGCAGGAGGCCGATTCGCTGCACATCCGCGACGTGCAGATCGCCGAGGGCTATCGTGGCAACGGGGCAGGGACCTTCCTGCTCGATATTTCGCATCGCTGGGCGCGCGAGCGCGGTCTGCGCGAATTGCAATTGCGTGTGTTCGTCGATAACCCGGCGGCGCGGCTCTATCTGCGCATGGGTTATCGGGTAGCGGGGCCGCGTCTGGCGCGGCTTGGCTCGATCCGGCACATGACACGGCTGGTCTGACGCCGATCGCTGATCGCCGATGCAGCACAAGCCGATCAGGCGTCGTGTGGCGCCGCGATCGGCTCGTCGTTAGTCGCTTCTTCTTCCCGCTGATCCTGCTCGCGCTCGCCCGTGCCGCGTGCAATAAAGGCGCGCGGACTCTCGCCGAACGCACGTCGGAACATCGCCGAAAACGCACTCTGGCTTTGATAGCCGAGTTCCTGCGCGACGATCGCCATCGGCTTGCCTTGATTGAGTAGCGGAATCGCGCGCGCGAGGATCGCCTGCTGGCGCCACTGCGAAAAGCTCACGCCCAGTTCCTGGCGGAACAGCCGGGCGATGGTGCGCGTGCTCGCGCCGACCTGCGCGGCCCAGTGTTCGAGCGAGCCCGGACCAGCGGGATCGGCGATCAAGGCCTCGCAGAGCGAGCGCAGACGCTTTTCCTCGGGCATCGGCACTGAAAGCGGCAGAGGCGCGGAGCGCGTGATTTCGTCGAGTGCGACGGCGCCCAGCAGGCGCTCGCGCGCGGGTCCGATGGCGCGCTCGTCGAAGGCTGCGATCGCCTCGCGCAGCAGGCCCGACACTTCGACCACGCGACAGGCATCGAGGCCCGGTGGAATCACCGAGGCATCGACATAGAGCGTGCGCAAAAATGCATCCTCGACGATGGAGACTTCGTGCGTCACATGCGGCGGCACCCAGATGGCGCGCGAAGGCGGCACCATCCAGGTCGTGCCGGGCGTCGCCATGCGTAGCACGCCACGCGAGGCATAGGCGAGTTGCGCCCACGCATGGGTATGGCGCGCGATGCGCACGCCAGCGGCCATCGGCCGGGAGCGCACCCGGATCGGATGTTCGCCCGTTGGCTCGAACTCGGGCGGAATGTCGGCGAGTTCGGCGGGCGGGACGAAGGGCGTGTCGGCGTGCATGGCGGCGGGGAGGGGCGATCGGAGCGACTCTGTCGGCATCATTTTAGGCGGGTGTGGTGCATCGCGGACAAGCGCGTGAGATTGCACCCACAGCGACAGCGTCAGGCAGCATAATGCTGCCGATTGTTTTTGGCGCACACGAGCGAAGGAACCCCGGGCATGAAATACGTATTCGTCTACGGCACGTTGCGCGCCGGCGAGATCAACGACATCAATCTGGCGGCGGCGCGCCACGCCATCCGGCAACCGCGTCTCGTCGGCCAGGCGGCCGTGGCGGGGCGGTTGTTCGACTTCGGGCGCTATCCGGGCATGGTTGCCGATCTACAGGCCGCACCGGTGCTCGGCGACGTCTACGAGATCGACGAAGCGCTGGTGCCCGTGCTCGACGAGATCGAGGAAGTCTATCCTGGCGTTGAAGGTCTTTTTCTGTCGCGCCAGGTGAGCATCGAAGTGGACGGCGCGCAGCACGACTGTCTGTTCTATCCGGTCGCGCAGCATGCGGTCGAAGGCCTGCCGCAGATCCACGGCGGCGACTGGATCGCGCACCGGATCGCGCGCTAACCCTAGCCAGCAGGGTGCACGGCGCAGAAAAAACGAAGGGCCAGCGGACTCATCATCCGCTGGCCCTTTTTCATGGACTCATCGCCTGAAGCAATGACCCCCTAATCGCTTAGATCTCTTCGTACAGCGGCAGCGTCAGGAATTCAACGAAGTTCTCCGACGTCGACATCTCTTCGAAGATTTGCGAAGCACGCTCGTACGGCTTCGTGTCGCCGCCCACCACGCCCTTGACCTTCTCCAGCTCCTGCGGGATCAGCTCGCGCACGAGTTCCGCCGTGACCTTGCGACCGTCTTCGAGCTTGCCCTTGGGCGAGCGGATCCACTGCCACACCTGCGAGCGCGAGATTTCGGCCGTCGCGGCGTCTTCCATCAGGTTGTGGATCGGCACGCAGCCATTGCCCGCGAGCCACGAACCCAGGTAGTGGATACCGACGTTGATGTTGTTGCGCAGGCCCGCTTCGGTGATCGGCGCTTCCGGACGGAAGTCCATCAGATCCTTGCCCGTCACGTTGACGTCGGGGCGCTGCTTGCCGATCTGGTTCGGCTTGTCGCCGAGCACCTTCACAAACTCTTCCATCGCGATCGGCACGAGACCCGGGTGCGCCACCCAACCGCCGTCGTAGCCGTCGCCCGCATCGCGCGCCTTGTCCGAGCGCACGCCGCCCATCGCCTTGTCGTTGGCCGCCGCATCGTTCTTGATCGGGATCAGCGCGCTCATGCCGCCGATTGCCGGCGCATTGCGCTTGTGGCAGGTCTTGAGCAGTTCGAGCGCGTAGGCGCGCATGAACGGCACCGTCATCAGGATCTGCGAGCGGTCGGCCAGGCAGAAGTCCTTGTCGTTCTTGAACTTCTTGATCGCCGAGAAGATGTAGTCCCAACGGCCCGCGTTGAGGCCCGAGCTGTGTTCGCGCAGCTCATAAAGGATTTCGTCCATTTCGAACGCGGCGAGGATCGTCTCGACCAGCACCGTCGCGCGGATCGTGCCACGCGGAATGCCCACGCCTTCCTGTGCCGCGACGAAGATGTCGTTCCACAGGCGCGCTTCGAGGTGGCTTTCCATCTTCGGCAGATAGAAGTACGGGCCGCTGCCGCGAGCGATCAGCTCCTTCGCGTTGTGGAACAGGTAGAGCGCGAAGTCGAAGATGCCGCCGGAGACGCGCTGGCCGTCGACCGTCACGTGCTTTTCGTCGAGGTGCCAGCCGCGCGGACGCACGATCAGCGTGGCGATCTTGTCATTGAGCTTGTACGACTTGCCGTTCTGTTCGAGCGAGATCGTGCGGCGCACCGCGTCCTTGAGGTTGATCTGGCCGGTGATCTGGTTGTCCCAGTTCGGCGCGTTCGAGTCCTCGAAGTCCGTCATGTACGAATCCGCGCCCGAGTTCAGCGCGTTGATGATCATCTTGCGCTCGACCGGGCCGGTGATTTCCACGCGGCGGCATTCGAGATCCTTCGGCAGCGCCGCGATCTTCCAGTCGCCTTCGCGGATCGATTTCGTCTCGGCGAGGAAGTCCGGACGCTCGCCCGCGTCGAGGCGCTTCGTGCGCTCGACGCGCGCTTTCAGCAGTTCCTGCCGACGCGGTTCGAACGCGCGGTGCAGCTTCGCGACGAGTTCGAGCGCCTCGGGCGTGAGGATCTGTTCGAAGCCGGGTTGGATCTCGGCCGTGATCTGCATGCCTTGCGGCAGTTGCAACGTGTTCGCCATTTGCTAACTCCTTGGTCGGTCAGATTGGAATGCTTGGGTGTTGTGATTACCGTGCTGGCTGAACGATGGCGTCATGCGCCCGGGCTGGGGCGGGGGCGGCTTCGTTCGGCGGTTGCGGCGGTTTCTAAAGGTGAAGCGATAAAGGCGGCAAGTTCTGCCATGCCGCTGCCGGTGCCTTGCGGCGCCACGCCGAGTTCCTCGGCGGGCAGACGCTGGCGGTTGATCCAGAAGGTGGTGTAGCCAAACCAGCCGGCGCCTGCGGCGTCCCAGCCATTCGACGACACGAAGACGATCTCGCGCGGCGTGGCGTCGAACGCGGTCGTGCCGAGCGCGTAGGCCGCGGCGGACGGCTTGTAGGCGCGCACCGCGTCGACCGACAGCACGTGATCGAAAAGGCCATTCATGCCGGCGCTTTTCACGGCGATGTCGAGCATCTGCGGATTGCCGTTCGAGAGGATCGCGAGACCCAGACGCGTGCCGTCCTCGCGCGGCTCGCGCAACCGGCGCAGGACCGGCAGCACGTCGGGGAAGGCGGAGAGGCAGGCGTATTCATCCATCAGGCGTTTTTCGCCCGCGCCGGTGAGCGGCAGGTTCAGACGACGCGCCGCGTAGCGCAGCGCGTCGAGCGTGATCTCCCAGAACGGCCGGTAGCGTGCGCCCGCCGGGTCCGACAGCGTGCGCAACTGGGTGTACTCGATCTGCTTGAGACGCCAGAGCTGCGAGAGCGCCTCGCCGTGAGCGGGAAACATCTGCTCGGCGGCGGCGACGACCGAATGCACGTCGAAGAGCGTGCCGTACGCGTCGAAGATCACTGCCTTGGGATGGTGAATTGTCGTTGTGGCCGACATAGCCTTGCACTCCATCAGAGGTCGAGGAGCATTGTATTCATGAGTGCAATGGTGGAAAAAGTCGGGAATGATCACTTGATCTTTTACTTTTACCAACCTAATCTGACGCCCGACTCCACGTATTCCGTTATAGGCGCGCTCATGGATCGTTTCAAACAGATCGAAACCTTTGCAACCGTCGCCGCGAAGGGCAGTCTTTCCGCCGCTGCGCTGGCCGAGGGTGTCGCGCCTGCGATCATTGGCCGTCGTATCGACGCACTGGAGGAGCGACTGGGCGTCAAGCTGCTGGTGCGGACCACGCGCCGCCTCACGTTGACCTTCGAAGGCTCGGCATTTCTGGAGGATTGCCAGCGCATCATCCACGAACTGCAAAACGCCGAGGCGAGCGTCTCCGCGGGCGGCGTGAAGGCGAGCGGGCACCTGCGCGTGTCGGCGCCGGCGGGCTTCGGGCGGCGTCACGTCGCGCCGCTCGTGCCTGATTTCACGACGGCACACCCCGACGTGACGATTACGCTCGATCTGTCCGACCGTCTCGTCGACCTCGTCAACGAAGGCTTCGACTGCGCGGTGCGGCTGGGCGAGTTGCCCGATTCGTCGCTGGTTTCGCTCAAGCTCGGCGAAAACCGGCGCGTGGTGGTGGCCTCGCCCGCGTATCTGTCGCGGCGCGGCGCACCCGACACGCCCGCCGATCTCGCGCGCCATAACTGTCTCGCCTTTGGCGCGAGCACGAACCAGCAGCGCGGCTGGGCCTTCCAGGAAGAGGGCAAGGTGGTGCAGATCCGCGTGTCCGGCACGATGGAGTGCTCGGACGGCGCCGTGCTGCACGAATGGTGTCTCGAAGGCCACGGTCTCGCGTGGCGCTCGTGGTGGGAGGTCGGTGAGGACATTGCGGCGGGCCGGCTCGCGAGCGTGCTCGACACGTACGCCGCGCCGCCCATCGGCATTCATGCCGTGTTTCCGCAGCGCCGGCATCTGCCGCTGCGCGTGCGCCTCTTTCTCGACTATCTCAAGCATACCTACGGTCAACCGGGTTACTGGGGCCAGGACTGAGTCTGCATCGTTCGTGTTGTGCCGTTGCCGTGAAGCCGGGGCGGTTTCATGCGCGTTTTCACTATGCGGAGAAGCCCGCATGCGCGCCTTGCGCCGGATTTCCGCGCACTACAATCGAATCAAGGGCCGCGCTGTCCACCGGCAGCCCGCTTATGCCGCACACGCTATGCACGCCGGGCCGCACCGCGCCGCACGAACACGGAGGGCGCCATGTTCAAGCACATCCTCGTTCCGACCGACGGCTCGGATCTGTCGCAAAAAGCCATCGACGGTGCGATCGACCTGGCGCGCACGGTGGGCGCGCGCCTGACCGCCTACGCGTGCCTGCCGCAATACCCGTACTCGCCTTACGCCGATGTCGTGATCGAATTGCCCGGCGATTTCCAGACGCGCAGTGAGCGAGAGGCGCGCGCGCATCTGGATGAGGTGGAGGAGGCCGCGCGCAGCGCGGGCGTGACCTGCGACAGCTGCGTCAGCGTGCATCCCTCGCCGTACCTCGGCATCATCGAAGCCGCTGAAAACTGCGGCTGCGACGTGATTTTCATGGCCTCGCACGGGCGCCGTGGGCTCGGCAGCCTGCTGATCGGCAGCGAGACGCAGCGCGTGCTGACCCACACGAAGATTCCGGTGATCGTCTATCGCTAGCATCCGGGCTACGCATGAACACGCTGTTGGCCGTGGCGCGGGGTTCTGATCGTGACGTCAGCGACAGCCGGCGCGTCCCGCCAAGGACTCGCACGCCGGCCGCCGCTGACGCCCTACCAGAACGGCGCCAGAGCAGGGAGGCTTGTTAGGCCACCTTCTGGTCGAAAAACTGTTCGTCTTCGGTCGAGCCGTGCAGGGCGGTCGTCGATGCGTTGCGCTCGACCGTTTGCGTCACGGCGTCGAAGTAGCCCGTGCCCACTTCGCGCTGATGCTTCACGGCGGTGAAGCCCTTTTCGGCGGCGGCGAATTCGGCCTGCTGCAGTTCCACAAAGGCGCTCATGTTCTGGCGTGCATAGCCGTGCGCGAGGTTGAACATCGAGTAGTTCAGCGAGTGGAAGCCCGCCAGCGTGATGAACTGGAACTTGTAGCCCATCGCGCCCAGTTCGCGCTGGAATTTCGCGATGGTCGCGTCGTCCAGGTTCTTCTTCCAGTTGAACGACGGCGAGCAGTTATACGAGAGCAGCTTGTCCGGGAACTCCTTGTGGATGGCATCGGCGAACTGTTTCGCGAACTCCAGATCCGGCTTGCCCGTTTCGCACCAGATCATGTCGGCGTACGGTGCGTAAGCAAGACCGCGCGAGATCGATTGATCGAGGCCGTTCCTCGTGCGGAAAAAGCCTTCGACGGTGCGCTCGCCGGTCAGGAACGGCTTGTCGTTGTCGTCGATGTCGGATGTGACGAGGTCGGCGGCTTCCGCGTCGGTACGGGCGAGCAGCACGGTGGGCACGCCGCAGACGTCGGCGGCGAGGCGCGCGGCCGTCAGCTTGGCGATGTTTTCGCGCGTCGGCACGAGTACCTTGCCGCCCATGTGGCCGCACTTCTTCACCGAGGCGAGTTGGTCTTCGAAGTGCACGCCTGCTGCGCCCGCTTCGATCATGGCCTTCATCAGTTCGAAGGCGTTGAGCACGCCGCCGAAGCCTGCTTCCGCGTCGGCCACGATCGGCTGGAAGTAGTCGACGTAGCCTTCGTCGCCGGGATTCTTGCCTTCGGACCACTGGATCTGATCGGCGCGCGTGAGCGTGTTGTTGATGCGCTTGACGACTTGCGGCACCGAATTGGCCGGGTAGAGCGATTGGTCCGGATACATTTCGCCCGCGAGGTTGGCGTCGCCAGCGACTTGCCAGCCCGACAGATAGATCGCCTTGAGGCCGGCCTTGACCTGCTGCATGGCCTGGTTGCCGGTGAGGGCGCCGAGCGCATTGATGAACGGCTCGTTATTCACGCCTTGCCAGAGCTTCTCGGCACCGTTCTTTGCGAGCGTGTGCTCGGGCTGGATCGAGCCGCGCAGACGCACCACGTCCTCAGCCGTGTAATTGCGCTTGATGCCCTTCCAGCGCGGGTCCGTTTCCCATTGCTGTTGAAGTTGCTCTGCTTGCTGTTGACGAGTCGACATGGTGTGCTCCTTCGTTGACCTGGTAATCAGGGCGAATAACCGGAAAAGGAACTGCTGATCGGTACGGCTGAGCTGACGAACTTCGCGAAGCTGACGCAGGGACTGCGCTTTCTGTGACCTGGACGGCGTTTCGGATCGCGAACTCTTATATAAGAGTCTAGGCAAATCGATCGCTGCGCAACAGAGCGGCAATGAGGAATTTTATGGATTTTTAAGTCCATAAAATCATAGTGTTAGGTGGCCGCTTTCGCAATAAGAAAAGTAATTTCCCATCTTGCAACGGCCTTGGTTGTGCCCCGCAACATGCCATTTTATGGGGCAAAAAAATTTTTCATATCGTGAAATTCGGCGTGAAGACAAAAAAAGACCGGTGCCTGAGCACCGGTCTTTCTATCTGCCGATCGTGACTGGCGTGCGACAGGCGCAGACCTCGCTGCACCTGTGCCGCTCAGGCACGTAACAGTGGCTTAGTTGTCGCGACGTGCGCCACGCGGGCCGTCGTTGCGACGTGCGCCGCTGTTGTAACCGTCGCGCGAGCGGCCGCCGAAGCCTTCGCCGCGCGGTTGGCCGTAGCCACCACGGTTGTTGCCGCCGCCTTCGCCGCGCGACGCGCCGTAGCCGCCTTCACGCTGCTGGCCGTAGCCACCGCGCGAACCTTCCGAACGGTTGCCCCAGTTGTTGCCGGTGCGCTCGCCGCCGTTGTTACGGTCGCCGAAGCTGCGTTCGCCGTTGTTGCGGTCGCCGAAGCTGCGCTCGCCGCCGTTGCCGCCACGGTTGCCATAGCCACCCGGCTTGCCGTTGCCGCCGCCGTTACCGAAGCGACGACCACCGCCGTTGCCGCCGCCCGGACGGCCACGGCCGCCAAAGCCACGGTTCGACGGGGCTGCCTTACGCGGCTCGAAACCTTCGACGACGTTGACCGGCAGCGTGCCGCGCACGAAACGCTCGATGCGCTTGAGCGCGCCTTGCTCGGCGTGGTGCACGAGGCTCACAGCCGTGCCCGAACGGCCTGCACGGCCCGTACGGCCGATACGGTGGACGTAGTCTTCCGCGAACTTCGGCAGGTCGTAGTTGAACACGTGCGTGATGCCCGGGATGTCGATACCGCGAGCAGCGACGTCCGTTGCCACCAGCACGCGCACGCGACGCTCGCGCAGCGCACGGATCGTGCGGTTACGCGCGCCTTGCGGCAGGTCGCCGTGCAGGGCGGCGGTTTCGAAGCCCGCGTCGGCGAGCTTGCCGGCCAGCTGGTCGGCGTCCATCTTGGTGGCCGTGAACACGACTGCCTGGTCGAGCTTTTCGTCGCGCAGCAGGTGGTCGAGCAGACGATCCTTGTGATCGCGGTCGTCCACGTAGTGCACGGTCTGGGCGATGTTCGAAGCGGCTTCGACCTTGCGCACGATCTCGATACGCTCCGGATCCTTCAGCAGGCGGCCGGTGACAGCGGCGATCTTGCCGTCGAGCGTGGCCGAGAACAGCATCGTCTGACGCGTTTCCGGGGTAGCGGCGACGATCGTGTCGATGTCGTCGATGAAGCCCATGTCGAGCATGCGGTCGGCTTCGTCGAGCACGAGCATCTTCAGCTCGGACAGGTCGATACGGCCGCGTTCGAGGTGATCGAGCAGACGGCCCGGGGTCGCCACGAGAATCTCGGGGTTCTTCGCAAGCAGCATCAGCTGCTGGCCGTAGGCCACACCGCCGAGAATGCTGACGGTGCGCAGACGGCGCAGGTGCTTGCCGTAGTTCGCTGCGGCCGTGGTCACCTGCATGGCGAGCTCACGCGTCGGCGTGAGGACGAGCAGGCCCGGACGGGCGACCGGTTGTTGCGGACGGCGCGAGCGGTTATCGCCTTGCGGGCGCGGCTCACGCGGTTGTGCGGCTTGTGCCTTCTGCATCTGCGCGAAGCGCTCGATGGCCGGCAGCATGAAGGCTGCGGTCTTGCCCGAACCGGTCGGGCTGGAGACCAGCAGGTCGCGGCCCGCGATACCGGCAGGAATGGCGCGTTCCTGAACGGGAGTCGGAGCCTTGTAGCCCGCCGCGATCAGCGCGGAGACGATCTCCGGCGACAGACCGAGCGATTCGAACGTCGGACCTGCGGGGACATCGGCGGCTTGCGCGGGCGCTTCTTGCGAAGCAGCGGCAGCAGCGTCGAGACCGAGGGCGTCGTTAGCGATCGCGTCGAGGGGGCTTTGGGTATTGCTCGAAGTCATGAAAATCCTTGGTACACAGGAAATAGAACGTCGGCGCCAATCGGCATACCCAAGTCGTCGGATTTTGCGAACAAATCGAAAAACGGGGGCAATCCGCACCACAGGGAGGGCGGATTTTTTTCGTTAGAAGCTGTTTTGGGTGCGACTCTAGCCGGGATTGGCCAGTCGCCAGCCTGATTCTTGACGGCCCGAAAAGGGGGCCAGGGCAGGGGGGGACAGGTTCTAAACTGGATTGGAGCTTAACGCTACGTGGCGTATTGCTGATCGCACAGGCGACCGGAGCGCAACGCAGCAAGCATTGTATCTCGTTTTGTTGCGCCGCGCCAGTGCGACGACCGCCTCACGCCCTGCGACAGCCTGACGCAAGGGGCGGGAACGGGCAGGGTGAGCCCGGACGGATCTGACACTAGCGAGCGTCGGGCCTGTCCGGACAGCGCGAGCGGCTTGCTCAGCTTGCGGCGCCGCTCTTGAGCGATTCGACGAGCTCCACGTATTGCGCCTTCGCCTTCTCCTCGGCGGTGCCTTGCAGGGCGGCCCAGGCGTCGTACTTGTATTTGCCCACGATGTCGGTGAAGCCGGGCTTGTCGCCGTGCACGTCGCCTTCGGTGGCTTGCTTGAACAGGGCGTACAGGCGCAGCAGCGTCAGGTTGCCCGGACGCTCCGTCAGTTGCTGGACGTCTTCCTGGGCCTGGGCGAATTGCGTGTTTACGTCGCTCATTGTTTTTTCCTCCTCTTAATGATCGAAATAGCCTGACGATAGTAGCAGCGTCATCCGGCATAGGGCTGGAACGATTCCTCCACTCTAGTAAGGCGTGCGCCGTCGGCGCACAAGCCACGCCCAGGCGGCGACTGCGCGGGAACGGCGCATTACAATAGCGGTCATGACTGAAACCGTGCTGCTTGCCCTCGATACCTCGACCGAATATTGCTCGGTCGCGCTGCTTCGCGCCGCCACGCCCGCTGGCGACGCTACCGCTTCCGCCCATTGTGCTGACCCGACCCAGACGCCGCCCGAACCGCGCGTTTGGGTGCGCCACGAGGCGACCGGCGCCGTCTCCAGTACGCGCCTCTTGCCTGCCATCGGCGAACTGCTCGCCGAAGCGGGGCTCACGCTCGCGGACTGCGACGCGATTGCGTTCGGTTCCGGCCCCGGTTCCTTCACCGGGCTGCGAACGGCAACCGGCGTGGCGCAAGGGCTCGCGTTCGGGCTCGACATTCCCGTGGTGCCCGTCAGCACGCTGCTCGTTTGCGCCGAGAGCGCGCGACTGCGCGATCCGTCGACCACCCGCGTGCTCGCCGCGCTCGATGCGCGTATGGATGAG
Organism: Paraburkholderia sp. J67; assembly: GCF_905220265.1. Taxonomy (NCBI): domain Bacteria; kingdom Pseudomonadati; phylum Pseudomonadota; class Betaproteobacteria; order Burkholderiales; family Burkholderiaceae; genus Paraburkholderia; species Paraburkholderia sp. J67. Next base: position 311,112 of record NZ_CAJMZK010000003.1, read on the forward strand.
GCGTACTGGGCGGACTACGCATGGGACGAGACCACGGGAGACTGGCGCACGCTCCAGGCGGGCTCGCTCGACGCGCCCGAAGCCATCGTCGCGCCCGACAGCGCATTCACGCTCGCCGGTAACGCGGCGGCGGCGTTCGGTGCGCGACTGAGCGCGTCGCTGGCGGCGCGCACCCTCGACGCCGAGGCGCTGCCGCATGCCGTGCCGCTCGCCCATGTGGCGTTGCGCGCGTTCCGCGCAGGGCGCACCCTGCCTGCCGATCAGGCCGCGCCCGAATACGTGCGCAACAAGGTCGCGCAGACCACGGCCGAGCGCATGGCCGCCAAGGCTGAAAAAGCCGAAAAGGACGCGCGCGACGGCGCCCCCGAGGGGGGACGATGAGCGGCGTGTTGATGACCGACCGCTATCTGTCGCAGATGACCGAGAGCGACCTCGACGAGGTCGTCGTCATCGAGAAGTCCGCCTATGAATTTCCGTGGTCGCGCGGCAACTTCGAAGACTCGCTGCGCAACGGTTACTACGGCATCTGCATGCGCCACGTCACGGGTACGTTGATCGGCTATAGCGTGCTGATGCCGGTCGTCGACGAGATGCATTTGCTGAACCTGTGTGTGGCGCCGCCGGCGCAGGGCGCGGGTGCGGGTCTCGCGATGCTGCGCGAAGGCGTGCGCATCGCGCGCGTACAGGGCCTCGAAGGGCTGCTGCTCGAAGTGCGGCCCTCGAATCATCGGGCGATCCGGCTCTACGAGCAGTTCGGCTTTGTCACCATTGGGCGCCGAAAGAACTACTATCCGGCCCGCCATCACAGCCGCGAAGACGCGCTCGTGATGCGTTTTTCTTTTGCACTGGAGGGCGCGGATGCCACTCGATGAGAACGCGCTGGAAGAGTTGGGCCTCGCGCCGCGCTGGGTGCGCAAGGGGCTGACGACTGTGGCGCCTGAAGCCGTCGCGACGGTGAGCGTAGCGACCGAAGCTCAGGCTGAGGCCGAAGTGCGTCCCGACGTGCGTCCTGTTGCGCGCGAAGTGGCTGCGACCACCCCGGTCGTGGAGCGCGTGACGCCGCCGGCGCGCGCCGAAGAAACCTTCGCCGCTCAGGACGCGCCGCAAGCCCAACCTGAGCGCACTGCCGTGAAACCGGCGAGGCCTGCCCAGCCCGCGCAGATGGCTTCGGAAGAACCGCCGCCGTTCACCGAAGACGATTTCGCGTGGTTCGACGCCGTGGCGGAGCCGGTGTTGCCCCACGACATCGAACCGGTACGCGCGCCGCGCGACGACGTCGCCACGCTCGACTGGGATGCGCTCGCGGAACGCGTCGCGTCCTGCACGCGTTGCCGCTTGTGCGAAAAGCGCACCAACACCGTGTTCGGCGTGGGTGACCGTGCGGCGGATTGGATGCTGATCGGCGAAGCGCCGGGCGAGAACGAGGACCGTCAAGGCGAGCCCTTCGTCGGTCAGGCGGGCAAGCTGCTCGACAACATGTTGCGGTCGCTCACGCTCGCGCGTGGCGAAAACGTTTATATCGCGAATGTGATCAAGTGCCGTCCGCCCGGCAACCGCAATCCGGAGCCGGACGAAGTCGCGCGCTGCGAGCCGTATCTACAGCGCCAGGTGGCGCTCGTGAAGCCGAAGATCATCGTCGCGATGGGCCGCTTCGCCGCGCAGAGCCTGCTCAAGACCGAGAGCAGCATCGCCTCGCTGCGCGGGCGTGTGCATGAATACGAAGGCGTGCCGGTGATCGTCACGTATCACCCGGCGTATCTGCTGCGCAGCCTGCAGGACAAATCGAAGGCCTGGAGCGATCTGTGCCTCGCGCGCGACACGTGGCGCGCCGCGGGCGGCGGCCAATGAGCGACTTGCGGCCCGCGCTTGCCGTTGACGACGGGCCGCCTTCAGCAGGTTGGGTTGAGCGTCTCAACGATACGGCCGTTCGCGACCTCGCGTGGTTGCTGACCAGTGCCGACCTGCTGCGTGCCCAGCCCGGCATGCCGCTCGCCCAGTTGTGGTCGAGTGAAGACGCAGCGGATCGAGCCTTTGAGTGGCTCGCGCAACTCGATCGGGAGCCTTCCCGTCTGCATGCCGCACTCGACAGCGCACGCGTTACGCGTCTTGGCCGCTATGCGGAAACCTTGCTTGGCTGGTATCTGGAGCACGGCCCATTGGCACGCCTCGTTGCGGCCACCGTCGCGCTGCGCGGTGAAGGGCGCACGATCGGAGAGTGTGATTTCCTGCTCGAAACGCACGCCGGTCTGCGCCTGCATTGGGAACTCGCCGTGAAGTGCTTTTTGCACGCCGGCGCGCCGGGTGAGACGATGTCCCGCCTGGCCGATTACGTCGGGCCTAATCTGCGCGATCGCCTCGATCTGAAGTTCGCGCATTTGCGCGACCATCAACTGCGCTTGAGCGAACGGGCGGAGTTCGCTTCGCTCGGCTTCGCCGGGCCGTGGCTCGCGCAGATGTTCATCAAAGGCTGGCTGTTCTACCGCGCGGGCGAGCAGATGGCCGAAGCGCCGGAGCTCGCAGAGGGGCACGGCCGTGGCTGGTGGGTGACACACGCAGACTGGCGCGCATTCGCTGAGCGCACCGGCGCGGATGGCTGGAGTGTTTTACCGAGGCTGGCCTGGCTGGCGCCCCGGCGTCTTGAATCCGGGCGTGAGTTCGCAACTAACAGCCAATTCAGCGTGCCACATGAGAACGACAACTACGCTGCCGCAAGAGCGGCGCGCACGGACGTTCATGCGCCGACTGACCCTGCGTCGCTTTTCGAGAGCCTCGAGCGTCCGCACGACCCCACGATGGTTGTCGCCTTCATCGCCGATGGGGCGGGCGGCTACGTCGAACACTCACGCGGTTTCATCGTCCCCGACGACTGGCCGGCGCGTGCGCAGGCTTACGCGCGAGCGTAGCGCGCAGGGCTTACCACCAGCGCCAGAAGTGATGCACCGGGCCAACGCCGTGGCCCACGTCAAGCCGATCGCTCGCTTCGAGCGCGCCCGTCAGATACGTCTTCGCCTGAGCGACCGCATCCGCGAGCGTCGGCTGCTGCGGCCAGAGCGCGGCAATTGCCGAGGACAGCGTGCAACCCGTACCGTGCGTATTCGTTACCGGCACGCGCGGGCCACCCAGACGCAGCGTGCCCGTAGTCTCGATGAGCCAGTCGGGACTATCCGTGCTACCCAGATGGCCGCCTTTCATCAACACGGCCTGTGCGCCGAGTGCGCGCAGCGCTTCGCCTTGCTCGACCATCGCGGCTTCGTCCGTGGCCGCAGCGACGCCGAGCAACGCGGCCGCTTCCGGCAGATTCGGCGTCACGATGCCCGCGAGCGGCAGCAATTCCTCACGCAGCGCAGCAACGGCTTCAGGCGCGAGCAGCGCGTGATTGCTCTTCGAAATCATCACGGTGTCGAGCACGACACGCGCCGGCTTGTGGCGGCGCAGCGCATCGGCGACGGCGCGCACGATCGCCGCATTGGCAAGCATGCCGATCTTGACGGCGTCGATGCGGATATCGTCGAACACGGCGTCGAGTTGCGCGGTCACGAAGCCCGGATCCGGCGCGTGAATCGCGGTGACGCCGCGCGTGTTCTGCGCGGTGAGCGCGGTGATGACGCTGGCGCCATATGCGCCGAGTGCGGAAAACGCCTTGAGATCGGCCTGGATGCCGGCGCCGCCGCCGGAATCGGAACCGGCGATGGTGAGGACGTTGGAAATCGGAGAGGTCATGTCAGCGTCGCGAACGCGCCGCGCGCGGGGCTTCGATGTCGAGGCCGCGTATGCGCTGGCGCAGGAGAGAAGTCGAGGGTCAACGAAAACGCTCGAAGGAAAGCGGCGTGAAGCGTGACGCCGCCTCGATCAATGGCGGTGATTTTCGCCGATCAGCGCCACGGAGTCGAACGCGCGCTGATTGGCCTGATGACGGCGCATCACGAGCCACATCATCAGGCAGACGAAGGTGCCGAACAGCACGATCACGAAGGTGACCGGCACGTCGAGCCAGACGAGCACCGCGTAGAGGCACAGCATCACGAGCACCGAGAGGTTCTCGTTGAAATTCTGCACGGCGATCGAGTGACCGGCGGACAGCAGCACGTGACCGCGATGCTGGAGCAGGGCATTCATTGGCACGACGAAGAAACCGGAGAGTGCGCCCACCACCATCAGGAACAGATAGGCGCAGAGCAGATAACCCGGCACGCGCATGTGGCCGATATGCAAGCCCCAATGCGGCGGAAACAGGTTGCGCGTGTAGAAGGCCATCAGCATCACGGCAATACCCATCATGATGCCCACGGGCAGCACGGACAGCGACTTCTTGAGCGGGATGCGAGCGGCGGCGATCATCGCGCCTGCTGCAACGCCCACGGCCACGACGGCCTGGAGCACCGCGCCTTCGGACAGCGACATGCCGAGCGAGACTTCCGCCCACTTGAGCACGATGAATTGCAACGTTGCGCCCGCGCCCCAGAACAGCGTCGTGACCGCGAGCGAGATCTGGCCGAGCTTGTCGTGCCAGAGCGTGTTGAAACAATCGGCGAAGTCGGTGATGAGGCGGATCGGCCCATGTTCCTGGCGCGGGTAGCGTGCGCCGGTATCGGGAATCCGCAAATTGAAGAGGGCGGCGATAACGTAGATGCCCATGATCACGAGCATCGCGGCTTCGGCGGGGGTATTGATCGACGCGGGCGTATGGCGGATCACGTGCGCCGCGATGTGCGGGCTGATCAGCGCGCCGCCGAGCACGGTGCCGAGAATGATCGAGCCGACTGTCGTGCCTTCGATCCAGCCATTGGCGGCGACGAGGCGCTCAGGCGGCAGCAGTTCGGTGAGAATGCCGTACTTGGCGGGTGAATAGGCGGCCGCGCCAAAGCCCACCACGCCATAGGCCAATAGCGGATGCGTGCCGGCCAGCATCATGGCGCAGCCCACGACCTTGATGGTATTGGTGATGAACATGACGCGCCCCTTGGGACGCGAATCGGCGAAGGCGCCGACGAAGGCGGCAAGAACGACGTAGGACAGGACGAAGAACAGCTTGAGCAGCGGCGTCATCCAGTTCGGAGCGTGGAGGTCTTTCAGCAGTGCTATCGCAGCGATGAGGAGCGCATTGTCGGCCAACGACGAAAAAAACTGCGCGGCCATGATGGTGTAAAAGCCTTTTTTCATCTGATGCGATGCTGTCCTCGCTGCGGTCCGTCCGCCCCGGACGGGTGGAGGCATCCGGGCTTATTACGTTCGAAATGGGTTGTGCGCAGGGCTTTATATCATGAAAATAGCTGTATTCGGACTAGCACATTCCTTGACCGCCCATCAGGCGGGCCTGCCGGGCGCTGAAAACACCCTGTAAGCTCCTGATTAGAAAGCGTCTTTGCGAAAACATATCCCATGCCGCGCCCCCTCTCAGCCACGATCCATACCACCGCTCTCGCTAACAATCTCTCCGTCGTCCGGAAATACGCGCCGAAGTCGAAAATCTGGGCCGTGGTCAAGGCCAATGCCTACGGGCACGGGCTCGCGCGTGCGTTTCCGGGTCTGCGCGCAACCGACGGTTTCGGCCTGCTGGATCTCGAAGAAGCGGTGAAACTGCGCGAACTGGGCTGGGCGGGCCCGATCCTGTTGCTGGAGGGCTTTTTCCGGCCCACGGATATCGACGTGATCGACCGTTATAGCCTCACGACGGTGGTGCATTGCGACGAACAGATGCGCATGCTCGAAATGGCGCGTCTCTCCAAACCGGTCAATGTCCATCTCAAGATGAATAGCGGTATGAACCGGCTTGGATACACGCCGGAGAAGTATCGCGCCGCCTGGGAGCGCGCGCGCGCCTGTCCCGGCATCGGCCAGATCACGCTGATGACGCACTTCTCGGACGCCGACGCGCCGCGCGGCATTGGCGAACAGATGGCGGCTTTCGAGCGTGGCGCGCAGGGTATCGCGGGCGCGCGCAGCCTCGCGAATTCGGCGGCAACGCTCTGGCATCCGTCTTCGCATTTCGACTGGGTGCGTCCCGGCATCATTCTGTATGGTGCTTCGCCTTCGGGCGTGGCGTCGGCGCTCGACGGCGTCGGTCTGCAACCGGCCATGACGCTCGCTTCCGAGATCATCGGCACGCAGACGGTCGCCGAAGGCCAGTCGGTCGGCTACGGTTCGACCTTCACGGCGCGCAAGGCGATGCGTATCGGCGTGGTGGCCTGCGGTTACGCGGACGGCTATCCGCGCGTCGCGCCCGAAGGCACGCCGGTCATCGTCGAGGGTGTGCGCACGCGCATCGTGGGCCGCGTGTCGATGGACATGATCACGGTCGACCTCACGCCGGTGCAGAACGCGGGTGTCGGCGCGCGCGTCGAGCTCTGGGGCGCGAATCTGCCGATCGACGAAGTGGCGGCATCGTGCGGCACGATCGGCTACGAGCTGATGTGCGCGGTCGCGCCGCGCGTGCCAGTGCGCGCGGAATAAGTGTCGCATTCGGGCCGTGAGGCCCGAACGAATCCGAACAAACCTTAATCAAGACAGGCGCGGCAACACGCGGCACGGCAAAAGCATGGCGAAGGCGAAGACGCTCTATATCTGTACGGAATGTGGCGGGCAGGCTCACAAGTGGCAAGGACAATGTCCCGCGTGCCAGGCGTGGAACACGTTGGTGGAGAGCGTCGCGGAGCCGGCTGGCAATCACCGCTTCCAGGCGCTCGCCAAGAGCGCGCCGGTGCGTCGCCTCTCCGATATCGAAGCGTCGGACGTGCCGCGTTTCACCTCCGGCGTCGGCGAGTTCGACCGGGTGCTGGGCGGCGGCCTCGTTGCGGGCGGCGTGGTGCTGATCGGCGGCGATCCCGGTATCGGCAAATCGACCTTGCTGCTGCAATCGCTCGCGGAAATCGCCGCGGATCGTCGCGCACTCTATGTGAGCGGCGAAGAGTCCGCCGCGCAGATTGCGTTGCGTGCGCAACGTCTCGGGCTGCTCGAGCAGGGCTCGAAGATGAACGATCTGCAACTGCTCGCCGAAATCCAGCTGGAAAAAATTCAGGCAACCATCGAGGCCGAAAAGCCCGACGTCGCCGTGATCGACTCGATCCAGACGATTTATTCGGAAGCGCTGACCTCCGCACCCGGCTCGGTCGCGCAGGTGCGCGAGTGCGCGGCGCAACTCACGCGTATCGCCAAGCAGTCGGGCACGTCGATCATCATGGTCGGCCACGTGACGAAAGAGGGCAATCTCGCGGGCCCGCGCGTGCTGGAGCACATCGTCGACACGGTGCTGTACTTCGAGGGCGACACGCATTCTTCGTTCCGGCTCGTGCGCGCATTCAAGAACCGCTTCGGCGCGGTGAATGAACTGGGTGTGTTCGCGATGACCGAGAAAGGCTTACGGGGTGTGGCGAATCCTTCCGCACTCTTTCTGTCGCAACACGAGCAGAGCGTGCCGGGTTCGTGCGTGATGGTCACGCAGGAAGGCTCGCGGCCGCTGCTGGTGGAGGTTCAGGCGCTCGTGGATACGGCGCAGGTGCCCAATCCGCGCCGCCTCGCGGTGGGTCTCGAACAGAACCGTCTGGCGTTGCTGCTGGCGGTGCTGCACCGTCACGCGGGCATCGGCTGCTTCGATCAGGACGTCTTTCTCAACGCCGTGGGCGGCGTGAAGATTACCGAGCCTGCCGCCGACCTCGCCGTGCTGCTGTCGATCCATTCGTCGATGCGTAACAAGGCGTTGCCCAAGGGTCTGATCGTTTTTGGCGAAGTGGGGCTTGCGGGCGAGATCCGACCCTCGCCGCGCGGCCAGGATCGTCTGAAGGAAGCGGCCAAGCTGGGTTTCACGTGCGCGCTGATTCCCCGCGCCAACGCGCCGAAACAGCCGATCGAAGGTTTGAACGTGATTGCCGTCGAGCGTATCGAAGAGGCGATCGACCGGGTGCGCGAGTTCGATTGAACGCCATTGAGCGCCGGCTGAACGCGCGCTCTGGCGCGTAATGATTAGTAACAACACCGCTGCGCGCTGTAACCAGAAAGTTTTGCGATTTCCCTATCCTTGGCCGCATGAGCAACCCCGCATCCAGCGGAAAGGATAGCGATCTTGAAACAGACAGAAACGTCCACGAGCGCCAATTCGATCGTCGTGCGCGGCTGCCGGGTCTCCGAGCCGGTCATGCAGCCTTGGGGGAGCAGCTGTCGCATCGTCGAATGGATCGATAGCGACGGCCGCATCTCGCGTCAGGTGGTGGCCAGCAATGTGACGGCTGCACAGGTGCGCAGCACCATCGCCCATCACGTCGAAGGCCGCAAGCACGTACTCTATGACGACGAGCGCGCACCGCGCCAGACCCTGCCGCGCCGCTAGGCGCGCGGCTTCGATTACTCCAGCAAGCAACCAAACCAACGGAACAATGGGCGCCTGATGCGCCCATTGTCGTTTTCGTCTCTTTCTTCGCCTGGGAGCTTAGCCCCACGGTCCATAGTTGAACGGCTTCTTGCCCGGCTGACCGGCGCTCGGGTGCGCGCTGGTCGGCGAGACGGCGGGGACTGCCGACGGATTGACCGCTGGCATTCCCATTGGCAGTCCGGCTGCCTGGCGCGCCGCGGCCTCGCGTTGCGCATCGACCTCGTCGAGCATCGCCTGCAGCACTTCGGCATTGAAAAGCGGATGGTTCGCAGCCTCGCCGGGTTTGAGCACGGGCGTCACGCAACAATCGATGATCTCGAGTCGGTCGATCCACGTTTGCAGGGTTTCGGTGGCGATCAGCGCGGCCAGCTCGCGTGTGAGCGAGGCCGCGTCCGAGCCGCCGATCGCCTGACCGAGACTCCAGTGGCGCTGCGCCCAGTCCTCGCGGCCCAGCGCCGTGCAGAGCGCCTGCCAGAACTTGAGTTCGAGCGCGCCGACAGCGAGCCAACGCTCGTCCTGGGTCCGATAGACGTTGTAGCAAGGCACGCCGCCGTTTAGCAGACCGCCGCCCGGCTGGAGTGCCGCCGCGTCGTCGTTGGCGAGCGCCACCTGAGCCACCACGTTGTTGGCGTAGGATTCGTGCGCCATCGAGATGTCGACGAAGCGGCCTTCGCCGCCGCGTGCCACCTGCCAGAGTGCAGCGAGGATCTGCGTGACGGCCGACAACGCACCGCCGAGCAGATCGGCGATCTGGAAATTCGGCAGCACGGGCGCGCCGTCGCGCGTCGCGATCTGGTCGAGCACGCCGGAATAGGCGACGTAGTTGAGGTCGTGGCCGGCGCGGTCCGAAAAGAGACCCTCCGAGCCGTAGCCCGTAATCGCGCAGTAGACGAGCTTGGGGTTGGCCGCGCGCAGCGTCTCGTAGCCCACGCCGAGCCGGTCCATCACGCCGGGGCGGAAGCTCTCGACCAGCACATCGGCGTCGCGCGCGAGCGCCAGCAGTACGGAGCGCCCGCCCTCGGACTTCAGGTCGAGCCGCGTCTCGCGCTTGCCGCGATTGACGAGCCGGTAGAACGCGCCGGGTCGTCCTGCGATTTCGTCGGCGGCGCTCTGCATCATGGTGCGCGCCGCGTCGCCCGTGCCGGGCGGCTCGATCTTGAGCACGTCCGCGCCCATTTCGGCCAGACGCAGCGTGGCCACGGGCCCCGGCAGGAGCCGGGTCAGATCGAGAACGCGTAGGCCCTGCAATGCAGCGGGTGTCGACACTCGGGTGGCTCCTGACGATGGCGCTAACTGGCGTGGACGGTGGGTGAATTTAACCGATCTGTTCGAGTTCCTCGTGGGCTTCGAGCCAGTCGGCTTCGAGCGCTTCGAGGCGCGCCTGGACTTCGGCCTGACGGCGAATCGACTCGGTCAGCCGGGTTTTTTGGGCGGCTTCATAGCTGGCCGGATCGGCAACGAACGCATCCAGCGTGGCTTTCTCCGCGTTGAGCGCATCCATTTCTTTCTCGATTTTGCCGATCTTCGCCTGCAAGGGCCGCTTCAGATGGCCGAGGCGCTGGCGTGTTTCCGCTTCCTGACGGCGCTGTTCCTTGCGGTTCACGCCGCCATCGTCCGCGCCGGCGCCATTGGCCGTATCGGCCGCATTCGCCGTGCCGCTCGCTGCGGCCTTGAGCGCCGCGCGTTGTTCGGCTGCGTGCTGGAGCAGCCAGTCGCGGTAGTCGTCCAGATCGCCGTCGAAGGGTTGCAGACGGTGTTTGGCGACCAGCATGAACTGGTCCGTGGTGGCGCGCAGCAGATGGCGGTCGTGCGAAACGACGATCAGCGTGCCTTCGAACTGCGCGAGCGCCATCGTGAGGGCGTGGCGCGTTTCGAGGTCGAGGTGGTTGGTCGGTTCGTCGAGCAGCAGCAGGTTGGGCTTTTGCCAGATGATCAGTGCGAGCGCGAGGCGGGCCTTTTCGCCGCCCGAAAAGGGCGCGATCGACGACGTGGCCATTTCGCCGGGGAAGTTGAAGCCGCCGAGGAAGTCGCGCAATTCCTGCTCGCGAGTGTCCGGTGCGAGGCGTGAAAGATGCTGGAGCGGCGTATCGTCGGGGCGCAGCGTTTCGAGCTGGTGCTGCGCGAAATAGCCGATCTGGAGACCCTTGCCCGTGCGCAACTCGCCCGACAGCGGCTCGAGCGTAGCCGCAAGCGTCTTGATGAGTGTGGACTTGCCTTGGCCGTTCGCGCCCAGCAGGCCGATGCGCTGGCCGTTCTGGATGGAGAGCGCCACGCCTTCGACAATGGGCGTCTCGCTGCCGTCGTCGGCGCGATAGCCGCAGCGCACCCGGTCCATCACGAGCATCGGATTGGGGGCTGAATCTGGCGTGCGGAATTCGAACGTGAACGGCGAGGTGGCGTGCGCGGGCGCGATCAGCTCCATACGCTCCAGCGCCTTGACCCGGCTTTGCGCCTGGCGCGCCTTGGTGGCCTGGGCCTTGAAGCGGTCGATGAACTTTTGCAGGTGCGCGACGGTTTTCTGCTGCTTTTCGAACGCGCTTTGCTGGAGCGCGAGTTGCTGCGCGCGCAGGATCTCGAACTGCGAGTAGTTGCCGCCGTAACGTTTGACCTGCTGGTTTTCCAGATGCAGGGTGACGTTGCAGACCGAGTCCAGGAATTCGCGGTCGTGGGAGATCACGACGAGCGTGCCGGGATAGCGGTGCAGCCAGTCTTCGAGCCAGACGATGGCGTCCAGATCCAGGTGGTTCGTGGGTTCGTCGAGCAGCAGCAGGTCGGAGCGGCACATCAGCGCCTGGGCGAGGTTCAGGCGCATGCGCCAGCCGCCCGAGAAGCTCGCGACCGGCTGGCGGGTCTGCTCCATCGTGAAACCGAGGCCGAGCAGGAGCGCTTCGGCGCGCGCGGGCGCCGTGTAGCCGTCCGCGTCCGCGAAGGCGGCGTGAGCTTCGGCTTCCGCTGCGCCATCGTGCGCTGCAGACGCCGTGGCGATGCGTTCCTCGATCTCGCGCAGCGCGGCGTCGCCGTCCAGGGTGTAGTCGAGTGCGTTTTTTTCGACGGCCGGTGTTTCCTGGGCGACGTGGGCGATTTCCCACGAGGGCGGCATCGAGAAGTCGCCGGCGTCCGCGTGCAGTTCGTCGCGCAGCACGGCGAACAGCGTGGATTTGCCCGCGCCGTTTGCACCGACGAGGCCGGCCTTCTCGCCCGGATTCAGGGTGAACGAGATCTGGTCGAAGAGCGGCTTGGTGCCGCGGGCAAGGCTGAATTGATTGAAGCGGATCACGGAGGCGCCAGCACAGACAAAACGTAAAGCGCTATTTTAGACTGGCTCGAGGCCTGGCCGACATCGGCCGTACGGCTAATGTGTTGTCGCGTTCGATGGATCGCCTTTGCCGCTGGCCATTCGGCCAGGGTGCGGGCCGCCCCGGTTCTCACGTAGACTGGCGCTTTCCTTGGGGAGGAGCCAGATGAGCACGGTTTATTCGTTCACCGCGCAACCGCTTGGCGGCGGCGCGCCGGTGAGTCTCGAACAGTACGCGGGCAAGGTCCTGCTGATCGTCAATACCGCGAGCGAATGCGGCTTCACGCCGCAGTATGCGGGTTTGCAGAAGCTCCACGAACAGTTTGCCGCGCGGGGTCTCGCGGTGCTCGGTTTTCCGTGCAACCAGTTCGGCAAGCAGGAGCCGGGCGACGCCACGCAGATCGGCGCGTTCTGCGAGAAGAACTTCGGCGTGACTTTTCCGATGTTCGAGAAAATCGACGTGAACGGGGCGAATGCGCATCCGCTCTACAACTGGCTCACGGGCGAGGCGCCGGGCCTGCTCGGGCTGGAGCGCATCAAGTGGAATTTCACCAAGTTCCTCGTCGACCGCAGCGGCAATGTCGTGAAGCGCTATGCGCCGCTCACGAAGCCCGACGCCATCGCCGCCGATATCGCGAAACTGCTGTAACGCCCGCCGCCCGCGCGAGCGCGCTGTCTTAGAGTATCGGCGCGAACAGGCGCGCGACGTGCATCGCGATCTTGCGCCACGCGGGCGCGTCGCGATATTCGCTGCGATCGATTTCGAAGCTCGATTCGAAGTCGCGCAGCAACATCGCTTCGACTTCCGAGGCGAAGCCTCGATGCACCGTCAGCACCATGATTTCGAAGTTCAGGCGGAACGAGCGGTTGTCCAGATTCGCGCTGCCAATGGCGGCCGCCGTATCGTCGATGAGCACGACCTTCTGGTGCAGGAAGCCCGGCTTGTAGCGGAAGATGCGGATGTCCGCGCGCACGGCGTCGTAGGCGTAGAGCGTCGAGGCTTCGAACACCACGAAGTGGTCGCGGCGGCTTGGAATCAGGATGCGCACGTCCACACCGCGCAGCGCCGCCAGGCGCAATGCGGCGAATACCGCCGAATCGGGCACGAGATAGGGCGTGGTGATCCAGATGCGCTTGTTGGCGGCGTTGATCGCTTCCACGAAAAAGAGCGAGCAGGTCTCCTGACGATCGGCGGGGCCGGTGGGCATCACAAGGCAGGCCATGTCGTCGCCGTCGCGTGGTTTTAGCGCCGGTGGCTCGCTGCCCGGCAGTTCCTGCGTGACCCAGTACCAGTCTTCCGTGAAGGCGAACTGGATATTCGCGACCACCGGCCCGCGCACTTCGATGTGCGTGTCGCGCCACGGCGAAAGCGGGGGCTTGGCGCCCAGGTATTCCACACCCACGTTGTGTCCGCCCACAAAGGCGCGCTCGCCGTCCACCACGACAATCTTGCGGTGGTTGCGGAAGTTGAGCTGGAAGCGGTTGACGATGCGTCGTTTCGTGGAGAACGGATGCACTTCCACGCCGCCCGCGCGCAGCGCGTTCACGTAGCTCGCGGGCAGGTCGAAGCTGCCGATGCTGTCGTAGAGGAAATGCACGCGCACGCCGCGCGCGGTACAGGCGAGCAGCAGGTCCTTGAGCATGTCGCCCAGCGCGTCGGCGCGCACGATGAAGAACTGCACGATCACGTAGTGGCGTGCCTGCTCGATGGCGTCGAAGATCGCGGAAAACGTAGCCTCGCCGTTCACGAGCGTGCGTACCGCGTTGCCGGGCACGAGCGGCATCCCGCCCAGATGCGAGAGCGTGCGGATCACGCGTGGGTTCAGCGCATCGGCCGGGCGGCCCGCTTCGGTGCTCAGTTGCTCGTCCGACTCACTGCCGGCTGGCCCCAGATCCGGTGCACGCGCGCGCGAACGCAGCGTTTCATTGCGCAAGCGCCGCGCGTCCGCGTAGCCCGCGAACTTGCTGCGGCCAAGGAACAGATAGGGAATGAGCGTGAGGTAGGGCATCGTCGCGAGCGAGACAGCCCACGCGATCGCGCCTTGCGAGGTGCGGGTGACGAGGATGGCGTGACACGCTGCGATCAGTCCGAGTAGGTGGACGATAGCGAGCAGGGTGCCGAGGGTTGACCAGTCGAATCGCATAAAGACGCGGGACGCTCCTGAAGCCGGGCAGCCGGTCCACGTATGTGGACCCTGGCGCTGACCCAGTGAGCCGCAAGACGTCCACGCCGTGTGAGCCGGGAAATGCCCATCTTACCGAACCTGCGCAATAGGGGCTCAACCGGTACGCCACCCGGTGCGGCTGCGTCGATCGCGTGCAGCGACAGTGCGTGCGATCGACGGTTGGCGGACCGATGGGTTAGACCGCCAACACCGCTGACGCCGCTTAAACCGGCAGGTCGCAGGCCTGGATCAGGAACACCTGGTCGTCGCCGGCGCTCGTCGAAAGCCACACGAGGTCGAGTCCGCCGAAGGCAGCTTCCACGTTCTCACGCTCGTTGCCGATTTCGACCACGAGCACGCCGTCGTCGGTGATCCAGTTGCGCGCTTCCTTGATGATGCGGCGCACGATGTCCATGCCGTCCGCGCCGCCTGCGAGCGCCATTTCGGGCTCGTGGCGATATTCCGGCGGCAGCGCCTGCATCGAATCGGCGTTCACGTAGGGCGGATTCGTGATGATGACGTCGTAGCGGCGCTCGGGCAGCGGTGCGTACAGATCGCCTTCGAACAGCGAGATGCGTTCGTCGAGATCGTGCTCGTGGACATTGCGCTTCGCCACTTCGAGCGCGGGCGCGGACAGATCGACGGCGTCGATATCGGCGTTCGGGAAGGCGTGCGCCGCGAGGATCGCGAGGCTCGCCGAACCGGTGCAGAGTTCGAGCACGGCAGTGACTTGTTCGGGATCTTCGACGTAGGGCTGCAGGCCGTCTGCGAGCAGCTCGCCGATGAACGAACGCGGCACGATCACGCGCTCGTCCACGTAGAAGCGCAGGCCGTGCATCCACGCTTCCTGCGTGATGTAGGCGGCGGGCACGCGCTCGGTCGCGCGGCGCTCGATCACGGCGAGCACCTTGTCGATTTCCTCGGGCGCGAGGCGCGCGTCGAGAAACGGATCGAGCAGGTCCAGCGGCAGATGCAGCGAGTGCAGGATCAGATACGCGGCTTCGTCGTAGGCATTGGACGAACCGTGGCCGAACGCGAGTTGCGCGGCCGAGAAACGCGACACGCCGTAGCGCAGCAGATCGCGCACGGTGTTGAACGTCGTGGAAAGCGGATGGGTCATGTTATGGACTCCTGCCTGGGCGCGTGGGGCGTTCAGGCGATCAGTTGTTCGAGCACGCGGCGGTACACGTTCTTGAGCGGGTCGATGAACTTCACTTCGATATGCTCATCGATCTTGTGGATGCTGCCGTTGGGCGGGCCGAACTCGACGACCTGCGCGCACATGCGCGCGATGAAACGGCCGTCCGAGGTGCCGCCCGTCGTGGAGAGTTCGGTCGTGACGCCGGTTTCGTCGAGAATGGCTTTCTCGAGCGCATTCGAGAGCGCGCCGCGCGGCGTGAGGAAGGGCAGGCCGCTCACGCTCCAGTGCAGATCGTATTCGAGACCATGCTTGTCGAGGATCGCGTGCACGCGTTGTTGCAAGCCTTCCACCGTGCTCGCGGTCGAGAAGCGGAAGTTGAACTGCACTTCGGCGTGGCCCGGAATCACGTTGCTCGCGCCCGTGCCACTGTGCATGTTCGAGACCTGCCAGGTGGTGGGCGGGAAGTATTCGTTGCCGTCGTCCCATTTTTCGGCGACGAGTTCGGCCAGCGCCGGCGCGAGCAGATGTACCGGGTTCTTCGCCAGATGCGGATAGGCGATATGGCCTTGCACGCCCTTGACGATGAGCTTGCCCGACATCGAGCCGCGGCGGCCGTTCTTCACGCAATCGCCAAGCGTAGCCGACGAGGTGGGCTCGCCGACGATGCAGTAATCCATCTTCTCGCCGCGCGCCTGGAGCGCCTCGACCACCTTGACGGTGCCGTCGGTGGCGGGGCCTTCCTCGTCGCTGGTGATCAGGAAGGCGATCGTGCCGCGGTGCTGCGGCTGCGCGGCGACGAACTCTTCGCTGGCCACGACGAAAGCGGCGAGCGAAGTCTTCATGTCGGCGGCGCCACGGCCAAACAGCACGCCGTCGCGATGCGCGGGCTCGAACGGCGGCGAGCTCCATTGTTCGAGCGGGCCGGTCGGCACGACGTCGGTGTGGCCCGCGAAGGCGAGCAGCGGGCCTTCGGTGCCTGCCGTGCCGCGCTTGACGGCCCACAGGTTGGTCACGCCGTTGGATTCGATCGTTTCGCACGCGAAGCCGAGCGCGTTGAGGCGTTCGGTCATGATGCGCTGGCAGTGCTGGTCGTCGGGCGTCACGGACGCGCGCGCGATCAGGGCTTCGGTAAGGGCGAGGGTGGCGGACATGGATGGACCGGTTGCAAATGAAAATGCCGGCACCGCTGACGAATCAGGGGCCGGCAACAGCTTGTGACGGCGTAGTCCGATGTGCATTGAGCGCTCATCGGACTCACGCAAACTTCAGGCAAAAATTGCTTCGAGCTGCTCGGCGGAAAAGCCGAGCGTCTTCACGCGGCCGTTCACGACGATCACCGGGCGCTTGATGATCGACGGCTTGTGGCTCATCAAGGCGATCGCGCCGGCGGTCGTGTCGGCTTCGGCCTTGTGCACCTCGGACAGGCCGCGCCAGGTCGTGCCGCGCTTGTTGATCAGCTGATCCAGCGACACATCCTTGAGCCAGTCCTGAACCAGCGCACTCGACACGCCTGCCTTCTTGAAGTCATAGAACTCGAACTCGACGCCGTGCTCTTCCAGCCACACGCGGGCCTTCTTCACGGAGTCGCAGTTCGGAATGCCGTAGACGACGGTCTTCGCGGCCTTCGCCATCAGTCGCCTCGCAGCAACTCGTTCAGGCCGACCTTGGCGCGCGTCTTGGCGTCCACCTTCTTGACGATCACGGCGCAGTAGAGGCTGTGCGAGCCGTCCTTCGAGGGCAGGTTGCCCGCGACCACGACGGAGCCTGCCGGAATGCGGCCGTACGAGATTTCGCCGGTTTCGCGGTCATAGATCTTGGTCGACTGGCCGAGGTACACGCCCATCGAGATGACCGAGTTTTCCTCGACGATCACGCCTTCCACGACTTCCGAGCGCGCGCCGATGAAGCAGTTGTCTTCGATGATGACCGGGTTGGCTTGCAGCGGCTCGAGCACGCCGCCGATGCCGACGCCGCCCGAAAGGTGCACGTTCTTGCCGATCTGCGCGCACGAACCGACCGTCGCCCACGTATCGACCATCGTGCCTTCGTCCACATAGGCGCCGATGTTGGTGTACGACGGCATCAGCACGACGTTCTTGCCGATGAACGAGCCGCGGCGCGCGATGGCCGGCGGCACGACGCGGAAGCCGCCTGCTGCGAAGTCTTCAGCCGTGTAGTTGGCGAACTTCGAGGGCACCTTGTCGAAGAATTGCGTGAAGCCGCCGGCGGCCATCGGTGCGTTGTCTTCCAGGCGGAACGACAGCAGCACGGCCTTCTTCACCCACTGGTTGACGACCCAGTCGCCGTCCTTCTTCTCGGCGCAGCGCAGCGTGCCTTTGTCCAGTTCGGCGATGACGTGGGCGACGGCTTCACGCACGTCGTTCGGCGCGGACTTGGGCGAGAAGTCGGCGCGGTTGTCCCAGGCGGTGTCGATGATCTGCTGAAGTTGTTGCGACATGGTGGTGATTTCGTGAGAGTTCGGTGAAAAAACGCGCTAAAAAGCGCGATCGGCGAAGCGTGGCACGCGCGGCGGGGCGCGCGTGCGGGAAGATCGGTTTTGGCAGGCTACCTGCGAGGTTACGTGCGCGCTTACGTGCTCTGTTACGCGCTCAGCGAGCGGCAGAAGTCGACGATGCGCTGCGCGCCCTCGGTGCACTCCTCGACGTCGGCGACCAGCGCGAGGCGCACGAAGCCAGTGCCGGGATTCGTGCCGTGCGCTTCGCGCGCGAGGAACGAGCCCGGCAGAACGGTCACATTATAGTCGGCGTAGAGACGCTGGGCGAACGCGGCGTCCGAGAGGCCGGTGCGAGCGACATTGGCCCAGAGGTAGAAGGCGGCGTCGGGCAGTTTCACGTCGAGCACGTCGGCGAGCATGGGCGTGACGGTCGAGAACTTCTGCACGTACTTCGCGCGATTGTCGCGTACGTGCGCTTCGTCGCCCCACGCGGCGATGCTGGCGGACTGCCAGACCGGCGACATGGCCGAGCCGTGATAGGTGCGATAGAGCAGGAACTGCTTGAGGATCGCCGCGTCGCCCGCGACGAAGCCCGAGCGCATGCCCGGCGCGTTCGAGCGCTTCGAGAGGCTGGAGAGCATGACGAGGCGCTCGAAGCCGCGGCCGAGCTGGCGGGCCGCTTCGAGGCCGCCCAGCGGCGGCCTGGTCTCGTCGAAATAGATCTCCGAATAGCATTCGTCGGACGCAATCACGAAGCCGTAGCGGTCCGAAAGCGCGAACAGTTCGCGCCAGTCGTCGAGCGTCAGCACGGCGCCCGTCGGGTTGCCCGGCGAGCAGACGAAAAGCAGCTGCGTGCGCGCCCAGACGTCCTCCGGCACCTGCGAATAATCGCAGGCGAAGTTGCGGGCCGGATCGCTGTTCACGAAGTACGGCTCGGCACCCGCGAGCAGCGCGGCGCCTTCGTAGATCTGGTAGAACGGGTTCGGGCAGAGTACGATCGGCCGCTTCGCCGGGTCTTTTGCGCCCGCCGTGGGATCCACGACCGCCTGCGCGAGCGCGAACAGCGCCTCGCGCGAACCCGAGACCGGCAGCACCTGCGTCGTGGCGTCGATCGCGGGCAGGCTGTAGCGCTCGGTCACCCATTTCGCGATCGCCTCGCGCAGCGCCGGGGTGCCGCCCGTGGCCGGATACACCGACAAACCGTCGAGCGAGGCGACGATGGCGTCGCGGATCAGCGCGGGCGTCGGATGTTTCGGCTCGCCGATCCCGAAGCTGATGTGGCGCAGGCCGGCGTTCGGCGTGACGTCCTTGAAGAGCACGCGCAGCTTTTCGAAGGGATAGGACTGAAGAGTGTCGAGTAGCGGATTCACGGGCTTGGCGGGCGGAAAGCGAAAAACGGATGGGCAGCGCATGGTGCGCTGGCGCAGCGGTGTCGGATCGACATGCCGCAACCGGCACAGCGCAGTCACTGCGCGGCGGGTGCGGCTGGAAAAGCGGGAATTATAACTTGGCGTCGTCGGGACGTTGCGGGCCTTGCGGGCTCGAACGGCAAGCCGTCGACGCTTCGGAGACGGAAAAGGGCCTGGACATGCAATCTGTGAGCTGGACATCGCGCGCGACGCGGTGCGTTTCGCCAACCGTTTTGCGGTCCGTGCGATGAACTCGAGCCTGAAGGCCGGCTGGCCGACACTCGCCATCCTGATCGGCGCGTCCGTTTGGGGCGTGATCTGGTATCCGCTGCGCACGCTCGCGGGCTATGGTCTGACCGGCACGGCGGCAGGCGCTGCCACAAGCGCGGCGGGCTGCCTCTTCGTGCTGCTGCTGCGCCGCCGCTCGATCGCCACGGTGCGCTGGCACTGGATTCTGCCGATGCTGGGTCTCGCGGCCGGCGTGACCAATATCGGCTTTGTCTGGGGCGCGATCCACGGCGAAGTGATGCGCGTGCTGCTGCTGTTCTATCTCACGCCCGCGTGGACGGCGATCTTCGCCCATTTCATCCTGCACGAGCGCCTCTCGTGGTCGGGCGCGGCGCTCGCCGGGCTGTCGCTTCTGGGTGCGGTGATGATGCTGTGGTCGCCGAAACTCGGCGTGCCCTTGCCCGGCAGCGCGGCCGAATGGGCGGGCCTCGTCGCTGGCATGGGTTTCGCGATGAGCAACGTGCTGGTCGTGAAAACGAGCCGCGTGCTGCCGCAGATGAAGGCCGAGATGCGCACCGCCGTGATCTTTGGCGGCGCGGCGATCTTCGGCGCGCTCGCTTCATGTTTCGAACCCATGCCCGTGCTTCATGCGGGCGAACCGCGCGCGCAGATTGTCCTGCTGGTGTTGCTGCTCGGCCTGTTGCTCAGTTCGAACAATATGCTCGTGCAGTACGGTTTGGCGCGTGTGCCGGCCAACCGCGCCTCGATCATCATGCTGTTCGAGATCGTCGTGACGGCGCTCTCGTCGTGGCTGCTCGCGGGCGAGACGCCAGGGCCGCGCGAATGGGCGGGCGGGGCGTGCATCGTGCTCGCCTCGCTGCTGTCGAGTTGGGTGCATCGCGCGCAGGACGCGAAGCGGCAGGACGCGCACACGATGCACACGGCCCACGCCAGCGCCGATGCCAGCGCAATCGCGCACGCGCAAACGGCCCGCATCGAGGACGACGATGGCGAGCGAGGCGCCAGCCCCGCGAATGAACCGGCAACTGGCGCCCAGGCCGGGCCACCCGCAAGCGCGTCGGGAAGCGGCGCGAACGACAGTGGGAACAATAGTGCGAACGACGGCACCGCGCCTGCCGCTTCGCCGCGCAGCGGTCAGAATGGCACGCGCGCGATGGTATGATTGCCGCTGATCCTCGCCGGCCGGCTCGCGCATGCAGTGAATGAAGCGCGTGGTGCGGCGAGCCGTGGCGGCTGCCTGAGATGTTTGCTGTATGCCTGATGCGGCGCGCCGCGCCGTCGTGCGACCGGTCCCGAGGTCGGCGGCGCGCGGCCTGCGACCAACGGCGCGGGCGGTCCCGTTCACTCTTCCTATTCCAACAGCGATATCGCCGTGCGTCTGACTTCGATTAAACTCGCTGGCTTCAAATCATTCGTCGATCCCACGCATTTCCAGGTTCCGGGCCAACTCGTCGGAGTGGTCGGACCGAATGGCTGTGGCAAATCGAACATCATCGACGCCGTGCGCTGGGTGCTCGGCGAATCCCGCGCTTCCGAACTGCGCGGCGAGTCGATGCAGGACGTCATCTTCAACGGTTCCACGGCGCGCAAGCCCGGTAGCCGCGCCAGCGTCGAACTCGTGTTCGACAACGCGGACGGCCGCGCCGCCGGGCAGTGGGGCCAGTATGCCGAGATCGCCGTCAAGCGCGTGCTCACGCGCGACGGCACCTCGAGCTACTACATCAACAATCTGCCGGCACGCCGCCGCGACATTCAGGACATTTTCCTCGGCACGGGTCTCGGCCCGCGCGCCTACGCGATCATCGGTCAGGGCATGATCGCGCGCATCATCGAGGCCAAGCCGGAAGAGCTGCGCGTGTTCCTTGAAGAAGCCGCGGGCGTTTCCAAGTACAAGGAACGCCGCCGCGAGACCGAAAACCGCCTGCACGACACGCGCGAAAACCTGACGCGCGTGGAAGACATCGTGCGCGAACTCTCGACCAATCTCGACAAGCTCGAAGGTCAGGCCGTGGTCGCGACGCGTTTTCGCGAGCTGCAAAGCGACGGCGAAGAGAAGCAACGCCTGCTGTGGCTGCTGCGCAAGAACGAAGCCGCAGCGGAACAACAACGCCAGCAACGCGCCATCGAGCAGGCGCAGATCGACCTCGAACGCCATACCGCGCAATTGCGCGAAGTCGAGGCGCAGCTCGAAACGTTGCGCGTCGCGCATTATTCGGCGAGCGACGCCATGCAGGGCGCGCAAGGCTCGCTCTACGCGGCGAACGCCGAGGTAAGCCGCCTCGAAGCCGAGATCAAGTTTATCGTCGAGTCGCGCAACCGCGTGCAGGCGCAGATCGCCGCGTTGACCGCCCAGCGCGAGCAATGGCAGGTGCAGGCGCAGAAGGCGCAGGACGACATCGAAGACGCCGAAGAGCAACTCGCGATGGGCGAGGAGAAGGCGGCCGTCGCGGAAGAGGAAGCGGCCGCGAAGCAGGAAGCGCTGCCTGCGCTCGAAAACCGCTGGCGCGATGCGCAGTCGCAACTGAACGAAGAGCGCGCCGGCATCGCGCGCACCGAACAGTCGATCAAGCTCGAAGCCGCGCATCAGCGCAACGCCGACCAGATGCTCCAGCAGCTTCAGCAGCGTGAAGAACGCCTGAAGTCGGAGGCGGGCGGTCTCGATGCGCCCGACGAAGCGCAGCTCGAAGAGTCGCGCATGCAACTGGCCGAGCAGGAGGAGGTGCTGCGCGACGCGCAGGATCGTCTCGCGGATGCGCAGGAAACCGTGCCGCGCCTCGATGCCGAGCGCCGCGCCGCGCACGAGCGCGTCAATGCGGAAAGCGCACAGATCCATCAGCTCGAAGCCCGTCTCGCCGCGCTCAAGCAGCTGCAGGAAAACGTACAGACCGAAGGCAAGATCCAGCCGTGGCTCGAACGCCACGAACTGGGTGCGCTGCCGCGTCTGTGGAAGAAGCTGCACGTCGAAGCGGGTTGGGAAACGGCGCTCGAAGCCGTGCTGCGCGAGCGTCTTGCCGCGCTCGAAGTGTCGAATCTCGACTGGGTGAAGGCCTTCGCAAGCGACGCGCCGCCGGCCAAGCTCGCGTTCTACGCGCCGCCGCTGGCGGGGCAGACGTCGGCCGCGCCGGCCGGTCTCACGCCGCTGCTCTCGCGCGTGCGCATCGACGATGCGGGCTTGCGCGCGGTGTTGAACGAATGGCTCGGCACGACCTTCGTGGCGGCCGATCTCGCCGAAGGGCTTGCCCAGCGTGCGCAGTTGCCCGAGGGCGGCGTGTTCGTCGTCAAGGCTGGCCATATGGTCACGCGTGTGGGCGTGCAGCTCTACGCCGCGGACTCCGAACAGGCCGGCATGCTGGCGCGCCAGCAGGAAATCGAAAATCTCGTGCGCGAGGTGCGCGCCCAGGCATTGCTCGCCGACGACGCGCGCTCGGCTGTGGTGCGCGCGGAAGCGGCCCATACCCAGGCGGCCCAGCAACTGGGCGAGCTACGCCAGCAGGCGGAGCGCGCGACGCAGCGCGTCCACGCGCTGCAAATGGACGTGCTCAAGCTGACCCAGGCGCACGAGCGCTACACGGCACGTAGCACGCAGATTCGCGAAGAGCGCGAAGAGATTCGTGCGCAGATCGAAGAACAGCGCGCCCTGCGTGCGGAGTCCGAAGCGAATTTCGAGCGTCACGACGTGGAACTCGCCGAACTGCAGGCGCGCTTCGAAGACAACCAGCTCGCGTTCGAAGCGCTCGACGAGGAACTGGGCACGGCGCGCAACCAGGCGCGCGATCTCGAACGCGCCGCGGGCGATGCGCGTTTCGCGGCGCGCAACATGGCCAACCGCATCGAAGAGCTCAAGCGCAATATCCAGGTCGCGCATGACCAGAGCGAACGCGTGGCCGCTTCGCTCGAAGACGCGCGCGCCGAACTCGAAACGATCAACGAGCAGACCGCTCACACGGGGCTGCAGGACGCGCTGGAAATCCGCGCGGAAAAGGAAGAAGCGCTGCGCAATGCGCGCGCCGAACTCGACGATCTGAGCGCCAGACTGCGTGCCGCCGACGAGACCCGCCTGAACGCCGAACGCGCGTTGCAACCGCTGCGCGACCGCATCACCGAACTCCAGTTGAAGGAGCAGGCCGCGCGCCTGAACGGCGAGCAATATGTCGAGCAGCTCCAGGCCGCCGGCGTGGACGAAGCCGCGTTGCAGGAAAAGCTCACGCCCGATCTCAAGGCGCCGTATCTGCAAGGCGAAGTCACGCGCATCAACAATGCGATCGCCGCGCTCGGCCCGGTCAACATGGCCGCGCTCGACGAACTGGCCGCCGCGAAGGAGCGCAAGACCTTCCTCGATGCGCAGTCGGCCGACCTGACGAGCGCGATCGAAACGCTCGAAGACGCGATCCGCAAGATCGACCAGGAAACGCGCACGCTCTTGCAAGGCACCTTCGACCAGGTGAATCACCATTTCGGCGAGCTGTTCCCGCGTCTGTTTGGTGGCGGCCAGGCGAAGCTCATCATGACCGGCGACGAAATTCTCGACGCGGGCGTGCAGGTGATGGCGCAGCCGCCGGGCAAGAAGAATTCGACGATTCACCTGCTGTCGGGCGGTGAGAAGGCGCTCACGGCCACGGCACTCGTGTTCGCGATGTTCCAGCTCAATCCGGCGCCGTTCTGTCTGCTCGACGAAGTGGACGCGCCGCTCGACGACGCCAACACGGAGCGCTTCGCCAACCTGGTGCGCGCGATGTCGGACAAGACGCAGTTCCTCTTCATCTCGCACAACAAGATCGCGATGGAGATGGCACAGCAACTGATCGGCGTGACGATGCAGGAGCAGGGCGTGTCGCGCATCGTGGCCGTCGACATGGAGTCGGCGGCAGGTTTCGCACAGAATATCGGCTAGTTGGTTCGAGCCGGTCCAGGAATCTAAGGGACGGCGCGCAGCGCGCGTCCGGCAACGTCTCACGAAGGCGGCCGGCGCGCAGGTCTGCCGCGCCATGCTTGCGGTACGCGTGCTGGAAAAAGCGCAGCGCGCGCCGCCAGAAAAGAATTGCAGATGGAGCATGCATGGATCAGTTGACTCTCGGGTTGATCGGCGCTGGCGCTGTGGTCGTCGGGGGCGTCGTGGTGTACAACGCGTGGCAGGGCGCCCGTGTGCGCCGGCGTATGCCGCGCCCGATGCCCGAAGAAGCGGTCGAGACGCCGCCGCGCGACGATTTGCAGGAGCCGAGCCCGTTCATCGAACCGGCGCGCGCGCCGTCGCGGCGCGAGCCGTCGCTCGCAGGCGTGAGCGCCGAGGAACAGGCGGAACGCGTCGAACCGGGCTTTGGCACGGCCGCGCCGGCTGACACGCCGGTCGATATTCAGGCCGAGAACACATCGCCCAATGGCTTTGCACAAGCGGAAGCCGAGCACGCCGAAAGCGCAGTGCCGGGCAATGTGGTCGAAGCTGGCGATCAGCCGGTGATCGCACCCGTCGCGCCGGCCGAACATGGCGAAGCCGCGGCCGCGGAAAACGACGAGGCGTCCGCGCCCGCCGTAGCTGACGAGGACGAGCGCATCGAGCCGGTCCTGCCGGCCGCGACGACGATTTCCTCGGCGCCGCCCGCGATCGTGGACCGCCGCATCGACTGCATCGTGCCGATCCGTTTGGGCGCCGTGCTGCCCGGCGAACGCGTGATTCCGCTCGCGCAGCGTCTGCGCCGCGCGGGCAGCAAGCCCGTGCATATCGAAGGCAAGCCCGAAGGCGGCGATGGCTGGGAACTGCTGCAAAACGGCGTGCGCTACGAGGAACTGCGCGCGGCCGCGCAGCTCGCGAACCGCAACGGCCCGCTCAACGAACTGGAGTTCTCCGAGTTCGTCGCGGGCGTGCATCAACTTTCCGACGCACTCGACGGCCTGCCTGAATTCCCGGACATGACAGAGACCGTGGCGATGGCGCGCGAGCTCGACGGTTTCGCGGCGCAGTGCGACGCGCAGCTCTCGATCAACGTGCTCTCGGATGGCGCGCCCTGGTCGGCGAACTATGTGCAGGCGGTGGCGGCGCAGGACGGGCTGCTGCTCTCGCGCGACGGCACGCGTTTCGTGAAGCTCGACGCGAAGCAGAGCCCGGTGTTCATGCTGCAATTCGGCGACACCAACTTCCTGCGCGACGACCTCACCTACAAGGGCGGCCAGATGATCACGCTGATCCTCGACGTGCCGGTGGCCGACGAGGACATCCTGCCGTTCCGCCTGATGTGCGATTACGCGCGTTCGCTCGCGGAGCGCATCGGTGGGCGCGTAGTGGACGATCAGCGCCGGCCGCTGCCGGAATCGGTCCTGCAAAACATCGACAAGCAACTCATGACGCTGTACGCGAAGCTCGAGCAGGCTGGCATTCCGGCGGGCTCGGCGGCGACGCGCCGCTTGTTCAGTCAGTAACGCGGTCGGTTACGGCCAGATTTTTGCCCGTGCAGAAGGCGCGGCGCTCATTGGGCGCCGCGCCTTTTTCGTTTGGAGCGACGGCAATGCTTCCCGGCCTACGAGGTTTGCCGGACGATTCGTCCGATGGCGCACCAAGCTGGCCGTTCGGACGATGCCAGCAGCGCGGCTTCCTGAGATAATCTGTCTCCGATATCACTTGTCAGAAGCCGCAACCAGCATGGTCCGTCATCCCGCCCGTCCTACCGAAGCATCCCCCGCGACCGAGCGCGCGGCGTGGCTGCGCGCCGAACTCGAGCGCGCCAATCACGCGTACTACGTGCTCGACCAGCCGGAGCTGCCCGACGCGGAATACGACAAGCTGTTCGGCGAGCTTCAGCAGATCGAAGCCGAACATCCCGAACTGATCACACCCGATTCGCCCACCCAGCGCGTGGGCGGCGAGGCGGCGGCCGGTTTCGAGCCGGTCGTGCACGACGTGCCGATGCTCTCGCTCAACAACGGTTTCGCCGACGAAGACATCGTCGCGTTCGACAAGCGCGTGCACGACACGCTCGGCAAGGCCGAAGGCGACGAAGTCGAATACGCCTGCGAGCTCAAGTTCGACGGCCTGGCGATTTCGCTGCGCTATGTGGACGGTTTGTTCGTGCAAGCCTCCACGCGCGGCGACGGCACGACCGGCGAAAACGTCACCGAGAACGTGCGCACGATCCGCTCGCTGCCGCTGCGCCTGAAAGGCAAGCGCGTGCCGAAGGTGCTCGACGTGCGTGGCGAGGTGCTGATGTTCCGCCGCGATTTCGCGCGCATGAACGATCGCCAGCGCGAAGCCGGTCAGAAGGAGTTCGCCAATCCGCGTAACGCGGCGGCGGGCAGTCTGCGTCAGCTCGATTCGAAGATCACCGCACAGCGCCCGCTGTCGTTCTTCGCCTATGGCATCGGCGTGCTCGAAGGCGAACCGATGCCCGCCACGCACGGCGAACTGCTCGACTGGTACGCCGAAATGGGTTTGCCCGTGAACGCCGAGCGCGCCGTCGTGAAGGGCGCACAAGGCCTGCTCGACTTTTTCCGTGCCGTGGGCGAGAAGCGTGACGGACTGCCTTACGACATCGATGGCGTGGTCTACAAGGTCAACCGTCGCGACGAGCAGGACGTGCTCGGCTTTGTCTCGCGCGCGCCGCGCTTCGCGCTCGCGCACAAATTCCCGGCCCAGGAGGCGCTCACGAAGCTCCTGGCCATCGACGTGCAGGTGGGCCGCACCGGCGCCATCACGCCGGTTGCGCGGCTGGAGCCTGTGTTCGTAGGCGGCGCGACCGTCACCAACGCCACGCTGCACAACGAAGACGAAGTCCGCCGCAAGGACATCCGCATCGGCGACACGGTGATCGTGCGTCGCGCGGGCGACGTGATTCCAGAGGTGGCGAGCGCGTTGCTCGATCGCCGTCCGTTGGATGCGCGCGAGTTCGTCATGCCGACCGAATGCCCGGTGTGCGGCTCGCGCATCGAGCGACTGCCCGACGAAGCCATCGCCCGTTGCACCGGCGGCCTGTTCTGCCCGGCGCAACGCAAGCAGGCGCTGTGGCACTTCGCCCAGCGCCGCGCGCTCGACATCGACGGACTCGGCGAAAAGATCATCGACCAGTTGGTCGAGCAGAACCTCGTGCGCACGCCCGCGGATCTCTTCAACCTGGGCTTTGCGACGCTGGCGGAACTCGACCGCATGGCCGACAAGTCGGCGCAGAACCTGCTCGATTCGCTGGAGAAGGCCAAATCGACCACGCTTGCGCGTTTCATTTACGCGCTCGGCATTCGCCAGGTGGGGGAGTCCACGGCGAAGGATCTGGCCAAATACTTCGGCTCGCTCGATCCGATCATGGACGCGAGCCTCGAACAGCTGCTCGAAGTGAAGGACGTGGGGCCGGTGGTGGCGGAATCGATCCACCAGTTCTTTGCGGAAGAACATAACCGCACCGTAATCGAGCAACTGCGCGCGCCGGGCAAGGTCACATGGCCTGAAGGTCCGCCTGCGCCGAAGGCGCCGGTGGGCGTGCTCGCGGGCAAGACGGTCGTGCTCACGGGCACGCTGCCGACGCTCACGCGTGATGCGGCGAAGGAGATGCTGGAAGCGGCCGGTGCAAAGGTGGCCGGCTCGGTGTCGAAGAAGACCGACTACGTGGTGGCGGGCGCCGACGCGGGCAGCAAGCTCGCGAAAGCCGAGGAACTCGGCGTGCCGGTGCTCGACGAAGAAGGGTTGCACAAGCTCCTGGAGGGGCATTCAACATGATTCGCGAAATTCTCAGGATGGGCGATCCGCGCCTGCTCAGCATCGCCAGACCCGTCGATCATTTCGACACGCCGGAACTGCACGAGCTGATCGCCGACATGTTCGACACCATGCACGCGGCGAACGGCGCGGGGCTGGCCGCGCCGCAGATCGGCGTGGATCTGCAGGTGGTGATCTTCGGCTTCGAGCAGAACGAGCGCTATCCGGAGGCGCCCGCCGTGCCGCAGACAGTGCTTATCAACCCCGTCATCCATCCGCTTTCGCACGACATGGAAGAGGGTTGGGAAGGGTGTTTGTCGGTGCCGGGTATGCGCGGCGCAGTGAGCCGCTATTCGATGATCCGCTACAACGGCTACGACCAGTACGGCAAACCGATCGAGCGTGTCGCGGAGGGCTTCCATGCACGCGTCGTGCAGCACGAGTGCGATCACCTGCTGGGCAAGCTGTACCCGATGCGGATCACGGATTTTTCGAAGTTCGGCTTCACCGAGGTGCTGTTCCCGGATCTCGACCCGAGCAGCGACGACTGACGGCTTGTAAAGCGCGTACGCAAGAAAAATGGGAGCCAGCGGCTCCCATTTTTTATGGTCCGGCGCGATGACGCGCCGGTGTCAGGGCGTTCAGAATCCTTCGTCCGCCGACAGATAGCGCCACTGGCCTTGCGGCAGCGCGCCCAGCAGCACCTGGCCCATGCGCACGCGCTTGAGGCCCACGACATGCAGACCGACCAGCTCGCACATGCGGCGAATCTGGCGCTTTTTGCCTTCGCGCAGCACGAAACGCAGCTGCTCGCCGTTCTGCCAGCTCACTTGTGCGGGCTTGAGCGGTACTTCGTCGAGCGACAGGCCGTGACGCAGTTTCGCCAGCAGATCGGCCGGGAAGTGCTGATCGACTTCGGTCTCGATGTCGCCATAGGTGACGCGTACGAGGTATTCCTTGTCGATGTCCGAGCTTTCGCCGATCAGCTGCTTCGCCACGCGACCGTCCTGCGTGAGCACCAGCAGGCCCGTCGAGTCGATGTCGAGGCGGCCGGCTGGCGCCAGCGTGCGCAGATGTTGCGCCGAGAAGCGGATGCCCGAACGGTCGCCCTCCCAATGATTCTCACCGGTGATGAGCGTGGCTGCGGGCGCGTAGCCGTCTTCGGCCTGGCCGGAGACATAGCCGATCGGCTTGTGCAGCAGGATCGTGACCTGGCGCGCCTGGGCGGCGAGTGCGGCGGGATCGACCTCGATACGTTGCTCGGGGGTGACCTTTGCGCCGAGGACGTCGACTACGACGCCATCCACAAAGACCCAGCCTTTTTCGATCCACTCGTCGGCTTCACGGCGCGAGCACAGGCCCAGCTCCGACATGCGCTTGGAGAGGCGCATCGTGTTGTCGCCGTCGATTTCCTCGCGATGCGCGCGTTGCGGCGCTTTGTCGAAGGACTTGCCGGCGGGCTTGTCGGAGAATTTGCGCGGGGCTGCGCCGTCACGGTCGTTGCCGTACGAGGACTTCACGGGGCGTGCAAAGCGGCGCTCGCCCGATTCGTCGCGCGGACGGCGGTCGCTGTTTTCGTCGCGTGCGCGGAACGGGCGGCGTTCGCCACCTTCGTCACGGCGCGGGAAGTTGCGCTCACCGCCTTCTTCGCGCGAGCGGAAGGGGCGGCGTTCGCCACCCTCGTCACGGCGCGGGAAGCTACGCTGACCACCTTCTTCACGAGCACGGAAGGGGCGACGCTCGCCACCCTCATCGCGACGCGGGAAATTGCGTTCACCGCCTTCTTCGCGCGAACGGAACGGGCGGCGTTCACCACCTTCGTCACGGCGGGGGAAATTGCGCTCACCACCTTCTTCGCGCGAACGGAACGGGCGGCGCTCGCCACCTTCGTTACGGCGCGGGAAGTTGCGTTCACCACCGTCTTCGCGCGAGCGGAAGGGGCGGCGCTCGCCACCTTCGTCACGGCGCGGGAAACTGCGCTGACCACCTTCTTCACGTGCGCGGAACGGACGGCGTTCGCCACCCTCATCACGACGCGGGAAGCTACGCTCACCGCCTTCTTCGCGTGCGCGGAACGGGCGGCGTTCGCCACCTTCGTCACGGCGCGGGAAGCTGCGTTCACCACCGTCTTCGCGCGAGCGGAACGGGCGGCGTTCGCCACCTTCGTCACGGCGCGGGAAGCTGCGCTGACCACCTTCTTCACGTGCGCGGAACGGGCGGCGCTCGCCACCCTCATCACGACGCGCGAAGCTGCGCTCACCGCCTTCTTCGCGAGCACGGAACGGGCGACGTTCGCCGCCTTCATCACGACGCGGGAAGCTGCGCTCACCGCCTTCCTTACGCGCGCCGAACGAGCGACGTTCGCCACCTTCATCGCGGCGCGGGAAACGACGTTCGTCGCCGGAGCCGCCGCCTTCGCGGGGCGGGCGCGCCGGGCGATTCGCCGCGTCACGCTCGCGCGACATCGGTTTGCCGGACGCGGGCTTCCCAGCCGTCGGCCGCGCGTCGGCGGGCCGCACCTCAGGCCGCACCGGCTTGCGCGCGGTCGTACTGCCGCGGCGGACGGGGGCGCGTTCCGGAGTGGTCGGGCGCGGATGTTTGGCTGTCAGTTTGGCTCGCATGATTCAGGTAATTCGCTTTGACTTTCACACTGCTATCGCGCGCAGCAGTTCGGTTTCGACACGGATCTGCAGACGGTTATCGGACAGACCCGAGCCGTCGAGCAGGAACACGTCCTCGACGCGCTCGCCGAGGGTGTTGATCCGCGCCGCATGGACGCCGACCCGGTGCTCGGCCAGCACGCGCGCGATCGAATAAAGAAGGCCCGGCCGGTCGTTGGCCGACACGGACAGGATGTAGTACTGGCCGCGCTCGTCGGCCCGCAGGTCGACGCGCGGCGTCACCGGGAAGGTGCGCGACAGTCGCGAGAGCCGTCCCTTGGACGGTTCGGGCAACACGTGGCTTTCGGCCGCGAGTCGCTCGGCGAGTTCCTGTTCGACCAGGTTCGCGATGTCGCGGTAATGCACGTCGCCCTCGGTGTGGGCGACGATGAAGTTATCGAGTGCATAGCCATGACGCGTCGTGCTCACGCGTGCGTCGAGCACGGACAGGCCGCTGCGGTCGAAGTAGGCGCACATCGTCGCGAACAGGTCGGGACGATCCTTCGCGTAGACGAGCACCTGCAGCGCTTCGCCGATCGGCGAAGGCCGCGCGCGCACGACCGGCGAGGGCGTTTCGACGTGACGGTAGAGCACGCGCGTCTGCCACGCGATATCGGCGGCGTCGTGGCGCAGGAAATAGCCGACGTCGAGCTTGTCCCAGAGCGTGCGGTGGGCATGCTCCGGCACGGTTTCGAGGCGCAGCAGCGCGAGCGCCAGTTCCTGGCGCGTCTTCAGCTCGGAATGCGTATCGGGCCGCGCGCCGCCGAGCACGGCCAGCGTCGATCGGTAGAGATCTTC
Source organism: Paraburkholderia sp. J67 (assembly GCF_905220265.1). Taxonomy (NCBI): domain Bacteria; kingdom Pseudomonadati; phylum Pseudomonadota; class Betaproteobacteria; order Burkholderiales; family Burkholderiaceae; genus Paraburkholderia; species Paraburkholderia sp. J67. The sequence goes on from NZ_CAJMZK010000003.1 coordinate 342,317, forward strand.
GAGCAGCTTGCCCTTCCAGTTGTTCCAGACTTTCGGGCTGGTGCCGCGAATGTCGGCCACCGTCAGCAGATAGAGCGCCGAAAGACGTCGCTCGGAGCCCACCATATCGGCGAAACGCTTGACCACCTCGGGGTCGCTCGTGTCCTGCTTCTGCGCGACCTGGCTCATGGTCAGATGCTGCTGGACGAGCCAGACGATCAGATCGGCGTCCTCGCCCTCGATGCCGTGCTCGCGGCAAAAGCGCCGCGCGTCGGCCATGCCGAGCTGCGAGTGATCACCGCCACGCCCCTTGGCGATGTCGTGGAAGAGCGCCGCCACGTAGAGCACCCAGGGCCGCTCGAAATTAGCGATCAACTGGCTACAAAACGGATATTCGTGCGCGTGCTCGGCCACGGCAAAGCGGCGGATATTGCGCAGCACCATCAGGATGTGCTGATCGACCGTGTAGACGTGATACAGGTCGTGCTGCATCTGCCCGACGATGCGCCGGAAGTTCAGCAGATAGCGCCCGAGCACGCTCGTCTGGTTCATCAGCCGCATGGCGTGCGTGATGCCGGCGGGCTGGCGCAGGATTTCCATGAAGAGGCGCCGGTTTTCCGGGTCGCGGCGCCAGTGCAGGTCCATCTTCTCGCGCGCGTTATAGAGCGCGCGCATGGTCCGCGCGGAAAGCCCTTTGACGCCCGGAACCTGCTCGTAGAGCAGGAAGGCTTCGAGGATCGCGTGGGGCTCGCGTTCGAACACGTCGTCGGACACGATTTCGATCATGCCCTGTTTTTCGACGAAATGATCGGATAGCGTGCGCGTGATGCCGCTCGTGCTCGGGAACAGCTGCGCCTCGATGTTCTGGATCAGGATGCTAGCGAGCTGCGTCACGGCTTTCGCCGCCCAGTAGTAGCGCCGCATCAGCTGTTCGCTGGCGCGCCGCGCGGTGCTGGCCTTGAAGCCGAAGCTCTCGGCGACGGGCGTTTGCAGGTCGAATACGAGGATGTCCTGGCGGCGTCCTGCGATCACATGCAGGCGTGCGCGCAGCGCCTTGAGGAAGGTTTCGTTGCGGCGCAGTTCGCGCGCTTCGCGGGTCGTGATCAGGCCGCGCTGGTCGAGTTCCTTCCAGCTGCTGCCGAAGGCCGCGGCTTCGGTGATCCAGAGGATCAGTTGCAGATCGCGCAGGCCGCCGGGGCTTTCCTTGACGTTCGGCTCCAGCGCGTAAGGCGTGTCCTGGAAGCGCGCGTGACGCTGGCGCATTTCCAGCACCTTCGCCTGGAAGAAGGTGCGCGGGTCCATGGCGTCGCGGTAATGCCGGGCGAAGTCGGCGAACAGCGTCGTGCTACCGGTGATGGGGCGTGCTTCGAGCAGCGAGGTCCGCACCGTGACGTCGTTGGCGGCTTCCTCCAGGCACTGCGAGACGCTGCGCACACTGCTGCCGATTTCGAGCCCGAGATCCCACGCGAGACCAATGAAGCGTTCGATGTTCGCTTCGAGCGGCGCGAGCGCTTCGTCGTCGGGCAACAGTACGAGGATGTCGACGTCCGAGAACGGCGCGAGTTCTCCGCGGCCGAAGCCGCCAACCGCCACCAGGGCGAGCGAAGGCGGCAACTCGCACAGATTCCAGGCGTGGCGCAGCGTCTCGTCGGTGGTGCGGGCGAGCGCACGCATCAGCGAATCGACGTTGGACGCGCTTTTGAAGCGTTCGAGCAACTCGGCCTTGGCGGCCTTGTAGTCGGACTTCAGCGACGACGTATCGGGTGCGGCGACGGCGAGAACGCTCATGGGTCAGGATGGTGGTGGCGCGGTTGGGAACGCGGTTGGTCTTGCGTCCGGTGCGGCCGGAGGTCGGGCCGTTCGGGCTGTGATGCCGTATTCAGCAGCTTCTCTTGCCGGCTTTGCTGCTGGCTGGTGCCTGGTTGGTGATGCCTGAGGTGCCTGTGTTGCGGGTGACGCTCTGTCTTGCTCGTACCGGCGACCTGCGCTGCGCAGGAAACCGCCTGCTGCGGCCTGACCGGAGGCTGGGGCCACGGAGGTCAGGCGCAGCGCGTTTCGCAGAATCGCTTTGCTTGATGACTGCCTGAGCGCCTCAGGCCGGCGCGCCCGCGGCTTGCGCGACGATGGCCGGCTTGGCGGGCGTGCCCGCCGACACGGTCAGCACCTCATAACCCGTCTCGGTAACGAGCACCGTGTGCTCCCATTGCGCGGACAGGCTGCGGTCCTTGGTCTTGACGGTCCACTGGTCCGGCATCGTGCGGATGTCGCGGCGGCCCGCGTTGATCATCGGCTCGATGGTGAAGATCATGCCGGGCAGCAGTTCGACGCCCGTGCCGGCGCGGCCGTAATGGAGCACCTGCGGCTCGTCGTGGAACACCGTGCCGATGCCGTGGCCGCAGTACTCGCGCACGACGCTGTAGCCTTGCGCCTCGGCGTAACGCTGGATGGCGTGACCGATGTCGCCCAGATGGCCGCCCGGACGCACCTGATCGATGCCGAGCCACATACATTCATAAGTGGTCTGCACGAGGCGCTTCGCGAGGATCGAGCCTTCGCCGACGATGAACATGCGGCTCGTGTCGCCGTAATAGCCGTCCTTGATGACGGTGACGTCGATATTGAGCGTGTCGCCGTTCTTCAGCGCCTTGTCGCCCGGAATACCGTGACAGATCACGTCGTTGACCGAGGTGCAGATGGCCTTCGGATAGGGTGGGTAGCCGGGCGGCTGATAGTTCAGCGGCGCGGGCACCGTGCCTTGTACGTTAGTCATGTATTCGTGGCAGAGCCGGTCGATTTCGCCGGTCGTGACGCCCGCAACCACGAAGGGCGTAATGTAATCGAGCACCTCGCTTGCCAGTCGGCAGGCGACGCGCATTTGCGCGATGTCGTGTTCGTTCTTGATCGAAATGGCCATGGTGTGCGCCCGAAAATGCAGTCGAATATCGAATTATCGCACCTTATCCCCACGGTCGCTGGCTTTTGAGAATGCGCTATCCTGCTGGCTCGCCAACGCGGGCGTGCGCCTTGTACAGTCTGGGCGTCCCTTCCCGAGGGTATTAGCCGTCTTGAGGCATGCACAGTTTGCGTGCTATACTCTTGGGCTAAGTCGCTCCCGTCTCGCTCAACGTAGTGGGGCGCAGGTAGTGATTGTGCCTGAGCTTGCCGCGGGCAAAAAATAACGGCAGCAGTTGGAAGAAGCAGAAAGAAGCAGCATCGTGAAATCGCGAGCCGGCGCACCCAGGGTGTCGGGCGCGCCAGTCCCGGATCCTCTTAAGGCGGGGCGGTGCACCGATACGGCAGCCGGCTTAAGAAACCAACCCTAGCGGAGAATTGAAATATGGCAGTTACCATGCGCCAAATGCTGGAAGCAGGTGTCCACTTCGGTCACCAGACGCGCTTCTGGAACCCGAAGATGGCCCCCTTCATCTTCGGTCATCGCAACAAGATTCACATCATCAACCTCGAAAAGACGCTGCCGATGTACAACGACGCACTGAAGTATGTGCGTCAACTGGCAGCGAATCGCGGCACGATCCTGTTCGTCGGCACGAAGCGTCAATCGCGCGACACGATCGCTGAAGACGCGCAACGCGCAGGCATGCCGTTCGTGAACGCACGCTGGCTCGGCGGTATGCTGACCAACTTCAAGACGCTGAAGGTTTCGATCAAGCGCCTGAAGGACATGGAAGCAGCAGTTGAGGCAGGCGAACTCGAAAAGATGAGCAAGAAGGAAGCGCTCCTGTTCGAACGCGAAATCGCCAAGCTGCAAAAGTCGATCGGCGGCGTGAAGGACATGGGCGGCATTCCGGACGCGATCTTCGTGGTCGACGTCGGCTACCACAAGATTGCTGTGACGGAAGCCAACAAGCTGGGCATCCCCGTCATCGCCGTGGTCGACACGAACCACTCGCCGGAAGGCATCGACTACGTCATCCCGGGTAACGACGACGCCAGCAAGGCTGTCGCCCTGTACACGCAAGGCGTGGCAGACGCGATCCTCGAAGGCCGTGCGAACTCGGTGAACGAAGTGGTCGCAGCCGCTCGCGGCAACGAAGGCGACGACGAGTTCGTCGAGGTCAACCCGGAGGCGTAAGCTGCCCCCGGTGTCCGGCAAGAAAAGGGGGCTTTCCATAGGCCCCTTTTTTTTAAGCCGTGGCATTCGACGCCGCTTCATATTGGCGGCACCGTAGTCCTGTAGAAAGCAGCTGTAAAAAAGCGTTTCAGCACGGGCACAGACGGAAACGAATTCCTGCCAGTTGCATCGAATCATGCGACTGGCGCGTACCAGACAGACTCAAGGAGCGAATGATGGCGGCAATTACCGCAAGCATGGTGGCAGAACTGCGCGCGAAGACCGACGCGCCGATGATGGAATGCAAGAAGGCGCTGACGGAAGCCGACGGCGACCTGGCACGCGCTGAAGAACTCCTGCGCGTCAAGCTGGGCAACAAGGCGAGCAAGGCTGCATCGCGCGTCACGGCTGAAGGCGTGATCGCTTCGTTCATCGGCGCTAACGCTGGTGCAGTGGTCGAGCTGAACTGCGAAACCGACTTCGTCGCGAAGAACGACGACTTCCTCGCATTCTCGAACACGGTGGCCGAGCTGGTCGCTACGCAAAACCCGGCTGACGTCGCAGCTCTGTCGGCTCTGCCGCTGGAAGGCTCGACGGTCGACGCAGTGCGCCTGGCACTGGTCGGCAAGATCGGCGAAAACGTTTCGATCCGCCGCTTCGCGCGCTTCGAAACCGCCAACAAGCTGGCAGCGTACCTGCACGGCACGCGTATCGGCGTGCTGGTCGAGTACACGGGCGCAGACGAGCAAGTCGGTAAGGACGTGGCGATGCACATCGCTGCAATGAAGCCGGTTTCGCTGTCGTCGGACGACGTGCCGGCCGAGCTGATCGCCAAGGAGCGCAGCATCGCCGAGCAGAAGGCTGCTGAATCGGGCAAGCCGGCTGAGATCGTCGCGAAGATGGTTGACGGTTCGGTCCAGAAGTACCTGAAGGAAGTCTCGCTGCTGAACCAGCCGTTCGTCAAGAACGACAAGCAGACGATCGAACAGATGCTGAAGGCCGCGAACAGCTCGGTGCAGAAGTTCGCACTGTTCGTCGTTGGCGAAGGCATCGAAAAGCGTCAAGACGACTTCGCAGCCGAAGTGGCCGCGCAAGTCGCTGCTGCAAAGCAGCAATAAAGGCCGCGCAAGCCTTGAAGCAGCACGCTTCAAAGCACGACACGTTGTACCGCAGTACCGTAGCAAGCCGCGGCGGCAGTTTCCCGCCGCGGTGGGCAGCGTAGCGACGCCCGAGTAGCGACGCGGGGCATGGCGGAAGTCCGCTGTGCCCAGTGGCGCAAATCTTCGCTATTTCTGGTGGCGCTTGCCCCAAGCCGTATTTCACCCCTACAGTTTCAAGTTATTGCCCTTTGCGCGCGATCCTGGATACCTCCATGCCCACACCCGCCTATAAACGCGTCCTGCTCAAACTTTCCGGCGAAGCCCTGATGGGCGATGATGCCTTCGGCATCAATCGCGCCACGATCGAACGTATGGTGGCGGACGTGGCCGAGGTCGTGCGTCTGGGCACCCAGCTCGCAGTCGTGATCGGCGGCGGCAATATTTTCCGCGGTGTCGCGGGCGGCGCGGCCGGTATGGATCGCGCAACCGCCGACTACATGGGTATGCTCGCGACCATGATGAATGCGCTCGCGCTGCAGGACGCCATGCGTCACGCCGGCATCGAAGCGCGCGTGCAGTCCGCGCTGCGCATGGATCAGGTCGTCGAACCGTACATTCGTCCGCGCGCGATCCGTCAGCTCGAAGAGGGCAAGGTCGTGATCTTCGCGGCCGGCACGGGCAACCCGTTCTTCACGACCGACACCGCTGCCGCGCTGCGTGGCGCGGAAGTGGGCGCTGAAGTCGTGCTCAAGGCCACCAAGGTGGACGGCGTCTACTCGGCCGACCCGAAGAAGGATCCGACGGCTACGCGCTACACGACGATCAGCTTCGATGAGGCGATCGGCCGCAATCTGCAGGTGATGGACGCCACGGCCTTCGCGCTGTGCCGCGACCAGAAGCTGCCCATCCGCGTTTTTTCCATCGTCAAGCCCGGTGCGCTCAAGCGCATCGTCCAGGGCGAAGACGAAGGTACGCTCGTCCACGTGTAAACTCTCGTCTCACGCGAGATCGATCTCGGGCCGCGCCGCCCATTTGCGCGCTGGCGGGCCCGTACCGTAATGAAGATTCGGAGGTATCAAAATGGCTGTGGCTGACATCAAGAAGGGCGTTGAGCAGAAAATGCAGCGCTCGATCGAAGCGTTCAAGGGCGACCTGGCGAAGATCCGCACGGGCCGCGCCCACACGGGTCTGCTCGACCACATCCAGGTCGACTACTACGGCTCGCCCGTGCCCATTTCGCAAGTTGCGAACCTCACGCTCGTCGACGCTCGCACGATCGGCGTCCAGCCGTGGGAAAAGAAGATGGTCCCGGTCGTCGAAAAAGCGATCCGCGACTCGGATCTCGGCCTGAACCCGGCGACGAGCGGCGACCAGATTCGCGTGCCGATGCCCGCACTGACCGAAGAGCGCCGCAAGGAACTCACCAAGGTCGTCAAGAACGAAGGCGAAACGGCCAAGGTTGCCGTGCGTAACCTGCGTCGCGACGCCAACGAGCAACTCAAGAAGCTCGTGAAGGACAAGGAAATTTCGGAAGACGACGAGCGCCGTGGCAGCGACGACGTCCAGAAGCTGACGGATCGCTTCGTGTCTGAGATCGACAAGCTCGTCCAGACCAAGGAAGCCGAAATCATGACGGTCTGAAGCCGTCAGGCTTCCAGTCCCGCCAGGGTTTCCCTTTCCTTATCGCAGTTCTAGTCCGACGGCCATGACCTATACCAGCTCAACCGTTCGCGTGCCCGACGTGGCGGCCGTGCCACGTCATATCGCGATCATCATGGACGGCAATGGCCGTTGGGCAACGCAACGCCGGCTGCCGCGCGTTGCAGGCCATACGCGCGGCGTGGACGCCGTGCGTTCGGTCGTCGAGGCGTGCGTCGCGCGTGGCGTCGAGTTCGTCACGCTGTTCGCCTTCAGCTCCGAGAACTGGCGGCGTCCCACCGACGAAGTTTCCTTCCTGATGCGCCTGTTCGTCACCGCGCTCGAGCGCGAAGTGGCGCGCCTGCACGCGAACGGCATCCGCCTGCGCGTGGTCGGCGACCTGTCGATGTTCAACGAGCGCATCCAGGACCTGATTCGCCGCGCGGAAACCAAGACCGCGCGCAATACCCGCCTGACCCTGACCATCGCCGCGAATTACGGCGGCCGCTGGGACATCATGCAGGCCACCCGCAAGCTGGTGGAAGCGTCGGTCGCGGCAGGCGAGGCAGTGCCGGTGACCGAAGACACGGTCAGCCAGTATCTCGCCATGAATTACGCGCCGGAACCGGATCTCTTTATCCGTACCGGCGGCGAGCAGCGCGTGAGCAATTTCCTGCTCTGGCAACTCGCGTACGCAGAATTTTATTTCACCGACACGTATTGGCCGGATTTCGACGCCGACGCGCTCAATCGCGCCATCGAGTCCTATACCGATCGTGAGCGCCGCTTCGGCCGCACGAGCGCCCAGCTCGTCACCCAATCCCAGAACGCCGACTCGCTTTCATGCTAAAGACCCGTGTCATCACGGCGATCGTCCTGCTGGCCGTCTTCCTGCCGGTCACGCTGTTCGCGCCGGTGGCCGCCTTTGGCGCGCTGATCGGCCTCGTGGTGGTGTTCGCCGCGTGGGAATGGGCGCGCCTGCTCAAGGCCGGCACGGTGGGCTCGATCGTCTACGCCGCCATCGCCGCCATCGTTGTGTTCGCGAGCACCCGCCTCGAATCCGCGCGCCCGCTCTATCAGGCCGCCGGTATCTTCTGGCTCGTCGGCGGTCCCTACGTGCTGGTGCGTAAGCCGGTGCTGGCCGCAGGCGCCTGGCGCGTCTTCCTGCTGCTCGCTGGTTTCGTGATCTTCGCCGCCTGCTGGCATGCGCTCGTTGGCGCCCGCACGCTCGGCGTGAGCTTCGTGCTCTCGCTGCTGCTGGTCGTCTGGCTGGCCGATATCGGCGCATACTTCGCAGGTAAGGCATTCGGCAAGCATAAACTCGCGCCCTCGATCAGCCCCGGCAAGACCTGGGAAGGCGCAGTGGGCGGTTGGGCCGCCGTGATGATCGTGTCGGTCGCCGCGCTCACGCTGCAAGCGTTCGAGCCGACCCTGTATTCGGCGCTGGCCGCCCAGTTGGGCGTCGGCCGTGCGCTTTTCGTGCTTACCGTGCTGGTCGCGTTCAGCGTGATCGGCGATCTGTTCGAGTCGATGCTCAAGCGCCAGGCTGGCGTGAAGGATTCGAGCGGACTGCTGCCAGGTCATGGCGGGGTCCTCGACCGTATCGACGCGCTGTTGCCGGTGCTGCCGCTCGCCATGTTGCTGCTCGGCTAAACGCGCCCGGCTAGAGAATGAATATGCAAAAACGACTTACCTTGCTCGGCTCCACGGGCTCGATCGGAGACAGCACGCTCGACGTCGTCGCGCGTCATCCGCAACGCTTCTCGGTCTACGCACTCACCGCACACCGTAACGGCGACAAGCTCGTCGATCAGTGTCTGCGCTTCGCGCCCGAAGTGGCCGTGGTCGGCGATGCCGAAACGGCCCAGGACGTCGAGCGCAAGCTGCGCGCGGCCGGTTCGAAGACCGTTGTGACGTTTGGGCCACAGGCGCTCATCGACGTTGCGAAGAACGACAATTGCGACACGGTGGTCGCGGCCATCGTCGGTGCGGCGGGCCTCGAGCCTACGCTCGCAGCCGCCCAGGCTGGCAAGCGCATCCTGCTTGCCAACAAGGAAGCGCTCGTGATGTCGGGCGATATCTTCATGGATGCGGTGCGCGACAACGGCGCGGTGCTGCTGCCCGTGGATAGCGAGCACAACGCGGTGTTCCAGTGCCTGCCTTCGGAAGGCACGAAGCACGGCGGCGTGACCAAGATCATCCTGACCGCATCGGGCGGCCCGTTCCGCACGCGCGAGCCGTCCACGCTCGTCGACGTGACGCCGGAGCAGGCCTGCAAGCACCCGAACTGGTCGATGGGCCGCAAGATCTCGGTCGATTCGGCAACCATGATGAACAAGGGTCTCGAAGTCATCGAGGCGCATTACCTGTTCGATCTGCCGGGCGACCGTATCGACGTGCTGATCCATCCGCAAAGCGTGATCCACTCGATGGTCTCGTATGCGGACGGCTCGGTCCTCGCGCAACTGGGCAACCCCGACATGCGTACGCCGATCGCGCATGCGCTGTCGTTCCCGGAGCGTATCGATTCGGGCGTCGCGCAACTCGATCTCACGCAGGTCGCCACGCTCAACTTCGAGAAGCCCGACTACGAGCGTTTCCCGTGTCTCGCGCTGGCGATGCAGGCGCTCGCCGCGGGTGGCGTGGCAAGCGCAACGCTCAATGCGGCGAACGAGATCGCGGTCGAAGCATTCCTTAACCGTCGTATTGGTTTCATGGCGATCGCGCAGACGGTCGACGCCGTGCTTAACGCGCTGCAAAACCGCAGCGCCACGAGTCTCGACGTCGTGCTCGAAGCCGACGCAGCCGCGCGTCGCGCGGCTCACAAGATCATCGACAGCCTGCCGGTGCCGGCTTAAGGCCTTTGACGGGCCACGCTCGGGTGGTCTGCGCCGGATCGGCAGACGCCCGAGGGTTCACGAGGATTCAGCCCGAATCCATCGGCCCGCAAGCAAAGCCACTCCCGCACTGGCGCGCTGCTTCCAGCAGAGGAGGCGCATATGGATCTGCTCACCGAACTGGTGGCTTTTGTCGTGGCGATTGGCGTACTCGTCGTCGTTCACGAATATGGACACTACAGTGTCGCGCGCTTGTGCGGCGTCAAGGTTCTGCGTTTTTCGATCGGCTTTGGCCGGCCGCTCCTGCAGTGGGTTAGCAAGAAGAGCGGCACGGAATGGACGATCTCGGCGTTGCCGCTTGGCGGCTACGTCAAGATGCTCGACGAGCGCGAATTCCCCGACACGATCTCCCCAGACGATCTGCCGCATGCCTTCAACCGCCAGTCGGTGGGCAAGCGCATCGCCATCGTCGCCGCGGGTCCGGTCGCCAATTTCATTCTTGCCATTGCGCTGTTCGCGGTTGTCTACGCGAGCGGCGTGAGCGAGCCTGCCGCCGTCGTAGCCGCGCCGCCGGTGCAGTCCGTGGCCGCGCGCGCAGGCTTCCAGGGCGGAGAGACCGTGCTGTCCGTCAACGACGGCAACGGCAACGACGCCGCCGTGCGCTCGTGGGCCGACCTGCGCTGGAAGCTGCTTTCGGCCGCCTTCGATCATCGACGCGTGGCGCTGTCGGCGCGCGACGGCGCAGGTACGTATGCGTTCCCGCTCGATCTCTCCCAGCTCGCCAGTAAGGATCTCGACGACGACTTCATGTCGAAGCTCGGTTTCGATCCTGGCGGCGGCACGCTGCGTGTCGCGGGCGTGGAGGCGGGCAGCGCGGCACAGCAGGCGGGTCTCCAGAAGGGCGATCGCCTGCGCGCGATCGATGGCCGACCCGTTGACAGCGCAAGCACTTTCATCGCGTATGTGAAGGCGCATGCAGGCAAACCGGTGCAGTTGCAGATCCTGCGTGGCGGTGACGCCCAGGACGGTGGTAAAGACAACGCACAAGCTAGCGCACCCGCCAATGCGCAGGCGCTCACGATTACGGTGACGCCCGCAGTCCAGCGCGACGAGGAAACGGGCGAAGAAGTGGGCCGCATCGGCGCGGCGCTTTCCGCGCAGGCGCCTTCGGTGGAGGTGCGTTACGCGCCGCTCGAAAGCGCGCGCCTCGGTGCGTATCGCACGTGGGACATCGGCGTGTATTCGCTGAAAATGTTCGGCCGCATGCTCACGGGCGAGGCGTCGCTGAAGAATCTTTCGGGACCGGTGACGATTGCTGACTATGCGGGCAAGAGCGCAAAGCTCGGACCGTCGGCATTCCTCTCGTTCCTCGCCCTTGTCAGTATTAGCCTTGGCGTGCTCAACCTGCTCCCAATTCCGGTATTGGACGGGGGGCATCTGTTATATTATGCGGTTGAAGCCGTAACGGGCAAAGTCGTCTCGGATCGCTGGCAGATGGTCCTGCAGCGAGCGGGTCTTGCCTGCATCGTCGCGCTGTCGGCGATCGCGTTGTTCAACGACCTGGCTCGGTTAATCCATTTTTAAAGATGTCTGGCGGCGTCCCAGGGCGGACCGCCTGATCTGATGCAGCTATACATACTGGGGAAGCACGTTGTTTAGACCTCATCGCTTGGTTCCAAAAACGGTTGCGGCTGCGGCGATTGCCGCTCAGGGTCTGGTGGCCCATGCTGCGACGACGCCTTTCGTGGTACAGGACATCCGCATCGAAGGGCTGCAACGCGTAGAGCCGGGCACGGTGTTCGCGTATCTGCCGATCAAACAGGGCGATACGTTCACCGACGACAAGGCCTCCGAAGCCATTCGCGCATTGTATGCGACCGGCTTCTTCAATGACGTGCGCATCGCCTCCGAAGGTGGTGTGGTCGTCGTGCAGGTGCAGGAGCGCCCGGCGATCGGCACGATCGATTTCGCCGGCATCCACGAGTTCGACAAGGACAATCTCACCAAGGCGCTGCGCGCAGTGGGTCTCTCGCAAGGCCGCTACTACGACAAGGCGCTGGTCGACAAGGCGGAGCAGGAGCTCAAGCGCCAGTACCTCACGCGCGGTTTTTACGCTGCTGAAGTCACGACCACCGTCACGCCGATCGACCGCAACCGCGTCGGTCTGCTGTTCTCGGTTGTCGAAGGTCCGAGCGCGAAGATCCGCCAGATCAACTTTATCGGCAACAAAACGTACAGCACCGGCACGCTCCTGAGCGAAATGCAGCTGTCCACGCCGAACTGGTTCTCCTGGTACACGAAGAACGACCTCTACTCGAAGGAAAAGCTCACGGGCGACCTCGAGAACGTGCGCTCGTACTACCTGAACCACGGTTACCTCGAGTTCAACATCGACTCGACCCAGGTCTCGATCTCGCCCGACAAGAAGGACATGTACCTCACGATCGGGATTCACGAGGGCGAACCGTACAAGATCTCGGCTATCCATCTCGCCGGCAATCTGCTCGACCGTCAGGCGGAGCTCAACAAGCTGGTCAAGATCAAACCGGGTGATCGTTTCTCGGCTGAAAAGCTGCAAGCCGCGACCAAGGCCATCGTCGACAAGCTCGGCGAATATGGCTATGCGTTCGCGACGGTCAATGCGCTGCCGCAGATCAACCAGGCTGACCACACCGTCGACCTCACGTTGCAGGTCGATCCGAGCCGCCGCGTCTACGTGCGCCGCGTCAACGTGGTGGGCAACACGCGTACGCGCGACGAAGTCGTGCGCCGCGAAATGCGCCAGCTCGAAAGCTCGTGGTTCGATTCGAGCCGCCTCGCGCTGTCGAAGGATCGTATCAATCGTCTGGGCTACTTCACCGACGTCGACGTGACCACGGTCCCCGTGGAAGGCACGGCCGACCAGGTGGACGTGGACGTGAAGGTTGCAGAAAAGCCGACCGGCGCGATCACGCTGGGCGCAGGCTTCTCGTCGACCGACAAGGTGGTGCTCTCCGCAGGCGTGTCGCAGGACAACGTGTTCGGTTCGGGCACGTCGCTGTCGGTGAACGTCAATACCGCGAAGTCGTACCGCACGCTGTCGGTTACCCAGGTCGATCCGTACTTCACGGTGGACGGCATCAAGCGCATTACGGACGTGTACTACCGTACGTATCAGCCGCTGTACTACTCGACCGATTCGAGCTTCAAGATCATCACGGCAGGCGGCGACCTGAAGTTCGGCATCCCGTTCTCGGAAGTCGATACCGTGTTCTTCGGCGTGGGCTTCGAGCAGGATCGTCTGGACGTCGATGATGCAACGCCGCAGTCGTACAAGGACTACGTCACCCAGTTCGGCCGCGTGTCGAACAACGTGCCGCTCACGATCGGCTGGTCGCGCGACGCGCGTGACAGCGCGCTCATTCCGAGCCGCGGTTACTTCCTCCAGGCCAACGCCGAGTACGGCACGCCTATCGGCGCGACCGAGTACTACAAGACCGACGTGCAGGCGCAGTACTATTACTCGTTTGCCCGTGGCTTCGTGCTGGGCCTGAACTTCCAGGCCGGCTACGGTAACGGCCTCGGCGGCAAGCCGTACCCGATCTTCAAGAACTACTACGCCGGTGGTATCGGTTCGGTGCGCGGTTATGAGCCTAGCTCGCTGGGGCCGCGCGACAAGACGACGAACGACCCGATCGGCGGCTCGAAGATGGTGGTCGGCAACATCGAACTGACGTTCCCGCTGCCGGGCACGGGCTACGACCGCACGCTGCGCGTCTTCACCTTCCTCGACGGTGGTAACGTCTGGGGCGACGAAGGCACGAGCGTCGGCTCGAACGGCCTGCGCTACGCCTACGGTGTGGGTCTCGCGTGGATCTCGCCGATTGGCCCGCTCAAGCTCAGTCTGGGCTTCCCGGTCACGAAGCACGAAGGCGACCAGTACCAGAAGTTCCAGTTCCAGATCGGCACGGCATTCTGACGAAACGTGCAGGAACGGGCATTTACAGAAACGAGAGGATAACTTTGCTAACGGGTATGTTTTCCAGACGGACGATCGGGGCCATGACGCTGTCGCTGGCGATGCTCGCTTTCGGCACGGGCGCGGCCCATGCGCAGGAAGCGAAGATCGCGGCGGTCAACTCCGATCGCATCCTGCGCGAATCCGCCCCCGCGAAGGCTGCGCAGACCAAACTCGAAGCCGAGTTCGCGAAGCGCGACAAGGACTTGCAGGACATGGCGCAGCGCCTGAAGGCGATGTCGGACTCGCTCGACAAGACCGGGCCGAGCCTGTCGGTGGCGGATCGCGCACAGAAGCAGCGCGATCTGTCGCAGCTCGACAGCGACTTCCAGCGCAAGCAGCGTGAATTCCGCGAAGACCTGAACCAGCGCCGCAACGAGGAACTCGCGGCGGTGCTGGATCGTGCGAACAAGGTGATCAAGCAGATTGCCGAGCAGCAGCACTACGATCTGATCGTGCAGGAAGCGGTGTACGTGAGCCCGCGTATCGACATCACCGACCAGGTGCTGAAGGCGCTCGCGTCCGGCAGCATCGGCAGCAACAGCAACTAAGGCAGGAGCAGCACGCGCATGGCATTTACGCTTGAGGCAATCGCCGGGCAGTTCGGCGGCGAGGTGGTGGGCGATGCGACGCAACGCGTCGGCTCGCTTGCGCCGCTCGACCAGGCGGGTCCGCAGCAACTGGCTTTCCTGGCCAACCCCAAGTATCTCTCGCAGGTCGAAACGACCCGCGCGGGCGCGGTCCTCATCAGTCCGGACGATCTCGCGAAGCTCGCCTCCCGCGAGGGTCGCAACTTCATCGTCACACCTAATCCGTATGCTTACTTCGCGCGTGTCGCGCAGGCGTTCATCGACCTGGCCGCGCCGAAGGTGCAGCCGGGCGTGCACCCGAGCGCACACGTCGACGCGACGGCCAAGGTGGCGGCAAGCGCCGTGATCGGCCCGAACGTGACCGTGGAAGCGGGCGCGGTGATTGGTGAAAAAGTGCGTCTGGACGCCAACGTGGTAATCGGCCGCGACACGCAGGTGGGCGAGGGTTCGCACCTTTATCCGGGCGTGACCGTGTATTACGGCTGCAAGATCGGCGCGCGCAATATCGTGCACGCGGGCGCCGTGATCGGCTCGGACGGCTTCGGTTTCGCCCCCGATTTCACGGGCGAAGGCGACGCGCGCACGGGTAGCTGGGTCAAGATTCCGCAGGTCGGCGGCGTGTCGACCGGTCCCGATGTCGAGATCGGCGCCAACACCACGATCGACCGTGGCGCAATGGCCGACACGATCATCGAGGAGTGCGTGAAGATCGACAACCTCGTGCAGATCGGCCACAACTGCAGGATCGGTGCGTACACCGTGATCGCGGGCTGTGCCGGCATCGCGGGTAGCACCACGGTCGGCAAGCACTGCATGATCGGCGGCGCGGTCGGCATCGCGGGGCACGTGACGCTGGGCGACTACGTGATCGTCACGGCGAAGTCGGGTGTCTCGAAGTCGCTGCCGAAGGCGGGGATTTACACCAGCGCGTTCCCGGCCGTCGATCACGCCGACTGGAACAAGAGCGCCGCGTTGCTGCGCAACATCGACAAGCTGCGCGACCGTATCCGGGCGCTCGAAGCCGCCGTCGCCCAAAAACCGCAGGGCGACGCCTAAGAATCAGGCCTGGTGGCGCGGCATGCGCCGCGTGCCGGGCCGCTCCCCGGGCGATACGCCCCAGGCTGCGCGCCTGGAACGCTTGCCCGGGGGAATCCGCATGCACGAAGTCGCGCGTGTGGCGCATACTGCGCCAGGGCGCGGACCGCAGGGGTACGTCTGGCCAGCGCGGCAATCGCCGCGCGAGGGTGGGCGCTTCGAGCAACGCAATCGAAAGTGACACGCAATTCCTGCGTGAGCAGAAACACCATGAACATCGAAAAACTCAACTTCGACATCCACAAGATCCTCACGCTGCTCCCGCACCGTTATCCGTTCCTGATGGTGGACCGGGTCCTCGAGCTCGAGCCGCACAAGAGCATCAAGGCGTTGAAGAATGTGACGATCAATGAGCCCTTTTTTACGGGCCATTTCCCGCAGCGTCCGGTCATGCCGGGCGTCATGATCCTCGAAGCGCTGGCGCAAACCGCCGCGCTGCTCACGTTCTCGGAAGAAGAGCAGGACTTCGAGAACACGCTGTACTACTTCGTCGGCATCGACGGTGCGCGTTTCAAGCGCGTGGTCGAGCCGGGCGACCAGCTCATCCTGAGCGTGACGTTCGAGCGCTACATGCGCGGCATCTGGAAGTTCAAGGCGCAAGCCGACGTGGACGGCGTGGTCGCCTGCGAGGCGGAACTCATGTGCACCGTCAAGAAAATGGACGCGGCGCAGTAAGCTGCGCCGTCGCGTGCCGCAGTGCGCCCGCAGGCGCCTGGGCACGACAACAGAATCGGAGAGCATGACGAATGAGCAGGATCCATCCCACTGCGATCGTCGAGCCAGGCGCGCAAGTCGACGAATCGGTCGAGATCGGCCCCTATGCGGTGATCGGTGCGAATGTCACCATCGGCGCACGGACCCAGGTCGGCTCGCATAGCGTGCTGGAAGGCCATACGACGATCGGCGAAGACAATTCGATCGGTCACTACGCGTCGATCGGCGGTCGCCCGCAGGACATGAAGTACCGCGGCGAGCCCACGAAGCTCGTGATCGGCAATCGCAACACGATCCGTGAGTTCACGACGCTGCATACGGGTACGGTGCAGGACACCGGCATCACGTCGATCGGCGACGACTGCTGGATCATGGCCTACGTGCACGTGGGCCACGATTGCCGTCTGGGCAACAACATCATCATGTCGAGCAACGCGCAGCTCGCGGGCCACGTGATCGTGGACGATCACGCGATCGTCGGCGGCATGACCGGCGTGCACCAGTTCGTGCGCATCGGCGCGCACTCGATGGTGGGCGGCGCTTCGGCACTCGTGCAGGACGTGCCGCCGTTCGTGATCGCCGCGGGCAACAAGGCGGTGCCGCACGGCATCAACGTCGAAGGTCTGCGTCGCCGGGGCTTCTCGCCCGATGCGATTTCGGCGCTGCGCGCGGCCTATCGCACGTTGTACAAGAACAGCCTGTCGCTCGAAGAAGCGAAGGTGCAGCTCGCCGAACTCGCCCAGGCGGGCGGTGACGGCGACGTGCACGTGAAGGCGCTGCTCAGCTTCGTCGAGCAGTCGCAACGCGGCATCATCCGCTAAACGATGGCGTTGCAAACCCATCCGCTGCGTCTCGCGATGGTCGCCGGCGAACCGTCCGGCGACCTGCTCGCATCGTCGCTGCTCAAGGGGCTCGTCAGCAAGCTGCCGGATACTGCGCAGTACTACGGAATCGGCGGCCCGCGCATGCAGGCCGTCGGTTTCGACGCGCACTGGCCGATGGACAAGCTCACGGTGCGCGGCTACGTCGAGGCGCTCAAGCACATTCCCGAAATCCTGCGTATTCGCCGGGAGCTCAAGCATCAGTTGCTCGCGGAAGCGCCCGATGTCTTCATCGGCGTCGATGCGCCGGATTTCAACTTCGGTCTCGAACAGCCGCTGCGCGAAGCCGGCATTCCCACGATCCATTTCGTCTGCCCGTCGATCTGGGCGTGGCGGGGCGGGCGCATCAAGAAGATCCAGAAGTCTGTGGATCACATGCTCTGCGTATTCCCGTTCGAGACGGCGATCCTGGAGAAGGCCGGCGTGGCGGCGACCTACGTGGGCCATCCGCTCGCCGACGACATCCCGCTCGAACCGGACGTGCCCGGTGCGCGCCGCGCGCTTGGCCTGCCCGATAGTGGTCCGATCATCGCGGTCTTGCCCGGCAGCCGCCGTTCGGAGATCAACCTGATCGGCCCGACGTTCTTCGACGCGATGCAGATCATGCAGCAGCGCGAACCTGGCCTGCGCTTCGTGATGCCGGCGGCGACGCCGGCGATCCACACACAGTTGCAGGAGCTGGCGAGCCAGCATCAAGGTCTGGCGCTGACGATCGTCGACGGTCAGTCGCAACTCGCGATGACGGCCGCCGATGCGATCCTCGTGAAGAGCGGCACAGTTACGCTCGAAGCGGCGCTGCTCAAGAAGCCGATGGTCATCTCCTACAAGGTGCCCTGGCTGACGGGGCAGATCATGCGCCGTCAGGGCTATCTGCCTTATGTCGGTCTGCCGAACATTCTGGCGGGGCGTTTCGTGGTGCCGGAAATCCTCCAGCATTTCGCCACGCCTGAGGCGCTTGCCGACGCCACGCTCACGCAGTTGCATGACGAGGCGAACCGGCGCACCCTGACCGAAGTGTTCACGCAGATGCATCACGCGTTGCGTCAGAACACGGCGGAACGCGCGGCCGAGGTGGTGGCGCGCGTCGTGGAAAGCCGCAAGGGGCGGGCATGACCGGAAGCACGATCAAGCGCACGAAAGTGACGCCGAAGCCGAAGGCGCCGTCGCAGGCCGCGCTCAAGCGCGCCGTGCGTCTTCAGCGTGCGGAGCAGGCCGGTCTGCTGTTCGATTCGCCCGACGACATCATCTGCGGCGTGGACGAAGCGGGCCGTGGTCCGCTCGCGGGTCCCGTGGTCGCGGCCGCCGTGATCCTCGATCCCGCGCGCCCGATCGAAGGCCTCGACGACTCGAAGGCGCTCACCGCGAAATCGCGTGACGCGCTTTACGACCTGATCGTCGAGCGCTCGCTCGCCTGGTGCGTGGCGCAAGCGAGCGTCGAGGAAATCGATACGCTCAACATCCTGCACGCGACCATGCTGGCGATGCG
The DNA here is from genome assembly GCF_905220265.1 of Paraburkholderia sp. J67. Classification (NCBI taxonomy): domain Bacteria; kingdom Pseudomonadati; phylum Pseudomonadota; class Betaproteobacteria; order Burkholderiales; family Burkholderiaceae; genus Paraburkholderia; species Paraburkholderia sp. J67. The sequence continues at coordinate 360,706 of NZ_CAJMZK010000003.1, forward strand.
TCGTGCGGTCGAAGGCCTGAGCGTCACGCCCACGTTGGCGAAAATCGACGGCAATCGCTGCCCGGTCCTGCCGGTGCGTAGCGAGGCCGTGATTGGCGGCGATGCGATCGTGCCGGCCATTTCGGCGGCGTCGATCATCGCCAAGGTGACGCGCGACCGCATGATGCTGGAGATGCACACAGTCTTCCCGAACTATGGTTTCGATGCACACGCAGGCTACGGCACGGCGCAGCATTTGACGGCGCTGCGCACGCATGGCCCCTGTGAGCATCACCGGCGCTCGTTTGCGCCGGTGCGCGAGGCGTTTGCGTTGCATGGCGGCGTCGTTGTGTCCGGTGCAGCCACGCAAGCTGTCGATCCAGCGCGGCCAGACGACGCCTTCGCGCCAGTCTGAACCCGCCGATGCGCTCGCCGATCTCATCCGGCGCCGCCTCGTGCGGCGCCGTTTTCCTTTTTACTGATCCTTTTCTGACCCGTCAGGCCCGCCCGTGAAAGCCATTACCTCGCGCGACAATCCGCTCTACAAGCGCCTGAAGGCGCTGGCCGGCTCGACGCATCAACAGCGGCGCGCCCATCAGGCCCTGCTCGAAGGGTTCCATCTTGCGAGCGCCTGGCTCGACGGCGGTGCGCAGCCCGAATACTGCGTCGTGACCGAAGGCGCGCTCGAACACGAAGAGGCGCGCGATATCGTCGCGCGCGTCGACGAGCGCCGCATCATTACGCTGCCCGATGCCTTGTTCGGTCAGCTATCCAACGTCGTTCACGGCGCCGGCATGCTGCTGCTCGTCGACATGCCCGAGGCGACCTTGCCGCAGCGCGTGGCGTCAACCTGCCTTGTGCTCGATGGTCTGCAGGATGCGGGCAATGTCGGCTCGATTTTGCGTAGCGCGGCCGCGGCGGGCATCGACAAGGTGTTCTGTACGCCGGGCACCGCTTACGCATGGTCGTCGAAGGTGTTGCGCTCGGCGATGGGAGCGCATTTTCTGTTGCAGGTGTTCGAAAACGTTGAGCCGCAGACGCTGATCGACATGCTCGGCGTGCCTATTGTCATCACCGATTCGCATGGTGCGCAGGCCATCGACGAGGCCGATCTCGCGGGCCAGGTCGCGTGGGTGTTCGGCAATGAGGGTGCGGGCGTGTCGCAGGTGTGGCGCGATGCGGCGGCGCTGCGCGTGACCATTCCGCAGCCCGGTGGCATGGAGTCGCTCAATGTCGCAGCGGCTGCGGCCGTCTGCGTGTTCGAGCAGTGCCGGCAGCAGCGGCATGCGCGTTGAGCGTTTCCTCCGTTCAAAAACAAAAAAACCTGCGAAATGCAGGCTTTTTTGTGTCGAATCGAAAACGCGCGTTGAAAGAACCGATCAGTAAGCAGGTTTGTCGATGCGGATTTCCTGAAGAATCGTCGTGGCGATTTCCTCGATCGACTTGTGCGTGGAGGAGAGCCACTTGATGCCTTCGCGGCGCATCATCGCTTCGGCTTCGTTCACCTCGTAGCGGCAGTTTTCCAGTGCTGCGTACTTGCTACCCGGACGCCGCTCGTTACGGATTTCCGTGAGACGCTGCGGGTCGATCGACAGTCCGAAGATCTTCGATCGATGCGACAGCAGCGAATTCGGCAGCTTGCCACGCTCGAAGTCGTCGGGAATCAGCGGGTAGTTGGCGGCCTTCACGCCGTATTGCATGGCGAGATAAAGACTCGTCGGCGTCTTGCCGCTACGCGACACGCCCACGAGAATCACGTCGGCGTCGGCGAGATTGCGGTCGGACTGGCCGTCGTCGTGAGCGAGCGAGAAGTTGATTGCCTCGATACGGTTCTTGTATTCGTCGGTGTCCGCGTTCTGGTGGCCGCGGCCCATCGCGTGGCTCGACTTGAGCTCCAGCTCCTGTTCCAGCGGCTCCACGAAGGTCTGGAACATGTCGAGCACGAGTGCATTCGCGCGTTTGACGATTTCGTTCGAGCTGCTGTCTACCAGCGTCGTAAAGACGATCGGGCGGCGGCCTTCTTGTACGGCGGCTTCGTTGATCTTCTCGGCGGTCGCGTAAGCCTTGTCGCTCGAGTCCACGAAGGGCACACGCACAAGGCGGAATTTCTGGTCGAACTGCGACAGGATCGAATGCGCGAACGTTTCGGCAGTGATCCCGGTACCGTCGGAGACGATGAATACGGTAGGCGGCATCGGATGAGGCTGGGTACGTGAGCTGCTGGGGGGCTCGGAACGGGCGGAAAAGCCCGGGGAGCGCTGATGGGACCGCTGTGGGACGATTCCGAGGCGCGATTCTCGCCGACTGACACATTTTCCAGAGTCGGCACGGTAGAATAGCGGCAACCTGTTGGATAAGCAATTGCAGTGCAACCGCGCCAAACCGCAGTCCATCGTGGCTCATTCTGGCGTCAACTTGCAGCGAATTTGCAGAACTTCCTGCAATCGCGCGCATCTTCCTGCTTCTCCTTGTGTCGGCATCAGGCTCCCCGGGCCGTGGCGATTGCTTCTCCAACAGGTTGCGCAAGACGCGTGACGGCTTCCAATAGGCGGTCCGCGTTCGAGCCCACTTGCGCAATCGTGAATTTTTTTCACACTTAGGGGCTTGTATGACTAACACCGTTGCCAAGGATCAGGCGTATGTAGTGCCTTTCGAGCAGTTGCGGATGACCGACGTTGAGATTGTGGGCGGCAAGAACGCCTCGCTCGGCGAAATGATCAGCCAGTTGGCTGAGGCTGGCGTGCGTGTGCCCACGGGCTTCGCGACGACTGCGCTCGCCTTCCGCGACTTCCTGAAACATAACAACCTGACCGAACGGATCGCCGCTCGCCTGGAAACGCTCGACGTCGACGACGTCAAGGCGCTTGCAGAAGCCGGCAAGGAAATCCGTCAATGGATCATCGACGCGCCGTTGCAGTCGCAGCTCGAAGCGGACATCCGCGCAGGCTTCGAAACGCTGCAAGCGGGCTCGCCGACTGAGCTGTCGTTCGCCGTGCGTTCGTCGGCAACGGCAGAAGATCTGCCCGACGCTTCGTTCGCCGGTCAGCAGGAAAGCTACCTGAACGTGGTGGGCGTCGAGGACGTGCTCGACCGTCTCAAGCACGTGTTCGCGTCGCTCTACAACGACCGCGCTATCTCGTATCGCGTCCACAAGGGCTTCACCCACGCTGAAGTCGCGCTGTCGGCTGGCGTGCAGCGCATGGTCCGTTCGGACCGCGGCGCCGCCGGCGTGATGTTCACGCTGGACACGGAGTCGGGCTTCAAGGACGCGGTCTTCATCACGTCGAGCTACGGCCTCGGCGAGACTGTCGTGCAGGGCGCGGTGAATCCGGACGAGTTCTACGTCTTCAAGACCACGCTCGCGCAAGGCAAGGCGCCGATCATCCGCCGCTCGATCGGCTCGAAGCTCATCAAGATGGAGTTCACGCAGCCGGGCGAACCGGGCCGCGTGAAGACGGTCGACGTCTCGCACGAACAGCGCAACCGCTTCTCGATCACCGACGAAGACGTGATCGAACTGGCCAAGTACGCCGTCATCATCGAAAAGCACTACCAGCGTCCGATGGACATCGAGTGGGGCAAGGACGGTCTCGACGGCAAGATCTTCATTCTCCAGGCACGTCCGGAGACGGTGAAGAGCCAGGCTGCGGGCAAGGTCGAGCAGCGCTTCAAGCTCAAGGGCCAGTCGCAGGTTCTGGCAACGGGCCGTGCAATCGGTCAGAAGATCGGCGCGGGCCGCGTGAAGGTGATTCACGATCCGTCCGAAATGGAACGCGTGCAGCCGGGCGACGTGCTGGTCGCGGACATGACCGACCCGAACTGGGAGCCGGTGATGAAGCGTGCAGCCGCCATCGTCACGAACCGTGGCGGTCGTACCTGCCATGCGGCGATCATCGCGCGTGAGCTGGGCGTGCCGGCAGTCGTGGGCTGCGGCGACGCAACCGACGTGCTGAAGGACGGCGCGCTGGTGACGGTGTCGTGCGCAGAAGGCGACGAAGGCCGCATCTATGACGGTCTGCTGGAAACAGAAGTCAGCGAAGTCCAGCGTGGCGAGCTGCCGGCGATTCCGGTCAAGATCATGATGAACGTCGGCAACCCGCAACTCGCGTTCGACTTCTCGCAGCTGCCGAACGCTGGTGTGGGCCTCGCGCGTCTCGAGTTCATCATCAACAACAACATCGGCGTTCACCCGAAGGCGATTCTCGAGTACCCGAACATCGACGCGGACCTGAAGAAGGCCGTGGAAAGCGTTGCACGTGGCCATGCATCGCCGCGCGCGTTCTACGTCGACAAGCTCACGGAAGGCATCGCCACGATCGCGGCGGCGTTCTATCCGAAGCCCGTCATCGTGCGTATGTCGGACTTCAAGTCGAACGAGTACAAGAAGCTGATCGGCGGTTCGCGCTACGAGCCGGACGAAGAAAACCCGATGCTGGGTTTCCGTGGCGCCTCGCGCTACATCGCCGACGACTTCGCGCAAGCGTTCGAAATGGAGTGCCTGGCGCTCAAGCGCGTGCGTGAAGAGATGGGCCTCTCGAACGTCGAGATCATGGTGCCGTTCGTGCGTACGCTCAAGCAGGCGGAGCGCGTCGTGGGCCTGCTCGAGAAGTTCGGCCTCAAGCGCGGCGAAAACGGTCTGCGCCTGATCATGATGTGCGAAGTGCCGACCAACGCGATTCTCGCCGAAGAGTTCCTGCAGTACTTCGACGGCTTCTCGATCGGTTCGAACGACCTCACGCAGCTCACGCTCGGCCTGGACCGGGATTCGGGTATGGAGCTGCTGGCTGCCGACTTCGACGAGCGCGATCCTGCCGTCAAGTTCCTGCTCAAGCGTGCGATCGAAACCTGCCGCCGTCTGAACAAGTACGTCGGCATCTGCGGTCAGGGCCCGTCCGATCATCCGGACTTCGCTGAATGGCTGGCGGAAGAAGGCATCGCTTCGATCTCGCTGAACCCCGACACGGTCGTCGAAACGTGGCAGGCGCTCGCGAAGGCGCAAGCGAAGTAATGCCCACGGACGGCGCAAGCCGTCCCGCTCTGCGCAAAGCTTGATGCAGCTTGCATTTTGCTTTCGCGTGCAGCGGAAAAAAGTGTCAGCTTCGTGCTATAACACCCCGGTCTATCCGGGGTGTTTTACTTTGGGAGGTCGACGTGGGTCCGCATGGTGTGTTCTGGTGGATCGGCGCGGGCGTGCTGATCGTGGCCGAGTTGATGACCGGCACCTTCTATCTGCTGATGATCGCGCTCGGCTTCCTGGCGGGTGTGCTGGCTTTCGAGCTGGGCGCGCCGCTCGATCTGCAACTCGTGGCGGCTGCGCTGGTGGCGCTGGTGGCCGTGATCGTATTGCGGCGTTCGCGCTTTGGGCGCAGGCGGCGTATGGTCGACGCTTCGAGCGACCCCGGTGTGAATCTCGACATCGGCTCCACGCTCACGGTCGCCGCGTGGCATGAGGGGCGAGCCCGCACGATGTATCGCGGCGCCGAATGGGATGTCGAACTCGCACCCGGCGAGCCCGAGGACGCTCATCTTTACCGGATCAAGGCCGTGCGCGGCAGTTGCCTCATCGTAGCGGCGGAGCATGGCAGCGTGACCGGTGCCAATGCAGGCGCGCATCACGCCTGAAAGGCCGCCGGCGCGAAGGCGTCCATGTCGTCTATCAAGATCCAGATCAAATCCAGTCGAAGCAAAAGGGGAAGCGCATGCAAGTACCAGTTGTCGGGCTGATTCTGCTCGTGATCGTCATCGTGCTGGTGTCGAAGACCGTCAAGATCGTGCCTCAGCAGCACGCCTGGGTGCTCGAGCGGCTTGGCCGCTACCACGCCACGCTCACGCCCGGTCTCACGATCGTGCTGCCGTTCATCGATCGCGTGGCCTACAAGCACGTGCTCAAGGAAATCCCGCTCGATGTGCCCAGCCAGATCTGTATCACGCGCGACAACACCCAGTTGCAGGTGGACGGCGTGCTGTACTTCCAGGTGACCGATCCGATGAAAGCGTCGTACGGGTCGAGCAACTTCGTGTTCGCGATTACGCAGTTGTCGCAGACCACGCTGCGCTCGGTGATCGGCAAGCTCGAACTCGACAAGACCTTCGAGGAGCGCGATTTCATCAACCACAGCGTGGTGTCGGCGCTCGATGAGGCGGCCTCGAACTGGGGCGTGAAGGTGCTGCGCTACGAGATCAAGGATCTGACGCCGCCCAAGGAAATCCTCCACGCCATGCAGGCGCAGATCACGGCCGAGCGTGAGAAGCGCGCGCTGATCGCGGCGTCGGAAGGGCGCAAGCAGGAGCAGATCAACCTCGCGGCAGGCGCGCGCGAAGCGGCGATCCAGAAGTCGGAAGGCGAGCGGCAAGCCGCGATCAATCAGGCGCAGGGCCAGGCGGCAGCGATTCTGGCGGTCGCGGACGCCAATGCGCAGGCTATTCTGAAGATCGGCAACTCGATCCAGGCGCAGGGCGGCATGGATGCGGTCAACCTCAAGGTGGCCGAGCAGTATGTGACGGCCTTCGGCAACCTGGCCAAGCAGGGCAATACGCTGATCGTGCCGGGCAATATGAGCGATCTGAGTTCGATGATTGCATCGGCGCTGACGATCGTGAACCGCACGGGCATGAAAGAGACGCAACTGGGCCGCGATGCGGCAAAGGGCGTCTGAGCGTCCGGCAAGTCAGTCACGTGCGTTGAACAGTAAAAAGGGCGGCCCCAGGCCGCCCTTTGTTACATCTGAGGGTTTGTGCAGACGATCAGGTAGGCGTGCGCATCAGGCGCGCCTTTTCGCGCTGCCAGTCGCGCTGCTTTTCGGTCTCGCGCTTGTCGTGCAGCTTCTTGCCCTTGGCTAGGCCGATCTCGCACTTCACGCGGCCGCCCTTGTAGTGGAAGTTCAGCGGCACGAGCGTGAAACCGCGCTGTTCGACCTTGCCGATCAGCTTGTCGATTTCCTCGCGGTGCAGCAGCAGCTTGCGCGTGCGCGTGGCGTCGGGGTGGATGTGCGTCGAGGCCTCGGGCAGCGGGCTGATGTGCGTGCCGATCAGGAACAGCTCGCCGTCCTTGATGATGACGTAGGCTTCCTTGATGTTGGCTCGCCCGGCGCGCATGGCCTTGACCTCCCATCCTTCGAGCACGAGCCCCGCCTCGTGGCGCTCTTCGATGAAGTAATCGAAGAAGGCTTTTCTGTTGTCGATGATGCTCATAGGAAAATGGGAAACGCCCAACTCGTTTAAAATTACGATTTTAGCAAAGCGGGCCAGCGAAAGCCCGCCGCGCCTTCACTCTTGCATCGCATTGCGCAATTTATGGCGGATGTCCAGAAAACCGTGTTGATTCGCCATTCGGCGGAACAGATGTTCGACCTCGTGACCGACGTCGACGACTATCCCAACTTCCTGCCGTGGTGCGGCGGCGTCGAGGTTCGCCGCAAGGACGAAAACGGCATGGAGGCGAAGATCGATATCAACTTCAAGGGCATCAAACAGCACTTTGCCACGCGTAACACGCAGAAGCGGCCCGAACGTATCGATATGGAGTTCACCGACGGCCCTTTCAAGAAGTTCACGGGCTCGTGGCGCTTCACGCCGCTGCGCGCGGACGCCTGCAAGATCGAATTCTCGCTGCACTACGAGTTTTCTAACATCATTCTCGAAAAGATCATCGGGCCGGTGTTCCACCATATCGCGAACACCTTCGTCGATTCCTTCGTGAAGCGCGCCGACCAGCGCTACGGCAAGAACAAAGTATGAGCGCGAATGTGTCCCAGACTGTGTCCGACAACGTGTCGGCGGCGTTGTCCATCGACGTGTGTTACGCGCTGCCCGACGCGCAGACGCGCATCGGCGTGCAGTTGCCATCGGGTGCGACCGTCCAGCAGGCCATCGACGCGAGCGGCATATTGACGCGCCATCCCGAGATCGATCTGACGAAACAGAAGGTGGGCGTGTACGGCAAGCTTAAGCCGCTCGACACCGTGCTCGTCGATCGCGACCGCGTGGAGATCTACCGCCCGCTGGTCGCGGACCCGAAGCTCGCGCGCCAGCGCCGTGTCGACAAGAGCCGCAAGGCGGGTTCGATCGAAGGGCGCAAGTGGCAGAACAAGGATTCGCGCTGACCGGGTGCTGGATCAGCGCGTAGCACGCTCAACACATCGCTCAGCTCGTCACCCGGCGCCGCTGCGCGCCGCTCTCGCGGTCGTCGGCCGATTTGCCGATTCCCGGCAAGTCGCCTTCCGGGACGATGCCGTCGCCATGCACGGTATCTTCCGGCCCGCCCGAGTGCTGACGCACCGACCAGCTCACCCCCGCCACCAGCAGAACGATCGCCGCGATTTCCAGCCCGCGCGGCAGTCGGTGGTCGTACACGAAGCCATAGAGCAGGGCGAACAGTGTCTCGAACACAATCATCTGACCTGAAAGCGTCAACGGCAGGCGCTTGGCGGCGGCGTTCCACAGACCATTGCCGAGCCACGACGCGCCGATTGCCAGCACGAGGTTCAGTTGCCAGAACGTGGCCCAGCGCCCATTGGCAACGCCTGTCTGCACCGTGCCAGCCGGCATCGCGAGAATCACGAGCCACAACACGCCGCCGAGCGCTCCCGTCACCACGCCCCATAGCACCGACCACTCATTGCCGCCGAAGTGGGCATTGCGCTGCAGGTAGCGTGAATTTTCCACGGCGTACCACGTCCAGCAGACCAGTGCGCCGACCGCGCAGCCGATCCCGGCGATCTTGGTGAGCGTGCCGGCGTGATCGCCCGTGCTGGCGGACGCCGAGAACACATCGACATTGATGCACACGATGCCCGCCGCGATCATGGCGAGCGGCCACGCCAGCTTCGAGAGCGGTACGGCGCCATGATCGGCGCGTCCGAGCAGTGTGACGGTCACAGGCAGCACGCCGACGATCAGCGACGCCGGTGCGATGCCGACTAGGTGGATCGCACTGGCCAGGAAAAGGTAGTAGAGCAGGTTGCCCACCAACGCGAGCTTGACGAGCGCCACGAGATCGTCGCGCGTGAGACGCGGCCAGACACGCTTGAGCATTGGCAGCAGGGCGGCCAGCGAGACGAGTCCGTACATCACGTAGCGTCCGGCGCTCAGGAGCAGGGGCGAGAAGTCCGCCAGTTGACGAGGCACGACGAACACGCATCCCCATAACGCTCCGGCGAGCACGCCGTACAACACACCACGCTGCATTTCCATTGCCTCCGCAAGTCACTAGTGGAGGGCAGCTTAATCGTGCGGGCCGCACGGTGTCTTGTTCAATCCTGCACGGGCGCACCGCCAGGTAGACCGCAAGTCATGCTGGATGAATCGAAATTCGGGTCGGAAACGCGGCTGGGGCATCCATGCCAGGCGCGCGAAAAACTCCCGAAAAATCCCACAATCGGCGCTAAGCTACTGTACGCACTGATGATTTCCAGGGCGCTATCCCGTATAATCTGCTTTTGCGCCTATAGGATTTGCCATGCGTCTGATCCAGAAAGCACTCACGTTCGATGACGTGCTCCTCGTTCCCGCGTTTTCCGACGTTCTCCCGCGCGACACCAGCCTGAAGACCCGGCTGACCCGCAATATCTCCCTGAACATTCCGCTTGTCTCGGCCGCGATGGATACCGTCACGGAAGGGCGTCTCGCTATTGCGATGGCTCAGCAGGGTGGCGTCGGCATCATCCACAAGAACCTCACGCCGGCCGAACAGGCGCGCGAGGTCGCGAAGGTGAAGCGTTTCGAGTCGGGCGTCGTGCGCGATCCGATCACCGTGCCGCCGCAGATGAAGGTCGCGGACGTCATCGCGCTGTCGCAGCAGCATGGCATCTCGGGCTTCCCGGTCGTGGAAGGCGCGCAGCTCGTCGGCATCGTCACGAACCGTGACCTGCGCTTCGAAACGCGTTTCGACGAGCCGGTGCGCTCGATCATGACGCCGCGCGAACGCCTCGTGACCGTTAAGGAAGGCACGCCGCTCAACGAAGCCAAAGCGCTCATGCACAGCCACCGCCTCGAACGCGTGCTGGTCGTAAACGACGCGTTCGAACTGCGCGGCCTGATGACCGTCAAGGACATCACCAAGCAGACCGAACACCCGGCCGCCTGTAAGGACGAGCACGGCAAGCTGCGCGCAGGCGCGGCCGTCGGCGTCGGCGCGGACAACGAAGAGCGCGTCGAACTGCTGGTGCAGGCCGGCGTGGACGTGATCGTCGTCGATACGGCGCACGGCCACAGCAAGGGCGTGCTCGAGCGCGTCCAGTGGGTGAAGAAGAACTTCCCGCACGTCGAAGTGATCGGCGGCAACATCGCCACGGCCGACGCCGCACGTGCGCTGGTCGAATACGGCGCTGACGGCGTGAAGGTCGGTATCGGCCCGGGCTCGATCTGCACGACGCGTATCGTTGCAGGCGTGGGCGTGCCGCAGATCACCGCGATTTCCAACGTTGCGGAAGCGCTCAAGGGCACCGGCGTGCCGTGTATCGCCGACGGCGGCGTGCGTTACTCGGGCGACGTCTCGAAGGCGCTGGCAGCCGGCGCGAACGCCGTGATGATGGGCAGCATGTTCGCCGGCACCGAAGAATCGCCGGGCGACGTGTTCCTGTTCCAGGGCCGCCAGTACAAGTCGTATCGCGGCATGGGCTCGGTCGGCGCGATGAAGGACGGCGCAGCAGACCGTTACTTCCAGGACAACTCGGCCAACATCGACAAGCTCGTGCCGGAAGGCATCGAAGGCCGCGTCGCCTACAAGGGCCCGATCAACGCCATCCTGTTCCAGATGATTGGCGGCGTGCGCGCTTCGATGGGCTACTGCGGTTGCCGCACGATCGACGAACTGCATACGAAGGCGGAGTTCGTGCAGATCACGGGCGCCGGGCTGAACGAATCGCACGTCCACGACGTGCAGATCACCAAGGAAGCGCCCAACTATCACGTGGACTAAGCCTCGATGAAGCCGCTGCTGCGCGTAGTGCTGATTGTCGATGCGTTGATGCTGCTGGGGTTCGGCGTGCTGTTTCTTCTCACGCCCTGGACCTCGCTCTACAACGCATTGCAATTGGTGCAGGCGCAGCCGGCGCTCATCGGGCAGGCGTTCGGCGTCGTGCTGCTGGGCTTCGCCTGGCTTGCGCTACGCGCGGCCTTTGACGGCGCGCTGACCGCTACGGTCGCCCGCGCTGCTGGACACGTCAACTGGATGGCCGGCGTGCTCATGCTGATCTGGCTGATCGCGCTGCACCAGCCGCAACTCACGGGCTTCGGGCAACTGGTGGCGGGTGCCGTCGGTGTCTGCCTGATCATCGTGGGATTGGGCGGTGCGCGTCTTGCCGGCGTCGTGAAGCTGCGCGAGAGGGCGCTGGCGGCCGAGGCGGCCGTGCAGGAGCGTGAAGCGCGTCTCGCAGCCAAGGGCAAGCGTGTGGAGCCGGTGGCGTTCGCGAAGTCGATTTTCTCGCGTACAAAGGCTGATCCAGTGACGCCAGTGGCCACGCCGCGCACGACAGTGCAGGCCGAAGAAGCGCGCCACGCGGCCCGCGACGAAGCTGCCGACGCGCAGCGGCCGCCGCTGCGAGGTTGACGTGAGGTGCGCGTCGACGCCAACCGTCAGACGCCACTTCCGTCGAATTGCGCTCGAACGCCTTGTACCGGACCACCAAGTTCCGGTACCCAGGTCCTGATGAATTCATGCCGCGTGCGAAGCTTTAGCCGGCGCGCGGCTTTCTGTATCCGTTCTTTTTTAGGTCTCGTCCGCTGCCATGCACGACAAAATCCTGATTCTCGACTTCGGTTCGCAAGTCACCCAGCTGATCGCTCGCCGCGTGCGCGAAGCGCAGGTCTACTCGGAAATCCATCCGTACGACGTCGATGACGCTTTCATCCGCGAATTCGCGCCGAAGGGCATCATCCTTTCGGGCGGCCCGAACTCGGTCACCGACGCGGACACCCCGCGCGCACCGCAAGCCGTGTTCGAACTGGGCGTGCCGGTGCTCGGCATCTGCTACGGCATGCAGACGATGGCCGAGCAGCTCGGCGGCAAGGTCGACGGCGGTCACCTGCGCGAATTCGGCTACGCCGAAGTGCGCGCGCGCAACCACACGAGCTTCCTGGACGGCATCGAAGACTTCCGTACGGCCGAAGGCCACGGCATGCTCAAGGTCTGGATGAGCCACGGCGACAAGGTCACCGAAATGCCGGCTGGCTTCCAGCTGATGGCATCGACCGAATCGTGCCCGATCGCGGCCATGGCCGACGAAGCGCGTCACTTCTACGGCCTGCAATGGCATCCGGAAGTCACGCACACCGTCCAGGGCCGTGCGATGCTCGAACGCTTCGTGCTGGGCATCTGCGGCGCGAAGGCCGACTGGGAAATGGGTCACTACATCGACGAAGCCGTCGAAGCGATCCGCAAGCAGGTCGGTAGCGAGCACGTCATTCTCGGTCTGTCGGGCGGCGTGGATTCGTCGGTGGCGGCGGCGCTGTTGCATCGCGCGATTGGCGACCAGCTGACCTGCGTGTTCGTCGATCACGGCCTGCTGCGTCTGAACGAAGCCGAGCAGGTGATGTCGATGTTCGCGGGCAACCTCGGCGTGAAGGTGATTCACGTCGATGCAAGCGAAGCGTTCCTGTCGAAGCTGGCGGGTGTGACCGATCCGGAAGCGAAGCGCAAGATCATCGGCGCCGAGTTCGTGGAAGTGTTCCAGACGGAAGCCGGCAAGCTGACGGACGCCAAGTGGCTCGCACAGGGCACGATCTATCCGGACGTGATCGAATCGGCAGGCAAGGGCAAGAAGGGCGCGCACACGATCAAGAGCCACCACAACGTGGGCGGCCTGCCGGAAACGCTGAACCTGAAGCTGCTCGAGCCGCTGCGCGAACTGTTCAAGGACGAAGTGCGCGAACTGGGCGTGAAGCTCGGTCTGCCGCACGAAATGGTGTATCGCCACCCGTTCCCGGGCCCGGGTCTGGGCGTGCGTATCCTCGGTGAAGTGAAGCGCGATTTCGCGGATCTGCTGCGTCGCGCCGACGCGATCTTCATCGAGACGCTGCGTAACACCATCGACAAGGAAACCGGCAAGTCGTGGTACGAACTGACGAGCCAGGCGTTCGCGGTGTTCCTGCCGGTGAAGAGCGTGGGCGTGATGGGCGATGGCCGCACGTATGAGTACGTTGTCGCGCTGCGCGCGGTGCAGACGATGGACTTCATGACGGCGCACTGGGCGCATCTGCCGCACGAGCTGCTGGGCAATGTGTCGAACCGCATCATCAATGAAGTGCGCGGGATCAATCGCGTCGTGTACGACATCTCGGGCAAGCCGCCCGCGACGATCGAGTGGGAGTGATGGTCCACTGACGTGGTTTCGCTAGCGCACTAGCTAGCGATCAATCCTGAAACCCGCGTTCGGCTCTTTGAGCTGGCGCGGGTTTTTGTTTTGTCTCGCTCCTAAACCCCCGTCCTGGCGCAAACCGCCCATTTCCCTGTCCCAGGCAAGCCCAAAACGCAATCATCCCTCATACGCGCGATGCAAATGAGATAAAATTGCGTATCCGCACTGGACTTATCCCCAGCGAGCCAGCTTCTCACGCTCCGCTCACGCCTCCAACGGCATCGCGCTCGTCCCCTTGAGTTCATCGAGGCACACAATCGAATGCACGCTGCTCACGCCAGGCGCGCGCATGAGCGTGTCGAGCAGGAATTCGGATAGCGCCTTGAGATCGCGCGCCACCACTTTCATGACGTAGTCGATATCGCCGGTCACGGAGTAACACTCCTGCACTTGCGGCAGCTTCGCGACGAGTTCCTTGAACTTCACGAGTTCGCGCATGTGCCCGCGCTCCATCGTCACCTGAATGAACGCGACCACGCCGAAGCCCAGCGCCTGCGGGTCGAGGCGCGTCTCATAGCGCTTGATGACCCCCAGCTCCTCGAGCCGCCGATGGCGCCGCAGCGTCTGGGCGGGCGAGAGCTTCACGGCCGCCGCCAGTTCGAGATTCGAGGCGCGTCCGTGCTCCTGTAGCGCGGCGAGGAGCCGCAGATCGATGGGGTCAAGGGCGAGTGTTTGCACTATTCTTGCTCGGGATGAGTTAAATGCGAAACGAAATTGTACCAATCAGGGTTTGCCTGCGTATCAGATGAAATCATATTTTTCCTTGTCGCCTATACACTGGGCGCACCTGGCAGGGCAGCCGGCCATCCCCGGCGGCCTTGGGAGCGCGTCAGCACAGAACGTTGTGCGCGCAATATTATTTCGCGCGGCCGTGCCGGAAGGTCATCCCGCCTTCCAGCCGACGCATCGATAAAGAAGAGACAGGAAGAGACATGGTTCCCCACGATACAAGCGGCGCACGCGGTCAGGACGACGCGAACGGCCACCTCAAGCGCGGTCTCAAGAATCGCCATATCCAGCTGATTGCGCTGGGTGGCGCAATCGGCACCGGATTGTTCCTCGGCATCGCCCAGACTATCCAGACGGCCGGCCCTTCGGTGCTGCTCGGTTATGCGATCGCCGGCATCGTCGCGTTCTTCATCATGCGGCAACTCGGCGAGATGGTCGTCGACGAGCCCGTCGCCGGTTCGTTCAGTTACTTCGCCGATAAGTACTTCGGCCCGTTCGCAGGCTTTCTCTCTGGCTGGAATTACTGGGTGCTCTATGTGCTCGTGAGCATGGCCGAGTTGTCCGCGGTCGGCATCTACATGCATTACTGGTGGCCGGCGCTGCCGACGTGGGTATCGGCGCTGGGCTTTTTCGTCGTCATCAACGCCATCAATCTGGCGAGCGTGAAGTCCTACGGCGAGCTCGAATTCTGGTTCGCGATCATCAAGGTGCTGGCGATCGTCGGCATGATCGCGTTCGGCGGCTGGCTGCTGGTGTCGGGCAATGCCGGGCCGGAAGCTGGCGTCTCGAACCTCTGGCGTCACGGCGGTTTCTTCCCGCACGGTGTCTCTGGTCTGGTGATGTCGATGGCGGTCGTGATGTTCTCGTTCGGCGGTCTCGAACTGGTCGGCATTACCGCAGCGGAAGCCGACGATCCCTCGCACACCATCCCGCGCGCCACCAACCAGGTGATCTATCGCATCCTGATTTTCTACGTCGGCGCGCTGGGTGTGCTGCTGTCGCTCTATCCGTGGGAAAAGGTCGTGTCGGGCGGCAGCCCCTTCGTGCTGATCTTCCATGCGATGAACAGCAATTTCGTGGCGCATGTGCTCAACGTGGTCGTGCTGACCGCCGCGCTCTCCGTGTACAACAGCGGCGTGTACTGCAACAGCCGCATGCTTTACGGTCTCGCGCAGCAGGGTAATGCGCCCAAGGCGCTGCTCAAGGTGAACCGTCGCGGCATTCCGCTGGCGGCGCTGGCGGTGACGGCGGTGGCCACGGCGGCCTGCGTGGTGATCAACTACTTCATGCCGGGCAAGGCGTTCGAGTTGCTGATGGGACTCGTGGTGTCGGCGCTCATCATCAACTGGGCGATGATCAGCCTGATCCACCTGAAGTTCCGCCGCGAGAAGGCGCGTCTGGGCGAAACGACGACGTTCCGCAGCCTCGGCTATCCGTTCACGAACTACCTGTGCCTCGCGTTCCTGGCCGGTATTCTCGTCGTGATGTATATGATTCCGGATCTGCGCCTTTCCGTCTGGCTGATCCCGGTGTGGCTGGCGGTGCTCGGCGGTGCGTACCGCTTCTGGCGCCGTGGCGCGACGCCGGCGCTGCAAGCCGGTGTGCAGACGCGCTGAAAGGCGCGGGGAAGGGCACAAGGGCGCGTGAGCGCCCGCCCGCACGAAGCCGGAGCAACCGTTTTCCAGCAACTTTTCCGTAACCGACAAGCTAACGTCATGTTCGAACATATCGATGCCTATTCCGGCGACCCGATCCTCTCGCTCAACGAGAACTTCCAGAAAGATCCGCGGCAGAACAAGGTCAATCTGAGCATTGGCATTTATTTCGACGACGATGGCCGTCTGCCGGTGATGCAGGCCGTTCACAGCGCCGAGGCGGCGATCCTGAACGAGCCGGGTCCGAAGCCCTATCTGCCGATGGCCGGTTTCGCGCAGTACCGCGACGCCGTGCAGACGCTGGTGTTTGGTGCCGAGTGCCCGTCGCGTGCGGCTGGGAAGGTCGCCACGGTGCAGACGCTCGGCGGCTCGGGTGCGCTCAAGGTGGGGGCCGACTTCATCAAGCGTTATTTCCCGCAGAGCCAGGTGTGGGTGAGCGATCCGACGTGGGAAAACCATCGTTTCATCTTCGAGCGTGCGGGTTTCGAGGTGAATACCTACCCGTACTACGACGAAGCGACGGGCGGCCTGAAGTTCGAGGCGATGCTCTCGGCCATCGACGCGCTGCCGGCGAAGAGCGTCGTACTGCTGCACGCGTGCTGCCATAACCCGACCGGTGTGGATCTGGACGAGGCGCAGTGGGTGCAACTGATCGACGTGTTGCAAAAGCGCGATCTGCTGCCGTTCGTCGATATGGCGTATCAGGGCTTCGGCGCCGGTCTCGACGCTGATGCCTTCGCGGTGCGTGAACTCGGCCGTCGCGGCGTGCCCGCGCTGGTCGCGAACTCGTTCTCGAAGAACTTCTCGCTCTACGGCGAGCGTTGCGGCGGTCTGCACGTGATCTGCGAGGATGCGGCGGCCGCTGACCGTGTGCTGGGCCAGTTGACGGGCTCGGTGCGCTCGAACTACAGCAATCCGCCGACGCACGGCGCGAAGATCGTCACGCGCGTGCTCACGACGCCGGCGCTCCGGCAGTCGTGGGAGACCGAGCTGGCGGCGATGTGCGAGCGTATCGCCCGCATGCGGGTGGCGATTCACGACGGCCTGAAGGCGCACGTGAGCGGCGAGGCGCTGTCGCGCTATGTGAAGCAGCGCGGCATGTTCACCTACACGGGCTTGAGCGCCGCACAGGTCGATCGGCTCAAGGATGAGCTCGGCGTGTATATCCTGCGTTCGGGCCGTATGTGCGTTGCGGGTCTCAATGAGAAGAACGTCGGCATCGTGGTCGATGCCGTGGCGAAGGTGCTGAAGGACTAAGCCTCGCCTGACTGACTGAAGCGGTGTCCGTTCCAGTGGGCGCCGCTTCAGAACCGCATTCCCGTCCCGATTCCGCATACCCCCGCCGCGCCGCCGCCGCTGCCCCCCGCCGCCCCGCAAAACACGCTGCATCCGGTGAGACTTGCACCCAGCAGCAGGCAAATCACACCCAGACGCGACCGGCGCACGATCCACGTAATACACGCTGGAGAGCGATGCGCGCTGCGGGCTGGCGGCCGCCCGGTCGTGAAGCGGGAAAATGAAGAAAATTTCATCGTTGCCTGCGCAAGCAAAGGTGAGTGGACCGCAGCACGCTCGCTGGCGGTGAAACGATTGACCTTACCGGTGCGCCGAAGCCGCGCCCATCAGACGAATCCGGCTTTCTCCGGCGCGCCGTGTGAACGTGCTCCATGCCCTTCGCATCAAAACGACCGCCTGTCAATCCATAGGACTTGAACGTCGCCCATGTCAGACGGGCGGGGTCTTCCAGGTGTTACCCTGATAGAATGCCGTGGCCGCAACGTAGTGGATTGCTGATGAAATTGCTTGATGCCCTCGTCGAACAACGGATTACCGCCGCAGCCGCGCGCGGTGACTTCGACGGGTCGCCCGGCGCAGGAGCGCCCCAGGAACTCGACGACGACTTCTTCGTGCCCGAAGAAGTGCGCGTGGCGAACCGCATTCTGATGAATGCCGGATTCGTGCCGCCCGCTCTCGAACAGCTTCGTGCATTGCGCGATCTCGAGGGAGAACTTGCCAAGGTAGGCGACAAGGCCGCGCAGTGCCGTCTGCGCGCGCGCCTGCTCGCGCTCGACATGGCGCTCGAATCGCTGCGTGGCGGCCCGATGGTGGTGCCGCACGAATACCGTCGCCGTATCGCCGAGCGCTTGTCCGAGCGCGCGGCAAGCGGGCAGGGCTTCGCGGCGGGTGCCGCTTGAGCGTGAGCGCCATGCCGCCCTCGGGCGAAGCGCAAGAGCACGGCCACTCGCCCGATGCCGGCGAAACGTCCGCTGCCATGCCGGCACCCCTTCCCGATTCCGATCCCCAGCCTGATCCTGTCAGCGAACGCGACCGTCATTTCATGCGGCTCGCGCAGGCTGCCGCCGAAGCGGCCCGTGCGGCCGGCGAAGTGCCGGTTGGCGCGGTCCTCGTGCGCGGCGACGAAGTCATCGCGACAGGCTTCAATCATCCGATCGGCACGCACGATCCGTCGGCTCACGCCGAAATGGCGGCGCTGCGTGCGGCCGGTAGCGCACTGGGTAACTACCGCTTGCCCGGCTGCGAACTTTATGTGACCCTGGAACCGTGCCTGATGTGCGCCGGCGCGATCATGCATGCGCGCATTTCGCGCGTGGTGTACGGCGCGCGCGACCCGAAGACGGGCGCATGCGGTAGCGTCGTCGATGCGTTCTCGAACGGTCAGCTCAACCACCATACGAGCGTGGTGGGCGGCGTACTCGAGACGGAATGCGGCGACGCGCTGCGCGCGTTCTTTGCCGAGCGCCGCCGTGCGAGCCGCGAAGCGCGCCGTGCAGCAGCCGAAGCCGCGGCAGAAGCGACGCAGGCGGATCACACAGCCAGGGCGCCGGACGGTCGCGCCAATTCTCACTGACCCACCGCCACGACGCGCCGCCGCAGCCTGATGGCGCCCCTGGTGGATTCGAAACCGTCGAATATGACCACCCACCGCACCATCGAACTGATTGCACCGTCGGGCTATCCTCACGACCCGGAAGCCATTCATCGCGGCATTGCGCGGCTGCGTGCGCAGGGTCATCGCGTCGAAGGCATCGAGGCGACCGAGCGGCGTTTCCAGCGTTTCGCTGGCACCGATGGCCAGCGCGCCGCCGAACTGAACCGTCTCGCCGATCCCGCCCGCTCGTTGCCCGATATCGTGCTGGCGGTACGTGGCGGTTATGGCGCGGTGCGTATCCTGCATGGACTCGACTACGAAGGTCTGCAAAAGCGGCTCGCCGGGCAACCCATTGCGCTTGTCGGTCACAGCGATTTCACGGCGATTCAGCTTGCGCTCTACGCGCGCGCGGGATTGACGACCTTCGGCGGCCCGATGCTGCTCGGCGATTTCGGTGCCCCAGAGTTGAGCAGTTTCACGATGCATCACTTCTGGGACGCGCTCACCAAGCCCGAATTCACGCTCAAGGTGAGGGCGCCGCAGGCGCAGCACGCGAATGTCGCGGGCATGTTCTGGGGCGGCAACCTGGCCGTGCTGACCTCCCTGATCGGCACGCCGTACATGCCGCCGGTGGAGGGGGGCATCCTGTTCGTCGAAGACATCAACGAACAACCGTTCCGCGTCGAACGCATGCTGTACCAGCTGCATCTTGCCGGCATCCTCGCGCGCCAGAAGGCGCTCGTGCTGGGCGACTTCTCGGGCGGCAAGTCCTTTGACTACGACAACGGCTACGACCTGCACGCGGTGGTGGAGCAGGTGCGAGCGCTCGCCGGAATTCCGGTCATCACCGGCCTGCCGTTCGGCCATATTCCGGATATGGTCACGCTGCCGTTCGGCGGCGACGCGCAACTGAGTGCCGATGCACACGGGTTCGAGCTCAACGTGAGCGGTTATCCGCATCTGGGCTGATTCGCCCGCCGCGCACCGCGCCAGAACTTCTGGCGCTTTTTTAGATGCACAATATGCAACTAACCGCCAATAATTTTCAGCTAAGCCGAATGTTCTAGAACCGGCATCGAGCCAGATTGTTGACAAAAAATTGGCCCATTCAGGAGCATGAAATCCCCGTGGAAGTGCAATATTCCCAGTAGTGAAGCGGCTTTCACCGGAACAATGCATGCCGGTCAGCGTACGAACCAGGCATCTTCCCCAGGTTGGTCGATAAAATTGTTGACAATCTTTATGTCCAAACTAGCATACCCAACATCAAGGTGAGTGACATGCGCAAAGACGTGCAAAACGCCGATACCGAAGCCGACGCGACCGGCACGAAGCCCGAAGCCATCGCCGCGCGCATCCGCGCCGCGATCCTCGAGCATCGCCTGCCGCCTGGCGCGAAGCTGACGGAAGCGCAGTTGTGCGAGGTGTTCAATGTCAAGCGCGGGCCGATCCGCCAGGCGCTAGCACTGCTCGCGACCGATCACCTCGTCGATCTGGAGCCGAATCGCGGCGCGTTCGTCGCAAGTCCGTCGCTCCAGGAGGTGCACGAGGTGTTCGAGATGCGCCGCATCATCGAACTGGCGGTGGTCGAGCGCGTTTGTAACGCCCAGCACGGCGCGCGCCGCCTCAAGAGCATCGGCGAAACGATTCGCCGCGAGCGCAAGGCCTTCGAGGGACGCGATTTCCCGGCGTGGATCCGGCTCTCCGGCGAGTTCCACACGGCACTGGCGGCGCTCACCGGCAATACGGTGCTGTGCGATTGCCTGAACGGACTGGTGGCGCGTTCAACGTTGATTTCGGCGCTCTACGAGTCGCCCGGACGCAGCCCGTGTTCGTTCGACGATCACGAGGCGATTCTTGTGGCGCTGGAAGCCGGCCAGGAGCAGGAAGCGGCCGCGCTGATGGTGCGGCACCTGCAAGGCGTGGAGCTCAGGATGCTGGACCGCCCGAGTGGCGCGTCGGTGGATCTACAGGATGTTTTCGGGACCCGCGGCGCGACGGTTGTGGCGCGCTGAGGTGCGAACGGGGCCGGATCTGGTCCCCCAGGATTGAAGTGCAGGACAACTGAAGGGTGTGCGGCTCAACACGTCGCACGCAGGGAAAGGATCGGGATGAGAGCGCACGCCGCAACGGTGTTGCGCGCGGCGGCAGCCGCACAGCGGGCAGGGCGCGCGCAAGCGGCGACCGGCGCAGTGCAAAGGGCAGTTCAGCCAGGCCATCCACGCAGATATCGCGGCAGCCGCATCGAGTCATGGCATCGGGTCATGAATCAAGCGGCGCGGCGCGTGTTTTGAGGCGTTCAGGCGTCTTTTTTCCGTCGGCGTATCCATCCCAAGGAGCGGATCATGGCTCAGTTCAGTGCGTCACATGGCAGTCCCGCAGTGCCCAGCTTCGATTCAGGCGAGAGCAACGAACCCGGCGACGGCATGCGCATGCCGGCCGGCTACAGCGAACGGCTCTACAACCACGATCTCGCGCCGCTCAAGGAGCAGACCTGGGGCGCGTACAACATCTTCGCGTTCTGGATGTCCGACGTGCATAGCGTCGGCGGCTATGTGTTCGCGGGCAGTCTCTTTGCCCTCGGGCTTTCTAGCTGGCAGGTGCTGGTGGCGCTGATCGTCGGCATTTCGATCGTCAACGTGCTGTGCAATCTGATCGCGCGGCCGAGCCAGCGTCATGGCGTGCCGTACCCGGTCGCCTGCCGCGGCACCTTCGGCGTGCTGGGCGCCAACGTGCCCGCTGTGATTCGCGGCCTGATCGCGGTGGCGTGGTACGGCATCCAGACCTTTCTCGCGTCGAGCGCGCTGGTGATCGTCGTGCTCAAGTTCTTCCCGCAACTCCTGCCGTATGCCGATGTGCACAAGCACGGCATGCTGGGCCTGTCGATGGTGGGCTGGGCGGGCTTCATGACCCTCTGGGTGCTGCAAGCCTTCGTGTTCTGGCACGGCATGGAGACGATCAAGAAGTTCATCGACTTTGCGGGTCCGGCCGTCTATGTCGTGATGTTCGCGCTCGCGGGCTATATGGTCTATCGCGCAGGCTGGCAGAACATCGGCCTCAATCTCGGCGGCGTGAAGTATCACGGCACCGAAGTCATTCCCGTGATGATCACCGCCGTTTCGCTCGTGGTGTCGTATTTCTCCGGCCCGATGCTTAATTTCGGGGACTTTTCGCGCTACGGCAAGTCGCTGCGCAGCGTGCATCGCGGCAACTTTTGGGGCCTGCCCGTCAACTTCCTCGCGTTCTCGCTGGTCACGGTGATCACGACCTCGGCCACGCTGCCGGTGTTCGGACAACTGATTACCGATCCCGTCGAAACAGTGGGCCGCATCGATCATCCCACCGCCGTGATTCTGGGTGCGCTGACCTTCACGATCGCGACCATCGGCATCAACATCGTCGCCAACTTCGTTTCGCCGGCCTTCGACTTCTCGAACGTCGCGCCGCGTCTCATCAGCTGGCGTGCGGGCGGCATGCTGGCCGCCGTCGCGTCGATCTTCATCACGCCGTGGAATCTCTTCAACAACCCGGCTGTGATTCACTACACGCTGGATGTGCTCGGCGCGTTCATCGGTCCTTTGTATGGTGTCCTGATCGTCGACTTTTACCTCGTCAAGCGTGGCCGTCTTGCGGTCGATGATCTCTACACGGTGTCGCCCAAGGGCGCTTACTGGTACAGCAATGGCGTGAACTGGCGCGCAGTCGCGGCGCTGCTACCCGCAGCCGTGATCGCGATTCTCTGTGTGATGGTGCCGTCGTTCGGCAATGCGGCGAACTTCTCGTGGTTCATCGGCGCGGCGCTGGGCGCGTTGTTCTATCGCGCACTGACGATGGGCGAGCGCGCACGGGCGCAGGCCTGAGCGACAGGCTTAACCATAACTACCAGGTACGACCAGGAAATTGCCATGCGTATCAAGCTAATCAACCCGAACACCACGCAGCGCATGACGGCGGCGATGGGGCAGTGCGCGCGCGACGTCGTTGCCCCCGGCACGGAAGTGGTGGCCGTGAGCCCGACGATGGGCCCGCCCTCGATCGAGGGTTATTACGACGAGGCGCTCGCCACGCCCGGCCTGCTCGCCGAGGTGGAGGCGGGCGAGCGCGAAGGTTTCGACGGCTATGTGATCGCCTGTTTCGGCGACCCCGGCCTCTATGCGGCGCGCGAACTCGCACGCGGCCCGGTGGTAGGGATCGCCGAGGCGGCCATGCACGCGGCGAGTGTGCTCGCGCCGGGTTTCTCGGTCGTCACCACGCTCTCGCGCACCAAGGCGATGGCATGGCATCTCGCGGAACGCTATGGCATGACGCGCTTTTGCCGTAACGTGCGCGCCATCGACGTGGCCGTGCTCGAACTAGACGAGCCGGGTTCCGCGGCACGCCGCGCGATCGTCGAGGAATGCCGCCGTGCGCTCGACGCAGACGGCTCCGACGCGATCGTGCTCGGCTGCGCGGGGATGACGAGCCTGTGTGCGCAGGTGGAGGACGCGCTGGGCGTACCGGTCGTGGATGGCGTCACGGCGGCCGTCAAATGGGTGGAAGCGCTGGTGGCGCTGCGCCTGACCACGGCCAAGCGAGGCGACTTCGCGCGGCCGCTCACGAAGCGCTACGACGGCGAGTTTGCACGCTTCAGTCCGAGCGGCACGATCGATGCGACGGGCGCCACCGACTCCCCGCCACCCGCGCGTCCGCTGCGCTTCGGGTAAACGCGCAACGCAATCGGACGATGCCGGGCCGCGGCCGGCCCGGCTCATACACCTCGCTTGACCCGTACTATCTGCCCTCGCATATGGGCGCGCCCGGGCGATTTCGCTACACTGGGCCGGTCCTCGAAGCAGATTGCCCGTACGCCTGCAAATCCTTGTGGCGCAAGGTTTTATAGCGGTGAAAGGGCGTCGCGTGGACGAGGCCCGGGCGTCCTTGATCGCCTGATTTCGTTTCGTCATCATCCATCGACAGATTCGACAGCATGCCACTCGATCCCCAATATCCCCGCGATCTGATCGGTTACGGCCGCCATCCGGTGCAGGCCAACTGGCCGGGCCAGGCGCGCGTCGCGGTGCAGTTCGTGCTCAATTACGAAGAGGGCGGTGAAAACTGCGTGCTGCACGGCGACCCCGCGTCCGAGCAGTTCCTCTCCGAGATCGTTGGCGCCGCGGCCTATCCTGCGCGCCACATGAGCATGGAGTCGATCTACGAATACGGCTCGCGCGCGGGCGTGTGGCGCATCCTGCGCGAGTTCGAAAAGCGCGGCCTGCCGCTCACGGTCTTTGGCGTGGGCATGGCGATCGAGCGCCATCCCGATCTGGGGCGCGCGTTCGTCGAACTGGGCCACGAGATCGCCTGTCACGGCTATCGCTGGATCCACTATCAGGACGCCACGCCCGAGCGCGAAGCGGAACACATGAAGCTCGGCATGCAGGCGATCGAGCGCATCACGGGCCAGCGCCCGCTTGGCTGGTACACCGGACGCGATAGCCCGAACACGCACCGACTCGTAGCCGAATACGGCGGTTTCCTCTACGACTCCGACTACTACGGCGACGACCTGCCGTTCTGGATGGATGTCGAGGTGACGGGCGGCAAGACGGTGCCGCAACTGATCGTGCCGTACACGCTCGACACCAACGATATGCGCTTCGCCACGCCGCAAGGTTTCAACACGGCCGATCACTTCTTCACGTATCTGCGCGACGCCTTCGACGTGCTCTACGAAGAAGGCGACGAAGCGCCGAAGATGCTGTCGATCGGCATGCACTGCCGTTTGCTCGGCCGTCCGGGGCGCATGCGCGCGCTGCAACGTTTTCTCGACCACATCGAAAAACACGATCGCGTCTGGGTGACGCGCCGCGTCGATATCGCGCGCCACTGGCGCGAGCACCATCCCTATCAACCGCAACAGAACGATCACCGCGGGGCCGCCGCATGAAGGCAATGCACTACACCCTCGAACAGCTGAATCAGGCCTCGACCGACGCCTTCGTGGCGGCGCTTTCGGGCATCTTCGAGCACTCGCCCTGGGTCGCCGAGGCTGCGGCGCAGCAACGACCTTACGCGAACATCGACACGCTGCACACGACGATGTCGAAGGCCGTGGAGACCTCGGGCGAAACGCAACAGCTCGCGCTCATCAACGCTCACCCGGAGCTTGCGGGCAAGGCTGCGGTGCGCGGCGAACTCACGGCCGAGTCGACGCGCGAGCAGAGCGGCGCCGGGCTGAACCAGTGCACCCAGGAAGAGTTCGACAAGTTGCAGGCGCTCAACCGTGCTTATCGCGAGAAGTTTGGGTTTCCGTTCATTCTCGCGGTGCGCGGCTACGACCGCCACGGCATCATCGCGAACTTCGAATCGCGCGTGAACAACAATCGCGCCGACGAAATGCGCGCGAGTCTCGACCAGATTTACCGCATTGCGCGCTTCAGGCTCGATGAGCTGATCGGCGCGTGACGTGGCGATGCGCTCCGGCAAGCCACAACACGCAAGGAGCGCAGCGCCGTTTTGAACCACAGAAAAGACACGAAGGAAGACAAAGATGGCACTCCCGACTCTCGACCCCAACGCACCTGACTTCACGCGCCGCTTCGTCAATCTCGCGGACCCGCGTCTAGGCGCGCAGGCGCTCGAGGCGAGCGACGACTTCTTCGCGCCGAAGGAGCGCATGCTCAATCCGGAGCCGGCCGTCTTCATCCCGGGCAAGTACGACGATCACGGCAAGTGGATGGACGGCTGGGAAACGCGCCGCAAGCGCAGCAACGGCTACGACTGGTGCGTCGTGAAGCTCGCGCGTCCGGGCGTCATCAAGGGCCTCGATCTCGACACGAGCCACTTCACGGGCAACTTCCCGCCGGCAGCGTCGGTCGAAGGCGCGTATGTGGCCGACGGCGCGCCCAGCGCATCCACGCAATGGACCGAGATCGTCCCCTCGACGTCGCTCAACGGCAACAGCCACCATTACGTCGAAGTGTCGAGCGAGCAGCCCTTCACGCATCTGCGTGTGAACATCTATCCGGATGGCGGCATTGCGCGTCTGCGCGTATATGGTCAGCCGCAGGTGGACTGGCAGGGCGCGAGCCGCTCGGAACTGTTCGATCTGGCCGCAATGGAAAACGGAGCGTATCTCGTGGGCGCGAACAACCAGCACTTCGGCGTGGCCTCGACGCTCCTGATGCCGGGCCGCGGCGTGAACATGGGCGATGGCTGGGAAACGCGCCGCCGCCGCGAACCGGGCAACGACTGGGCGATCATCGCGCTCGCGCAGCCGGGCATCATCAAGAAGATCGAAGTCGATACGGCGCACTTCAAGGGCAATTACCCGGATCGCTGCTCGTTCCAGGCGGCGCGCGTGGTGGGCGGCACGGACAGCTCGCTCGTGACGCAGGCGATGTTCTGGCCGGTGCTGCTGGGCGAACAGAAACTGCAGATGGACAAGCAGCACTACTACGAGAGCGAACTCGCGGCGCTCGGCCCGGTGACGCACGTGCGCTTCAACATCTTCCCGGATGGCGGCGTCTCGCGCGTGCGTCTGTGGGGCACGCTCGCCTGAGCGGCCATGACTGACGCGAACACGAAGAGAGCATGATGAGCGATACCCGCACCACGCTGACCATCGAGCCGCTCACGCGCGAGGCCTTCGAGCCGTTCGGCGATGTGATCGAACTCGAAGGCGCAAAGCAGATTCCGATCAATCTGGGCACGACGATCCGCTATCACGATCTCGCGAACGTGGACGTCACGGAAGAGGGCGGGCGCACGCTCGTCAATCTGTTCCGTGGTCAGCCGCGCGTGCTGCCGTTCGAGGTGAAGATGCTCGAGCGCCATCCGCTCGGCAGCCAGGCCTTCGTGCCGCTCAACGACAAGCCGTATCTGGTAGTCGTGGCGCCGGCGGGAGATCTGGATGTCACGCAGATTCGCGCGTTTGTTTCGAGTGGCTGGCAGGGCGTGAACTACGCGAAAGGCGTCTGGCACCATCCGTTGATCGCGCTGGGCGAGGTGAGCGACTTCATCGTTGTCGATCGCGGCGGCGAAGGGCTGAACCTCAACGAGCAGGATCTGCCGGAATCGCTCTGGCTGACCGAAGAGGCGATGCGCGAAGCGCAGCGTTGACCTGAGAGCGTCTCGCCTTGCGCGAGGCCTGGAAAGAAAAAGCCACGGCCTGAGCCGTGGCTTTTTTTCTTACAGCTTCTGCGTCGCGAGTTTCGCGCCTAAGCCGATGAACAAGGCGCCCATCGCCTTCGTCAGCCAGACCGAGATGGCCTTGTTTCGCCGAAGCGCTTGCGTCATTCGCGAGGCGAGGAATACATAGGCGATACTTGTGCTGATCCCAACCGTGTTGCCGATGATGCCGAGTTCGAAGAGGTGTGCGACCGGGCGGGCATCCTGTGCGCTCATGAATTGAGGCAGGAGTGCGGTGTAGAACAAAGCGACCTTCGGGTTTAGCACATCGCTGAGAAACCCCTGCCAGAAGACCTGTCGGAGCGTGCTCTTGCCACGGCTCTCCTTGAGCGCAAATCCGCTTTTTGCGCGCAATGCGCCCCAACCCAGATAGACGAGATAAGCCGCTCCCGCGAACTTCACGACGGTAAATGCCGTCGCCGACGCGAGGAGCACGGCAGACAATCCTGTCACTGCTGCCAGCAGGTGAATGTAGGCACCAAAGTTGATGCCAAAGGCAGCACATAAGCCAGCAGCCCGCCCCTGCGCGATCGTGCGGCCCAACAGAAGCAGCATGTCCGGGCCGGGCACCAGGCAGAGTACAAAACTCGCGCCGATAAAAAGCATGTACGTATGCCAACTCATTCTCTGTTCCGCCTTGTGAATAAACCCTGACGATCCGGTCTCTGCGAGACAGCGTCGTGACTATCTGCGCGTGCCTTGAAAACTACCATGAAATTCAGCACGGTCGCCGTGTCGCGCGACCGGAGGGCTGGCCGTCATCGCCCGGTACTGTAAGTCCATCAACGCCGTCGCATCCGGGCACGCTCGAATACTCTGCACTCCTTGGCACACCCATGCAATCGAGCATGAAAAAAGCCCGAAGCGCATGACACGCTTCGGGCTTTTCGATCCAGCAAACTGCGCTTACATGGCCGTTACTTCGCGCCGCCCTGGAACCAGGCGGCGATCTTCATGCGCTCGTCGTCGGTCATGTGGGTGACGTTGCCGAGCGGCATCGCTTTGAGCGTGACGGCCTGCTGATACAGACGCTGAGCGTTCTGCGTGATTTCATCGGGCGTATCGAACATCACGCCAGCGGGCGCGGCACCCATCATCGTCGGGTGGGCCGAGTGGCAGCCCGCGCAACGCTGTTGCAGGATCGGCTGGATATCGCCCACCTTGATCGTCGGTGCGTTCGCAGCTTCGGCCTGCGGCACGACCGGGCGCGGCAGCGTCCAGACCAGCGCGACGAACATCAACGCCACACCGCCGATCGGCAGATACCAGAGTTGCTGGCCACGGTGACGCATCACGAAGAACTGACGGATCAGCGCGCCGGCCAGCATGATGACGACGAGCACGGCCCAGTTGTATTCGTGCGCATACGTCATGGCGTAGTGGTTCGACAGCATCGCGAACACCACCGGCAGCGTGAAGTAGGTGTTGTGCACCGAACGCTGCTTGCCGCGCTTGCCGTAGATCGGGTTCGGCACTTCGCCCTTGAGCATCGCGTTGACCATCTTGCGCTGGCCAGGAATGATCACGAAAAAGACGTTCGCCGACATGATCGTCGCCAGCATCGCGCCCATGATGAGGTACGCGGCGCGGCCCGAGAAAATATGGCAGGCGAGGTAAGCGGCGACTACGACATAGATGCCGACGCACACGCCGAGCAACTTGTCCTTCGTGCCCAGCAGACGGCACAGCGAGTCATAGACGATCCAGCCCGCGGCGAGGAAGCCGAGTGCCGAGGCCACGGCCACGACCGGGCCCATGTCGAGCACGTTCTTGTCGATCAGGTACGTGTTCGGCGCGAACAGATAGAGCACCGTAAAGAGCGACGCGCCGGAAAGCCACGTCGTGTACGAGGGCCACTTCGACCAGTGCAGATCGTCGGGCATTTCAGGCGGCGCGACGGTGTACTTCTGCATGTTGTAGAAGCCGCCGCCGTGCACGTGCCACAGTTCGCCGAACACGCCACGACGCTTCTGGTTGGGGTCCGTAGGCGGTTTGAGGCTGTTGTCGAGCGCGACGAAGTAGAACGATTCGCCAATCCAGGCGATGGCCGCGATGACGTGGAACCAGCGCAATGCGAGGTTCAGCCAGTCAGTAATAAAGCCTTCCATGAAACTCCTCCACTCCTGATTCGTTGCGCGCGAGGGGCAATGCGTCTCGCGCGGGACTGCGGGGGCGGCGAAAGTGCTGCGCCGCAAAAGCGGGGACACGTATGTGCGCCGCCTGTCTCGTTGTTGTGTTGTTGGTGTGCTGTGGACGCCTGATCAGCGCGGACTCAGCGACAGCCGGGCTTGAACTCAGCTGCCGCGATACGTGCTGTACGACCACGGCGAGACGAGCAGGGGCACGTGGTAGTGCGCACCGGCATCGGCCACGCCGAAGCGCAGCACGACGCGATCGACGAAACGCGGTTCCGGCACTTTCGTGCCGATCGACGCGAAGTAGTCGCCCGCATGGAACACGAGTTCGTATTCGCCCGGGGTGAGCGCCGCGCCTTCGAGCAGCGGTTCGTCGCAGCGGCCGTCGTGGTTGGTCGTGACGGTCTTCAGCGCACGGCGGGTGTCGCCGTCGAGCGCATGGAGTTCGACCTTGATGCCCGCGCCGGGACGGCCGTTCGCGGTGTCGAGCACGTGGGTAGTCAGCTTGCCCATTCGCAGTTTTCCTTGTCTTTTGCTGGTGTCATTGCGAGGTTTCGGCGGAGGCTCGATCCCATGATGCAAAGTGGCGGATCGAGGCTCCACGTCAGTGGCTACATACCCGTCGGCGGATCGATGCGAGCGCCGTGAACGCATTTTAAGAACGATCGGGCCGCAATCGCGCGAGCGATAGGAAAGATAATCCCCGTCGCATGAGCCTCCCCGCCGAGCCTTGCTACATGCGGCTCCCACAGGGGATTGAACCTCGGGTTTTCACCCATGTGCACATCGTATCCGCGCCAAAATTCGACCTTTATATGAAGGGACTGAATTCCGGTATCGCACTGGCACGAATTGCCAGCCGAATTTTGGTTGCGGAAGGTATCGGTCATGCGCAGCGCGGCACATCGCCGGGCCGCGCATCCCGAAGACGGCGCTGGGCGCTGGGTAACCGGGCCAGCGGCGTCCTCGTCAGGATGCGTCGGCACCGGTTCCGGTGCAGCGGCGCTTGCGGCAAGGGCGTCTGCTTCATATTCACGTCATGTCACGGACAACGGAGAGAACAGACACCATGGAACGGACTTCCCCCAAGAAAACCTTGCTGGTCAAGAACGCCGACATGCTGGTCACGATGGACGGCGCGCGGCGCGAGATCCGCGGCGGCGGCATTTACGTCGAGGACAACCGCATCGTCGCGGTCGGGCCGACGGCGGAACTGCCCGATACCGCCGACGAAGTGATCGACGCGCGCGGCCATATCGTCACGCCGGGCCTCGTCAACACGCACCATCACATGTATCAGAGCCTCACGCGCGCCGTGCCCGCCGCGCAGGATGCCGAACTGTTCGGCTGGCTCACGAATCTCTACAAGGTCTGGGCGAACCTGACGCCGGAGATGATCGAGGTGTCCACGCTCACGGCAATGGCCGAGCTGCTGCTCTCGGGCTGCACGACGTCGAGCGATCACCTCTACATCTACCCGAACGGCAGCCGTCTGGACGACAGCATCCGCGCGGCCGGCCAGATCGGCATGCGTTTTCACGCGGCGCGCGGCAGCATGAGCGTGGGGCAAAAGGATGGCGGCCTGCCGCCCGATTCGGTGGTCGAAAACGAGGATGCGATTCTTGCGGACACGCAGCGCCTCATCGAGACGTATCACGACGAGGGACGCTACGCGATGCTGCGCGTGGTGGTGGCGCCGTGCTCGCCGTTCTCGGTAAGCCGCGATCTGATGCGCGAATCGGCGACGATGGCGCGGCATTACGGCGTCTCCCTGCACACGCACCTCGCCGAGAACGTCAACGATATCGCCTACAGTCGCGAGAAGTTCGGCATGACGCCCGCCGAATATGCCGAGGATCTGGGCTGGGTCGGCCGCGATGTCTGGCATGCGCACTGCGTGCAGCTCGACGAGCACGGCATCGGCCTGTTCGCGCGCACCGGCACGGGCGTCGCGCATTGTCCGTGCTCGAACATGCGGCTTGCCTCCGGCATCGCGCCTATCAAGAAAATGCGGCTCGCGGGCGTGCCAGTGGGGCTCGGTGTCGATGGATCGGCCTCGAACGACGGCGCGCAGATGGTGGCCGAAGCGCGCCAGGCGATGCTGCTTGCGCGCGTGGGCTTCGGCCCCGATGCGATGACGGCGCGCGAAGCGCTGGAGATCGCCACATTAGGCGGCGCTCAGGTGCTGGGCCGCGACGATATCGGCGCGCTCGCGCCGGGTATGGCTGCGGACTTCATTGCCTTCGATCTGCGTCAGCCGCTCTTTGCGGGCGCGCTACACGATCCGGTCGCGGCGCTGGTGTTCTGTGCGCCATCGCAGGTCGCGCTGTCGGTGATCAATGGCCGCGTGGTGGTAAAGGAAGGCGTCTTGCAGACGGTCGAACTCGGGCCCGTGATCGAGCGCCATAACCGGCTTGCGGGTCAGCTCGTGCAGGCAGCGAGGTAAGAGGAAGCAGGCGTAGCAACGAAAACGGGCGGCGCGCAAAAGCGGGCCGCCCGTCGATCGAGGCTCGATGCCGTTCGGCAAAACGGCATGAGCGTCGCGCTCAGGTGGTTAAGGCTTGTCGATGAGCGTCCTGGTCGCTTCGGCGACGAGGCTGCGCAACCAGCGGACTTCATCCGAATAGTGACAGCGCTCGTGCCACAACTGGTAGTACTGCATCGGCGGGAAGTCGAGGGGCGCCGGCACGACCGTGAGCGGCAGGAAGCGCGCGTAGTGGTCGGCAAAGAGGCGCGTGGTGGTGAACACCAGATCCGACTTGATCAGCACGTACGGCGCCAGATTGAAGTAAGGCAGCGTGACGACCACGTGGCGCTTGAGGCGCTCGCGCGCCAGATGCACGTCGATGGCGCCGCGCTGGCCCACGGAATAGGGCGTGGGGGCGAGATGCGGCGCGTTGAGGTACTGGTCGAGCGTGAGCCCGCCGCGCTTGGCGAACGGGTGCGTGTTACTCATCAGGCAGACGATCTGGTCGACGAACAGATTCGACAGGTGCAACTGCTCGGGCGGCTCGGGCCAGTTGCCGATCACGATGTCGAGCTTGCCTTCTTCCAGGGCCAGTTCGTAGTCGAACGCGGGGCCGAGCGAATGGAACTCGAGCGTGGCGTTGGGCGCGGCCTGGCGGAAGCGTTCGACCACGGTGGGGACGAACAGGACGTTCAGATAGTCCGGGCAGCCGATGCGGTAGCAGCGGATCGAGGTGGCCGGATCGAAATTGTGTTGCTGGAAACGGATGCGCTCGATCTCGCGCAGGGCGTTCTGCACGGGTTCGAGCAGGCGCAGGCCGTACTCGGTGGGCACCATGCCGGACTTGCCGCGCACGAGGAGCGGGTCGCCGGTGATGTCGCGCAGACGCCTGAGCGCCGCGCTGATAGCGGGTTGCGACTGATTGAGCTTGACGGCCGCGCGCGTGACGCTGCGCTCCATCAAGAGGGTGTGCAAGACGCGCAAAAGGTACGTGTCGATCGCCTCGCGTTGCTGACTCATGAACTCTCCGGATTATATGTTCTGGCTGATCGAGGGGCTTTGGGAATATATGTTTTTTAATATGGACAAAAAGGGCCGTCAAGAGAGGCTTTCACTGAGCCATCCTGACGAGTGTGTCTCGTGAGAGGCAGGAAAGCGTCAGGATGGCCGCCAGGCGGGCCTTGAGAAGGGCTACTAAAAAGGCCGCGAGGAATTTTGGCGGCTCGACGCTGGCACGGCCGGCAAGGTATCGTCACCCCGCGCGGGGGCGCTTCGCGGGGGCCCTGCGGGGCTCGCGCGGCAACGGTAATCACGAGCACTGAGATAGCAATAACGTACTACGGCGGAACATTCATGGGCGATTCTTCTTCACGTCAGACTGGTGCATCGGGGCAGGGTGTGCCGCGCCTCCAACTCGTGGGCATTACGAAGCAGTACCCGGCCGTGCGCGCCAACGACGACGTCACGCTGACGGTCGCGCCAGGCGAAATCCACGCGCTGCTCGGCGAGAACGGAGCGGGCAAGAGCACGCTCATGAAGATCGTCTACGGCGCGGTGCGCCCGGATGCGGGCGAGATCCGCTGGGAAGGCCAGAGCGTCGAGATCGCGAGCCCGGCGGCGGCGCGCAAGCTCGGCATCGGTATGGTGTTCCAGCATTTTTCGCTGTTCGAAACGCTCACGGTGGGCGAGAACATCGCGCTCTCGCTCGACGAGAAGTTCGATCTCAAGACGCTGGCTACGCGCATCCGCGAGGTGTCGGGGCAATATGGTCTGGACGTCGATCCGCAGCGCCACGTGCACAGCCTGACCGTGGGCGAGCGTCAGCGCGTGGAGATCGTGCGCTGCCTGTTGCAGAACCCGCGCTTGCTGATCATGGATGAGCCGACTTCCGTGCTTACACCGCAAGCCGTGCGCAAGCTGTTTGGCACGCTGCGCCGGCTGGCTTCGGAAGGTTGCAGCATTCTCTACATCAGCCACAAGCTCGACGAAATCCAGGAACTCTGCGATACGGCCACGGTGCTGCGCGGCGGCAAGGTGACCGGCAACGTGATTCCGCGTGAGGAAACCCATGCGTCGCTCGCGCGACTGATGGTGGGTCGCGAGTTGCCCGCCTACACGCGGCGCGCACACACACCCGGCGACGTGCTGCTCGACGTGAAGCATCTGTCGATGCCGAGCGACGATCCGTTCGGCACTTCGCTCGACGACGTGAGCTTTGGCGTGCACGCCGGCGAAATTCTCGGGATCGCGGGCGTGTCGGGCAATGGCCAGGCGGAATTGCTCGCTGCGCTCTCGGGCGAGGCGCAGGCCGTGCGCCACGGCGTGCCCGCCGATGCGGTCACGATCTGCGGAAAGCGCGCCGGGCGACTTTCCGCCGGCGCACGCCGCCGGCTCGGCTTCGCGTTCGTGCCGGAAGAGCGGCTCGGCCGCGGCGCGGTGCCGGCAATGTCGCTTGCCGAAAACGCGCTGCTCACGGCGCACCGCGAAGGCATGGTGCGCTCGGGATGGCTCAAGACCGGCGCGATGCGCGCCTTCGCCGAGCGCTGCATCGGCGCGTTCGACGTGCGCTGCGGCGGCCCGGACGCGCTCGCTCAAAGCCTGTCGGGCGGCAATCTGCAGAAGTACATCGTCGGGCGCGAGATTCTGCAAGCACCGAAGGTGCTCGTGGTCGCGCAGCCCACCTGGGGCGTGGACGTGGGCGCGGCGGCGTTCATTCGTCAGCAGTTGCTCGACCTGTCCGCGCGCGGCGTGGCGATCCTCGTGATTTCCGAGGAACTGGAAGAGCTGTTCGATATCTGCGATCGCATCGCGGTGCTCGCCGGTGGACGGCTCTCGCCGGCGCGACTGACCGGCGAAACCAATGCCGAGGAAATCGGCCGCTGGATGGCGGGCCTGTTCGGCGACCGGGCTTCGCAGAAGAACGGCGGGCCACCGCCTGCGGAACCGGCCGCTCCCGCCGCGCATGCCTGACGGTCACGACCGCAGCGCGCACTGCATAACGACAACGCGCATCACAACAAAGATTTCATCGCCATGATTTTTCCCTACCGACTCGAAGCCCGCACGACACCGTCCCGCACGGTGCGCATCGCCGTGCCGCTGATCGCCGCGCTTCTCACGCTGGCGATCGGCTTCCTGATCTTCGGCCTCGTCGGCCGCGATCCCGTGCAGGCCATGCACGCGTTCTTCATCGAGCCGCTGTCGAGCGTCAACGGCTGGTCCGAGCTGCTGCTCAAGGCCTCGCCGCTGTGCCTGATCGCGCTAGGTCTCGCAGCGGGCTACCGCGCCAACGTCTGGAACATCGGCGCGGAAGGGCAGATGGTGCTCGGCGGCATCGCAGCGAGCGGCGTGGCGATCTACTTCGACCAGGCGAGCGGCTGGTGGATTCTCTTTCTGATGATGATCGCGGGTGTGCTCGGCGGCATGGCATGGGCGGCGATTCCTGCCTGGCTCAAGAGCCGCTTCAACACCAACGAAATCCTCACGAGCCTGATGCTCACCTACGTGGCGACGCAGTTGCTGATCTGGCTGGTGAGCGGCCCGTGGCGCGATCCGAACGGCATGAATTTTCCGCTCTCCGAAATGTTCAGCGGCGACGCGCTCTATCCGACCTTCGGCGGCGACTGGCGTATTCACTGGCTGCGCGGCACGCGCCTGAATGCGTCGATTTTCCTGACGATTGCCGCCATTCCGCTCATCTGGCTCTTCATGCGCCGCAGTTTCGCGGGCTATCGCATGAGCGTGGGTGGTCTCGCGCCGCTCGCCGCTCGCTACGCGGGTTTCTCCGAGAAAAAGACCATCTGGACTTCGCTGCTGCTCTCGGGCGGTCTCGCGGGTCTGGCCGGTATGGGCGAGATCGCCGGGCCGATCGGCCAGTTGCAGGCCACGTGGTCGCCGGGCTACGGCTTCACGGCGATCATCGTCGTGTTCGTGGGACGGCTGCATCCGGTCGGCATCGTGCTCGCCAGTCTGCTGATGGCGCTGCTGTATCTCGGCGGCGAAGCGGTCCAGACCTCGCTGCAACTGCCGCAGGCGCTCTCGGGCGTGTTCCAGGGACTGCTGCTGTTCTGCCTGCTCGGCGCCGATCTGTTCGTGAACTACCGCATTCGCCGCCGCCATACCGTCGCGGCCACGCATTGACACACTGATCGAGCCACCTGATTACACGTTACAAGGCAACACGATATGGATATCCAGCAAGCCAGTTCGCTCGCGTCGAGTGCCGTGACCGCCGCCATCCCGCTGATGTTCGCGGGCGTGGGCGAACTCGTCACGGAAAAGTCAGGCGTCCTCAACCTCGGCGTGGAAGGGATGATGCTGATGGGCGCCGTCACCGGCTACGCGGTCACGACGATCAGCGGCAATCCGTGGCTCGGCCTGGTCGCGGGCATGGCGGCAGGTGTCGCGATGGCGCTGCTGTTCGGCTTTCTCGTGCTGACGATGCTCGCCAACCAGGTCGCAACGGGCCTGTCGCTCACGATCTTCGGCGTCGGGTTGTCGGCGTATGTGGGCAAGCCGTACACCTCGGCCGCCACCTCGGCGACGATCGGCGCATGGCCGATTCCCGGTCTTTCGCATCTGCCCGTGGTCGGCCCCGCTTTCTTCAGTCTCACCCCGGTCGATTACCTCGCGTTCGTAATGTTCGCGGTGGTCGCGTGGTTCCTCTATCGCACGCGCGCCGGTCTCGTGCTGCGCTCGGTGGGCGAGTCGCCGCAGGTCGCGCATTCGGTGGGCTTTCCGGTGATTGGCGTGCGCTATGGCGCGACGGCGTTCGGCGGCGCGATGGCGGGGCTCGCTGGCGCGTACTACTCGGTCGTGCAACTGCATTTGTGGCAGGAACAGATCACGGCTGGGCGTGGCTGGATCGCGCTCGCGCTCGTGGTGTTCGCGACGTGGCGTCCGGGCCGCCTGTTGATCGGCGCATTGCTGTTCGGCGCGGTCACGGGGGCGCAGTTCTACGCGCAGGCCGTGGGCGTGCCCGTGCCCACGCAGTTCCTCGCCATGCTGCCGTATGTGGCGACCATCGTCGTGCTCGTGCTGATTTCGCGTAACCCGAACACGATCCGTCTGAATGCGCCCGCGTCGCTCGGCAAGTCGTTTTTTGGCGCTGCGTAGTTGTCTGGCGGTTGCCTGGTTTGGCTGGTTGTACCCACAACGATTGAAAACGCTCGCAGTTTCTCATTCCACAACAGCAACACGGGACCGCAAAACATGCGGTCGACACGCCGGAGATCGACAATGAAAAAAACCATCCTGACCGCCTTCGCCGTGGCCGCCGTATGCGGCACGGCGGCGCTCGTGCCGTCGGCGCAAGCCGCCGATGCGCCGGGCGTCGCGTTCGTCTACCTCGGCAATCCGGGCGATGCCGGCTGGACCTATGCGCACGATCAGGGTTCGAAAGCGGCCGAGCAGAAGTTCGGCAGCAAGATCAAGATCACGCGCGTGGAGAACGTGCCGGAATCGGCGGACTCGGAGCGCGTGTTCCGCGATCTCGCCAGCAAGGGCAACAAGATCATCATCGGTTCGAGCTTCGGTTATCAGGACTTCGAACTGAAAGTGGCGAAGGACTTCCCGGATACGGTGTTCCTGCACGCGACCGGCTACAAGAAGGCGCCGAACTTCGGCACCTATGACGTGCGCATGTACCAGGGTGCGTATCTCGCGGGCGTCGCGGCCGGTTATGCGACGAAGTCGAACACGCTCGGCTTCGTGGCTTCCGTGCCGATCCCCGAAGTCGTGCGCAACATCAACGCCTACACGCTGGGCGCGCGCTCGGTGAATCCGAAGGTCCACACCAAGGTCATCTGGATCAATAGCTGGTTCGATCCGGGCAAGGAAAAGCAGGCCGCCGAAACGCTGATCGGGCAAGGCGCCGACGTGCTGCTGCAAAACACCGATTCGAGCGCCACGCTCGCGACCGCCGAAGAGAAGCACGTACACGCATTCGGCTGGGATTCGAACATGAAGAAGTTCGGTCCGGATGCGCATCTGGGTTCGGTCGAGGCGAACTGGGGCGTCTACTACACCGCCGTGATCCAGCAGGTGCTCGACGGCAAGTGGAAGAACGATCCCGTCTGGTGGGGCATTCCGCAGAAGGCCGTCGATCTCGGCGACGTGAACACCGCCGCGCTTTCCGCCGATGCGCAGAAGGCCGTCGCGACGAAGCGCGACGCGATCTCGAGCGGCAAGTGGGACGTCTTCACGGGCCCGATCAAGGATCAGACGGGCGCAGTGAAGGTGCCGGCCGGCAAGACGCTGACCGACCCCGAACTGCAACGCCTGAACTGGTACGTCGAAGGCGTGGACGGCTCGCTGCCGAAGTAAGGCGCAAGCCATCCGCTTTTGTCGGATGATTGCAGCGCATTGACAGTGCGGCAGTGCGATATGGCTGCGCGACGCCTTCACGGCGCGCGCAGCCGTTTTCTTTTTTCGCCGTGTCCGCCGTGTTATCAAGCGCCTTCGTCGATACGCAGGCCCACCTTGATCGTCACCTGCCAGTGCATGACCTTGTCGTCTTCGATGAGCCCGCGTGTTTCGATGACCTCGAACCAGTGCAGATGTCGCAGCGTTTTCGACGCGCGCGCGATGGCGCAACGGATGGCTTCGTCGCTTGACACACTGGACGAGCCGGTGAGTTCGATCTGCTTGTAGACGTGGTCGCTCATGACAAGGTCTCCTGGGTGATGGGCGCGTCAATCGAGTATAGGTAACGGCCCGCCGAGCGCCAGCGTGCGAAAGAGGCGCCTGTGCGCGCCAGGTCGGCGGGTATCATGGCGCCTCGCGCAGGCGCTAGCCTGGTGGCCGCATCGGTCATGCCTGCGGACAAGCGTAAAACCGGGCGAGATATGAAGCAGGAGACAAGGACAATGCAGAAACTGGAACTGGGATTTTGCGGGCCGGGATTGATGGGCGCGCCGATGATTCGCCATTTGCTGGGTGCGGACTATGCCGTGCACGTCTGGAACCGCTCGCGCGCCAAAGCCGAAGCGTTGATCGCAGACGGCGCGCAAGTCGTGGATACGCCGCAGGCGCTGGCACAGCGCGCGGACGTGGTGCTGCTGTGCGTCGCGGATGGCGCGGCGGTCGAGCAGACGGTGTTCGGCGAACAGGGTTTGCTGGCTGGCGCAACCAGTAAGGGCGCCGTGCGCGTGCGCCGCATCGTCGACCATTCGAGCATTCCGCCGGAACTCACGCGCGTGCTGGCTGCGCGTGCGGCGGCGCTGGGGGTAGGCTGGATCGACGCGCCGGTGTCGGGCGGCGTGGGCGGCGCCCAGGCGGGCGCGCTCGCGGTAATGGCGGGTGGGGCGGCCGAAGACGTGGAAGCGGTCGCGCCGATTCTCGTGG
Source organism: Paraburkholderia sp. J67 (assembly GCF_905220265.1). Classification (NCBI taxonomy): domain Bacteria; kingdom Pseudomonadati; phylum Pseudomonadota; class Betaproteobacteria; order Burkholderiales; family Burkholderiaceae; genus Paraburkholderia; species Paraburkholderia sp. J67. The sequence goes on from NZ_CAJMZK010000003.1 coordinate 399,429, forward strand.
CCTATTCGGCGCGCGTTACGCACATGGGCGGCGCGGGCGCGGGTCAGACCACCAAGCTCTGCAACCAGGCGATCGTCACGGCAACCGTTGCGGCGATCGCCGAGGCCGTGGGTCTCGCGCGCCGCAGCGGCATCGATGCCGCGAAGCTGCCCGAAGCGCTCGCGGGCGGCTGGGCCGACTCGACGCTGCTGCGCACCTTCGTGCCGCGCATGACGCAAGAGGGCCTCGCGCCGATCGGCGCCCTGAAGACGTTCCAGAAGGATGTCGATACGGTCGCCGCCGCCGCGCAGCAGACCGGCACGCCCATGCCGGTGGCCGGCACGGTGCAGCAGATCCTGCGGCTGGGCGCCGCGATGGGGCTCGATCAGGCGGATCTCTCCGGCTTCGTCGACGTTCTGCAAACGCCGCGGCGCGGCTAATAGCCATCGGCGAAAAAAAGAGAGACCGACGCCGCCCTGCACGAATCTGCCACGAATTTCCGGTATTTTTCTTCGCGCGCCTCTGCCGTGTCCGACCGCTGGCAGACGCGCGCGAACTGGCATAACCTGCTAAAATTACAGGTTTTTCGTCGATCTACTTACCGGGACGCGCTGTGCTCTCTACCGCCAACATCACCATGCAATTCGGGCCGAAGCCCTTGTTCGAGAACATCTCGGTCAAATTCGGCGAAGGCAACCGCTATGGCCTGATCGGCGCGAACGGTTGCGGCAAATCCACGTTCATGAAGATCCTGGGTAGCGATCTCGAGCAAAGCTCGGGCAACGTGATCCTCGAACCGAACGTGCGTCTGGGCAAGCTGCGCCAGGACCAGTTCGCATACGAAGACGTGCGCGTGCTCGACGTCGTCATGATGGGCCACACCGAAATGTGGGCCGCGATGAGCGAGCGCGACGCGATCTACGCGAACCCCGAAGCCACCGACGACGACTACATGCACGCCGCCGAACTCGAAGCGAAGTTCGCCGAGTACGACGGCTACACGGCCGAAGCGCGCGCGGGCGAGCTGCTGCTCGGCATCGGCATCGCCACGGAATTCCACAACGGCCCCATGAGCGCGGTCGCGCCGGGCTGGAAGCTGCGCGTGCTGCTCGCGCAGGCCCTGTTCTCGAAGCCGGACGTGCTCCTGCTCGACGAACCGACCAACAACCTCGACATCAACTCGATCCGTTGGCTGGAAGATGTTCTGAACGAGTACAACTCGACCATGATCATCATTTCCCACGATCGACACTTCCTGAACCAGGTCTGCACGCACATGGCGGACATGGATTTCGGCACGTTGAAGGTCTATCCGGGCAACTACGACGACTACATGCTCGCTTCGGCGCAGGCGCGCGAGCGCCAGGCCAACGCCAACGCCAAGGCGAAGGAGCGCGTGGCCGACCTGCAGGACTTCGTGCGCCGCTTCTCGGCGAACAAGTCCAAGGCGCGTCAGGCCACCAGCCGTCTGAAGATGATCGACAAGATCAAGATCGAGGAATTCAAGCCCTCGTCGCGTCAGAACCCGTTCATCCGCTTCGAATTCGAGAAGAAGCTGCACAACATCGCCGTGGTCGCTGACGAGATCACGAAGACGTACGAACGCCGCATCTTCAATAAATTCAGCATCAGCGTGCAGCCGGGCGAGCGCATCGCCATCATCGGCGAAAACGGCGCGGGCAAGACCACGCTGCTGCGCTCGCTGCTGGGCAAGCTGGCCGTCGACAACGGCACGGTGAAGTGGGCCGAAAACGCGAATGTGGGCTACATGCCGCAGGACACGTACGAAGAGTTCCCGAACGACGTCACGCTGATGGACTGGATCGACCAGTACCGCCAGGAAGGCGACGACGAGCAATCCGTGCGCGGCACGCTCGGCCGTCTGCTGTTCAACGCGGACGACATCCGCAAGTCGGTCAAGGTGCTCTCGGGTGGCGAGAAGGGCCGCATGATCTGGGGCAAGCTGATGCTGGGCCGCCACAACGTGCTGCTGATGGACGAGCCGACCAACCACATGGACATGGAATCGATCGAGTCGCTGCAGATCGCACTCGAAAAGTTCGAAGGCACGCTGATTTTCGTGTCGCACGACCGTGAGTTCGTGAACGGTCTGGCTAACCGCGTGATCGAGGTGAAGACCAACGGCACGATCAACGACTACAGCGGCAACTACGAGGACTTCCTCGCGAGCCAAGGGCTGCAGTGATTGGCGCTTGGCTGATCCACGTGATCGGAGCGTGAAATGAAAATGGGCGACGCGAAAGCGTTGCCCGTTTTGTTTTGGTACGCCCGCGTGGGCGCGTTAGCTCAGTCGGTGTACTGCATGCTCTTGGGTACACTGTACTTGCCGTTCTTGTATTCGAGCGTGAAGCTCGCACGTTTCGCCGACTTGGAGATGTCGTACTTGCAGTCCCCGTTCTGGACCACATTGACGCTCTGCGAGGATTTTTCCGTACCCTTCAGAACAACAAAGCCATCCTTGCCGGCAGTTCCCAGGTCGAGCGAGCGCGTCGTGTTGCTGAAGGTGCCTTCGCAATTGCCGTCCCACTCGCCGCCCGAATCTTCCACGATCAGACGATCGACGACCGTACGCAGGCTCTGGCCATCGATCACGTAAAGGCTCAGTGCCGTTTGCCCGAACGGATTCACGCGCGACGAGTTTTCATGTGACACGCGCACGCCGAACGCACGATTCTGCGGCGTGAGTTGATAGCGCGCGGTGTCGATCGTCAGGCCGGAGAATCGAACAGCGTCGTAGGTAAAGGCCGACTTCTGGAACTGATGCGCGATGACCGTGCCGCTTGCCGTATCGGCGACCAACACTTCGAGATCGTCGGTGCCCGTGTCGTCGTTGTTGCCCTTCTGCGGCAACGGGAGTGCGGCGATCGTCAGCGCCTCGTTCGCGGGCCAGACCTTGCAGGCCGCGTGCTCCGTATCGAGCGTGCGGCCCGGATGCAGTTGCGTGGTCCACTTCTGGAGGTTGTCTTCGCAACCTGCGTGCGCGAAGAGCGGCGTAAGACCAACGGCGAGACAAAGCAGGGTGCGTTTCATGGAGCACGAAGGCGAGTAAAGGAGCGCGTGAGTATAAGGGTGCGACCAAAACCGCCGCGCGAACCTGCTCAAAACCTTCCGTAAGCGTCAAGCACGCTAGAATGGTCGATCACCGCGTCCCCTGGCCGAATAGCTGGAATCGACGCCCGGACGCCTACACACACGGAGACAGGAGCACCACGCATGAAACAGTACGACCAGCTCTATATCAACGGCCAATGGGTCGCGCCGCAGGGTAAGGGCACGATCGACGTATTCGACTCGGGCACGGAAGCGGTGATGGGCCGCATCCCCGAAGGCAATGAAGCCGATGCCGAAGCCGCCATCGTCGCCGCGCGCGCCGCATTCGGCGCATGGGCCGCGACGCCCGCTGCCGAGCGTGGCGCGTATCTGCAAAAAATCGCCGACAACCTCAAGGCCCGCACCGACGAACTCTCGCAATTGATCGCGGGCGAAGTGGGCATGCCGCTCAAGCTCGCACGCGCGATCCAGGTGGGCGGCCCGGTCTACAACTGGAGCGCCTACGCGAAGCTCGCGAGCGAATTCCAGTACGAGGAGCGGGTTGGCAACTCGCTCGTCGTGCGCGAGCCGGTGGGCGTCGTCGCGGCCATCACGCCGTGGAACTATCCGCTCAACCAGATCACGCTCAAGGTCGCCGCCGCGCTCGCCGCAGGCTGCACCGTCGTGCTCAAGCCGTCCGAGATCGCGCCGCTCAATGCCTTCGTGCTGGCCGAAGCGATCCACGAAGCAGGCTTGCCCGCCGGTGTCTTCAACCTGGTGAGCGGCTACGGACCGGTCGTGGGCGAACTGATGTCGCGCCATCCCGAAGTCGACATGGTGTCGTTCACGGGCTCGACCCGCGCGGGCAAGCGCGTCTCGGAAGTGGCCTCGGCGACCGTCAAGCGCGTGGCGCTGGAGTTGGGGGGCAAGTCGGCCTCGGTGGTGCTCGACGACGCCGATTTCGCCGCCGCCGTGAAGGGCACCGTCGGCGCGTGTTTCCTGAACTCGGGGCAGACCTGCTCGGCGCATACGCGCATGATCGTGCCCGAATCGCGCTACGAGGAAGCGCGCGAACTCGCCAAGGCAGCCGCCGAAGCCTACACCGTCGCCGATCCGCGCGACGAGAAGGCCAAGCTCGGGCCGCTGGCCTCGAAGGTCCAGCAGGAGCGCGTGCAGCACTACATCGAGCGCGGCATTGCCGATGGCGCTGAACTCGTGACGGGCGGCGCGTGCATGCCAGAAGGCCTGACGAAGGGCTTCTTCGTGAAGCCGACCGTGTTCGGCCGCGTGCCGCGCGACGCCGCGATTGCCCAGGAGGAAATCTTCGGCCCGGTGCTGACGATCCTCACGGCCAGGGACGAGGACGACGCGGTGGCGATCGCCAACGATTCGCTCTACGGTCTGGGCGGCGCGGTGTGGGCGGGCAGCGACGAGCGCGCGATGCGCGTCGCACGCCGCATTCGCACTGGCCAGATCGACATCAATGGCGGCGCATGGAACATGGCCGCGCCGTTCGGCGGCTACAAGCAGTCGGGTCACGGCCGCGAGAACGGTGTCTACGGCCTTGAGGAATACCTCGAATACAAGTCAATGCAGTTCAAGGTGCCGAAGGCCTAAGCACATAAAACGATCGCACCTTGCAAATGTTTTGGTGCGACGTCTTGATTTTCATCATTGATGGGGGAGCCATGACTGGCTCCCCCATTTGCTTTTGACAAATATCAATGCCGCATTAGGGCCCCGCGCGACCATAAGCGTTTTGTCATCGACAACGCAAAGCGGGTCCACATGTTTCCTGATCATTTATTCGCGCCGCTCCAACTTCGTGGCCGTCAACTGCTGCCCATCGTGCAAGGCGGCATGGGTGTCGGCATTTCCGCGCACCGGCTCGCGGGCAGTGTCGCGCGCGAGGGCGCGCTCGGCACCATCGCGAGCATCGACCTGCGCCATCATCACGCCGATCTCGTCGAGCAATGTCGCGCCGATTCTCGCCATGAGACGCTCGCGCGCGTGAATCTCGTGGCGCTTGGCCGCGAAATCGACGCCGCCCGCAAGCTGGCCAACGGCCACGGCATGATCGCCGTGAACGTCATGAAGGCGGTCAACGCGCATGCGGACTACGTGCGCGCGGCCTGCGAACACGGCGCCGATGCCATCGTCATGGGCGCGGGCTTGCCGCTCGATCTGCCCGATCTCACCCAGGGCGTGGATATCGCACTGATCCCGATTCTTTCCGACGCACGCGGCGTCTCGCTGGTGCTCAAGAAGTGGATGAAGAAAGGGCGCTTGCCCGACGCCGTGGTGCTCGAACATCCGGCGCACGCGGGCGGTCACCTTGGCGTCACCGATCTCGCCGATATGGGTAACGAGCGCTTCGGCTTCGCGCGCATCTTCGAAGAACTCGACGGCGTGTATGGGACGCTCGGCATCACGCACCGCGACGTGCCGCTCATCGTCGGGGGTGGTATCAACAGTCATGAGGCCGTGCGCCGCTGGTTGCAGGCGGGCGCCGATGCCGTGCAGGTGGGCACGCCGTTCGCCGTGACGGAAGAGGGCGACGCGCATCCGAACTTCAAACGCGTGCTCGCCGACGCCCAGCCCGAGGACATCGTCGAATTCGTGAGCGTGACAGGCTTGCCCGCGCGTGCCGTGAAGACGCCGTGGCTCGATCGTTACCTGCGCAACGAATCGCGCATCCGCGCGAAGATCGGCCAGGTCAAGAACGCCTGTCCGACCGGGCTCGAATGTCTGTCCGTGTGCGGCTTGCGTGACGGCATCGAGAAGTTCGGGCACTTCTGTATCGATACGCGTCTTGCGGCGGCGCTGCGCGGCGATGTGAACAATGGCCTGTTCTTCCGCGGGCGCGAAGCGTTGCCTTTTGGCAACGCCATCCGCTCCGTAAGAGACCTTCTGGAGCTGCTTTTGACGGGTTCTGCGCGACCTGCGGTCGCACATCGGGCGGCATTCGCGCTCACGTGATTCGCATCAAAAATTGAATGCCCCCTGCCTCGGAGAATTCGCAGTGTCTTGCGAATCACCGCGGGAAAAACAGGGGAATTCACCATGAAAAACCACACGAAGAATACGAAGACCATCGCGGCCGTCGCCGCTACGCTCGCGCTCGCACTTGGCGCGACCTTCGGCTCATCGGCCGTGCAGGCGGCTACGCCCGACACGGGGATTTACGCGGGCGACTGGCTCGTACGTCTACGCGCGATCAGCATCATGCCGCAGGTGGGCACGAACGGGACGCTCACCACGCTCAAGGCCGACGTCAACAACGCCATCGTGCCGGAGCTCGATTTCACCTACATGGTGACGAACCACATCGGCGCGGAACTGATTCTTGGCACGTCGCGCCATCAGGTCACGTCGAGTCTCGGCGCACTCGGCGGCGTGGGCGTGCTGCCGCCCACGCTCCTGCTGCAATATCACTTCAATAACGCCGGCGTATTCCGGCCATATGTGGGCGCAGGCATCAACTACACGCTGTTCTACAACAACGGGCTGCGCGCGGGCGGCCAGCCCATCTCGATCGACAACCATAGCTTCGGGCCGGCGCTGCAGTTCGGCTTCGACTATCAGATCGCGAAGAACGTGTTCCTGAACGCCGACATCAAGAAGATCTGGATGCGCACGGGCGCGTCGCTCAACGGTTCGTCGCTGGGGACGCTCTATATCGATCCGATCATCGTCGGCGTGGGCGTCGGCATGAAGTTCTGAGCGGATCGGGTACAGCCTGATTGCGCACGGTCGCGCCCAATTGCGTCCGATTGGGAGCGAATACGTCGAACGCCGGCTTGCCCGGCGTTTTTTACGCGCGGTGGCCGGCTTCAGGCGTCTTTACGCTGAAAGCGCATGGCCGAGCCTTCGCGCTCGATACGGTTCCAGATGGTGCGTTTTTCCTCGTCGCTCAGGAAAACCCAGTTGGAAACTTCGCCCGCGGTGCGGCCGCAGCCTTTGCAGATGTCGTCGAAGAGCGTGGAGCACACGCCGATGCACGGGCTGTCGGGAAGGTCGTGAAGATTGGATGCCATCGATATGTCTTGGGGCGGGATGACCGGGAGCGAGAAGGGCGTGCCGGTCGGGCGGAAAACACCCGCTATGTTAACCGATTCGCGGAGGCGGCCATCTCCCGACCCGCGCTTGGCCGATGCAGCCGTCGTGACAAGGATGACCACGACGCCGGGCAACGGCCCCCGGATGCCCCGGCGGTCAACGCGCCCGTCCGTCGCCGATGCAATCCGGATCGACGGAAATCCGCGGCCGCACACACGCCGTCGCGCGAATGTTGCGCCCACCGTTTTTTTTGTGGACAGGGACGCTCAAACGGCTAAAATTGCGCGCGATTTATCGACTGGCACGATCGTCCGCATGGATCGTCACTGGCCGCAGCAAGGGGCCGGGGCCTGTTCCGTTTGTGCGACAGGCGGGCGTTCTTTTTTGTCGCCTGGCGCGATTGATGGTAGGTTCGGTAAATTCTGGGGGCCGCACCGCGCGCGAAGCAGGCGGCAAACCCAGGCGGTAAACAACAAGCAGCAAACAAAAGGCGACGGCCGGCGATAGCCGGCAGCTCGAAAGGCGGAACACGGCCTGAAGTACACGCTGACCATCAGCTCAAGCAGCTCCAGCGGCAGGCCAGAAAACGGAGAACGGGATGAAGCAACGGGTTTTGGCGAAACTGGCTGTGCTCGCACTGTGTGCGGCGCCGTGGGTCGCATCGGTGGCAAAGGACACGCAACTGAACGTGTACAACTGGTCCGATTACATCGCCAAAGACACGATTCCGAACTTCCAGAAGCAGACCGGCGTCACCGTCAAGTACGACAACTACGACAGCGACGACACGCTGCAAGCCAAGCTGCTCGCGGGCAATTCGGGCTACGACATCGTTGTGCCGACGACCAATTACGCGGGCAAGCAGATCGCCGCCGGCATCTTCTCGCCGCTCGACAAGTCGAAGATCCCCAATCTCAAGTATCTCGATCCGCAACTGATGGCGCTCGTCGCCGGCGCGGATCCGGGCAACAAGTTCGCGGTGCCCTGGGCCTACGGCACGACGGGTCTCGCCTATAACGTCAACAAGGCGCAACAGATCCTCGGCAAGAACGTGCCGCTCGACAACTGGGACATCCTCTTCAAGCCCGAGAACCTCTCGAAGCTGAAGGCCTGTGGCGTGTCCGTGCTCGACGCGCCGGACCAGTTCTTCGCCGCCGCGCTCCACTACATCGGTAAGGATCCGCTCTCGACGAATCCGGACGACTATCGCGCAGCGCTCGCGATGATGAAGAAGATCCGTCCGTACATCACGCAGTTCAACTCGTCGGGCTACATCAACGATCTGGTCGGCGGCGATATCTGCTTTGCCTATGGCTGGTCGGGTGACGTCGTGATCGCGAAGCACCGCGCGATCGACGCGAAGAAGCCGTTCAAGATCGAGTACTACATTCCGAAGGGCGGCGCGCCGATCTGGTTTGACGTGATGACCATCCCGAAGGATGCGCAGCACAAGGATGCCGCTTACCAGTGGATCAACTACATCGAGACGCCGCAGGTTCACGCAGCGATCACGAACGCCGTGTACTACCCGAGCGCGAATGCGGAAGCCCGCAAGTACGTGGACAAGGACATCGCGAACGATCCGGCCGTGTACCCGCCGCCGGAAGTGCTCAAGACGCTGTTCCTGCTCAAGCCGCTGCCGCCGGAAATCCAGCGCCTGCAGACGCGTCTGTGGACCGAATTCAAGTCGGGCCGCTAACGCGCCCGGCCGCGTAATTTCCGCGTAGTTGCGGATTCGTAATGCGCTTTACCCCAAGCCCTCGGCACGTGCCGGGGGCTTTGTTCGTCAACCCCGTCAAGGTAATACAGTCAGAAAGGCAGGGCAGAGAGAATCATGAGTGACCAGTCGAGTGTGCCGGCCGCTACCGGCGCGCTGCCTACGGGCTTTGCCGCGAGCGATGCCGCCGCGGACAACTTCGTGCAGGTCGTCGATGTCGTCAAGAAGTTTGGCGACACGACGGCCGTCAAGGGTGTCAACCTGTCGGTGAAGAAGGGCGAGTTGTTCGCGCTGCTAGGCAGTTCGGGCTGCGGCAAGTCCACCTTGCTGCGCATGCTTGCCGGTCTGGAAACGATCACGTCGGGCAAGATCCTGATCGACGGCGAAGACCTCGCCGCGCTGCCGCCGTATCGCCGCCCGGTCAACATGATGTTCCAGTCGTATGCGCTCTTTCCGCATATGACGGTGGAATCGAATGTCGGCTTCGGGTTGCGTCAGGAAGGCGTGAAGAAGGCCGAGTTGAAGGAGCGCGTCGCGCACACGCTCGAACTCGTGCAGATGTCGCGCTTCGCCAAGCGCAAGCCGCATCAGCTCTCCGGCGGCCAGCAGCAGCGCGTCGCGCTGGCGCGCTCGCTCGTCAAGCGGCCGAAGCTGCTGCTGCTCGACGAGCCGATGTCGGCGCTCGACAAGCAGATTCGCCAGCGCACCCAGATCGAGCTGGTCAACATTCTCGACAAGGTCGGCGTCACCTGCATCATGGTCACGCACGACCAGGAAGAGGCGATGACGATGGCGGGGCGCCTCGCCGTCATGAGCGAAGGCCAGATCGTCCAGCTCGGCACGCCCAACGAGGTCTACGAGTATCCGAACAGCCGCTTCTCGGCGGAATTCATCGGCTCGACCAATCTGTTCGACGGCAACGTGGTGGAAGACGAACCGGATCACGTATTCGTCGAATCGACGGAACTGCCCGTGCGTCTCTACGTGAACCACGGCATCACCGGACCGCTCGGCATGCCCGTGACGATCTCGGTGCGCCCCGAGCGTATCTCGCTCACGCGCAAGCCGCCCGAAGGCACCTTCAACTGGGGCAAGGGCGTGGTCAAGAACATCGCGTACATGGGCGGCTACTCGCTTTATCACGTCAAGCTCGAGTCGGGCAAGATGGTGGTCGCGAACATGTCGAGCCTCGCGCTCTCCGAAATCGATTCCCCGACCTGGGAAGACGAAGTCTATGTGCGCTGGAGCGCCTCGGCCGGCGTGGTGCTGACGTCATGAGCACGCCGACTTTCAAGGACATCCTGCACTGGCCGGTGAAGCGCTTCAACCTGACCGGGCGCACCGCCGTGGTGGCGGGGCCGTTCTTCTGGCTGCTGCTGTTCTTCCTCGTGCCGTTCATCCTGGTGGTGAAGATCAGCTTCGCCGACCAGCAGCTCGGCATTCCGCCGTACACGGAACTCACATCGTTCAGCGATGGGGTCTGGCACATCGCGCTCGACCTGTCGCACTATGCGTTCCTGTTCCAGGACAGTCTGTACTTCGCGACTTACGTGAATTCGGTGGTCGTGGCGGCGATTTCGACGCTGCTGTGCCTGCTGATCGGTTATCCGATGGCGTACTACATCGCGCGCTCGAATCCGGCCACGCGCAACGTCCTCATGATGGCCGTGATGCTGCCGTTCTGGACCTCGTTCCTGATTCGCGTGTACGCATGGATCGGCATCCTGAAGAACAACGGACTGCTGAACAATTTTCTGATGTCGACCGGCATCATCCATACGCCTATCGAGCTGTATCACACGAACACGGCCGTTTATATCGGCATGGTGTATTCGTACCTGCCGTTCCTCGTGATGCCGCTTTACGCGCACCTCGTGAAGATGGATCTCACGCTGCTCGAAGCGGCCTATGACCTGGGCGCGAAGCCGTGGCGCGCGTTCCTGGAAATCACGCTGCCGCTCTCGAAGAACGGCATCATCGCGGGCTGCCTGCTGGTGTTCATCCCGGCGGTGGGCGAGTACGTGATTCCGGAGCTGCTCGGCGGCGCGAACACGCTGATGATCGGCCGCGTCATGTGGAACGAGTTCTTCGATAATGCCGACTGGCCGATGGCTTCCGCCGTGACCTGCGCGATGGTGTTGCTGCTGCTCGTGCCGATGGCCATGTTCCAGCACTTCCAGGCGAAGGAAATGGAGGGCCGCGGCAAATGAAACCGAATCGCGTACTGCAATTCATCGCGCTCGGCCTGGGCTTTGCGTTCCTCTATATCCCGATCGTCAGCCTGATCGTCTATTCGTTCAACGAGTCGCAACTGGTGACCGTGTGGACGCATTTCTCGACGCGCTGGTATCAGGCGCTCGCGACCGACGACGAACTGATCGCCGCCGCGTGGCTGTCGCTGCGCATCGGGCTGATGACGGCGTTCGCCTCCGTCATCATCGGCACGTGGGCGGGCTTCGTGCTCGCGCGCATGCGCAACTTCCGCGGTTTCACGCTCTACACGGGCATGATCAATGCGCCGCTGGTGATTCCCGAAGTGATCCAGGGGATCTCGCTGCTGCTGCTGTTCGTGGAAATGGGCAAGCTGCTCGGCTGGCCCGCGGGGCGCGGCGTGTTCACGATCTGGATCGGCCACGTGATGCTCTGTATCTCGTACGTCGCCATCATCGTGCAGTCGCGCGTGCGCGAGCTGAATCCGTCGCTCGAAGAGGCGGCGCTCGATCTGGGCGCGACGCCGTTCAAGGTGTTCTTCCAGATCACGCTGCCGCTGATCTCGCAAGCGCTCGCGGCAGGCTGGCTGCTGTCGTTTACGTTGTCGATCGACGACCTCGTGCTGTCGGCGTTCCTCTCGGGCCCCGGCTCGACGACGCTGCCGCTCGTGGTGTTCTCGCGCGTGCGCCTCGGCCTGAATCCCGAGATGAACGCGCTCGCAACGCTCTTCATCGCCGTGGTGACGGTGGGCGTGATCGTCGGCAACTACTTCATGCAGCGCGCCGAGCGCAAGCGTATGGCGATGGCGGTCTGACGCTTCGCCTTTGGCAAAGTGGCATGAAAAGCGGCGTGTGGGCTTCGGTCCACACGCCGTTTTGCTTTGGCCGCCTTGAACGACACACTCAGAGCCGATAGCCCATGCGAAAGCCGCCCCAGTGCCGCCCGTTCACGAAGATTGGCGCGGACGCGTCCTTCATCATCGCAAACTGGCCGCCGCCCATGTCGCGCCGATAGGTTTGCAGCAGGAACGTCTTGGTGTGCGAGCCCGCCGAGATGCCGGTGCGGTCGCCAAAGATGCGGCGATTGCGGCAATTCGCGGCGTTCCAGAGCGCATCGGCCCCTTGCGGATGCGAGAACTTGCGGTTGTGCGTGGGAATGTAGCCGCGCGGATCGATAGCCGCACAAAACGCGACGCGCTCGTCGAGTGCGAGCAGCGGCTCGAGGATCGCGGGCAGCACGCGGTCTGTGAAGGCGGTGAAGCGGGTCGTATGTTGTAGCGGATTCGTATTCGGCACCGGCGCGTAGTGGCGGTCGAACAGATCGGCCTCGGCAATTTCACCGCGTGCGATGGCCGTCTCGAACAGCTTGCCGACCTGCGCCGCCGCGCGCTGCACGGCGTCGACAAAGCGCGTGTCCTCGGTCTCCACGCCGGTCGCGGCCGAGAGTTCGATCAGCGTTTCCGACACCGTGAGCAGCTTGCCGAGCTGGTCCTTCGCCTGCGCGAAGTTGCGGCTCGAATCCTCGACGCCATTGGCCATGTCGCCGACCTGCGCTTCCAGACCGTCGCATTGCGTCTCGATTTCGGCGCTCAATTCGGCGATCTGGCCCGCGTGCGCGTCGAGTTGCGTGATGGCGTCGCCGGTGCTGTGCACCGCCTCGCCGATCGTGCGGGTGCCTTCGCGCACGCGATGCGCGCGCGCTGTGTTGTCCGCGCCTTCCACGATCAGTCGCGCGGTCTGCTGGGTGAGTTGTGAGAGGGTGCGCTCGATCTGACCGGTCGCCAGCGCGGTCTTCGCCGAGAGGTTCTTCACCTCGGAGGCGACCACGGCGAAGCTTTTGCCCATCTCGCCCGCGCGCGCGGCCTCGATGGCGGCATTCAGCGCGAGCAGTTGCGTCTGCCGCGCGATCAGCGAAATTTCCTCTGAGACCTTCGATACATGCTCAAGCGCGCTCTTGAGTGCGCCGATCTGGCTTTCGATCACGGTCACGCCTTCCACCAGGCCGTGAATGTCGTCGAGCGAACGGTCGATGGTTTGCTGCGACGCCTGTACGGTGGCGGCAGTCTGCGCGCTAACCTCGCGCATGGCGCGCGCGGCGGCGGCGATCTGGTGATTCCCGGTGATCGTGTGTGCCGCCGACTCGCGCAGCGCCTGGCAAACGCCAACCTGGTGCTGCACTCGCGCGGCCACGGCGTCGACATTGCCGGATACGTCGCAGATTTCGATGCCGAGACGCCCCGCCTGCGCGGCGATATCGCCGACGATCGAAGCCGATTTGCCGGCGCGGCGGCGGCCGCGCCAGGTCATGCGCAAAACTGTCATTGGGTGTCTCCTCCATGCCATTCGCGACTTGTCATCCGGTCGTCGCAGGCTGGGAACAGAAGGTGCGTGCGAACGCCGGGATTTCATCTTGTTTACGGCGGGAGGGCGAGACCACTTTAGCGTGACCAGGCGACGAGGCGCTATGATCGGGGTAAACGAGGGCGCGCTTGTCGGGTGCATCGGTCACGGCAGACGCCCCTCGCAGCGGGAACACAATGATCGACGCGATTTTGCAGGAGGGCGCCATTTCAGTCATCTCGGCGCTTTGGCAACAACTGATCCAGCTCTGGGAGCTGATCGTCATGGTCTGCCGTTTTCTGTTGGGGCTGCTCAGGCTGCTGGGCGGCGCCTGAAAACAGGCGGGCCGACGGGGAGCGGTGCGTTCGCGAGGGCGTGCCGCAATAAGTTTGACGGCTCGAACTCGGGCACGACAAGAGGGCAGACGATGATCGACGATTCCACCCGGCGTTTCACCGACCGGGTCGCAGACTACGTGAAGTACCGTCCGAGCTATCCGCGCGAAGTGGCGACCTTCGTGCACGTCGAATGCGGTGTGGCCCCCGCCGCAAGCGTCGCGGACATCGGTGCGGGCACGGGCATTTCCTCGAAGCTCTTTCTCGATGCGGGTCATCCGGTCGTGGCCGTCGAGCCGAACGCCGCAATGCGCGAGGCCGCCGACCACTGGCTCGCCGGCTATCCGCGCTACCGCAGCGTGGCGGGCACGGCCGAAGCCACTACCTTGCCCGACGCGAGCGTGGACCTCGTGACGGCTGCGCAGGCTTTCCACTGGTTCGACAAGGCGGGCGCGCGGCGCGAGTTCGCGCGCATTCTCAAGCCGCGCGGCAAGATCGTGTTGTTCTGGAATAGCCGGCTGCTTAAGGGTTCGGTGTTTCTCGAAGGTTACGAGGCCTTGCTCCAGCGCTTTTCCACGGACTATGCGAGCGTCGCCGAAAGCTATCCCACCGACGACGCCATGGCCGACTGGTTCGGCGACGGCTTCGAGCAAAAGACCGTGTTTCCGAACGCGCAGTTGCTTGATTTCGATGGGCTGAGCGGGCGGCTGGCTTCGTCGTCGTATGCGCCCAAACCCGGCGATGCGCGTCACGAGCCGATGTTCGCGGCGCTGCGCGAACTGTTCGACGCGACCCAGCAGGACGGTCGCGTGAACTTCGCCTACGAGACGCGCGTGTTCGCGGGCAAACCGCTGCGCGCCTGAGCCCGCGTCAGCAACCGTGAATCAGCGGCCGAACTCGTAATCGCTCGCGCGCACGCGGCGCGTCTGGCGCCGGAAGCTGAACGTGAAGCCCGGCCACAGCGTCGTGACCTTGCCACTGCGGGTCTGGTAGTAGCTGTGGCAGCCCGAAGTCCACACAGTGCGTTGCAGTTGCGCCTGAAGCCGTTCGTTGAACGCGCGCTGCACATCCGGGCGCACGCTCATCGTGCGTGCGCCCCGGCGTTGCAGCACGCGGATGCAATCGGCGATATAGCGGATCTGCGACTCGATCATGAAGATCATCGAGTTGTGGCCGAGCGCCGTGTTCGGCCCGATCACGAAAAAGAGATTCGGAAAGCCCGCGACGCTCGTGCCGAGAAACGCCTCGGGACCGTCGCGACGCCAGGCCTCGCCGAGATCCGCGTCGTCCACGCCGCGCACGCGAAAGGGCGCATCCACGTCGTTGACCTGAAAGCCGGTGCCGCAAACGATGGCATCGAAGGCATGATGCACGCCATCTGCCGTGACGAGCCCGTCGGCGACGATTTCCCGGATCGGTTCAGTCAGGAGTGCGACGTTCGGCTGCGTGAGCGCCGGCAGGTAGTCGCTCGACAACAGTACGCGCTTGCAACCCAACGTATAGTCGGGCGCGAGCTTCGCGCGCAGCACTGGGTCCTTGACCTTGTGCGCAAGATAGTTGCGTGCAAACTTCATCGGCGCATTGAGCAGGCGCTGATTGACGACGAAGCCTAGCGCCCGCGATTCGTGCTGCCAGTAGATCGCCGCGCGTGCGAGACGCTGCGCGAACGGGATATGCCTATAAATCCAGCGCCGCCGTGCATCAATGGCGCGATCGCGGCGCGGCATGATCCACGGCGGGGTGCGCTGGAACACCGTGAGCTGCGCGACGCGCGGCTGGATGCGCGGCACGAACTGGATCGCGCTCGCGCCCGTGCCGATCACGGCCACACGCTTGCCTTCGAGTGCGTAGTCGTGGTCCCAGCGCGCCGAATGAAAGACCTTGCCCTCGAAGCGATCGAGCCCCGCGATGTCGGGCAGGGCAGGGCGCGAGAGAGGGCCATTGGCGGCGATCAGCAGATCGGCTTCGACCGTCTGCATCGCACCGTCACGCTCGATCTCCACGATCCACACCGCGCGCGCCGCATCGAAACGCGCCCCGCACACGCGCGAGCGCCACGCGATGAAGCGCTCGATGTCGTACTTGCGCGCGCAATGCTTGAGGTAATCGAGAATTTCGCGCTGGGGCGCAAAGGTGCGCGTCCAGTCGGGGTTCGGCTCGAAGGAAAATGAATAGAGGTGCGAAGGAATGTCGCAGGCGGCGCCGGGGTAGGCATTGTCGCGCCAGGTGCCGCCGAGACTGCCAGCGGCCTCGTAGATCGTGAACGATTCGATCCCCATGCGCCGCAGTTGAATCGCCATGCCGATGCCGGAAAAGCCGCTGCCGACGATCGCGATGCGCGGCGTGCCCGCGTGAGTGGCCATATCAGTATGGTTCGAGAATGATTCGAAATGTCAGGCGCCGACGATGCAAAACGGGCTCCACAAGGGAGCCCGTCTGATCTGGCCGGCGGTGAACAGCGTGGCCGTTCCCGGCTACGCTCAGGAGTTCCAGTCGTCCGAGGAACTGTCGTTGCTGCCCATATCGACCCCGCCACCCGAGCCGTCGTCCCAGTTGTTGGAGCCCTGGCCGAAATCGACGCCGCCATCGTTGTTGCCGCCGCGGCGACGGTCGTCATCGCGGTCGACGATCACGTCGCGTTCGACCACGCGGTCACGTCCTGAATTGAGCGCTTCGCCAAGCAGCACGCCGGTCAGCAGCCCGCCCATGCCACCCATGCCGCCACCGCCTTGCTGGACGATGACCTGCGGTTGCTGTTGCGGCGGGTACTGAGGCGGATATTGCGGCTGACGCCCGAACGCCGCATCGGCTTCGCGCGCATAGGAGGAATCGCCGCCGTACGAACCCGCGGGCGCGGCGCTCTGCGCGTTCGGATCGGGACGTCCTTCGGCCCGCGCCTTGAGGCTCGCGAGCTGGCGTTCGAGGTCTTCGATCTCGTAGGGCGCCACGGGGCTCGTGCTGCCCGAAAGCTTTTCGACCACGCTGCGCAGCTGCGCCTCGAATGCTTCGACATCTTTTTCGAGCGCCTCATGGCCAGGCACGGTCGAAAGCTTCACGTCGAGCTTGAGCGAGCGTACGGCATTGAGCAGATCGGTGGCGCGCTTGAGCTGGTCGCGACGGTCGTCGCCGGCCTTGGCGTCGTCGTTCGACTTCGCGCGGCGCAGCGTCCAGCGCAGCACCAGTGCAATGCCGATCACGACAATCGCGATGCCGATCCACATGCCCATACCAGGACCGTGTCGCTGCGGCGCAGCGGCCATCGCCATCGCGGCGGGTGCCGCCGTGGGCGCCTGCTGCGCGAACGGATTGCCCGTGCGGGTCGTGTTCGTGGCGGCAGCGCGCGTGGCGTCGGAGCGGATCTTCGCCTCGACCTGCGCGAAGCGCTGCGGCTGCGTGAAGCGGATCTGCGGATCGAGCGATTTTGCCTGCTCGACCTGAGTGAGGGCGTCGGCGTAGCGGCCTTCGCGGTTGAGCACCTGCGCGTACAGATAGTGCGCGCGGGCGTTATCGGGGTGCGCCTGCAGAACCTGGGTGAGGCCCGAGTCCGCACGTTGCCAGTCGCCTTGCGACATCGCGGATTCGATCTGCTGCACACTCGGCACGGCGAACGCCGCGCCGCTCACGAGGGCGAGCGAGGCGAAAACAGCGACAAGAAACTTTTTCATGTTGCAGGCCGGGCGGCTTGTCGCCCGTCTCCATGACATACGTTACGTGGATGCGGCGCACCGACGACTGAGCCGCCGCGCCGCATCCGTCACGCACGGCGCGTTACTGCGCCGGCGTATTGAGCTGCTTTTTCAGGGCTTCGAGGCGGTCGTCCACCGACGGACCCTTGTTGAGCGCGGCGAGCTTGTCTTCGAGCGCCTTGCCGCTCGCATTGTCCGCCGAATTGAGGCGGGCGTCCGAGCGGGCGTTCGACAGGTTCACCTTGTCTTCGAGCTTCTGGAAGTCCTGCGCAAGATTCTTGCCGCCAATGCCGCCGAGCGCAGTGGCCGCGACATCCTTGGCCTGGGCGATCTGCTGCTTCGCCTGGAGGATGTTCGAGCGTGCGTTCAGGTCGTTACGGCGCGAACGCATGTCGTCGATCTGCTGCTTCAGTTGATCGACCGACGGTTCGAGCTTGGCGAGCTCGCCAGCGAGCGCGTCGCGTTCCGCTTCGGCCGTCGACTGCGCGCCGAGCGCTTCGCGGGCGAGCGCTTCGTCGCCCGATTGCAGGGCGCGCTTCGCGCCGTCTTCGTACTTCTTCGCCTTGTCGGCGGCCACATCGCGCTTGCTTTGCTGCATCGCGACCTGGGCCTGAATCTCGACCAGCGCGTTTTCGGCCTTGGCAATGCTGTCGTCGAGTTCGCGCACGATCTGGCGCGCGTCGCGCGACGGGTCTTGCACGGAATCGGCCGCGTCATTCAGGAGACCCTTGACCGTGCGAGAGATGGAGTCGAAAAGCGACATGGAATTCCTCCGGAGTAATGAGATCGGCCCAATGGGGCCGCCATGCGTGCGTACGGGCCGCGCTGGCGTGACGTTGCTGGGTGCGATCACTCGCTTCAGCTTACGCCGCTTTGCGCTGGCCGCGCATGCAGCGCGAAAATCGGGGCGCTTCGGGCAATTGCAATAGCCGCGCGTGATACGTGTTTGAAAATGACACGCCATGCACGATGGTATGGCTTGCGTTACCCAGGCGGACTAAGACCTTACATCAACGTTTCGATCGTTTAGCCAGATTTAGCCCGCCGCAGTGCTCGCGGATATTACACCACGGGGTCTCTTAAAAGGGACTTAAAGCCCCCGCGTGCGCTGCGCCACGCATCGCGCGCAAGAAGCGCAACTGGAACGCGTATCAAGCGAATTTGCCGCCTTCAGGCGCGGAGTCGCTACCCTGCGCGTCATCTTCATCCGCTACGCGCTGAGAGCGCGTGAAGGGCGATCCGTTGAGTGGCGGCAACGGAGCGCCATCGCGGAAATGCTCGCTAGCCGCGGCAAGCGCATCGTGCTTTTCGGATTCGGATTCTGCGTCTGATTCTGCAGCGTGGGCGTCGGCGGACAGGCGCGCGACGGCCTGGGCCAGTTCGTGCTCGGCGTGGTTAGGTGCGGGTTCGGCTGGTGACGCATCAGTCGACGTCACGTTTCCCGTTTCGTCCGCCGCCTGAGATTGCTCGGCTTCCGTCCCTGCGTGGCGCAGCCCGGCGCCACGGCCCACACGCAAAGGCTTTGCCGCCTTGCGCAGCACCTGTGCGAGCGCATCGGGCGCGCGTGGCGCGTTCAGCCGGTCGACGATGCTCGCGGCCTTCACCTGGTCGCTCGTCGCGCTGAAGGCGATCACGGCGCGCCGCATGAGCTCGCTGACGCTGATGCCGAGCTCGTCGGCCGTGGCGGAAATCGCGCGCTTCTGGGCGGGCGTGACGAAGACGACGATGCGTTCGCTGGGCTTGTTCATGATCGGCTGACCGGGCAGTCGGCGTCGATTCGACGTTGAATCGGCTTCGAAGTGAACGTGGGTCCGACTCGCCGGTGGAGCGCAAGGCTGGCGAGCCGAGCAGGGCATGCAGCAATTAAACATCATAAGACGAGACGCGCGCGGTGCAACGCAAAGATGCGCGTGTCGGCAAGCCATGTGACGCAACAATGTATCGCGCATAAGGGTAATGACCGCGCATTACAGGGGAAAGTCGCCATCCTTCTGGATATTTTCTCCGCAGAACACCGTAGATGGCGCAAGGTGCCGTCACGATCACGAATTAAAGAGGGCCGCAAAGCGCAGTCCAGGAAACTCTTACAAAAAAAGCGCGACCGCCCGTGCGTGATTTATTTAGAATGCGCTGTTACATTTCGCGTGACCGCCTTGTTCAAGGGCTTTGCGCGAAAGGTTACTGAAAGAGTGACCACGCGACGGCGCGCCTCATCCGCGCGCCACGTGACCGGACGGGGGCGTAGCCGGTCACGCCGCGGCATCGCACTCGGGGTGCGATGTCGTCCACGCCGCTATTGGCGCCATGACGCCATGATCAGATCTATGCGCGCTTTCGTGTGCAGCTGTTCCGTGCACCGATCGCGCTCAGCCAGGGCGCAGTACCTGACGCGCCAATCATTCCAGTCATGCCTATCATCAAACGACCGCCTTCACCGCAATACCCGAACGACGATCGGGAACCCTCCTTCAACAACGGACGCCAGCCGCAGCGCAACGACGATTCACGTCCCGGCTCGCGCAACGAACGCCCGCGCAAGCGCTCCATCGGCTCGTCGATCGCACTCGGATTCGTCGGCCTGATCGCCACGCTGTGCGTCGTCGGTGCGCTGATCGTCGGCTACGCGCTTGTCGTGATGGGACCGCAGTTGCCCTCGCTCGACGCGCTCACGAACTATCAGCCGAAGGTGCCGCTGCGCATCTACACGGCCGATCACGTGATGATCGGCGAGTTCGGCGACGAGCGTCGCCAGCTGGTGCGCTTCGAAGATATCCCCGACGTGCAGAAGAAGGCCGTCCTCGCGATCGAGGACTACCGCTTCTACGAGCACGGCGGCGTGGACTTCGTGGGCATCCTGCGCGCCGGTGTGGCCGACCTGATGCATGGCGGCGCTTCGCAGGGCGCGAGCACGATCACGATGCAGGTCGCGCGCAACTTCTTCCTTTCGAGCGAGAAGACCTACACGCGCAAGATCTACGAAATGCTGCTCGCCTACAAGATCGAGCGCGCGCTCACCAAGGACCAGATCCTCGAGCTGTACATGAACCAGATCTATCTGGGGCAACGCGCCTACGGTTTCTCGGCGGCGGCGCGGGTGTACTTCGGCAAGGATCTCAAGGACATCACGCTCGCCGAAGCGGCGATGCTCGCGGGCCTGCCCAAGGCGCCCTCGGCGTATAACCCGATCGTCAATCCGCGTCGCGCGAAGATTCGCCAGGAATACATTCTCAAGCGCATGTCCGACCTGGGCTACATCACCCAGGCGCAGTACGAAGAAGCCGTGAAGGAACCGCTGCACACGCGCACCGCCGGCACCGAGTACAGCGTGCACGCGGAATACGTCTCGGAAATGGTGCGTCAGATGATGTACGCGCAGTACAAGGACGAAACCTATACGCGCGGCCTCACGGTCACCACGACCATCGATTCGGCCGACCAGAACGCCGCCTACGCCGCCGTGCGCAAGGGCGTGATGGACTACGAGCGCCGTCACGGCTATCGCGGCCCGGAAGGCTTCGTGCAACTGCCCGCGGCAGGCGACGACCGCGACCAGGCGATCGACGACGCGCTCACCGATCACCCCGACAACGGCGACATCATCTCGGCCGTGGTCACCGAAGCGGGTCCGAAGTCGGTCACGGTGCAATTGCTCGACGGCACCTCGGTCAACATCACGGGCGAGGGCCTGCGCTTCGCGGCGTCGGGTCTGTCGACGCGCGCATCGGCCGCGCTGAAGATCCGCCCGGGTTCGATCGTGCGCCTGATCGCCGACGAGAAGAACAACTGGCAGATCACGCAGTTGCCGCAGGTCGAAGGCGCGCTCGTCTCGCTCACGCCTCAGGACGGCGCGATCCGCGCGTTGATCGGCGGCTTCGATTTCAACAAGAACAAGTTCAACCACGTGACCCAGGCATGGCGTCAGCCGGGTTCGAGCTTCAAGCCGTTCATCTATTCGGCCTCGCTCGAAAAGGGCCTGGGACCGGCGACCATCATCAACGATGCGCCGCTTTACTTCCCGCCGAGCACCCCTGGCGGCGACGCCTGGGAGCCAAAGGACGACGATCAGCCCGAAGGCCCGATGCCGATGCGCCTCGCGCTGCAAAAGTCGAAGAACCTCGTGTCAATCCGCATCCTGTCGTACATCGGCACGAAGTACGCGCAGGACTATGTGACGCAACGTTTCGGCTTCGACGCGGACAAGACGCCGCCGTATCTGCCGATGGCGCTGGGCGCGGGCCTCGTCACGCCGCTGCAGTCGGCGGGCGCGTATAGCGTGTTCGCCAACGGCGGTTATCGCATCAACCCGTACTTGATCGCCG
This sequence comes from Paraburkholderia sp. J67, assembly GCF_905220265.1. Classification (NCBI taxonomy): domain Bacteria; kingdom Pseudomonadati; phylum Pseudomonadota; class Betaproteobacteria; order Burkholderiales; family Burkholderiaceae; genus Paraburkholderia; species Paraburkholderia sp. J67. The sequence goes on from NZ_CAJMZK010000003.1 coordinate 421,125, forward strand.
AAGTCGACGATGCGCATGGCCAGCCGGTCTCGCGCGCGCAGCCGCTCGTCGCGGGCCAGAACGCGCCGCAGACGCTCACGCCGCGCAACGCCTACATCATGAACAGCCTGCTGCATTCGGTGGCGACGGCGGGCACGGGTGCAGGCACCAACGTCCTGCATCGCGACGACCTCCAGGGCAAGACGGGTACGACCAACGATGCGCACGACGGCTGGTTCGCTGGCTACCAGCGCAACCTGGTGGCGGTGGCGTGGATGGGTTACGACCAGCCGAAGAGCCTCGGTAGCCGCGAGTTCGGCGCGCAGCTCGCGCTGCCGATCTGGGTGGAGTACATGAGCAAGGCGCTGCGTAGCATTCCGCAGGAAGAGCCGCCGATGCCGGCCGGTATCACGACGATCGGCAGCGAGCTGTATTACTCGGATATGACGCCGGGTGCGGGCTTCGTCTCGGCGATCGGCATGGACTCGGGCGTGCCGGCAGGCGCGGCCAGCGACGCCAGCGGCGCGACGGGCAGCATGGGCCCGGGCGGGATGACGCCGCCTAACGTCACGTCGAGCGAGAAGCAGCAGATCATGGATCTGTTCGAATCGAACAAGCCTTGACGGATGCTTCGGGCTGCCTGGCAGCCCGCAGGATTGTGTTGATCACAATCTCGAACACGGCACATCGGCAACGATGTGCCGTGTTTTGCTTTGAGGCCTCGATTTCCTTTGTGCAACAAGCACTTGGGTGGGTTGCCCAGGGCTTTTCCACAGGGCCTTCAACAAAAACTGTGGACAACGAGCTCATCGTCCACGGCTTGCCGTTCGTCACGACCTGCTGCTGTGCGTGATGGGTGGAAAGGGCACACCCGGTGGCAGCACATCGGGACCCGGATCGCACAGCGTCGGACACGCATAGCCCTGGGGCATTTCGCCCGCCTGATTTTCCCTAACGACTACACACGTGAAGAGCTGGCGTAGTACATCGTGACGCTTAATGCTCAAGCTTACGATGTTGCCGAGCAGACCGCGAAGCTCAAGGCGCGCATCCGGGATGCTTGAATCGCACTTGTTATTCCGTCGATGCCAACGCGTTCGAGCAGGAGGCAACGCGGATTTCCGGACAGCAGCCGAAGCCCTGGAAAGGTGAAGATGGAGCGAAGGTCCTGAGTAAAGGCGACCCCGCTATCTGCATCGAATGTCTTGTTCACGCCGCCTCGGATGGCGCCATCACCCTGGAGCGTTCGTGATTCCCGGCTCAGTCAATGAACAACTCCGGCAATACCGGAAACGCTACTACAGCGGCCACGTGCTCGCACTGGTTGATGGACTTCAGTATCAGCAGCAAGCCGGCCGGCAGCTTACGCCCGAAGATGACATGGTGGTTTCGAAAATCGAAGCCCGCTTATGACGGAAGAATGGATCAAGCCACAGAGCAAAGCGATGTTGTTGTTGCCAATCAGCCGACCAGCCTATATTGGTATTTCATGCAAAAAAATTTTTACGCATGGGCTACCGCGGAATTTGGCGGGAAAGGTCTTCCGATAACTACGGAATATTTGCCAATGCCAACACCAGGAAATAGACAGCCATGAGTAGTTACGATGACGATATTCTTGATGTTGAATTGAAGCTTACGTTTCGACTAAAGAATTCTCCGATGTCATCTCGCCCCAAACAATGCGAAGACGTTTGGCGATTTGCACAGTCGTTAGAGCGCAGCGGTTTCGACATGAATCAATGGTTTGTAATGGGCGATCCGAACGCCCCCGCGTTTGCTATCGCTGGACCGTCTGATTTTCTCATTGACTCCTTCTCTGACGGACCGAATTTGTCCTCCAGTCGTACCCATATATGGAATGGAAAGGAAGGGAAGGGCGGTGCTGGATTCGGCGCAACCTATGATTTGAAATGGTTATCAAAATTTGAATTCAGAGCGGACGGCTTCGGTTGCTTACGTTCTTATGAGCATGTTGCCAATCTCGTTGAAGGAGCATTAGGAATCTGGCCGGGTCTGTTGGTGCAAGTTGGTCCCTACGCGTATTCCACAAGCGAGAAGGTATTTCGTGACCGTCCTGGCGTCGGCTGGATGCTCTACCTGCCACACGTCCTGACACCCGCACGGGTTCCCGAAGCGCGCGCCCTGATTCCGGTCATGCGCGACGGCGCACAACCAGGCACGATCATTGTCAGCGTTACGGATGAAATGTTCGATGTGAACAACCGCGCTCACGTCAAGGTGGCAAACGATATCGAAATCCGCCTTGCAGACCAGGACCTGTTACCGAGATTCGTTGATCTCTAAGGTTGTGTGATTGCCCCGCTTTTGCGGGGCTCGTCATTCGGGCGTGAGCCTCATCTACCGAAGAAGAATCAGAGCGTGTGATTCCTGACTGCAGTCGCCCATCGTCAATCGTTGGCTTACATCTTTTACAGGACACATGTTTAATATGTAGACCGTCCCCGCCAGGGGGAACGGGGGAATGCCTTTTTTCCCCTCACGTGGCCCGCAAAGCCTTGTGCCAAGGGGTTCAGCGCCGTGGGTGAAAGGTTACCCACAGCTTTGCCAACAAAATCTGTGGATAAAGCCAGGCGCATGTCCGATGCTCCGTTGTCCACAGTTTTTGTTGGCAGCCCTGTGGGTAACCTTGGGAGAGCGAAGCTAACTGACTGATCTGCAAGCGCTTGTCCGTGGGAGGCTCAGATCGGGCAGCATGCATCAAAAGGCGTCGTCGTATCGCACTCCGATGGTTTTCCCATGCGCGGCGCCCGAGTACGTGATTGCCCAGTGTGCGAGCCATGCGCCGGTGAATGCACCGAGCGCGTCGGCAAACAGGTCCTTGTATGAAAAACCATCGGTGCGGCAGGTGCCGTCGAGGGTTTCCTTCACCAGTCCGGGCACCGTGCCGAGCAGCGCGCCGTAAATCACCGGATGATCCGTGTCGCGCATCATCCAGCCACCCAGCGCGCCGAACGGTGCGGACACACCGAAGTGCTCCAGCTTGTCCGTGCCGACCCAGCTATCGCCGGTCTGCAACCGGAAGCCGCCGTGCGAACCGGAACAGTCAAAACTCGCGTGCGCCGTGGCGCTGGCCAGTAGCAGTAGTGCGGCGCAAACGCCGCTCTTCGGTACGAGTGGCATGATTGGTGCGGTCGAAATTGCTGAGGTTGTCGTTCACGGCTGCCGTGCGGTCCCGTACGGCAGCCGTTTCTCTCCAGATAAGCCGATCGAGTTTTATATAGAACTGCGAATTAATTTAATCGCCTATCCTCGATTCGCGACCGAGTGTATCAGCAAAGTCCTAAAAATACGTTTGAGATCTTTCTGTCAGGAAGTGCGCGAAATCTGCCCTTGGAAAAGGCGTCTCAGGATCGCAGAAGGAAACCGCCGTGCACACCTTGCATGTGCACGGCGTCGATGACTCAGGGCGTCGAGCCTTGTGCGGGCGTGCTGGTACTCGCCGCATTCGTGCTGTCGCCAGGCGGCGGATTGCCCATCGCCTGGAACAGCGCGGCCGTATCCGAGAGACGTGCGCCGCGATAGCGGATCGCATCGAGACTCGCGTTGCGCCACTGCTGCTCGCTCTGCCGCACCGCGTAGTAGGGCACCGCGCCCAGCCCGTAGCGCGCATGGGTCTCGTCGTACACGCCTTGCGCGGTCTGCGCCGAGGTGCTGGCCGCGTCGAGCGCCTGCGCGTCGTGTTCCAGTGCGGCCAGGCGGTCGGCCACGTCCTGGAAGGCTGCCAGCACGGTTTGTTTGTATGACGCGTTGGCGGCGTCATACGACTGGAGTGCCGCGCGGCGCTGCGCGAGCAGGGCGCCGCCGTGAAAGATCGGCTGCGTGAGCGAGGCGCCGATCGCCCAGAGCGCGCCCACGCCCGACGTCGCCACCGGCCAGCTGAAGCCGCCCTGGCCGAGCCCCGCGGAAAGCGTGATGCTCGGGAACATCTGCGCGGTGGCTGCGCCTACGTCGGCGGCGGCAGCGAGCAGTGCTGCGCTGGCTGCCTGGATATCGGGGCGCGTCTTCAGCAGTTCCGACGGCACCACGACCGGCACCTGCTGCGGCAGATGCAAGCTCGCGAGATCGAGATCGGGCGGCGCCTGGTCCGGCGTGCGGCCGAGCAGCACCGCAAGCGCGTGGCGCATCGCCGCCGCCTGCTGTTGCAGCCCGGGCAGATTCGTCGCGAGCGCCGCCGCACTCTGCTGGGCGTTGAGCACGTCGGTATGCGAGACAGCGCCTAGCGCATAGCGCTTTTGCAGATCGTCGGCTTGCGCATTGGCGATGGCGATGAGCCGCTGCGTCGTGTCGATCTGCGCATGCAGCGTGGCCACGCCTAGCGCGCTCGCGACGATATTCGCGGCCAGCGCGCGGCGCGCCGCCTCGTACTGGAACGCCTGCATGTTCACGCGCGAGGCGAGCGCCTCGTTGTTCAGCCGCGAAGCGCCGAAGATATCGAAGGAGTAATGCACCTCGACGAGGCCCGCGAACACGTCGTAGTGAAGCTTGTCGATGCCCAGTTGCGGAATGCCGGGCGCGCGCTGGCGCTGCGCGGTGCCGATCGCATCGACGGTCGGCAACAACGTGCTGCCGATCTGGCCGCGCAACTGCTCGCGCGCGCCTTGCAGGCTGTGATCGGCGGCGGCGAGATTCGGGCTGTTCGCGAGGCCTTCCTCGACCAGCGCATCGAGCGCGGGCGAGTCAAACTGCGTCCACCACTGCGGCACCGGCTGCGCGCCGACTGCGAACTGCTGGGCGACGCCTTGCGCAGCCACCGTCTGCTCCGGCTGCGGGGCGGCGCCGTAATGCGCGGGTTCAGGCATCGCGGGCGGGGTGCCAGCCGGGCCCCATGCGCAGCCGCTCATGAACAGGACCGCGAGCGCAGCCGTGCAGGCGGCACGCACACGCGTAGTTGGCCAAGCGAAGGGTTTCATCGGCGCGGCGTGATTCGTGATGCTCATGATGCGTTCTCCGCGTTGGGGCGCGCCGCATCGCTTTCGCTGCTGCGCACGCGGAACGCCGCTGCATAGAGCGCGGGCAGGAAGAACAGCGTGAGCACCGTCGCGCTGGTGATGCCGCCCATCAGCGCCGTGGCCATCGGCCCGAAGAAGTTCGAGCGCACCAGCGGAATCAGGGCGAGCACGGCGGCGGCGGCCGTCAGGATGATCGGACGGAAGCGCCGCACGGTCGCACCAACGATCGCGTCGAAGCGTTTGTGCCCGGCGCGGATGTCACTCTCGATCTGGTCCACGAGAATCACGGAGTTACGCATTATGATGCCGAACATGGCAATCACGCCGAGCAGCGCGACGAAGCCAAACGGCTCGTGAAAGACCAGCAGCGCGATCGCCACGCCGATCAGCCCGAGCGGCGCGGTGAGCACGACCATCATCACGCGCGAGAGGCTTTGCAACTGGATCATCAGCAACGTCAGCACGGCGATCATGAGCACGGGCAACTGCGCGAAGATCGACGCCTGGCCTTTCGCGCTTTCCTCGACCGAGCCGCCCACGGCGATGCGATAACCCGTCGGCAGATCGGCGCGGATCGTTTCGAGCTGCTTTTGCAGCGTATGCGTCACGTCGATACCCTGCGCACCGCGCCGCACATCGGCCTGCACGGTGATGGTCGGCTGCCGGTCGCGCGCCCAGATCACGCCATATTCGAGCGTGTTCTCGAGATGGCCGATCGCACCGAGCGGCACCGGGCCGTTCGGCGTCGGCATCGCCAGCGCGAGCATATGGGCCGGATCGACGCGCTCGCTAACAGGCGCGCGCAGGTCGACGCTGATGAGCTTGTCGCGCTCGCGGTACTGCGTGACCGTGTAGCCCGAGTAGGTCATTTGGAGGAAATTGGCGACGTCCTGCGAAGAGATATTGAGCGCGCGGGCCTTCTGCTGGTCGATCGCGAAGTGCAGTGAGCGCTCGGCCGGTTCGTCCCAGTCGAAGTTGACGTTCTCGGTGCGCGAGTCGGCGCGCATCAGCTTCGCCACGCGATCGGCAATGCCGCGCACGGTGGCGATATCGTCGCCGCTCACGCGGAACTGCACGGGATAGCCCACGGGCGGGCCGTTTTCGAGCCGCGAGAGGCGCGTGCGAATCGCCGGGAAGTCGTTGCGCAATTTCGTTTCCAGCCAGTCGGCCAGCTTCTCGCGATCTTCGACCGACTTCGCGGTAATGACGAACTGCGCGAAATTGGGCTGCTGCAATTTCTGGTCGAGCGGCAGATAGAAACGCGGCGCGCCGGTGCCGACGAAGTCGATCGAATGGTCGATTTCCGGACGGCCCTTGAGCGCATCTTCGAGCCGCTTCGTCTGGCGCAGCGTGGCGTCGAACGATGCACCCTCGGGCAGACGCACGTCCACGAGCAATTCGGGCCGGTCGGAACTCGGGAAGAACTGCTGGGGAATCAGCGTGAAGCCCGCGAGCGCGATGAAAAACAGCACGACGGTCACAACGAGCACGACGATGTGACGCTCGATGCACCAGCCCACCCAGCCGCGCAGGCGGTGATAGAAGCGGGTGTCGTAGATATCGTCTTCGTGATGCTCGCCGGGCGCGGCATTCGGATCGGGTTTGCGCTCGGGCAGCAGGCGATAGCCGAGCAGGGGAATCAGCACAACGGCGGCAAACCACGAGGCAATCAGCGCGATCGCCGACACCTGGAAAATCGAGCGCGTGTATTCGCCGGTGCTCGATTTTGCGAGCACGATGGGCAGGAAACCGGACACCGTGACCAGCGTGCCGGTGAGCATCGGAAACGCCGTGCTCGTATAGGCGAACGCGGCGGCGCGCGTGCGGTTCCAGCCCTGCGCGAGCTTCACGGCCATCATCTCGACGGAGATGATGGCGTCGTCCACCAGCAGGCCGAGTGCGAGCACCAGCGTGCCGAGCGAGACCTTGTGCAAGCCGATATCGAACAGATACATCACGAGCGAGGTGATGGCGAGCACGATCGGAATCGTGATGACCACGACCATGCCGGTACGCACGCCGAGCGACACGAGACTCACGACCAGCACGATGCCAACCGCTTCGGCCACGGCTTCGACGAAGTCGTCCACCGAGTGCGAGACCGCGTCGGGCATGCTCGACACTTCCACGAGCTTCAGACCCGCGGGCAACTCGCGGCGCAACTGGTCCACGCGTTCATCGAGCGCCTTGCCAAGCCGGATCACGTCGCCGCCCGGCTGCATGGTGATGCCGACGCCGAGCACGGCCTTGCCCTGGAAGCGCATCTGCGTCGCGAGCGGGTCGTCGTAGCCGCGCCGGATCGTGGCGACATCGCCTAGCCGGAAACTGCGGCCGTTCACGCTGATGAGCGTGTCGGCCAGCGCCTTGAGGTCGGTGAACTGGCCGCTCGGGCGTACGAACACGCGGTCGTCGGCGGTGGTGAGCGTGCCGGCCGCCGCAACGCTATTCTGCGCGCCGATCGCCTGACCGATCTGGGTCGGCGAGATGCCGAGGCGCGTGAGCTGCGCGTTGGCGATCTCCACATAGACACGCTGGTTCGGGTCGCCGAAGTAATCGACCTTGCCGACGTCCTTCACGCGCAGCAATTCTTCGCGCAGGTTGTCGGCGTAGTCGCGCAGTTGGGCGGGCGAGAAACCGTCGCCTTCGAGCGCGTAGATATTGGTGTAGACGTCGCCGAACTCGTCGTTGAAGAACGGACCTTGCACGCCTTGCGGCAGCATCGGCGCGATATCGCCGACTTTCTTGCGCACCTGATACCAGGTCTCACGCACCTCGGAAGCCGGGGCCGAGTCCTTCATCGTGAAGAACACCAGCGATTCGCCGGGGCGCGAGTAGCTGCGCATATAGTCGATGTACGGCGTCTCCTGCAACTTGCGGCCGATGCGGGTCGTGACTTCGTCCTCGACCTGGCGCGCGCTCGCGCCCGGCCAGAAGGTCTGGATCACCATCACGCGAAACGTGAAGGGCGGATCTTCGGACTGCGAAAGACGTGTGTACGAGAGCGCGCCGAAGATCGTCGCCAGCGCGATCACAAACGTCACCAGCGCGCGGTGGCGTAGCGCCCAGGCCGAAAGATTGAAGCGGCCCTCGTCGTGATCGGCGCCGGGGCCGTGGTCGAGGTTGGGGTCCTCGCGATCGCTCATGACGCGAAGTCCTCGGGATGCAGCGGCGCGACCGGGCGCACCTTCTCGCCCACGCTGACCGTGTGCACGCCTTGCAGCACGATGCGATCGCCATCCTTGAGACCGTCCGTGACCGTAATGGTGCGCGCGTCGTAGCGCGACACGCTGATACGGCGCAGTTGCAGCACGTTGTCCGCGCCTTGCACGATCCAGAGCGCGGGTGCGTTGCCGTCGTGGAAGAGGGCGGTGGCGGGGATCGTGAACGCGCTGGTTGCCGTGCCTGCTGTGCCATTAGCCGTCGCGCTGGAGGCGAGGGCGATGTTGGCCGTCATGCCCAGGCGCACATCGGCGTCCGGATGTTCGAGCGTGAGCTTCACGCGCCAGGTGCGGCTTTGCGGATCGGCCGCCGCGCCCAGTTCGCGCACTTTAGCCGTATAACTGCGGCCAGGCAGCGCGGGCAGCGTGACTTGCGCGGTGTCGCCGGGATGCAGTCCAACGATGGCGTTTTCCGGCAGATCGCTCGCCACGTCCACCTCGCCGGTCCAGGCGAGTTGATAGACGGCCTGGCCGGCCTGCACGTTCTGGCCGGTATCGGCGTTCTCGGCGGTGATGACGCCCGCGTGATCGGCGACGAGCTGGGTATAGCGACGCTGATCCTGGGCGAGCGCAAGCTGCTGCTTCGCCTGGTCGCGCTGTGCGACGGCCGATGCATAAGCGTCCTGGGTCTGCTCGAACTGCGCGCGCGCGATCAGGTTGGCCTGCGCCTGGGCCGTGTCGCGGTCGAGTTGCTGTTTCGCGAACACGTAGCGATGCTGCGCAGCGTCGTACTGTGCCTGGGCGCTCGCGGCGTTCTTGTCGTAATCGCCGGCATCGAGGCGCGCGAGCACCTGGCCGGGCTTGACGGCATCACCCAGGCGCACGTTGCGCTCGATGATCTTGCCGTTCACGCGGAACGATAAGGGCGTGCTATTGCGCGCCTGCACTTCGCCCGGGTAGGTGCTGGAGGGACCACTCTGATCCGGATGCACGATCATCGATACGACCGGGCGAGGGTCGAGCGCCGCTTCCTTTTGCTTGCCGCATGCGGCGAGGCCGGCGAGGGCGCAAAACGCGACGGTACCCATCAGGCGCACCAGCCTCGGCGCGGGGGACTTCGACGGCGGAATTTCGACGACAGCTCTGGACTGACTGCGCACCCTGCTCGATGCGCCACGACCGCAACGATTCACATAGACCTCGACACGCTTGGAACGCACGCGCGCCGGGCCCGCGCGCGCGTATCGCTCGCGCCGGGCCTGTCGCGCCGCCGCTGAGTCCGCCCGCTCGCCTGAAAAGGGCCTGCGGGGCGCGGGGCGCGTGGATGTCTCCTCCTTCGTGCACCGTCCGGTCTCAGATCTTCTTGTGAATTCTAATACAGTGGTGTATCTGAATACATGAATGAATCCGAGGAAAGATTCAGTGCTAGACTCCCGCTACCATCGATCCATGCCGACGGCATAATCGCGGCAGAAAAAACTCTATTCCCACACCGTTCCGCCATGACGCGCCAAGCCACTCCGCGCACCCGACTCACCCGCGAGCAGAGCCGCGACCAGACGCGCGAGCGCCTGCTCGATGCCGCTCGGGCGCTGTTCATGACCAAGGGCTTCGTGAGCGCGAGCGTGGAAGACATCGCGCAGGAAGCCGGCTACACGCGCGGCGCGTTCTATTCGAATTTCGAAAGCAAGGCCGAGCTGATGGTGGAATTGCTGCGGCGCGATCATGAGGCGATGGAAGTGGATCTGCGCGCGATTTTCGAGACCACCGCGTCGCGCGAGGTCATGGAGGCGCGCGTGCTCGCCTTCTACAGCCGTCTGCCGCAGGACAACAAGATGTTCCTGCTGTGGGTGGAGGCCAAACTGCTTGCGGCGCGCGATGCGCGTTTTCGCACACGCTTTAACGCTTTCATGAAGGAAAAACGCGAGCGCCTCGCAGCCTATATCGAGGAATTCTCGGCGCGCGTGGGCACGCCGCTGGCGATCGCGCCGGATCTGATGGCGCTCGGCCTGATGGGACTGTGCGACGGCGTGCAATTCCTGGCCACGGCCGATCCGCAGCATGTGACGCCGCAGGTGGTGGAAGACGTGCTTGGCCGCTTCTTCGCGCGCGTGGTGTTCGGCCGCGACGCCTGAACCGTACGCGCGACGGGCCTCAGATACCGAGGCCAGGACCGTAGTTGCTGCCGATAAGACTCGTGACTGAAGCGACGTCGCGATAGTCCTGCTCTGGCATCCCATCGAGGATCGCGAGCACCTCGTTGCTCGCGCCGGCATTACGGGCCGCCTCTACGAGATCGTCCTTATTCGCGGGCCAGCGCACTTCGCGCAACACGTCGGAGAACTGGAGGTCGATGGGCTCTTCGGGGACGGACATGCGCAATATCCTCGGCGCGGCGAGCGCGTTTAGACTGAAATTGGGCGGAAACCAGAATGGAAAGGCATTAACGGCCCCTGGAGGCCGTTGGCGTCGCCGCTCAAGCATACACAAACCCTGCGCCGCGCCGCCGTTGCGTGCACAACGGACAGCGGGGTGGGGGAAGCACGACGACGTTCAGGTCTGCTGATGCAGATCCGGGCTTAGCGTGCGATCCAGCCTGTGCGACTTCGGCAGCGTCAGGTACTGCCAATGCTGCACGCCCGTTGCGCTCGGCACTTCGGGCGCGGGCGGCGCCACCGGCACGTCAGCCATGGGCGAACGCACTGCCGTCACAGGGGCGCTGGCACGGTCGATCTGGGCGTCCTGCGTGCGCACCGGTGCAGCGAAGCACGATGCCGACAACAGCACAGTGGTCAACAGCGTCGAGGTTTTCATTGCTCGACCTCCTTTCCTCATGCGGCCCGAGGGTCGCAGCAAGTGCCGTGCCGTGGCGGTCAGGCTGACCGGACGAGGCAGGGCGGCCGCGAGCAGGAAGTCGCCAGAAAACAGCGCAAGCTGCGCGGCTCACCGCCTGGCGTGCGGGGAAAGCGGCCGACAGGGCCAAAAACACCGCCTGTCAGTGCGCACGCGCGAGCGAGAATTCCATAATGGCAGCAAATGCGGTCACACGTCTCGAACGCGCGTGCTTTTTTGATTTATCACAGGAAATCAATAACCTACGCGTCGAATCTGGCCCCTCATCGCTCCGGCGTCATGCGCTGATACGCATCGAGTAGCGAAGTCTTGTAGACGACCCCAGCCAGCCGCGGCTGCTGCGCACTTTCGATCACGGGCAGACGCTCGCCCTGGAACGACATGAAGTGCTGCAGCGCCACCGCGAGCGGCATATCGGGCGTCAGCACGTCGAACGATGCCTTGAGGTAATCGCAGGCGTGTTTGTTCGAGGTGTCGCGTTTCTGGAGCAGATCGTTGGTGATATCCGCCAGCGCGACCGCGCCCAGAAAGCGCCCCGTTTCGTCGGTGACGTAAAGATATTTCACCGGATATTCGAGGAACACACGCGTCATGTCCGCCACGGTCGCGTCGGCGCGCACGACGGTGTCTGCGGGCCGGATCAGCTCGCGCATCTGTGTGGCGCGCAGGCGCAGACGCTCGGCCTCTTCCCGGTTGCGATGCAGGGTGATTTCATACATCGACTTCGTGCCCGTCGCGCGCGCCACGAAATAAGCCACGACACACGAAAGCATCAGCGGCAACACCACCTGATAGCTCAGCGTCATCTCGAAGATCATCAGGATCGCCATGAGCGGGGCCTGGGTCGCGCCCGCGAGAAACGCGCCCATGCCGACCATCGCATAGGCGAACGGCGCCGAGGTACCGTGCGGCCACAGCGCGTGCATGCCCTGACCGAACAGGCAGCCCAGCACCGCGCCCATGAAAAGCGTCGGCGTGAAGACGCCGCCTACCGCGCCCGAGCCCACCGTCGCGGCCGTCGCGACCAGCTTGAAGACCAGCACGGTGGCCAGCGCCGTCCAAGTCCAGGGCGAATGCAGGATCGAGTTCACGACGCTATAGCCGTTGCCCCACACTTCGGGCGTCCACACAGAGAGCACGCCGCAGACGAGCCCGCCCAGCGCGAGCTTCGCGGGCAGCGGCAGCTTGAGGCGGCCGAATCCCGCCTTCGTCACGTCGAGCAAGGCGAGAAAACGCGGCGCAAGCACGCCGCACAGGATGCCGAGCGCGACGAACAGCAGCACCTCGACGCCCGTGACGGGCGGAAACACCGGCATCTCGTACGGCGGCTTGTAGCCGGCGAACTCGCGCATGGTGATGTTGGCCACCACCGAGGCGACGACGATCGGCCCGAAGCTCTCCATGACAATCGCGCCCAGCACGATCTCGGTCACGAAGAATGCGCCCGCGATCGGCGCGTTATAGGCCGACGTGATACCGGCCGCGGCGCCGCAGGCCACCAGCAGGCGCAGTCGCTGCGGATCGAAGTGAACCCAGCGGCCGATCAGCGAGGCGGCGAGTGCGGCGAGTTGGACCATCGGCCCTTCGCGGCCGATCGAGCCGCCGCTCGCAATCGTGAATAGCGACGAGACGCTGCGCCACAGGCTCTTGCCGACCGGCATGACGCCGTCGCCGATCGCCACGGCTTCCACGTAGTCGGTGTGGATCGGCTTGTTGCCGCCGCCTTGCGAACTGCGACGGCCCATCAGCAACAGACACCCCGCGACGAAACCACCCGCGGCGGGTAACCAGATGCGCGTGTGCCAGGGCAGACGCCGCGCCATCTCGACGAAGCTGCCCTCGCTGCCGGTGAAGAGAATCTGCAAATGCGCGATGCCTTCGCGAAAGAGGACGGTCGCAAATGCCCCGGCCACGCCGACGATCACCGACCAGATCAGCATCGTGTGAGCGTCGGAGAGGCGAAAGAGGTCGCGGGCGCGGGTGCGCAGTTTCAGCAGGAATGACAGCACGGCAGGCGGGCAGGTTGATCGGTTGAGGAAAGCCGCACGCGCAAAGCGTGCGGCGTGAGCGGTGCAGGCAAAGGAAAACGCAAAGCCGCGGCGCGCCAGACGGCGGCCGCTCGAATCGTTGGGTGACGCAGTGCGCCGACGCGCAGCCGCGAATTCAGCGTACCGCGCGATCGAGTTCCGGATAGTGGCGGAAGATCCCGGTCTCGTTGAACGCCAGCCGTCGCTCCGACTTGAGATACGCCGCGATGTTCGGTCGCCCGGCCACGGCGTCGTGCAGCGCGACCACATGCGGATAATGGTCGGCGAAATGCTTCGTCGCTTTTGGAAACGCGTAGCGCAGGCCCTCGACGATCTGAAAAATCGACAGATCGACATAGCTGAGCGTCCGGCCGACCATGTGCTGTGGGCCATCGGGATTCTGCGCGAGCACGCGCTCGAAATAGCTCATGAACTTCGGGATGCGATGCTGGATGAAGTCCTTCGAGCGCGCCTTCGCCTCGTCCTTCTGGTCTTCGTAGTAAAGGCCGCTGGCGATCGGATGATGAGTGTCGTGCACCTCGGTCACGAGGTCCGCGATCGTCAGTTGCAGGCCGTTCGCAACGATGCGCAGCCTCTCGTCGCGCGGCGCGAGATTCAGCTTCGGGCCGAGATAGAACAGGATGTTCGCCACGTGCGGCACGATCAGCTCGCCGTCCTTGAGAAAGGGCGGCGCGTAGGGCGGATACGGCCCCTCGCTCTCGAGTTCGGCCATCATCGCGCCGATCCCTTGTCCTTCCGACTTCTCGCCGCGCGCGACATCCACATAGGGCGCACCGGCTTCCTCCAGCGCGAGCCGCACGAATTCGCCGCGTCCTTGCAGGCCGTCCCAGTAATACAGTTCGTATGCCATCGGTCGTCCCCTTGATCGGATCGGACAGTATGGGCCGCAACCGCCGCGCCTGGTTGCTGCGTGCCGGGCGCTCGACCGGGCCCGCAGAATCCTGCGCGGAAACGCAAAAAGCCCCGCCTGGGGCGGGGCAAACGACCGGGCGAACCGGTACGTCTCTCAAGCGATGTTTTACGCGGTCTCGGGCCGCTAGACGTCGTGACATTCGCAATCTCAGCCGAACAGGCGTTGCACACCCCAGGTGATCGCGAGGCCGCCGAACACCAGCCACACGTAGAGAATGAAACCCGTGGTCAGCGCACGCGGACCGGCCTGGCGAATCTGCGAAACCCGCGTTTCGATACCCAGCGCCGTCATGGCCATGGTCAGCGCAAAGGTGTCGAGCAGGTTGAGCGTCGAGGTGGTCGCTTCCGGCAGCACGTGCAGCGAATTCACCACTACGAGCGCAAGGAAGCCGAGCGCGAACCAGGGTACCGCGAGCTTGCGTGCGCCTTGTTGCGCGTTACCGCCTTGCTTTGCGCTGCGCGCCGAGCGGTTGAGCCACACGCCGAGCGCCAGCAGCACCGGCACGAGCAGCATCACGCGGGTCATCTTGACGATGGTGGCGATGTGCGTGGCTTCGGGGCTCACGTTGCTCGCCGCGCCTACGACCTGCGCGACTTCGTGAATCGTGCCGCCGAAGAAGAGGCCCGCGCCGACGGTGTCGAGGTGCAACCAGCCCGCACGGTAGAGCAGCGGATAAAGAAACATCGAAAGCGTGCCGAACAGCACCACGCTGCCCACCGCCATCGCGCTCTTGTGCGGCTTCGATTGCAGCGTCGATTCGAACGCGAGCACGGCAGCCGCACCACAGATCGCGCTACCGGCGGCCGTGAGAATGGCCGTATCGCGGTCGAGCTTCATGATCTTCATGCCGGCCCAGGTGCCGATCACGAGCGTGCTGACGACGATCGTCACCGATTCGACGAGGCCCGGGACGCCCACCTGGGCGATTTCCTGAAGGCTCACACGCAGCCCGAAGAAGGCCACGGCGATGCGCAACAACTTGCGCGCGGAGAAGTTGACGCCGGCCGCCCAGCTTTCGGGCATCGTGTCGGGCAGCAGATTGCCGTAGATCGCCCCGGCGACGATGCCGACGATCAGCGGGCTCAGGCCCAGATTGGCGATCGCGGGCAGGGCCGCGAGGCGGGTGACGGCGAAGGCGAACAGCGCGACGAACAGCACGCCGTTGATCTGGCCGCGTGTCGAGAGCGACGGGTGCGCAAGCGTGGACGACGGAGTGGACATGGCAGTGGGTGTTCCGATCTGGTACGAATGTGCTAATCCTAATTTAGATATAACGATATGAAAAATCGTCATTTGCGAAGTAGAATATAAGTCAACCCTATAGTTCATCGCGATGACCCCGGAACAACTGATAACGTTCGCCGCCGTTGCCGAGCACCGCAATATCAGCCGCGCGGCGCTCGCGCTGCATCTGTCGCAACCCGCCGTCTCGGGGCAGCTACGGCTGCTTCAGGAGGAGTTCGGCGAGCCGCTGTATCTGCGCGACGGGCGCGGCGTGCGCCTCACGCCCACTGGCGAGCAACTGGCCGCTTACGCAGAGCGTCTGCGCGAGCACTGGCGCGACGCGCTGGCCTTTCGCGACGCGCTGCGCGGCCTCGAGCGCGGCACGCTCCGTATTGGCGCGAGCACGACGCCCGCGAGCTACCGGCTGCCGTATCTGGTGGCGGCATTTCATCGGCGTTATCCGGACGTGAAGCTGGAAACGATGAGCGGCAATACCGCCGACGTCGTGGCGATGCTCGGCGAACTGGATATCGCGCTGGTGGAAGGGCCCGTGGGCGCGCAACTGCCCGCCGATTGCGCGGTGCATCCGTGGCACGAGGACGAGATCGTGGCGATCGTGCCGCGCGGCCACGTTCTCGCGTCGTCGACAGAATCCGGTGCAGCAAGCTCGCCCGACACGCAGCGCTGCGACCTTTCCGCGTTCGCCGACCAGCCGCTCGTGCTGCGCGAAGACGGCTCGGGCGTGCGGCAACTGGTCGAGCGTGCCTTCGCGCGCGCGGCCGTGCCGATGCGCGTCGCCCTTGAGATCGCGGGCGTGGAGGGCGTCAAGGAGGCGGTGCGCGCGGGCATGGGGATAGGCTTCGTCTCGGCGATGTCGATGCGTCACGAGGACGGCGCCTTGCGGCAAGTCCGCATCGGGCCCGAGCCGCTCGCGCGGCGGTTTTCGATCGTGGTGCCGCATGCGGGCGCGGCTTCGCGCGTCGCCCAACGGTTTCTCGAGCTTTGCCTGCTCGATGCGCCGGGCGAGGGCGCCAACGGGCAGGACAACCCGGCGGTCGGAACAAGGTTCCCGCCTTGATTTAGGGGATTTCCACAATGGCGCCGGCCGCTGGGTCGGCGCAACATGCCGCCATTAATGAGGTCGAACAAGCGCGAAGGCGCTTTTTTTCGACCCCGATTTGGAACCGGTTCCAAGCTATTTTCAGGCATTGATAACCGGCAGTAACAGGAACATGACGATGGCGGAAGTAGCAATTGTGGCGAGCGCGTTCGGCGCGGGATCGATCTGGCGCGACGGCCACGCGGCGTGGTTCGGCGCGACGAAAGTAGCAGGTGCCTGCGCGTTCGAGGTACGGCGCGAGCTGATGCATGACGCCGATGCGCAACCCGGCGCGCTGCGCGCACTCGGCACAGCGCTTGCGGCTTCGGGCCTGTGGCCCGTCTGGTCGACGCCCGACACGCTCTACGGCGACGATGGCGCGCTCAACGAGGCCGCATTGCGCGAGGCTGTCGATTGCGGCCGCGCGCTGGGCGCGCGTTTCGTCAAATTCCAGCTCGGTGGTTTCGCGGGCGACGCACACGTCGCGCGGCTCGCAACGGTTCTCGAAGAACTCGGCGTGAAGGGGCAAGCGGGGCAAGACGGGCACGGCCCGCGCGTGGTGGTCGAAAACGGCCAGCTCGAACAGGGCGGCAAACTCGCACAGTTCACCGCGTTGTTCCGCGCACTGCGCGCGGCAGGCGAGGACAAGCTGATCGGCATGACCTTCGATATCGGCAACTGGCAGTGGACCGGCGAGGCCCCGCTGATGGCGGCCGTCGCGCTCGCGCCGCATGTCGAATACATCCATTGCAAGGCGGTCGAGGGCGAGGGCGCGCGACGCTTCGCCTGTGCGCCCGCCGCCGACGATCCGCTGTGCCGCGCCGCGCTTGCGCGCCTGCCGTCGGACGTGCCGCGCGGCATCGAGTTTCCGTTCGTCGAAGCACGCGTGCACGAAGACGCCGCGCGCTACGTGGCGTGGCTCGCCGCAGCCTGACGCCCCTCCGGTCACTAAAACGCTCGCGCCCCCGAATTCACTTTTTGCAGGAACGCATTCCATGACGCATTCACTCGATGTCATCACCTACGGCGAGGCCATGGCGATGTTCGTGGCCGCCGAAACCGGCGCGCTCGCCGACGTCGCGCATTTCACGAAGCGCGCCGCGGGCGCGGAGCTCAACGTGGCGACGGGCCTCGCGCGTCTGGGCTTCAAGGTGGGCTGGATGAGCCGCGTCGGCGACGATTCGTTCGGCCGCTTCGTGCGCGGCGTGCTCGCGCAGGAAGGCATCGACGCGCAGTGCGTCGAGACCGACGCGCGCTATCCCACCGGCTTCCAGCTCAAGTCGAAGACCGACGACGGCAGCGATCCCGCGGTCGAATACTTCCGTCGCGGCTCGGCGGCAAGCCACCTGTCGATCGGCGACTTCAAGCGCGGCTACGTGCTGGGCGCGCGCCATCTGCACCTGAGCGGCGTGGCGCCCGCGATTTCCGCGACCTCGTGCGAACTCGCCTTCCTGCTCGCGCGCGAGATGCGCGAAGCGGGCCGCACGATCAGCTTCGATCCGAATCTGCGCCCCACGCTCTGGGGCTCGGAAGCGGAGATGGTCGCGACGCTCAACGAACTCGCGCGCTTCGCCGACTGGGTGCTGCCGGGCGTCAACGAAGGCCGCATCCTCACGGGCTCCGACGATCCCGAGTTGATCGCACGTTTCTATCTGGAACGCGGCGCGCGCGGCGTGATCGTCAAGCTGGGCGCTGAAGGCGCGTACTTCGAAACCCACACGGGCGAGCGCGGCCACGTAGCCGCGCAGCGCGTGGAGAAGGTGGTCGATACGGTTGGCGCGGGCGATGGCTTCGCTGTGGGCGTGGTGAGCGCGCTGCTCGAAGGGCGAGCGCTACCGGATGCCGTGGCGCGCGGCAACCGCATCGGCGCGCTCGCGGTGCAGGTGATCGGCGACTCGGAAGGGCTGCCCACGCGCGCGCAACTCGACGCGCTCGAAGCCCAGAACATCAGCACGACCCAGGCCGCCGCCTGAGCAGGACTCAAGCAAGAAGGGCGCGCGGGTGGGGAACACCCGCTGCGCCCGACATTCAAGCCGCTTTGCAAGAAATGGCACGAGGTTCGACGACCGCACGTGCTGCCGACAGGAGACACCGATGACCTCAACCTCGCTTGCCCCACGCCGCTGGTGGGCGATCATGCCGATCGTGTTCATCACGTACAGCCTCGCCTATCTCGACCGTGCGAACTACGGCTTCGCGGCGGCGGCGGGCATCAACCGCGATCTGGGGATCAGCCCCGCGCTGTCCTCGTTGATCGGCGCGCTGTTCTTTCTCGGCTACTTCTTCTTCCAGCTCCCAGGCGCGGTCTATGCCGAGCGCCGCAGCGTGCGCAAGCTCGTGTTCGTGAGCCTCCTGCTGTGGGGCGGTTGCGCCTCGCTCACGGGCGTCGTCAGCAACATTCCTTCGCTGATGGTGATCCGCTTCGTGCTCGGTGTCGTGGAAGCGGCGGTGATGCCGGCGATGCTCATCTACATCAGCAACTGGTTCACGAAGAGCGAGCGCTCGCGCGCCAATACCTTCCTGATCCTCGGCAATCCCGTCACGGTGCTGTGGATGTCGGTGGTGTCGGGCTATCTGGTGCATAGCTATGGCTGGCGCCATATGTTCATCGCCGAGGGTGTGCCCGCGGTGGTGTGGGCCGCGTGCTGGTGGCTGCTGGTGCGCGACAAACCCGCGCAGGTCAGCTGGCTCTCGAACGACGAAAAGCGTGCTCTCGACGCCGCTTTCCGTGCCGAGCAAGCCGCGATCAAGCCGGTCAAGAACTATGCCGAAGCGTTCCGCTCGCCCGCCGTGATCCTGTTGTGCGCGCAATATTTCTGCTGGAGCATCGGCGTCTACGGTTTCGTGCTCTGGTTGCCGTCGATCGTGAAGAACGGCTCGGCGCTCGGCATGGTCGAAACGGGCTGGCTCTCGGCAATGCCGTATCTCGCTGCTACCATCGCGATGCTCGGCGCCTCGTGGGCCTCGGACAAGCTCAACAATCGACGCGCCTTCGTGTGGCCGTTCCTGTTGATCGGCGCGATGGCGTTCGCGGGATCGTACGCACTCGGCACGACGCACTTCTGGACCTCGTACGCGTTGCTGGTGGTGGCGGGCGCGGCGATGTACGCGCCGTATGGTCCGTTCTTCGCGATCGTGCCGGAACTGCTGCCGAAGAACGTCTCCGGCGGGGCGATGGCGCTGATCAACAGCATGGGCGCGCTCGGCTCGTTCGTGGGCTCGTACGTGGTCGGCTACCTGAATGGCGCGACCGGCACACCTGCGGCATCCTACGCGTTCATGAGCGCGGCGCTGCTGGTCTCGGTGGGACTCACGCTCGCCGTGAAGCCGCGCCGCGACGATGCCCCTGGCTATGCCGCGCACGCGCATGGAAAATAACGCATCTGAATCGAACAGAAACAACGGAAACAGCGGACCTATGAAGCAGAAAATCGTTGCCTACAAGACCTTGCCCGCCGATGTCGCCGAGTATCTGCGCGAGCATGCCGAAGTCGTGTTCGTCGACGGAAGCGACACGGCAGCGTTCAGCGCCGCGCTCAAGGATGCCGACGGCGCGATCGGCGCGAGCATCAAGATCACGCCGTCGATGCTCGACGGCACGCGCATCAAGGCGCTGTCGACCATTTCGGTGGGCTTCGACCAGTTCGACGTGCCCGACCTCACGCAGCGCGGCATCGTGCTCGCGCACACGCCCGATGTGCTCACGGAATCGACCGCCGACACCGTGTTCTCGCTGATCCTCGCGAGCGCGCGCCGCGTGGTGGAACTCGCGGAGTGGGTCAAGGCCGGTCAGTGGAAAGCGAGCATCGGCCCGACGCACTTCGGCGTGGATGTGCAGGGCAAGACGCTCGGCATCGTCGGCCTCGGGCGCATTGGCGGCGCGGTGGCGCGACGCGCGGCGCTCGGCTTCAACATGCAGGTGCTCTACACGAACCGCAGCCCCAACGAGACGGCCGAGCGCGAGTACGGCGCACGCCGCGTCGAACTCGACGAACTGCTCGCGGTCTCGGACTTCGTCTGCCTGCAGGTGCCACTCACCGAGGCCACGCGCCACATGATCGGCGCGGAGCAATTCGCGAAGATGAAGAAGAGCGCGATCCTCATCAACGCTTCGCGTGGCGCGACCGTCGACGAAAAGGCGCTGATCGCGGCGCTCGAAGCGGGCACGATTCACGGTGCGGGTCTCGATGTGTTCGAGCAGGAGCCGATCGACCCGGCTTCGCCGCTCTTGCGCATGCCGAACGTGGTGGCGCTGCCGCACATCGGCTCGGCTACGCACGAAACACGTCACGCGATGGCGCTCTGCGCGGCGGAGAACCTCGTCGCGGCGCTCGCGGGCACGCTGCGCACCAACATCGTCAACCGCGAGGTGATCGCGCAATGACGCTGGGGTCGAGCGGCCCGGCCGCTGAAACCCCCGCGCGCCGCGCGACGATCAGCGACGTCGCGCGCGAGGCGGGCACCGGCAAGACCAGCATCTCACGCTATCTGAACGGCGAATTGTCGGTGCTGTCGCCGGACCTGCGCGCGCGCATCGAAGCGGCCATCGAACGGCTGGACTACCGTCCTAACCAGATGGCGCGTGGGCTCAAGCGCGGACGCAACCGGCTGCTCGGCCTGTTGCTCGCGGACCTCGCCAATCCGTATTCGGTCGAAGTGCTGCAAGGCGTGGAAGAGGCCTGTCACGCGCTCGGTTATATGCCGCTCATTTGCCACGCCGCGAATGAAGTCGATATGGAGCGACGCTACCTGCAACTGCTCACGACGTATCGTGTGGAAGGGGTGATCGTCAACGCTCTGGGAGTGCGCGAGTCGATGCTCAAGCCTGTGGGCAGCGGCGGCATTCCGGCGGTACTGGTCGACCGCACGGTCGATGGCCTCGACGCCGACATGGTCGGCCTCGACAATGCGGCTGCCGTGCGCCAGGGCGTGCAGCATCTGATCGAGCGCGGCTACGATGATCTGGTGTTCGTCGTGCAACCGTTCGAGCACGTGAGCTCGCGGCGCGAGCGCGAGGCGGCGTTTCGCGCGGCCGCGCAAGGTCTCGCGGTCCATGTCGCATCGAATACGCACGTGCTCGATCTGCGCGAGGAAGCGGGCATCGCGGCTTCGCTCGCGGCGCTCGACACCCATCTGGCCGATGCGGCAAAGCGTGGCGCACGCTGCGCGCTGTTCGCGGCCAACGCGCCGGTCGCGCTGCGCCTCGCGCTGCATCTGAAGGCGACGCTCGGCGCGCAATGGCAGCAACAGGTCGCGCTGCTCGCCATCGACGACCCCGAATGGGCCGAACTCGCGGGCATCACCACGATCCGCCAGCCCACGCGCGAGATCGGCTATCGCGCCGTCGAGTTCCTGCACGAGCGTATTGAAGGCGCGGCGCCTGCCGCGCGCGCGGCAGCGTTTCCCGGCGAGCTGGTGGTGCGGGCGTCGACGCTGGGGTAACTCAGGACAACGTGCTGGCGAGCGTCCAGCCAGGGTGACACGCGCAGCCGAGGCTGCGCGATCGGCCCGTTTTCTGCGATGATGCGGGCTGCGGCGTGCGACTTGGATGATTTTGCTCGCATGCCGGACGTCTCAAGGAACCCCATGCACGTAGATCCGGTCACGCTTGTCTGCCTCTCTCTCGCGACGCTTTTCGTCGCCGTTCTGCCGATTTCCCTCTATCGCCGCCTGCGCCGGTCGTTCCGCTTCGACTGGCGCGACACCATCGCCGGGATCGCCGTGTTCGCGCTGTTCGCCACCGTGGTCGAGCGCGCGCTCAACGGTTTCGTGCTGCACGACAATGCGGCGACAGCGGATCTGCTGACCAATCCCATCGCGTTCGTGATCTATGGCGCGCTCGCGGCCGGCGTGTGCGAGGAAGTAGGGCGCTACATCGCCATGCGCATGCTCGCGCGGCGCGGCGGGCGTCTGCCCAACACCCCCCAGGACAGCACGGGGCTCGCGTATGGCATTGGCCACGGCGGCGCGGAGGCGTGGTTTGTCGGCGTGCTGGTGCAGCTTCAGTGGATCTTCTTCGCG
The DNA here is from genome assembly GCF_905220265.1 of Paraburkholderia sp. J67. NCBI lineage: Bacteria > Pseudomonadati > Pseudomonadota > Betaproteobacteria > Burkholderiales > Burkholderiaceae > Paraburkholderia > Paraburkholderia sp. J67. Next base: position 443,393 of record NZ_CAJMZK010000003.1, read on the forward strand.
GTGCTCGCCAATCGCGGCGGGCTCGACGAGCACTTGAGCAATCTCACGATGGATTCGGTGCTGCGCGTGCATCTGATCCTCGCCTCGCTGTCGCCGCTCCATGCGGGCGTGTTCGCGCTGGAGCGCACGGCGGCGTTCGTGTTCCAGATCGGGCTGTCGGTCATGATGTGGCGCGGCGTGCAGGCCGGGCGCAAGGCGATTCTGCCGATCGCCATCGTCGTGCATGCGCTCATCGACGTGCCTGCGGCGATGTTCCAGGCGCGCCTCGTGCCGCTCGTGGCCGTCGATGCGCTGTATGTGTCGCTCGCGATCGTGGCGGGTATCGTGCTGTTCAAGACCTGCGCCCCGCGCCGCAGCGAGCCTCGCGCGGCGTGAAGTGGCCTGATGCCGCCTGAATCTGCCTGAGTCGGCTTAAGCCTCGCCAGGATTCTCCAATTCCGGCCGCTACGGCACTGGCGCCGCGGCGGCCGCTCGGGTACGCTTCGGCGCTATCTCGAATCATCCTTATTTCCGGGCATCCGAGCGATGGAAGACTATCTGTTTGAATGTGCGAGTGCCGATATCGAGCAACTCGCACGCGTGATCGCCGATCTGTTCCCCGAGCAGACGCGATTTGCCGAACAACCCGCCGAAAACGGCTCGCCGTTGCTGGTCGTGCACTGGGTGGCGATGCGCATGGGCGCGGCCGCGCGCCGTATGACGCTCACGGTGGCGATCGCACCGGCGGCGCTGGCGCGCTATCGGGCGTTGCCCGCGCGCCTGCGCGGTCGCAGTTTCGCCGTGCTGCGCGCTTATGTGGAAGCGACGATCGGCTCGCTCGAAGAGCAGCACGCGAAAGGCGAGGAGACGCCACGCGACGTCACACTCGATTTCGACGAGGAATTTGCCTGAGGGCGGCGCGGGCATGACGCGGGCGCGTACGCCCGCGTCATCGAACTCGATCAGCTCGATCGGTTCAATCGGCCAGCCGATACACTTTCGCGAAACGCGCGGCCTTCACCACGCCATAGTCGCCGGGCGCGTACTGCATGACCCAGTCTCCAGCTACACCGCTAAGGCGGTCGCCGCCGGCCGAGCGCACGATCGTGAACGGCTCGTCCATGCGTCTGGCGAGCACGACGCTCGGGCGGTTGCGATAGGCGCCCGCCTCGCCATGTGCAAGCGCCGCATCGGCGGGCAGATACTTCGGATCGAAGCGTTCGCGCGAGACAACCCAGCGCTCGCCCGTGGCGCCGGTAATGATGGCGTCGCCCGGCGCGTAGCGGTTCGGGCCTTCGAGGCTCATCAGTTCGCCCGGCGCAGCGGCAAATTCGACGGTGACGGTTTCGTCCTTGACCACGCGTTGCGCGGCAGGATCGGCGGCGAGGTCGAGTTGGGTCAGTTCGATCATGGTGGTAGTGGCGGACTTGTGCCTGAAAAGGCATCGATTGCGTATCGTTGCATATCGACGCGAAAAACTGCCTGAAATATAGGCTCAAGCTTCAGCCAATACAAACCGGCAACACAAAAGCAAGACGGCCGGGCAATCGTGCCCGGCCGTCTTGCGGTCCGCTAGCGTACCTTGAAATCGCGCGCCGCGCGAGCGGCGCTTGGGGCTAGCCCTTACTGCGCAGCCGGTGCGCTTGCGGCGTCACCCGTCGCGGCAGCCGGCGCCTTGGCCTTCGGCTTCGCCTTGTGCTTCGGATGCGCTTCACCCTTCGCGCCGTGATCCGGGTGGCGGAAGGTCGTGTCCGCCAGCTTCTTCTGTTCCGGCGAGAAGCTCGTGTAGAGCGGCTCGAAGGCCGTCACGAGCTTCTGCATGTCGTCGGCGTGGGCCTGGGTGATCTGGGCGTACTGCTTCATATCGTCGAGCGCGTTACGCTGCGCTTCGCCTTCCACGCGCTGCTTGTAGAGATCAGCCATGGTCTGGCCGTTGCTGCGCATCACGTCGGCGAACGTCTTCCATTGCGGCTCCTGCTCGGCCGTGATTTTCAGCGCCGAATGCAGATAGGTGATGCGTTCTTCCACGCGTTGCTGATGCTGTGCGGCGCGCACATCGGCGCTCGATGCCGCGGCGGCGGCAGTGGTGGCGGCCGGTGCTGCGGTCTGCGCGACGGCGCCTTGCGCGAAGGCGGCGCTCATCGTGAGCGTGGCGGCAAGGATGACGAAAGCTTTCTTCATTGTTGCTCCTTGGATCTTCATTTCGTAGCTGATTTGTAGCTGCTTCGTAGCGAGTAGGTGCGCAAGACCAATCGGTCCAATCGGTTGCAGGCGATATTAGTACCACGTTATCGCGTCAATTCGACGGAGATGCGACAACTGCTTACAAACGAAACGCTCAGAAATAAGCTGAAACAGGTCACGTTGGGGGCGCTATGCGCGCGCGATAATGGCGCGATTCATCCCTGCTCCGGAGACCGCCCTACGATGAGACCACCACGCCTCGACCAACTCGATGACCTCGATCGCAGCCTCGTTGCGCTGCTTCAGGAAAACGCGCGCGAGAGCGTGGCGAATCTCGCGCGTCAGCTGGGTGTCGCGCGGACCACGGTGCTCTCACGCATCGAGCGACTCGAGCGCTCGCAGGTGATCGCGGGGTACGGCGTGCGCCTCGGCCAGGATGTGCTCGATGCGAGCCTTCAGGCGTGGGTCGGTCTGATCATCGCACCGCGTCACGGGCCCGATGTGCAAAAGCGTCTGGGCAAGATGCCCGAGGTGCAATTGCTCTGCGCAGTGAGCGGCGAATACGACTACGTTGCATGGCTTCGCGCTGGTTCGCCGGAGCGCCTGAACGAACTGCTGGACCAGATCGGCGGCATGCAGGGCGTCGAGCGCACGACGACCTCGATCGTGCTCGCCCGCAAGGTCGATCGCGGCACGGTAACGGGCTGATCCCCGTTGCCGGAACGACCGCCGTTTACGCGTTTTTTACCTGTTTTCGTCATTCTGACTAAAACCATCGTCGAAATGACGAAATTCGACGTCGAACCGCATCATTTTATGCCTATGATCTGATTTTGCACCTCCCTAGACTGTAGCCAGACGGGCGCGGCATGGCCCCTGACCACAAAACACGAAAAGGAGATGCAAGATGAAAGTCGCGATTGCAGGCGCCGGCCTGATCGGCCACACCATTGCACACATGCTGCGGGAAACCGGGGACTACGAAGTGGCCGCGCTCGACCGCGACGCGCGTGCGCTCGAAGGGCTCGCCGCGCAAGGCATCCCCACCGTGCGCGTCGATTCCGCCGATGCCGCTGCGCTACGGGGCGCACTCGAAGGCTATGACGTGCTCGTCAACGCGCTGCCGTATTACCTCGCGGTGAACGTGGCGTCGGCGGCGAAGGGCGCGGGCGTTCACTACTTCGATCTGACCGAGGACGTGCGCGCGACCCATGCGATCCGCGCGCTTGCCGAGGGCGCCGATCACGCCTTCATGCCGCAATGCGGTCTCGCGCCGGGTTTCATCGGACTCGCTGCGCATGCGCTCGCGAGCCGCTTCACGGAAATCCGCGAAGTGAAGATGCGCGTCGGCGCGCTGCCGCAGTTCCCCACCAACGCGCTCAAGTACAACCTCACCTGGAGCGTGGACGGTCTCATCAACGAATACTGCCAGCCCTGCGAGGCGATTCGCGATAGCCGCACGCAGTGGGTGCAGCCGCTCGAAGGTCTGGAGCATTTTTCGCTCGATGGCGTGGAGTACGAAGCATTCAATACCTCGGGGGGGCTGGGCACGCTCTGCGAGACGCTTGCGGGCCGCGTGGAATCGCTCGACTACAAGTCGGTGCGCTACCCGGGCCATCGCGCGCTGATGCAATTCCTGCTCGAAGATCTGCGTCTGTCCAGCGACCGCGACGTGCTCAAGTCGATCATGCGCCGCGCGATTCCTTCGACCGAGCAGGATGTCGTGCTGATCTTCATGACCGTCACGGGCATGCGTCACGGCCAGCTCGTGCAGGAAGTGTTCACGCGCAAGATCTTCGCGAAGACGGTGTGCGGCGTGCCGATGAGCGCGATCCAGATCACCACGGCGGGCGCGATGTGCGCGGTGCTCGATCTGTTCCGTGAAAAGCGTCTGCCGCAGGCGGGCTTCGTGCGTCAGGAGCAGGTGTCGCTGGAGGCGTTCCTTGCGAACCGCTTCGGTCAGGTCTATGAGGGCGCGACGCTCGATGCGCGTGCGCCGGTCGCGACAGCCGCCGTGGTGTAAGGCGGCGGTTTCAGTCTGCCCGCGCAAGCCGCTCTACGAGCGCGTCGTAATCGGCTTCGCTGGGCGCGCTCGTATCGAACACGATGAGGTCGTCCAGTTGCGCGCCTTCGGGTTCGAAGCGACGCTGGCGATAGTCGTCCCAGTGCGCGAGCTTCCAGGCATCGTCGGGATGGGCGCGCTCGACGATGCGCCGGTGCGCCGTTTGCTCGGCGGCGCGCACCCAGACCACGGCGAGCGTCACGTCATCCGCCACACCCAGCCAGCTTCGATCGAGCAGACGCCGTTCGCGCACCTCGCGCGACAACGGCCCGACCACGAGCACGCTCACGCCGAGCGCCAGATTCTCGCGCGCGGTATCGAGCAAGCCCTGATACTCGGGGTCACGCAGATGACGAAGAAAAAGCGGACTGTCGCGATCGTGCGGATCCTGACCGAGCGCCGTGAGCGTCGCGGCGCTGGTGCGTCCGTAGAGCGTGTCCTTGTCGAGCAGGCAGAACGGTTCGCCGCTCGCGCGGGCAAGCGGGGCGATCAGACGTTTGGCGAGCGAAGTCTTGCCGGTACCGGCGTGGCCGCAGAAAAAAACCAGCCGTGTCACGTAGGCTTGTCCCTTGTCTCACCGGGCTGCGCGCCGTCGTGGCCGTCGAAGAATCTGGCGTTGGCGTCGAGCCACATTACATTGATGATGCCGAAGCCGAGCGCCACGCCAATGCCGAGTATCCACGTGAAGTACCACATCGTCTGCGTCCTCCCTGGATCGACTGGATTATCTGGAACAACGGGATCAAGCGGCGCGATCGTATACCACGATCGTGCGCCAATTCCGCAAGGATATACCATCGCGCAAGGCGTGCCCGCAATGTGCGCCGCCCGGCGCGGCGGCCAGGCCGCGTGCGTATATCATGGGCGCTCGTGGGTCAGCCGTAAAAGATAGACAAAAGCCGCCAGACAAAGCCGACACATAAAAGCGAACCGTCACGAGGGGGAGAGCGCCCATGCCAATGCGCGTTTGCAGAGAGCGTCACCGTGCGCGCCGCAGCGCACTTGCTGTCGCGCTGGTCGCGGCCGCAGCGAGCGTGATCGCGCTGTCGCTAGGCGGCTGCGCCGAGGAAAGCGCGCCGCCCGTACCGTTCAAGGCGGTGCCGCAGGCGCGTGTCGTCAAGCCGGGCTACACCGAGCCGGGCGAAGGGCTCGTCGCCGTGGACGTGAGGCGCGAGCGTATCCGCGACGTCATCGTCAAATTCCGTGATGCGCATGTCTATATCGACGGCGAGGAGGTCAGCGACCTCATGGACGGCGAGCACGTCACGTTCTACCTGAAACCGGGCATTCACCGCATCGGCGTGACGACGCAATTCGATCCCGTCATCGAGCTGCGTTTCGTGGTCGATCCGCGCTACACGAATCTCGCGAGTGTAACGTTCGACAAGGATCATCGGATTGGTATCCGGCGCGTTGCCCGATAGGCCGGCTGCACGCGCCGCCTTCGAGCAGGCGGGGTGCAGAGGCGCATTGCGCTTTCACAACGCTTTCAATTGCAGGCGGCGAGGCGCTCCGCATCGCCCGGCACCACGCTTGCTCGATAGTTTGCGGAACTGCCGCGGCGCGTGAAGGTCGATGCAACGCTTACACTTGGCAACCGCTTTAACGTATCAACTCCAGTATCCACTTCAGGACAGGCGGCGCGCCTTCATGCCCGCGCGCCGCCGGGACGAATCCGAACATGCTCATCAATTGCGCCGCGTATCAGGGCGGCAAGAAACTGGCCGACATCGACGTCGAGGCCATCAGCGACTATCTGAAGAAGCCGGAATGCTTCGTCTGGGTCGCGCTCAAGGACCCGGACGCCGGCGAAATGGCCGCGATGAAGGAAGAATTCGATCTGCACGCGCTCGCCATCGAAGATGTAATGAACGGCAACCAGCGCCCGAAGATCGAGGAATACGGCGACACGCTGTTCTCGGTATTCCATACCATCGAAATCGATGGCGACGGCGAGATCATCACCGGCCAGGTCAATGTGTTCGCCGGACCGAATTTCGTGCTCTCCGTGCGCCACCGTGCGCAGCAGGGTTTCAAGGACGTGCGCGCGCGCTGCGAGCGCGAACCGGAACTGCTCAAGGAAGGCTCGGGCTTCGTGCTGTACGCGCTGATGGATAGCGTGGTGGATCGCTACACGCCGGTGCTCGAAGCGCTCTCCAGCGAGATCGAGGAGCTGGAAGACCGCATCTTCGAGAAGCACACGCTCGCGCAGTCGCGCGCCATCATCGAAGACCTGTACTCCCTCAAGCGCCGCCTCGTGATCCTCCAGCATCACATCACGCCGCTCGTCGACGCCGTGGGCAAGCTGGTAGGCGGGCGCATTCCGCAGATCTGCGCCGGCATGCAGGCGTACTATCGCGACGTGTACGACCACCTCGTGCGCGTCTCCAACATGATCGACGCGCGCCGCGAAATGATCGTCACGGCGATTCAGGTGAATCTCGGCATGATCTCGCTGGCCGAGAACGAGGTGACCAAGCGGCTCGGCTCGTTCGCCGCGCTGTTCGCCGTGCCGACCATGATTGCGGGTATCTACGGGATGAACTTCGAGCGCATTCCCGAGCTACATTTCAAGTACGGTTACGAGGTCTGCCTCGCCGTCATGGCGGCCATCGACGTGGTGCTGTACATCCTGTTCCGCCGCGGCGGCTGGCTCTAAGCGCCGCTGTCCGGTTTTTACTGCTTCAAGCTGCACCGCACGCTGCGGTGCAGCAGTCTTGACACCACGCCGGGCCCACGGAGAATGGGCCGCCAGTGAACGTTTGCGCATAACCAGAAATACGGCCCAGCCGGGCCAGACAACCGGAGACACCCTAGATGAACTCCCGCATTCGCCGTCGCGTTCTTTGCACTGCCGTCGCACTCGCCACCGTCGCCGCCACGGGCGGCCTGCCGCTTGCCGCCCATGCCCAGGCCGCCGGCCACAAGCCCAAGGTCGCGCTCGTCATGAAGTCGCTCGCCAACGAGTTCTTCCTCACCATGGAGACCGGGGCGAAGGACTACCAGAAGCACAATGCCAGCCAGTTCGACCTCGTCACCAACGGCATCAAGAACGAGACCGACACGGCCGCGCAGATCCAGATCGTCGAGCAGATGATCGTCTCGAAGGTCGACGCCATCGTGCTCGCGCCCGCCGACTCCAAGGCGCTCGTGCCCGTGGTGAAGAAGGCCGTGGATGCCGGCATCATCGTCGTCAACATCGACAACCGGCTCGATCCGGACGTGCTCAAGTCCAAGGACCTGAACGTGCCGTTCGTCGGCCCGGACAACAAGAAGGGCGCGCGCCTCGTCGGCGACTATCTTGCGAAGAAGCTGAAGGCGGGCGACCAGGTCGGCATCGTCGAAGGCGTGTCGACGACGACCAACGCGCAGCAGCGCACGGCCGGCTTCAAGGACGCGATGGATGCGCTCGGCGCGAAGATCGTCTCCACCCAGTCGGGCGAGTGGGAAATCGACAAGGGCAATGCCGTCGCCTCGGCCATGCTCAACGAATATCCGGACCTGAAGGCGCTCTTGTGCGGCAACGACAACATGGCGATTGGCGCTGTGTCGGCGGTGCGCGCGGCGGGCAAGCAGGGCAAGGTCTTCGTGGTCGGCTATGACAATATCGACGCCATCAAGCCGATGCTCAAGGACGGCCGTGTGCTCGCCACCGCCGACCAGTACGCCGCGAAGCAGGCCGTGTTCGGCATCGACACGGCGCTCAAGGCGATCAAGGAACACAAGAAGCAGTCCGAGCTTTCCGGCGTGGTCGAAACGCCGGTCGTACTCGTCACGAAGTAAGGCCGCAGGGACGCAAAATATGCATGCCGAATCGTCGGCATGCAGGATGGGGCCGGATGCTTTTGTGGCGTTCGGCCCGCTAACGTTTGCGAGCCATTTTCGGGTGGTTTGTGTGTAATAAACCGCTCAAGAAAACTTGTGCGCCGCCGTTATTTGTAGCGTGATGGCAGCGTGAGCGAATGCGCTGCCGAGGGTGTGCCGCCCCGATGGCGGCCACCGGATCGTGGAGAGGGCGGGCCAGCGCGCCATGCGCGCCGGCCGCGCCCTTTTTGTGCGGATCGTACCCAACGCCGAAGGCGGGCGAGGCAGCGACTACAGGATCGTGATGGAAGCAATGGCCACCGATGCACAGTCACCGGCATCCGCTCAAGGCGCGGTGCTGACGGTGACGGGCGTCGGCAAGACCTACGAGCAGCCGGTGCTCGCCGACGTCAGCCTCGCGCTGCGCGCGGGGGAGGTGCTTGCGCTCACGGGCGAGAACGGTGCGGGCAAAAGCACGCTCTCGAAAATCGTGGGCGGCCTGACCACGCCCAGCGCCGGCCACATGACGCTGATGGGCGAGGCCTATGCACCCGCGAGCCGCAAGGAAGCCGAAGCGCTCGGCGTGCGCATGGTCATGCAGGAACTCAACCTCCTGCCGACGCTGTCCGTTGCCGAAAACCTGTTTCTGAACCGCTTGCCGCGCGCGAAGGCGCTCGGCTGGACGGGCTGGATCGACCGCGCGCGCCTGCGCGAGGACGCACGCGCGGCGATGGCCCAGGTCGGCCTCGAAGCGATCGACCCGGATACGCCAGTGGGCGAGCTCGGGATCGGCCACCAGCAGTTGGTGGAGATCGCGCGCAACCTGATCGGCGACGAAGGGGCGCCCTTGCGGGTGCTGATCCTCGATGAGCCGACCGCGATGCTCACAGGGCGCGAAGTCGAGTTGCTGTTCGAGCAGATCGCGCGACTGAAGGCGCGCGGCGTGGCGCTCGTCTATATCTCGCACCGGCTCGAGGAAATCGAGCGCATGGCCCAGCGCGTGGCGGTATTGCGCGACGGGCGGCTGGTGCGCGAGGACGCGATGGCGAACCTCACGCCCGATCGCCTCGTCGCGTTGATGGTGGGCCGGGAGCTGGGCGAGCAGATCGACCTGGGCGAGCGGCGCATCGGTGCGCCGCTGCTCAAGGTGGACGGGCTCGGGCGGGCCAATGCCGTGCGCGATGTGTCGTTCGAAGTGCGCGCGGGAGAGATTTTCGGCGTCTCGGGGCTGATCGGCGCAGGACGTACGGAGCTGATGCGGCTGATCTACGGCGCCGATGCGAAGGACCGCGGCACGGTGGCGCTTGCGCCCGCGCCCGGCGAGCCGCCCGTCGTAGTGCGTATCGACTCGCCGGTGGATGCGGTGCGTCAAGGCATCGCGCTTATCACCGAGGACCGCAAGGGCGAAGGATTGTTGCTGCCGCAACCGATTGCCGCGAACGTGTCGCTCGGCAACGTGGGCGCCGTGTCGCGCTATGGCGTGGTGGATGCCGCGCGCGAGAACGCGCTGGCGAGCACGCAGATCGAGGCGCTGCGCATCCGCACGGCCGGACCCGGCCAGGCGGTGGGCGAGCTATCGGGCGGCAATCAGCAGAAGGTGGTGATCGGACGCTGGCTCGCGCGCCGGGTGTCGAGCGACGTGCGCGTGCTGCTGTTCGACGAACCCACGCGCGGTATCGACGTGGGCGCGAAATTCGATATTTATGCGCTGATGGGCGCGCTTGCGCGCGAAGGCCGCGCGCTGGTGGTGGTGTCGAGCGATCTGCGCGAGCTGATGCTGATTTGCGACCGTATCGGCGTGATGTCGGCGGGGAAGATGATGGCCGTGTTCGCGCGCGGCGAATGGACCCAGGACGCACTGCTCGGCGCGGCCTTCGCGGGGCATCGCGCTGAAGACGCGATGCTGGCCGATGCCGCCGATTTGCCCGACGGTGCACCAAAGGAAGGATCAGGAGGAAGCGCTTCATGACGAACCAACCGTTGCGCGGACAACCGACGCCGCCCGGCAACGAGCCGCAGGCCGGCGTCGCGCAGGTGGCGAGCGGCAAGCCCGCCGGCACGCGTTTCGGCCTGTCGAGCTATCTGGGCCTCGCGCTCGCGCTGGTCGCGATGATCGTCCTGTTCTCGCTGCTGAGTTCGCACTTCCTGACCTACGATACGTTCAGCACGATCGCGAACCAGATTCCCGATCTCGTCGTGATGTCGGTGGGCATGACCTTCGTGCTGATCATCGCGGGCATCGATTTGTCCGTGGGTTCGGTGCTGGCGCTCGGCGCCTCGGTGGTGAGCGTGGCCGCGCTCAAGTGGGGCCTGGGGCCGCTGCCTTCGGCGCTGCTCGGCCTGCTGGCCGCGGCGGCCACCGGCACGCTCACGGGCGCCGTGACGGTGGGCTGGCGCATTCCGTCCTTCATCGTGTCGCTCGGCGTGCTGGAGGCCGCGCGCGGCCTCGCGTACCAGATGACGAATTCGCGCACGGCCTATATCGGCGATGCGTTCGATTTCCTCTCGAATCCGATCGCGTTCGGCATCTCGCCCGCGTTTTTGATTGCCGTCGCGGTGATGGTGATCGCGCAACTGGTGCTCACGCGCACGGTGTTTGGCCGCTACCTGATTGGTATCGGTACCAACGAAGAGGCGGTGCGCCTCGCGGGCGTCGATCCACGGCCGTACAAGATCATGGTGTTCGCGCTGATGGGCGCCTTGTCTGGGCTCGCCGCGCTGTTCCAGGTATCGCGTCTCGAAGCCGCCGATCCAAACGCGGGCGTCGGGCTCGAGTTGCAGGTGATCGCGGCGGTGGTGATTGGCGGCACGAGCCTGATGGGCGGCCGAGGATCGGTGATCAGCACTTTCTTCGGGGTGTTGATCATTTCCGTGTTGGCGGCGGGGCTCGCGCAGATCGGCGCGAACGAGCCGACCAAACGCATCATCACCGGCTCGGTGATCGTAGTGGCCGTCGTGCTGGATACGTATCGCAGCAATCGGCGTAGCAAGCGCAGCAAATGAATAACAAAAGCAGCACCCGGTAGAACAGGCGGTAGGCAGGCTGCGGATCGGGCAGCCCGCGCACCGCTGCAATAAGAACGTAACGAGGGCGCGCCTGCGTGTCAGACCAGCGTGGGCGCCGAGAGCAATCGCCGTAGATACGGCGGCAGCAGTAGAAAAACGCGCAGGACGAAGCAGGAGCAACAGAAAAATGGCGACGATCAAAGATGTGGCCGCCGTGGCGGGGGTGTCTTTCACGACGGTGTCGCATGTGGTGAACAATTCGCGGCCCGTGTCGGCGGACGTGCGGACCAAGGTCGAGCGGGCGATCCGCGAGCTCAACTACGTGCCCTCGGCCGTCGCGCGCTCGCTCAAGGCGCGCTCGACGGCGACCGTCGGGCTGGTCGTGCCCAACGGCACGAATCCGTATTTCGCGGAGCTCGCGCGCGGCGTCGAGGACGGCTGCGCGCAGAAGGGCTACTGCGTGTTCTTCTGCAATTCCGACGACGATCCGGTCAAGCAGCGCAATTACCTGCGCGTGCTCCAGGAGAAACGCATCGACGGGCTGATCGTGGCCTCGGCCGGCGACGACGCCGTGCTCGCCGCGACGCTGGGCGACACGCGCGAGCCGATCGTCGTGGTGGATCGCAACATCGAAGGGCTCGAAGCCGATCTCGTGCAGATCGACCACGAGCGCGGCGCATGGCTCGCAACGCGCCATCTGCTCGAACTCGGCCACCTGAATATTGGCTGCATCACGGGTCCGATCTCGACCGCGGTGAGCGCGATGCGCATGCACGGTTTTCTGCGCGCGATGGCCGAGCGCGGCATCGAGATCGCGCCGGGCGCGATCGTCGAAGCGGACTTCTCTAGCCCGGGCGGCTATCGGGCGGCGGGGCAACTGTTCGACACCGTGCGTCCGAGCGCGATTTTCGCGGGCAACGACATGATGGGCATCGGCGCACTGCGCGCGGCTGCCGAGCGCGGCTTGCGCGTCCCGGCCGACTGCTCGATCATCGGCTTCGACGACATCGAGCTGGGCCATTTCACGTGGCCCGCGCTCTCGACCGTCGGTCAGCCCGTGCGTGCGCTCGGAGAAATGGCGGCGCTCACGTTGATCGAGCGGATCGGCACGGCCGAACGCGAGCGCAGCGCGCTGAAGGTGCGTCGGCGTGTGATGGCGCCGCAGCTGCTGCTGCGCGAGTCGACCGCGCCGTTGAGCGGTGATGACGAAGAACATTCGGAGTCGCTCGCAGCCTGACACGGCGGCACGCCAGCGCGCGGCGCGGCGATCGATGGAACCCCCGGGGCGACCAGGAGCATCCTGTGGTGACGAACGAAGCGAAGCGCGAGGACGCACAACCCGCCGGGCAAACGCAAGCGGGGCCGTCGCCCGCGCGCGTCGCCGTGGTCGGCAGCCTGAACATGGATCTCGTGGCGCGCGCACCCCGACTGCCGCGCGCGGGCGAAACACTCGCGGGCAGCGCGTTCAATCAGGTGGCGGGCGGCAAGGGCGGCAACCAGGCCGTGGCGGCGGCGCGGCTGGGCGCGCAGGTCGCGATGATCGGTTGCGTGGGCGCCGATGCCAACGGCGAGCGACTGCGCGCCGGTTTGCTCGCCGAGGGCATCGACTGCGACGCCATCGACATTTCACAGCAGGCGCCCACGGGCGTCGCGCTCATCGTCGTCGATGATGCGAGTCAGAACGCCATCGTCATCGTGGCGGGCAGCAACGGCGAAGTCACGCCGGCGACGCTTGCGCGTCATGAAGCCGTGATCGCAGCGGCGCGGGTCGTTGTCTGCCAGCTGGAGACGCCGCCCGATGCCGTGCACGCGGCGCTTGCGCTCGCGCACAAGCTCGGCAAGCTCACCATCCTCAATCCCGCACCGGCAACCGGGCCGCTGCCCGCCGCGTGGCTGCCGCTCGTCGATTACCTCGTGCCCAACGAACTCGAAGCGGCGACGCTCACGGGCCTGCCCGTGACGACGCCGGATGAAGCCGCGCAGGCCGCTCAGGCGCTACGTCTGGCGGGCGCGCGCAATGTGCTGATCACGCTCGGCGCCCAGGGCGTGTGCGCGTTACTGGAAGATGAGGCAGGCGCTGCGCGCCATTGGCCCACGCCGAAAGTCGCGGCCGTCGATACGACCGCGGCCGGCGATACCTTTGTCGGTGCGCTGGCCGCGCAACTGGCGGCGGGCGAAGCAGCCGGGGCGGCCATTCCGTTCGCGCTGCGCGCCGCTTCGATTTCTGTGACGCGAGCGGGCGCTCAACCGTCTATTCCAACGCTTGCCGACCTGCGCAGTTAAATGGTGCAGTTAAGCGTCCGCGGCATTGTCAAAACATTGAAAGTAACGGCGGGCAATTTGTAATTAATGCGCCACGTATTTTAATTATTTCTTCATACCATATAACTATTTCAAGTCTCTCAAACGTTTGCCGTAAACGAATTGGTAGCAGTTATCCGCAGTTATTCGTTTTCAGGGGCGGCAGCCTCCGCCTTCGGCAAGCACGGGAGAGTCATGAACAAGGGCATCAGTATCAAGGCGCGCATCGGCCTCACGATGGGTTTTCTGGCGACGCTCATCGTCGTCATCAGCATCGTGGGGCTGCTCGGCCTCACGCGCTCCAATGACGCGTACCGCGATACCTTCTCCAATCAGATGCCGAGCGGCCACGCCGTGAACATGGCCGAGATCTACGCGGCGCGCGAGCGTCTTGCACTCGACCGCGCAGCGTTCCAGATCGGCACGCCCGATGCGGCCGCCACGCTCGAACGCGCGCGCGCCATGCGCGGCGTCTCGGACGACTACTGGAAGAAATATCTCGACCTGCCGCGCGGCCAGGATGAAGACCGCCTCGCGCAGGAAGTGGCGGCCCGGCGCGACGCACTGCATCAGAACGCCGACAGCTTCGCCGCCATCGTGACGGCGGGCGACCAGACCAAGGTGATCGACGGCGCGAAGGCGCTGCAAGCCGCCTACGACCAGCTCTCGAAAGCCGACCTCGAACTGGACAAGCTGCAAACCGCACTCGCCCGGCAGGGCTACGACGAGGCGCAATCGGCGTTCGGCGAACTGCGCATTGCGGTGATCGCGGCGCTGCTGATCGGCATCGGCGCCTCGGTGTTTTCGTTCCTCGCGCTGCGACGCGCGATCTCGGAGCCGCTCGGCGAAGCACTCGGCGCGTTCACGGCGATCGCTGCGGGCGATCTGCGCCGCCCCGTCGTGGTGCGTACGCGTGACGAAATGGGTGAGTTGCTCGGCGGCGTCTCGCGCATGCAGCGCAGCCTGACCGACACGGTGCGCTCGGTGCGCGAAGGCGCGGAGTCGATCGCCACAGCCACGCGCCAGATCGCGGCGGGCAATATCGATTTGTCCTCGCGCACGGAAGAGCAGGCATCGGCGCTGCAGGAAACCGCGTCGAGCATGGAAGAGCTGACTGGCACCGTGAAGCAGAACGCCGAGAACGCCCGCCAGGCGAGCCAGCTCGCCGCCAGCGCCTCGGAAATCGCCAACAAGGGCAGCAGCGTGGTCAGCCAGGTCGTGGGCACGATGGGCGACATCAACCAGAGCTCCGCGAAGATCGCCGACATCATCACGATCATCGAAGGCATTGCCTTCCAGACCAATATTCTCGCGCTCAACGCGGCCGTGGAAGCGGCCCGTGCGGGTGAGGAAGGGCGAGGCTTCGCCGTGGTTGCGGGCGAGGTGCGCAGCCTGGCACAACGCTCGTCGGCAGCGGCCAAGGAGATCAAGGCGCTGATCGACAATTCGGTGGAACGTGTGCAGGCGGGCTCGGCCCTCGTGGACGAAGCTGGCCGCACGATGACCGAGATCATCGGCGCGGTACAGCGCGTGACCGATATCATGGGCGAGATCGCAGCGGCCTCCCAGGAGCAGTCGAGCGGTATCGACCAGGTGGCGCGCGCCGTCACGCAGATGGACGAAGTCACGCAGCAGAACGCGGCGCTCGTGGAAGAAGCCGCCGCCGCGGCGCAGTCGCTGGAGGATCAGGCAGGACGCCTGCGCGCCTCTGTGGCCGTGTTCAGCCTCGACGATCACGGCGGCCCGGCCACGTCGTTTGCGGCCTCGACGCCGAGCGCGCCCGCTCCCGTCAGTGTGAAGCCCGTGACGCGCGCCGCTGCGCGGCCCGCAGCAGTCCGCGCAGCTCCTGCTGTCGCCGCTCCGGCGGCGCAGCGTACGGCGGCGCCCGTCGCACCGCGCCCCGCAGTCAGCGCCGCTGCGCCAGCCGCCGTGACGGCCAGCAGCGGCTCGAACGACGACTGGGAAACCTTCTGAGCGTTGCGCCCCGCGTTTGCGGCCGACATCGTAGCCGGGCCAGCCGGACTTCCCGGCCCGGCCGCCTCGTGCTTCGACACGAAGTAGCTTCACCGCTTTCCGGCTGAACTCGCGCCGCTGCACCGCAGCGGCGTTTTTTTTGCCTGCGGGAACCCTGCGCGCACAGCGCTCGCGGGGTTACGGTACATTGTGCGTCGTGTCACGCACGCGTGCGGGGACGCACGGTACACTGCGCTGCACGTGTACGCCCCCGCGGACGCTGCGCGTGCAGGGGAGGCCCCGTGGCGGCATCCTGAGCGGCTGTGCGGTCTGCCACACGGCTGGACGACGGGTTAAGCGGTCTCCATTGTGGGGCGGCAATGCGGTCACGAACGTGCGCCAGGGAGGGCGCGCCGCATCGCCGAGACGGAAATCTGCGGCTGCGCGCCGCAAACGCGACATGACGACAACGTGCCCGCCCGACGCGCCCAGGCGCCGCCGGCGTGCGAACGCACAACAAGGACTCAGACATGACACGTGACGATCTCGTGCAACGCCTCGTGACGGCGCGCCGCCGCCATCACCTGATCGAGACGCTGCCGCCCGAAAGCCTGCCACCCGACGCAGCCACGGCCTATGCGATCCAGCAGGCCGTGATCGCGGGCCTCGGCACCGCCACGGGCGCCTGGAAGATCGGCGCGCGCGCGCCAGGCGGCGCCGCCTCGGGCGCGCCGATTCCGGCCACGCTGGTCCACGCTTCGCCCACGCGGGTGGATCGCCAGCACTTCTTCCGTGTTCTGGTGGAACTCGAAATCGCGTTCCGTTTCGCCGAGCCGGTCGCGCCACGCGCCGACGTCTATGCGCGCGATGAAGTGCTCGCGCTGGTCGGACAGGTGCTGCCCGCCATCGAAATCGTCGATAGCCGCTTTGCCGAATGGCCCAATGTCGCGCCGCTCGCACAGCTTGCCGACGCGCAGAACAATGGCGCGCTCGTGACGGGCCACGCGTTGCCCTACGGGACGCTCGCGCGTGCGCTCGACTTCGTCGCCCCTGAACTCGAATTGAGCTTCGACGGCGTGTCGCTCGTGCCCGAGGCCTCCGGCAATCCTGCGGGCGATCCGCGCGAACTGCTGGTGTGGTTCGTCAACCATTGTGCGGCTATGGGTATCACGATCGAACCTGAATGGACGATTACCACGGGTTCCTACGTAGGGGCTCACCGCATCGAAGGCCCAGGTCTGCTGCACGGTCATATCGACGGGCTCGGCGAAGTCGAGATCGAGTTCGTGTGATCTGACGATCCAGCTCACGCAACGCGTGCGTTGTCACCCATCCATGACGGCCATTGCGCATCTTGCGCGATGGCCGTTTTTCGTTGTCCCAAGCTGGCGCGCGTGTCACTTTCGACGCTTCGCGTCGTCATCGATCAAGATGAATGCGTGTCACGAAGAGGGGAAAGCCACTACTGACGATAGGGGCTGTAATAAGCGGCAACACGCGCAAAAGAGGTGTGCAGATACACCAACGAATGCGCGGCAGGTCACCGACGCACGAAATTTCGACGCGTAAAACAGGAAGAAAATGCGCATCCGATGTGGCCGCTGATGCGTATGAAATAGCGGTGCGCCTGGTACCGTCGGGCTGTTACAAATACGACGATGAAAAAGCGTTGCGGCGTGTACACGGCTTGAGCGGCCGCGCGTTGTTGGAAAGTAGTGGTGCGCAGTAAGTGGGAGCGAAGCGCAAGCAGCGCAAGTGTGAGGGCAGTGCGGTTTGACTCGCAGTTTCAGCGGTCGTGCTGCTCGAACGTCGGAGTCCGTCGCAATGTGATGGGCTTGCGGCGTGAAACTTGCGAGGGCGGGGAAGTTCATTGTAAGACGTAATCCCGCGTAGCTCCAAGCACTCAAATCGGCCCTTGAATCCGGCGCGATTTATGTGTGAAAAAAAATTCAAAAGGGTTTAGGATGAATTCGAGCGATGTCGTTTCCGATTAGCGCGCCGCGCACGACATCGGTCGCAGATCTCGGCGAGGAGGTAGCATGGATATCTACAGCAGCTTCGCGACCCGCTTCGAAAAAACGCGAGAAGAGGAACTCTCGCTCGAGGAGTATCTCGCGCTCTGCAAAGAAGATCCCAGCGCGTACGCCACGGCTGGCGAACGCATGCTGACGGCAATCGGGGAACCAGAACAGATCGACACACGCAACGATCCGCGCACGTCGCGCATTTTTGCGAACAAGGTCATCAAGGTCTATCCCGCTTTCCGCGAGTTCTATGGCATGGAGGACGTGATCGAGCAGGTCGTCGCGTACTTCCGCCATGCGGCGCAAGGACTCGAAGAAAAGAAGCAGATTCTCTACCTGCTCGGCCCCGTGGGCGGCGGTAAATCGTCCATCGCCGAGCGTCTCAAACAACTCATGGAACGCGTGCCGTTCTACTCGATCAAGGGTTCACCCGTGAACGAGTCGCCGTTAGGTCTGTTCGACTATGACGAAGACGGTCCCATCCTCGAAGAGCAATACGGCATTCCACGCCGTTATCTCAAGAGCATCCTGAGCCCGTGGGCCGTCAAGCGCCTGCACGAATACAACGGTGACATCCGCAAGTTCCGCGTGGTGCGCCGCTATCCTTCCATCCTGCGTCAGATCGGTATCGCCAAGACGGAGCCTGGCGACGAGAACAATCAGGACATCTCTTCGCTCGTCGGCAAGGTGGACATTCGCAAGCTCGAGCAATACGCCCAGGACGATGCGGACGCCTACAGTTATTCGGGCGGTCTGTGCCTCGCGAATCAGGGTTTGCTCGAATTCGTCGAAATGTTCAAGGCGCCGATCAAGGTGCTCCACCCGCTGCTCACCGCCACCCAGGAAGGCAACTTCAAGGGCACCGAAGGGTTCGGCGCGATCCCGTTCAACGGCATCATCCTCGCGCACTCGAACGAGTCGGAGTGGAAGGCCTTCCGCAACAACCGCAACAATGAAGCACTGCTCGACCGGATCTTCGTGGTGAAGGTGCCGTACTGCCTGCGCTACTCGGAAGAGATGAAGATCTACGAGAAGCTGCTGCGCAATTCGTCGCTGGCCGATGCGGTCTGTGCGCCCGGCACGCTCAAGATGATGGCGCAGATGTCGGTGCTCACGCGCCTGCAGGAGCCGGAGAATTCCAGCCTCTTTTCGAAGATGCAGGTCTACGACGGCGAGAATCTCAAGGACACCGATCCAAAGGCCAAGTCGTATCAGGAGTATCGCGACTTCGCGGGTGTCGACGAAGGCATGAACGGGGTCTCCACGCGTTTTGCGTTCAAGATTCTCTCGCGCGTGTTCAACTTCGATTCGACCGAAGTGGCCGCGAATCCGGTGCATCTGATGTATGTGCTCGAACAGCAGATCGAGCGCGAGCAGTTCCCGCCGGAAACCGAGCAGAAGTATCTGTCGTTCGTGAAGGACGTGCTGGCGTCGCGTTACGCCGAATTCATCGGCAAGGAGATTCAGACCGCGTACCTGGAATCGTATTCGGAATACGGTCAGAACATCTTCGATCGCTATGTCACGTACGCCGACTTCTGGATTCAGGACCAGGAGTTCCGCGATCACGACACGGGCGAGAGCTTCGACCGCGCGGCCTTGAACGCCGAACTGGAGAAGATCGAAAAGCCCGCGGGCATCAGCAATCCGAAGGACTTCCGCAACGAGATCGTGAACTTCGTGCTGCGCGCACGGGCGGCCAACGCCGGGAAGAATCCGGCCTGGATCAGCTACGAGAAGTTGCGCGTGGTGATCGAGAAGAAAATGTTCTCGAATACGGAAGAACTTTTGCCCGTCATCTCGTTCAATGCAAAAGGATCGGCGGAAGAGCAACGCAAGCATGAAGACTTCGTCAACCGCATGGTGGCGAAGGGCTATACGCCCAAGCAGGTCCGGTTGCTCTGCGACTGGTATCTGCGTGTGCGCAAGTCGTCATGAACGCAGAGGCTTTACCTTCCTGCTGCGCCGCCGCAACGCTTGTGCGGCGGCGCAAAAGGAAACTCCGGCAGGGCGCAGGCCACGCAGCCGCGAGCGGGTGAACGCGGCAGGCACGGCATCCCAGACTGCGCACCTCGCCCATTCGAAACTGGAGCGGGAGACTGGATGTGCTTCATCAAATCATCGACCGCAGGCTGGCCGGCAAGAACAAGAGCATTGCAAATCGCGAGCGCTTCCTGCGCCGCGTGAAAAACTATATTCGTCACGCCGTCTCGGAAGCGGTGCGTGACCGCAGCATCAAGGACATACAGAGTAACCAGAGCATCACCATTCCGCGCAAGGATATCGCCGAACCCTCGTTCCGGCACGGCCCCGGCGGGCGGCGTGAAATGGTTCACCCCGGCAACGAAGACTACGTGCGCGGCGACCGCATTGCGCGTCCGCAAGGCGGCGGAGGCGGTGGCGGCAGCCAGGCGAGCAATGAAGGCGAAGGTCAGGACGACTTCGTATTCGAGCTTTCCCGCGAAGAGTTCATGCAGTACTTCTTCGACGACCTCGAACTGCCGCGCCTCGTCAAGACCCATCTAATGGCTGTGCCTACGTGGAAGAGCATCCGCGCGGGCTGGGCCGCCGAGGGCACGCCCAACAACATCGACGTGGTGCGCTCGCTGCGCAGCGCGCTCGGCCGGCGCATCGCGCTGGGCGCGCCGCTCGTCAACGAACTGCATACGCTCGAAGAACAGCTCGAAGCGTTGATGGCCGATCCCACCGATCGGCGCGACGAGATCAAGACGCTCGAAGACGAGATCCATCATCTGCGTGGACGCATCTGGCGCATTCCTTTCATCGACCCCTTCGACCTGCGTTACGTGAACCGCGTGAAGCAGCCACAGCCGTCGAGCCAGGCAGTGATGTTCTGTCTGATGGATGTTTCCGGGTCGATGGACGAACAGCGCAAGGATTTGTCCAAGCGTTTCTTCATCCTTCTGTACCTGTTCCTCAAGCGCAACTACGAGAAGATCGAGGTGGTGTTCATCCGTCACCACACGCGCGCCGAGGAAGTGGACGAGGACACCTTTTTCCATTCGACGGAGAGCGGCGGCACGGTCGTATCGAGCGCGCTGGAGCTGATGAAAAAAGTGGTCGAGGACCGTTATTCGCCGAGCGAATGGAATATTTACGGCGCACAGGCCTCCGACGGCGACAACTGGACCGACGACTCGCCGAAGTGCCGCAAGCTGCTCGCGGATGACATCCTGCCCAAGGTGCGCTATTTTGCCTATATTCAGGTGACGCCCGAAGAGCAGAATCTGTGGCTGGAGTATGCGCAACTGGCGCTCTCCGAGCCGGCTCTCGCGATGAAGAAGGTCGACACGGCGGCGGACATCTACCCGGTATTCCGGGAGCTCTTCGAGAAGCAGGTGGAGCGATCATGACCACCCGCCATCTGGACAACGAGGCGCGCGGCTACCAGCCGGAGCGCCGGAAAACGAGCGGCCGCGGAAAAGGGCAGCATGGCGATCACGAGGCCGCCGCGGACATGGGGGAACATGCCGACGAACCTGCGCGCTCCGACGCGAGCGGGCTCGACGAGCACGGGCTCCCTTCTGAGCGGCGGTTTGCGCAGAAGAGGGAAGTGCATATGAACGTAGCCGACAGACGGCCGTTGCCGTGCCCATCCGACTGGACCTTCGAGCTGATCGAGGAATACGACACCCATATCGCGCAGGTTGCGGAGCAATACGAACTGGACGTCTATCCCATCCAGCTCGAATTGATCAGCGCCGAGCAGATGATGGATGCCTATGCCTCCGTCGGCATGCCGGTCAACTATCGCCACTGGTCGTTCGGCAAGCATTTTCTCTCGACCGAGAAAAGCTACCGACGGGGCCAGATGGGTCTCGCCTACGAGATCGTCATCAATTCGAATCCCTGCATTGCGTATCTCATGGAAGAAAACACCATGACGATGCAGGCGCTCGTGATCGCGCACGCGGCTTACGGGCACAACTCGTTTTTCAAGGGTAATTATCTGTTCCGTCTGTGGACGGACGCGCACGCGATCGTCGATTACCTCGTCTACGCGAAGAACTACATCGCGGAATGCGAGGAGCGCTTCGGTCTCGACCGAGTGGAAGAGTTGCTCGACTCGTGCCACGCACTCATGAACTACGGTGTCGATCGCTACAAGCGCCCACAGAAGCTCTCGCTCGAACGCGAAGCCGCGATGCGGCGCGAGCGCGAAGCGTACCTGCAATCGCAGGTCAACGAACTGTGGCGCACGCTGCCGAAAACGCAGCAGCCCATCGCCGAGGAATACGACGAACGTTTCCCGCCCGAGCCGCAGGAAAACCTGCTGTATTTCGCGGAAAAGAACTCGCCGCTGCTCGAACCGTGGGAGCGCGAAGTCATTCGCATCGTGCGCAAGGTTGGTCAGTACTTCTATCCGCAGCGGCAAACGCAGGTGATGAACGAAGGCTGGGCGACCTTCTGGCACTACACCCTGCTCAACACGCTCTATGCGCAGGGCAAGCTCGAAGACGGCTTCATGATGGAGTTCCTGCATTCGCACAGCAACGTGGTGTATCAGCCGCCCGTCACCAAGCCTTATTACAGCGGCATCAATCCGTATGCACTGGGCTTTTCGATGATGAGCGACATCCGCCGCATCTGCGAAAACCCCACGGACGAAGACCGCAAGTGGTTCCCGGAACTCGCTGGCAGCCCCTGGCTCAAGGCGATGCACTACGCGATGCGCAACTTCAAGGACGAGAGCTTTATCGCGCAGTATTTGTCGCCGCATCTGATCCGCGAAATGCGCCTTTTCTCGGTGCTCGACGACGACATGCGCGATTCGCTCGAAGTTTCGGCCATCCATGACGAAAGCGGTTATCAGTACGTGCGTCAGGCGCTCTCGCGTCAGTACGACATGCATCATCGCGAGCCGAACATCCAGGTGTGGTCGGTGAATACGCGCGGCGACCGTAGCCTCACGCTGCGCCACTTCATGAGCGACAACCGCCATCTTTCGAGCGACAGCGATGAAGTCCTGCGGCACATGGCGCGGCTCTGGCAGTTCGACGTGTACCTCGAAAGTGTCGACGAAAACGGCACGGTCAGGAAGCGTTATGAGTGCCGTTACGTGCCGCCGCCGGTGAGGGTGTAACGCTCCACGCATCCGTCGAAGCGATAGTCGAAGGCCAGCCTGAGCGCTGGCCTTTTTTCTTGTTCGCGCGCCGGGACATGTGCGCTTTCATCTGCCTTTAGCGCAGCGCTGCGAAGGGGGCCGCGCTAAGATACGGCGCTACTCATGTTGTGTCGTTTTCATCAAGGATTCACCAAGGAGTCGATGCGGATGCAAGAATCGAAAGGACGCCGCCATGGCGCTTGATCTGTTCCGGGGCGCGCGGCCCTTCAGCCGTGCAGGCGCGTTGCGCGACGCGAAGGCGGGCATCATGCTCGCCTCGATGAATATCCCGCAGTTGCTCGGCTACGCGCGCATCGCGGGCATGCCCGCGGTGACCGGCATCTATACGGGCTTCCTGCCGCTGATTGCCTTCGCGCTGTTTGGCGCCTCGCGGCACCTCGTCGTGGCCGCCGACTCGGCCACGGCCACCATCTTCGCGAGCAAGCTCTCCACGATGGCGTCGCCGGCGAGCGCCGAATATGTCGCGCTCGCCGGCATGACGGCCCTGCTCACCGCAGCGATTCTCCTGCTCGCCCGCATCTTCAAACTCGGCTTTCTCGCGGACTTCCTTTCGCGTACGGTGCTGGTCGGCTTTTTGACCGGCGTGGGCATGCAGGTGGGCGTCGCGATGCTCGGCGACATGCTGGGCATTCCATTCACGTCACGGCGCACGGTCTTGCAGGTCAAGCAGATCGTGCTGCAGTTCAATGCGATTCACTGGCAGACGCTGGCGATCTCCGCCCTGGTGGTCGCGACGATCCTCGTTTTCAAGCGCTTTCGGCCCGGCTGGCCCGTGCCTCTGCTCGCGGTGGTGGGCGGCATTGCCGCCAGTGCGAGCTTCGACTTCGCGGGCCACGGCATCGCCGTGACCGGGCCTGTGGCAGGCGGGCTGCCGCATATCGCGTTTCCCGCCGTGGGCTGGTTCCAGATGATCGACCTGCTCCAGGTGGCGGCGTCGTGCTTCGTCATCATCGTCGCGCAGAGCGCCGCCACGAGCCGCGCCTTCGCGGAAAAATACGGCGAACGCGTGGACGAGGACCGCAATCTGCTGGGCCTTGCCGCCGCCAATGCCACGGCCGCCATCAGCGGCGCCTTCGTCGTGAACGGTAGCCCCACGCAAACGGCGATGGGCGAACAGGCGGGCGCGCGCAGCCAGGTTGCGCAACTCGTGTTCGCGGGCGTGGTGGTGGTCGTGCTGCTGTTCCTGAGCCGCTGGCTCCAGTATCTGCCGCGCTGCGTGCTGGCCGCGATTGTCTTTACGATCGCAGTGGGACTCGTGCATATCGGACAACTGATCGATATTCGCGCCGAAAGCCGGGGCGAGTTCCGGCTCGCGGTGGCGACAGCCATTTCGGTCGTCCTGATCGGTGTGGAGAACGGGATTCTTATCGCGATTGCGCTTTCGCTGCTGCGTCACGTGCGCCACAGTTATCGTCCGCATACGATGGTGTTGATGCCGAACGAGGAGGGGCGCTGGATGCCCGTGCCCGCAGAGGCCGGGTTGATGACGGCGCCGGGCCTCATCGTTTACCGCTTTGGCGCAGACCTTTTCTACGCGAACGACCACTTTTTCGTCGATGACGTGCGCCGTTTGATCGACGGTGCGCCTTCTCCCGTGCACTGGCTCGTGATCGACGCAGCAGCGATTACCGATGTCGATTATTCCGCAGGTCGTTCGCTCAACGAACTATGTGAAACGCTGCACAATAGCGGCGTCAAAGTGATCTTCGGGCGCGTGAACCGCTATCTGCGCGCGGACATGGATCGCCACGGCATCACCCCCGTGGTGGGCGCGGAAAATATCTATACGACCTTGCATGCGGCGCTCGCCGCCGTGCATCCCGAACTCGATGCACACGCCGACGCCTGATTCATAGCGCATCAAATCTGGCGCATGGTAGCGGAACTCCCCGCCGCCATGCGCTCCCGCCGTAGTTTGAGTACACGCAAACTACTTAAAACGCTCCAGAAAAACCCTGATTGCTCACAGCTTTTCGCGGCTGATATCGTGCGGCTCAAGCGCTGTGGAAGCGCTTCCACTCCCACCACCGGAATGCCGGGAGAGAACACCCCCGCATCCGGCCCAGACCTCGCGCAGGAGCTTTCGTGACGCACGATTCAGCCGCTTCGCCGTTTTCCGCATCGACCGCCATTCTCGAAGACGACGCCTTCACGCCGTCGCCCGATTCCGCGCTCTGGCGCCGCGACTTCCTGCTCGGCGCGGCTACCGCGTCGTACCAGATCGAAGGCGCGGCGACCGAGGACGGCCGCCTGCCGTCGATCTGGGACACCTTCAGCGCCACGCCCGGCAAGGTGCTGGCCGGCGATACGGGCGCCGTCGCCTGCGACCACTATCATCGCTGGCCGGCCGATCTCGATCTGCTCCAGGACCTGAATTTCGAGGCCTATCGTTTCTCGATCGCCTGGCCGCGCGTGATGGACGCCTCGGGCCGCCCGAACCAGAAGGGCATCACGTTCTACAAGCGCCTGCTCGAACGCCTGAAAGAGAAGGGCATCCAGACCTTCGCGACGCTCTATCACTGGGATCTGCCGCAACATCTCGAAGACCGCGGCGGCTGGCTCAACCGCGACACGGCTTATCGTTTCGCCGATTACGCCGACTTGATGAGCCGCGAACTCACGGGTCTTGTCGATGCGTGGATGACGCTCAACGAGCCGTGGTGCTCCGCGTATCTCGGCTACGGCAACGGCCACCATGCGCCAGGCCTCGCGAGCCCGCGCTATCCGACCCAGGCGATGCATCATCTGCTGCTCGGCCACGGCCTCGCGATCCCGGCGCTGCGCGCCAACGATCCGAAGTCCGCCAAGGGCATCGTCGCCAATGTGGGGCGCGGCACGCCGAACTCGAATTCCGCAGCCGATATCACCGCCGCGCGCCGCTTCGAAGTGCAGCACAACGCCTGGATTCTCGATCCGCTGCTCAAGGGCGAGTATCCGGCCGAGCTTTTCGAACTGTGGCCGGGCACCGAGCCGCTCGTGCTCGACGGCGACATGGAGACGATCGCCGCGCCGCTGGATTTCCTCGGCATCAACTACTACTTCCGCACCAACGTGAAGAGCGACGGCGCGCACGGCTACACCGAAGTGCCGCTGCCCGATGTCGAGCGCACGCAGATGGGCTGGGAAGTCCATCCCGACGGGCTGCGCGACCTGCTGGTGGGTTTCAACGACACCTACGACAACCTGCCGCCGATCTACATCACCGAAAACGGCATGGCCTCGGACGATAGCGTGCGCGATGGCGAAGTCGTCGACACGCAGCGTATCGCCTTCCTCAAGCGCCATCTGGCCGCCGTCGACGCGGCGATCAAGAAGGGCGTCGAGGTGCGCGGCTATTTCGTGTGGTCGCTGCTCGACAACTTCGAATGGGCGTTCGGCTACGAGCGACGCTTCGGCGTCGTGCATGTGGACTACGACACGCAAAAACGCACGAAAAAGCGCAGCGCCGAGTTGATCGCGCGCTTTATCGCCGAACGAAAGGCGCGCAACGGCGACTGACACGCCCGCCATGAACCACCCGGGCGGAGAAATCGAAAGCCCGAACGGTATTAACCGTAATTGCAGTACCGGCTGCGCGCCGCGAGAATGCGCCAACAGGGGAAGTAAAACCGCTGGACCGCGCGTGCGCAGCCACCCGCTTGACCGATGGACCGCGATAGTTTGACTTCATGGACCCGCAGACAAAACCGGAGCATGCGCACAGGCGCTAACTCCGGATCGACAGGAGACAGAATGAAGCAAAGCACACTCGTCCTGCGCGGCATCACCGCCGCGCTGGCGCTGGCCGGAGCACTCGCCGCACACGCAGCGGACGCGCCGCTCAAGGCCAATGTGATTCACTGGTGGACCTCGGGCGGCGAATCGGCCGCCATCAAGCAGTTCGCGCAAGCCTACGATCAGGCGGGCGGCCAGTGGGTCGACAACGCCATCGCGGGCGCCGACCAGGCGCGCGCCACGGCGATCAACCGCATCGTCGGCGGCGATCCGCCCACCGCGGCCCAGTTCAATACGTCGAAGCAGTTTCACGACCTCATCGACCAGGGACTCCTGAACAATGTCGATGCCGTCGCCGCGAAGGAAAACTGGAACGGCATCCTGCCCGAATCGGTGCTCAACCAGATCAAGGTCAACGGCCACTTCTACGCTGCGCCCGTGGACATCCACATGCAGGACTGGTTCTTCTACTCGAAGCCGGTGTTCGCGAAAGCGGGCATCGCCGCCGAGCCGAAAAGCATGGACGAACTCTTCGCCGATCTCGACAAGATCAAGGCGGCGGGCGCGATTCCGCTCGCGCTCGGTGGTCAGGCCTGGCAGGAGAAGATCACCTTCGACGCGATCTTCGCCGACATGGACCGCAACCTGTACCTGAAGGTCTATCGCGACCGCGACGCCAATGCCGTGAACTCGCCCGCGTTCAAGAACGTGCTCGCGACCTTCAAGCGCCTGCACAACTACGTGGATGCGGGCTCGCCCGGCCGCAACTGGAACGACGCTACGGCGCTCGTGATTTCGGGCAAGGCGGGCATGCAGATCATGGGCGACTGGGCCAAGGGCGAGTTCTCGAACGCGAAGCAGGTCGCGGGCAAGGACTTTGGCTGCTTCCCGGGCTTCGCGAATTCGCCGTACATGATCGCGGGCGATGCCTTCGTGTTCCCGAAGACCGACAATCCGCAGGCCGTGCAGGCGCAGCAACTGCTGGCTTCGGTGATGACCTCGCCGAAGGCCCAGGCCGCGTTCAGCGAGAAGAAGGGTTCGATTCCGATCCGCCTCGACGTGGATACGGCGGGCTTCGACGTCTGCGCAAAGGAGGGTATGGCAATCATGAAAGACAAGTCGCGTCAGTTGCCGAACCCGGAAATGCTGATCCCGCCCGATGTACAAGGCTCGCTCCAGGACGTCATCACCAACTTCTGGAACAAGAACCAGTCGGTCGAGGACGCCCAGAAGGCGTTCGCCACGGCCATCAAGAGCTGACGGCCCATGTACGCGCTCAAGCTGGACGAAGCCAAACAGCGGGCTAAACGGCAGGCGCGTGCGGTGCGCCCCATGCGGCGGCGCATCTCGCTCGCCGCATGGATCGCGCTGCTGCCGATGGTGGCCACGGTCGTGTTCGCATATCTGGGCACGATGCTGTGGACCGCGCGTGTCTCCATGAGCTATTCGCGCTCGCTGCCGACGAACACCTTCGCGGGGTTCACGCAGTACGTGCGCCTCTTTCAAACCGAACGCTGGATCGTATCGCTCCAGAACCTGGCGATCTACGGCGTCTGCTTCATCGTGGCTTGCCTCGTGATCGGGCTGTTGCTGGCGATCTTCATCGATCAACGGGTCGCGGCCGAAGGCGCGCTGCGCACGATTTTTCTCTATCCCTATGCGATGTCGTTCGTCGCAACCGGGCTTGTGTGGCAGTGGATCCTGAACCCCGAACTGGGCGTGCAGGCCGTGTTGCGCGACCTGGGCTTCGAGCACGCGCAGTTCGACTGGATCGTCTCGCAGCGCTTCGTGATCTACACGCTGGTGATCGCGACCGTCTGGCAAGCCTCGGGGCTCGTGATGGCGCTCCTGCTCGCCGGCCTGCGTGGCATCGACGAGGAGATCTGGAAGGCCGCGCGCCTCGACGGCATTCCGCGCTGGCGTGTCTATGCAAGCATCGTCGTGCCGATGCTGAAAACCTCGGTGTCGACGGCTTTCGTGCTGCTTTTCGTGATGGTCGTGAAGCTCTACGACGCCGTGGTCGCGATGACCCAGGGCGGTCCTGGCACCGCGAGCGAAGTGCCCGGCAAGTTCATCATGGACTATCTGTTCAACCGCGCGAATATCGGCCTGGCTTCGGCGGCCTCGATCGTGCTGCTCGCCACCGTGCTCGCGATCCTCGCGCCGGTGTTTTACGCAAGAAGCCACGTGGCCAGTAAAGGAGAACGCGCATGAGTGCGCCGCTGACCGATACTTCGGGCGCCATTCCCCGCGTGGGACGCCGTACGCCGGGGACGAAGGGTAGACCCAAACGCCGCATGCTGACGCCCGCACGGCTCGGTATCTATGGATTCCTGATCATTGCCGCGTTGTTCTTCCTGCTGCCGCTCTACGTGATGCTCGTGACGTCGGTGAAGCCGATGGAGGAAATCCGCCTCGGCCATCTGCTCGCGTTGCCACGTCACTTCACGCTCGCACCGTGGCAGGACGCATGGGCTTCCGCGTGCACGGGGCTCGAATGCGCGGGCATTCGCGTGGGCTTCTGGAATTCGGTGCGCATCGTCGTGCCGAGCACGATCATCTCGATCGCCGTGGGCGCCGTGAACGGCTACGCGCTCTCATTCTGGAAGCCGCGTGGCGCGGGCCTGTTATTCGCCGTGCTGCTCGCCGGGGCGTTCATCCCCGTTCAGGTGATGGTGTATCCGCTCGTGCGCGTGCTGGCCACCGTGCATCTGTTCAGCTCGCTGCCCGGCATCGTGGTGATCCACACGATCTTCGGCATGCCGGTGATGACGCTGCTGTTCCGCAACTACTATGTGTCGCTGCCGCAGGAGCTGTTCAAGGCGGCCCGCATCGACGGCGGCGGATTCTGGCGCATCTTCGCGCAACTGATGCTGCCGATGTCGGTGCCGATCATCGTCGTCGCCATCATCATGCAAGTGACGGGCATCTGGAACGACTACATTCTCGGCCTCGTGTTCGCCGGAACGAAAAACCTGCCGATGACGGTGCAGCTCAACAACATCATCAACACCACCACGGGCGAGCGGCTCTACAACGTCAACATGGCCGCGACGATCCTCACTTCGCTCGTGCCGCTCGCAATCTATTTCGTGTCGGGGCGCTGGTTCGTGCGCGGCATTGCGTCGGGCGCGGTGAAAGGCTGAGTGCGGGATAACTGAGACACAAGCTGAGACACAAGCAGAGACAAACCATGACGAATCTGGCGAACGTATCGGTGCGCAAACTGCGTATCGAGCTTGGCGCGAACACCGTGATCGAGGACCTCGACCTCGACGTGCGCGCCGGCGAATTCGTGGTCTTGCTCGGCCCCTCGGGCTGCGGTAAATCCACCTTGCTGCACAGCATCGCGGGCCTGATCGACGTGGCGGACGGCAACATCGAGATCGGCGGCGAGGACATGACCTGGGCCGATCCCAAGGATCGGGGCGTAGCGCTCGTGTTCCAGTCGTATGCGCTCTATCCGACCATGAACGTCGAGCGCAACCTGTCGTTCGCCTTGCGCATCAACGGCACGCCCAAGCCGGAAATCGAGCGCCGCGTGAAGCGCGCCGCCGACATGCTCCAGCTCGGCCCGTTGCTCTCGCGCAAGCCCGCGCAGCTCTCGGGCGGCCAGCGTCAGCGCGTGGCGATCGGCCGGGCGCTGGTGCGCGAAGCCGACGTGTTCCTGTTCGACGAACCACTCTCGAACCTCGACGCCAAGCTGCGCACGGAACTGCGCCGCGAGTTGAAGCAACTGCATCAGCAACTGGGCGCGACGATGATCTACGTGACGCACGACCAGGTGGAAGCGATGACGCTCGCCACGCGCATGGCCGTGATGAAGGGTGGGGTGATCCAGCAGTTCGGCACGCCCGCCGAAGTCTATGCGCGGCCCGAAAACCTGTTCGTGGCGACCTTCCTCGGCACGCCGCCGATGAACCTGCTGCATGGCACGCTGCAAGCGGACGAAGGCAAACTCTGGTTCCGTGGCCCGCAGCTTTCGGTCGAGGTGACGAACTATGCGTTCAAGGGCGCGCCCGACCTGACGAAGCCCTGCGTGCTGGGCGTGCGTCCCGAAGACGTGCGCGCGGGCGTTCATGGCGGGACTCAAACCAGCGCGCTGCAAGGCCAGGTAACCCTGGTCGAACCGATGGGTAATCACCGCGTGGTCTGGCTCGATTATCATGGCGCCCAGATCGCGTCGATCGACCAGGACAAGGCGCCGCTCGCGAGCGGCGCGCCGGTGCCGTTCGAGATCGACGTGCAGCACGTGTCGCTGTTCGACGAAACCAGCGGTGAGCGGCTCTAAAGCCGCTCGGATACGACAAAAGACCAAGGGACGAACCAGACGTGGCAACCCTGAAAGACGTCGCAACGCTCGCCGGCGTGGGCCTCTCCACCGCCTCGCGGGCGATCTCGGGCAAGGGGCCGGTATCGGCCGACGCCGCCGCACGCGTGCAGGCCGCCATCGAGCAACTGAACTTCCGGCCCTCGTCGATCGGCCGGGCGATGGCAACGCAGTCGCTCGGCATCATCGGCATCTTCGTGCCGACGTTCTTCGGCTCGTACTACGGCACGATCCTCAAGGAAACCGATACCGAACTGCGCGCGGTGCGCCGTCATGTGGTGGTGGCGACCGGTTGCGGCGAAGCTTCGCCGCGCGAGCAGGCGATCGAGGCGGTGCGCTTCCTGATCGGCCGTGATTGCGATGGCGTGGTGGTCATCAGCCACGACCTGCTCGACGAGGATCTGGTCATGCTGCACGCGCTGCATCCGCGCATGGCGTTCCTGAACCGCGCCTTCAACCAGTTGCCCGAAGCCGCGTTCTGCGCCGACCACTTCCACGGCGGCGAACTGGCCGCGCGCACGCTGATCGAGCACGGGCACCGCGAGATCGCCGCGATCGGCGGCACGGCCGGCTCCTCGGACAACCAGGCGCGTCTCGATGGTTTCTTCGCCGAGCTGGCGCGCCACGGCATCGCACGCGAAACCGTTCCGCTCATCGTGTCGGACTTCTCGCCCGAAGGCGGTTATGCGGCGGCGGGCAGACTGCTCGACTCGAAGCGGCACTTCACGGGCCTGTTCTGCGCGAACGACACGATGGCGATGTCGGCGCTCGCAAGGCTGCAGCACGCGGGCATTTCGGTGCCGCGCGACGTCTCCGTGATCGGCTACGACGATGACTATTCGGCGGCGTATATGGCGCCCGCGTTGACCTCGGTCCATATCCCGACCGCCGAACTCACGCGCAACGCCGTGCGCTGGCTCATCAACCAGTGCTACGGCACGGACTGGGAGATCGAGCGTCGTTTCGACGTGAGCGTGACGATGCGCGCGTCGGTGGCGCAGGCCAACCCGGCGCGCGCGAAGTTGTTTCAGTACTGAGTAGGGACAAGCTTGAAGGGGTAGTCCGGTTCCTGATAGCCATCGGCCTTCTGCCGGCGCGGCAGCTCGACCTTGTCGCGCGGCACGTCTTCATAGGGCACCTTGCCCAGCAGGTGGCTGATGATGTTCAGACGGGCGCGCTTCTTGTCGTCCGAATGCGCGACGAACCACGGCGCGAAATTCGTATCGGTCTTCTCGAACATCTCGTCGCGGGCGCGCGAATAGTCGAACCAGCGATGGTAGGACTCCAGATCCATCGGCGAGAGCTTCCAGATCTTGCGCTCGTCGGTGATACGCGCTTCCAGGCGGCGCGTCTGTTCCTCTGGACTCACCTCGAGCCAGTACTTCAGCAGGATGATGCCCGAGTGCACCATCGCACGCTCGATGAGTTGCACGCCGACGAGAAACTCCTGCACCTGCTCCTCGGTACAGAAACCCATCACACGCTCGACGCCCGCGCGGTTGTACCAGCTGCGATCGAAGATCACCACTTCGCCCGCCGCCGGCAGATGCGAGAGATAGCGCTGGAAATACATCTGGCTCTTCTCACGCTCCGTGGGCGCGGGCGTGGTGATCACGCGGAACACACGCGGATTCACGCGCTCCGTGATCGCCTTGATCGTGCCGCCCTTGCCGGCGCCATCGCGGCCCTCGAACAGGATGCAGACCTTGGCGCCGCTCTTGACGACCCATTCCTGCATCCGCACCAGTTCTTCGTGCAGATGGCGCAGCGTCTTCAGATAAGTCTTGTTGTCCAGTGTTTCGCCGGGACTGGGCGGGCTCTTTTTCGAGGACTTTTTCTTGTCGGACATAGCAATCACTCCCATTGAATCTGTTGTGAAAAGCGCGCGACGCTGGGCGGCCACGCGCGCAGGTTCAAGCGCAAGTCCAAGCGTAGACGAGGAGACAGGTGCGGTTCAATGCGATCCCGCCAATCCTATGGCGAGGGTCAAATCGCGGGCACGCTGGCCAGGCTAGGGCATGGGCGGCGGATCGCGTAAAATCGGGCTCGTTCTCATCCCGCCTCGAAACTCATGCCCGCGGACAATCCGCTCGAAGGTCAGGCGCCAGGCCCTGCCAAAAAGGAAGAAGGTGTCGCGGTCATCGACCGCGCGTGTGCGATCCTGTTCGCGTTCCGTCCGGACGACCGCGCGCTCACGCTCGCCGAACTCGCGGCGCGCACGGGCCTCTACAAGAGTACGCTGTTGAGGCTCGCAGGCGCGCTGATCCAGCATCGCCTGCTACTGCGTCTGGACGATGGGCGCTATCAACTCGGACCCGCCACGTTTGCGCTGGGCGCGCTCTATCAACGCAGTCTCAATCTCGGCGATATCCTGCTGCCGCTCATGCGCGAGCTCATGGAAAAGAGCGGGGAGAGCGTCTCGTTCTACGTGCGCGACAACGCCGTGCGCGTGTGCCTGCATCGGGTCGATTCGAATCATGTGGTGCGCCACCATGTACGCGAGGGCGACGTGCTGCCGCTCGAAACGGGCTCGGGCGGGCGCGCGCTGCTCGCCTTCGGTGGCGAGCCAGGCGAGAGCTTCGACGAGACGCGGCGCACGTTCTACTGTATGTCGATCGGCGAGCGCGATCGCGAGACGTCGGGCGTCTCGATGCCCGTGTTCGGCGTGCACGACGCGCTGCGCGGCGTGCTCACGCTAGCGGGCCCAAGTTCGCGCATCGACCGCGCTTTCGTCGAAGCGCATCTCGACGCGCTGTTCGACTGCGCTGCGCGCGCGACCGATGCGCTCGGCGGCGACTCGCGCGCGCTGCGCGAAGCGCGACGCGCGTACGCGGAGCACGCGCGCTCATAAACGCTTGCGGTTCAGCGCGCGTTATCGTCAAGATGACGTTGCGCAGGACCCGTGTACGCGTAGGCCATCTGGCGCGGAATCGGCCCCTTGTTGCGCTCGCCGCGCCCGCGCTGCTCCCATGCATGCGCGAGGATGCCCACGGCGCGCGACAGGCAGAACACGCCGCGCGCGAGTTCGGGCGCGAAGCCCAGTTCCGCATAGATCACGGCCGTCACGCCATCGATATTCATCGGCACCGGCTTGTCCTTGCGCTTTTTCAGCAGTGCCTCGATTCCACGCGCGATCAATGCATAACGCCCGTTGATGACGCCAGCTTCGACGCGCGCATCGACCATCTCGAGCAGCCGTCCCGCGCGCGGATCGACCGGGTGAAAGCGATGGCCGAAGCCCGGCAGATACTTCCCGTGCGCGGCGATGAACGCATCGACACCGGCTTCGACGGCTTCGTCGAGCGGACTGCCTGCATCGAGACGCGCGCCGATCGACGCATAGAGTTCGACCGCCTGCTGGCCCGCGCCGCCGTGCACGTCGTCGAGCGCATTGAGCGCCGAGGCCATCGCGCCATTGAGCGGCAACCCGCAACTCGTGGCAATACGCGAGATCGCGATGGAAGGCGCGTGCGGGCCGTGATCCACCGAGGCGACCAGCGCGGCTTCGAGCAGCGCGGCTTCGTCGTCGCTCGGCAACTCGCCGCGCAGCATCAGCCAGATCATCTGCGGGAAACTCACACGACCGATCAGCTCCTGGATCGGATAGCCACGCACATTGATCGAGCCAGGATGGATGTCGATGATCGACGTGCGCCAGTAGTCGGCGCAAAGGGCAGCGAGATCGGAATTTTTCGTGTCGTTCATGGTGGACATGTTCAGATGACTCCTTGCGCGCGCAACGTTTCCACCTGCGCGGCGTCGTAACCGAGTTGCGCGAGCGTTTCGCGTGTGTGGGCGCCCAGCGTTGGAGCGGGCGAGGTGGGCGCTGCATCGGCGTCGGCGAGGCGCAGGCCCGCGCGCGTGACGCGCTGAGCGGCTTCGCCGTGAGCGGGCTCGAACTCGCGCACGAAGCGCCGCTCGGCCAGATGCGGATGCGCCAGGATCTGCGGCACCGTGAGCACGCGGCCGACCGGCACACCGCGCGCGAGCAGGCGCGTTTCCCAGTTCTCGGCGCTATCGGCGGCCAGTGCCGCTTCGATTTCCGCCTTGAGTTCGGCGCGATGCAGCTTGCGCAGATGGCGCGCAGCGAAACGTTCGTCGCGCGGCAGGTCCCGGCGACCGATCACCTCGCAGAGGCTCTCGAACTGGCGCGTCTCGTTGGCCGCGATGTTGAGCAGACCGTCACCGGTCGCGAAGGTGCCCGAGGGCGCGGCGGTGAAATTTTCGTTGCCCATCGGCGTGGGCTCGACGCCCGCGTTCAGATAGTTCGACACGACCCAGCCCATCGTCGCAAGCGTGGCTTCGAGCATCGACACATCGAGCCGCCGCCCGCGCCCGGTCGTGCGCGCGTCGACAAGCGCCGCGCAGATGCCGAACGCCGCCGTCAGCCCGCCCACCGTATCGGAGACGGGATAGCCCACGCGCAGCGGCGCGCTGTGCGCGTCGCCGGTCACGCTCATCACACCCGCCATGCCCTGAATGATCTGGTCGTAAGCGGGGCGGGGCGCCAGTTCGCCGTTTTCGCCGAAGCCTGAAATCGCGCAGTAAACCAGCCGCGGATTCGCTTCGGATAGCTGATCGAATCCCAGTCCCAGCCGCTCTATCACGCCCGGCCGAAAGTTCTCGACCAGCACGTCGACGTCCTTCACGAGTTCGAGCAGGATCGCCTTGCCGCGCGGGTCTTTCAGATTGAGCGTGATCGAACGCTTGCCCGCGTTCACCGCCACAAAGGACGCGCCCATATTACGCGCGGCCGCATCCTTGTCGGCTCCCAGGCGCCGCGCAAGATCGCCGCCTTCGGGGTGCTCGACCTTCGTGACATCGGCGCCGAGGAGCGCCAGTTGATACGCGCAGAACGGACCCGCGAGGACATTCG
This sequence comes from Paraburkholderia sp. J67, assembly GCF_905220265.1. Classification (NCBI taxonomy): domain Bacteria; kingdom Pseudomonadati; phylum Pseudomonadota; class Betaproteobacteria; order Burkholderiales; family Burkholderiaceae; genus Paraburkholderia; species Paraburkholderia sp. J67. The sequence continues at coordinate 478,772 of NZ_CAJMZK010000003.1, forward strand.
AGAGATCGAGAACGCGCACTCCAGCCAAAGGCAACATCGTAGTTCCAGCCTCTTTTTTTGAATGCATCATTGGGAAATGGCTTCGAGCGAACGGTTGTTGGTGCGCGGGCCGAACAGGCCGATCGCCAGCATCACCATCACCATCGCCCCCGTGATCAGCGCGAAGACGCCAGGGACACCGAAATGGCGCAGTGCGAACGCGATCATGAAGCCCGAGAACATCGCGGATAGCCGCGACATCGAATAGACGAAACCCACGGCGCGCGCCCGCATGCGGGTGGGAAACAGCTCGACCTGATAGGCGTGATAGCCGACCGAGAGCAGCGTGCCGCCGAGCGTAATGAGGACGCCCAGCAACATCAGCATGGCGGGCGAGGTCTGGAACGCGAACAGCGTGCCGAATACGCCGATGCCGAGTGCGGCGAGCACGATGAGCGTCTTGCGCTCGATCCGGTCGGCGATCGCCATGCCGATCAGCGGGCCGAACGGGTTCGAAGCGGCGATCACGAAGGAATAGAGCAGGCTGTGCGTCACCGTTACGCCCTTGGAGACGAGCAGTGTCGGCACCCACGAGGCGAATCCGTAGAAGCCAATCGCCTGAAACAGGTTGAAGACGAGCAGGGTGATCGTGCGGCGGCGATACGGTGGCTGCCAGAGCTCGGCGAAGCGCGCCTTGGTTTGTTCCTGGCTTGTCGCGCTCACTGGCTCGATCGACGGTGCAGGCAGCGGACGGCCGTATTGGGCTTCGACCTTGGCTTCGAGTCGGCTGAGCACGCGCGCCGCTTCCTCGTGGCGGCCGCGCTGCGCAAGCCAACGTGCGCTTTCGGGCACACGACGACGGATCGCCCAGGCGATCAACGCGCCGCAGGCGCCGAACATCACCACCCAGCGCCAGCCATCGAAACCGAGCGGCATGCGCGGCACGAACCACCACGCGAGCAACGCGACCGTCGGCACCGCCGTGTACTGCACGAGATGCACGAAGGCGAACGCCCGGCCGCGCATATGCTTCGGCACGAGCTCGCTCACATAGGTGTCGATGGTGACGAGCTCGATCCCCACGCCGATGCCCGCGATCAGGCGCCACAGATTGATGGCTGGCGCGGACGTCTGCATCGCCATCATCAACGTGGCGGCCGAGTACCAGAGCAGCGAGGCCGTGAACATCATGCGCCGGCCATAGCGGTCGGCGAGCCCCGTAAAGCAGAACGTACCGATGAACAGGCCCGCGAACGACGCCGCCACAAAAGCGCCAAGCCCCGAAAAACCGAAGAACGACGCCGTGGTGGTCGAGTAGAGCCCGCTTTTCACGAGCCCCGGGCCTACGTAGGCCGTGAAGAACAGGTCGTAGAACTCGAACCAGCCGCCAAGCGAGAGCAGCAGCACGAGCGTCCAGACCGTGCGGGTGGCGGGCAGGCGGTCGATCCGCGCATTGATCTGCGCCGCACTGGCTCGTGCGGCATCGTCGCGGGGCGACGCGTGCGTCGCGTCGAGCGGCAGACTGGACATGGTGGCTCCTCCTGAGCACGGACTTCGATAGTTCAGCGGACTGGCGGCCGCGGCGTCTTGCGTTCTATCTGATAGAACATCGTTCTATAAATCGTGAGCGCATGATAACGCGATGAACCCGTCGGACCGACCAGGGGTTTTACCGAGCGAAGGGGTCGAGCTTGCGCGCACGCCTTGCCAGATGGGGAGTCGGCGTAACGCGACGCGGCGCATTCGTGTGACGAAGCGCGGGGACGCTGATAAGCTCGACGTTACGAAGCGCGCACGAACGTCGCCCGATCTGCGCGTTTCGCCGACCGTCACCAGCGTCCCTGGGGAGGTACAGGGGCGCGCGGCAAACCGAGGATCGACGGTTGGGCAAAGCGAACTTTCAGTCAGGAGACGATGTGAACAAAAGAGTCTTCCCTGGAGTCATCCACCCTGCGCCGATACGCGCGTTCGGCCCGAAGCTCGCGCGCTGTGCCGCGCTGCTGGGCGCCTTGACGCTCGCGGGTTGCGCGCATCATGAAACGTCCGTCGAGCACGTGCCCGCGCAGTCGAACGTGCCGTCGCCACTCAACGATCTCGGCACCGACAACAGCGATAACGGCGGCGCATCCAGTGCGATCGATGCGCACGCAACCGATGCGCTCGACGCGATGGGCCGGTATCTGCGTACGCTGCATCGATTCGAAGTCGATGCCGACACGTCCACCGACGTCGTGCTGGACAGCGGCCAGAACGCGGCGCTGCTGCGTCACACCGTTCTCAAAGTAAAGCGTCCCGACCGATTGCGCGCCGACATCACCGGCAACGGCAATCTGCGCGGCATGCTCTACGACGGCCGCCAGTTCACGATCTACAACCAGAAGAAGGGCTTCTACGCGAGGCGCGACGCGCCGCCCACGCTCGACGGACTCGTGCAGGATCTCGCGCAGAACTGGCATATCGAAACGCCGCTTGCCGATCTCTTCTACTGGGGCAATGGCAAGCAAGACGATCTCTCGCTCGGCGCGGCGCAGACGATCGGCGTCGAAAAAGTCGATACACGAAGTTGCACGCACTACGCCTTCCGGCAACCCGGCGCCGACTGGGAGTTGTGGATCGAAACGGGACGCAGACCGCTACCGTGCAGGATGATCATCACCGACACGAGCCAGACCTCGCGCCCCCGTCATGAGGTGACGTACCACTGGAAGCTCAACCCGGTGTTCGCGCCGTCGACGTTCGTATTCCATCCGCATGCCGGCATGCGCCAGATCGACCTCAAGCCCGCGGATCGGCCGCCTTATGAGGAGGCCGAATGATGAACGGCAAATCTACGCGAAGCGCGATCGCCGCGGGGCTCGTCATGTCGATGGCGCTGGCGTCGGGCGAGGGATGGGCGTTTCGGGGCATGGCGCGCACGAGCATCCATCCGATGGGCGGGAATTTCGCGGGCGCTCAGGTTTCACGGCCCGGGTTCAATGGCGGCGGCGAACAGTTTCACGGCGGCCAGCCCGGCCCTCGGCCGCAGCCAGGCCCGGGACCCACGCCCAACCCCAATCCGCATCCGCCCGGGCCGCCGCCGGGTCCTGGGCCTGCTCCTCATCCACCTGGACCGCCACCCGGTCCAGGACCGCATCCGCCGCCGCCCCCTGCGCCTCCGTACTGGGGTGGCGGATGGTACGTCGATCCCGTTGCCGCGGCCGTCACCGTTGGCGTGACAGCCGCGGTGGTCGGGTCGATGATCGCCACGCTGCCGCCGTCATGCACGTCGATCGTGATCGACGGCGCGACTTACGAACAATGCGGCTCGACCTGGTATCAGCCGCAGTACGTCGGCACGCAGGTTCAATACGTGGTCGTGAAGGCGCCACGATAAGCGGCGTGCAGGGCAGGGAACGCGGGCTCGCCGAGCCGGACATTCCCTGCCCATCCGTTCGCATCGGTAGATCTCATGCGGGATATCGCGCGAGACAAGCTTATTGATATGTTTTTGCTGGCTAATTGCAAGAAATCAGCCGTAAAGCGGTGGCGCGCACGAACTGCCGCGCGGTGCGGGGACTTAAGCAAGCCTTAAGCAAGCACCGACGAGACTATCGGGCAGGTCCGATAATGTCTTCGAAGTAATGAGAGCGATCTACGCCGATTTAAAACGAGCCCGCATGCGTCCGACGTCGAGTCGCGTTGCCGTCTTGCAGCTATTCCACGAATTTCCGAACGAGCACCTGAGCGCCGATCAGGTGTTCCGTCGCGTACCGCCCGATACCGAGCAATGCAGCCTGGCGAGCGTCTACCGCGCGCTCGCTCAACTGCTGGAAGCCGGACTGATCACCAATGCGTGGATCGGCGAGCAACGTGTGGTGTACGAGCTCAATCGCGGCATGCGCCATTCACATCTGGTTTGCAACGATTGTGGCGAGATTCGCGATATCGACGACAGCGAACTCGAGACGCAACACGCGGCGATCGCGGCTGCGCGCGAGTTCAGCTACGCGAGCGCGAGTCTCGTGATCTTTGGCCGCTGCGCGCAATGCGCGGCCGCACTGGAAGCGACGGGTCGCAGTGTGAAGATGCAGGCGGTGGCTCGGCGAGCGGAGTGAGGTCGTTCGGCACGCGCACGCGCCACATTGCCTTTGTCCAAGCGCGCTCAATCCTGGTTCGATGCTCTGGGCGTGCTCGACGCACTATCTGGCGTGCTTGACCTGGAATTCTAAACGCCATTCGTTGATCGGGTGATGGGCAAAGTGGTGCCAACAGGCCCGCGAATTAGCGGGCTTTCTTGCTATTCTATGATTTTACATAACATAAATTATCAACAGAAAATTTGTAGCGGCTGTATCCTAATGTCGTGTTCTGGCTATTTACAGATGTCGTGTTTTTGACTGCTGGCATGCTGGTCGGCTCGGGCTCACGACGCGGCAGATTCGCCGGCTCGTTGGCCGACTGCGCGAGCACGGGCCGCAAGGTCTCGTGTCGCGCCGGCGCTCGAAGCCCAGCAACAATCGGCTGGACCGTGCAACGGCTGACCGGGCGCTGTCGATCGTGCGCGAGCGCTACGCCGATTTCGGGCCGACGCTGGCCTGCGAGAAGCTCTGGGAGTGCCACGGCATCCGGCTGGCCAGGGAGACGCTACGCAAGCTCATGACGGACGCAGGACTCTGGGTTCCGCGCCGGCAGCGGCCACCGAAGGTCTACCAGCCGCGCGCACGTCGTGCATGCCTGGGTGAACTGATCCAGATTGACGGCAGCGAGCACGCCTGGTTCGAGGACCGGGCGCCGCAATGCACGCTGCTCGTGTATGTGGATGATGCGACGAGCCGGCTGATGGCGTTGCATTTCACGGCCACCGAATCGACCTTCAGCTACTTCGAGGCGACGCGCACGTACATCGAGCGTTATGGCAAGCCAGGGGCGTTCTATAGCGACAAGTACAGCGTATTCCGCAGCGCTGACGCCGGGCGCAGTGTGACGCCGTTCGGGCGTGCGATGTACGAGTTGAACATCGACACGTTCTGCGCGAATTCGAGCCAGGCCAAGGGGCGTGTGGAGCGCGCACACCTTACGTTGCAGGACCGCCTCGTGAAGGAGTTGAGGCTGCGCGGCATTAGCACGCTGGCCGAAGCCAACGCCTGGGCGCCCTCCTTTATGGCGGCCTACAACGCCCGCTTCGGGAAGCCACCAAAGAGCGATTTCGATGCACATCGGCCGCTACGCGCAGACGAGAACCTGGATCGGGTGCTCACGTGGCGCGAACCGCGCAAGGTCAAGAAGTCGCTGACGGTGCAGTACGACCGTGTGCTGTATCTGCTGGACGATACGCCGGAGAACCGCAAGCTGATCGATCGGTATATCGAGGTCTGGGAGTATCCGGACGGACGTATCGAACTGCATGCGTATGGCCGGGTGGTGCCTTACCGCGAGTACGACAGACTGACCGAGGTCGACCAGGGCGCCATCGTCGAACGCAAGCGGCTGAGTCACGCACTTCAGATCTCGCAGGTCGTTCAGGCGCAACGCGATAACAGCCGGATAGGTAAGGCGCCATCGCGAACGCACCGGGGCGATTCAACCCGGCCGGAGCGCAAGGAGAGCCATGCGGGCAAGAAGAAACAGCGGGAAATCACGCAGTCGGATATCGAGCGGGTGATCGTTGACCTGGCCGGGCAAAAGCAGCCCAAACGGGAACGTTGCGAACCTGGTAATCGGTCAGCAGCTAACAGTGGAACGGGCGCCGATGCCCTGCCCGTTCATGGTCAGATCTTCGACGCTGCGAGAGCTAACTCTCACGGAAGAAAAGCTTTAAACCCTGTAAAAGCGGACATTTGAACTTGGCGGGAAAGCGGACATTTGAAAATGGTCTGGACAAATTTGTGGCGGCTTTTTAGAGATGTCTGGTTCTAGTCACACCTGCCTTCAATCCTTCGCGTAATTGAATTCCGGCATGGCCTTGAGCGACGCCTTGTCGGCCGGCAGCACGATCTGTTTGGCGCTGATCTGCAAGTCATTGAACGGTACGGCGACGAAATGCTTGCCCATGCCGAGGAAGCCGCCCACTGAAAGAATCGCGAACGCGCCGTCGTTGGGCGATTCGAGCACGATGTCGTCGATCGAGCCGATCTTGTTGCCCTGGTTGTCATACACGTCGGAGCCGACGAGTTTCGATGCGCGAAAGCCCGTGCCCGATTGAACTGTCGCGAGACGTTGCACGGCGATCGACTGGGGTGCGCCTTGCGCGTGAACGAACGGCGAACCGACGAAGCCCGAAGCCGCGATGGCAACTGCGAGCGCGAGCGAACTAGCGCGATTGCTCATGATGGGATCCCCCTCGATGGTCGATGAATTGTGCGTCCCGCCGCAATGATCGCGAGCGCGGCGCTGCTCATCGAACAGCAAGGCACATACCCACCGTCAAGCGTGCGACGCCAACCACCGGCACGAGCCTTGCGCGTCGACAAGCCATAGTCACCACGCCACCAGGAGACGTCATGCCGCTTGCCTCGCTCAGGAACGTCGGCGCGCGCGCCGTCATCCGCGCGCATCTGCCCACGGAAGAACCCTTCGATCCGAAACCCAAGTCGCCGCCGCCCTTGCCCGATGGCGACGTGCCGCCGCCCGCGCCGATGGGCGATCCGCCGTCTGACGCGCCGCCCGAACGCGCCCTTTAAGCTTTCGCGCTACGCGCTCACGCGTCGCAAACGCCGTCACGCGCCGTCACGTCTGGACGCCGCGCCGCGCCACCGGCATCGCGCCGCCCCGCTCGCCCACCAGTTCGCGGCGCGAGCGCGTGAGCAGCAGCAGGATCTGCTCAGGATCGGCGGGTTTGGTGATGTGCCAGTCGAATCCCGCCGCGACGGTCTTCCTGCGGTCCTCGTCCTGTCCCCAGCCCGTGAGCGCGACCACGACCATCTCGGCGGAATCGGGCATGGCGCGCAGCGCGCGCGCCACGTCGTAACCGCTTAAGCCCGGCATGCCAAGATCGAGCAGCACGGTCTGCGGCCGGAACACCGCCGCGAGCGCGAGCGCTTGCTCGCCTGCGTGCGCGACGCGCACGTCGTGGCCCGAGATCGAGAGCAGCAGCGCGAGGCTTTCGGCGGCGTCGCGGTTGTCGTCGACGACCAGCACGCGGCGTGCAATGCGATCCGCAAAGCGCGTGTCGACGGATGCTTCACGGGCGGCGCGCTGCGTCGGCACGACGATCGGCAGGCGCACGCGAAACTCGCTGCCAAGGTTCGCCCCGGCCGAGCGCGCGTGAATCGTGCCGCCATGCAGTTGCACGAGCCCGCGCGACAACGCAAGGCCGATGCCGAGGCCGCCTTCCGTGCGCTGCGAACGCGCGTCGATCTGCGCAAACATGGCGAAAAGGCGCTCGTCGGCGTCGGGCGGCAGGCCGATGCCATCGTCCTTGACCGCGAGTTCGATCGCGGCGCCATCGACGGCGATCGTCAGTTCGATATGTCCGCCCGGATCGGTGTACTTGCCGGCGTTATTGAGCAGATTCGACACCACCTGGGCGAGACGCAGCGCGTCGGCGTCGATCAGCACGTCGGGCAGCGGCGCATGTACGACGAGCGCGTGCTGCTTGCGCTCCAGCAGCGGCCGCGACGCCTCCACGGCGGTCTGGATCACGCCCGCGAGGCTCACCACGTCGCGCCGCAGATCGAGCTTGCCGCAGGTGATGCGCGCGAGGTCGAGCAGATCGTCGAGCAGTCCCGACATATGCGTGACCTGGCGCTGGATCACGTCCGTCGCCCACGCGAGCTGACCGGGCGTAAGCGATGCCGAAGCGAGGATGGCCGCCGCGCTGCGAATCGGCGCAAGCGGATTGCGCAGTTCGTGCGAGAGCGTGGCGAGAAACGCGTCCTTCTGGTGGTCGGCTTGCTCGAGTTGCTGGCGCACGTGCACCTGCGAGGAGATATCGCGGAAATAGCAGACGAGCCCGAACTGGTCGTCGGGCAGCGGCGTGCGGTGCACTTCCCATTCGTAGCATTCGCTGGCGTTGCGGTCGCTGCGCGCCTCAAGGCGCTCGGGCGTGTGATAAGGCTGGCCGGTTTCGAGCGTGCGGCGAAAGATATCGACGATTTCCTGCGCGTACGGTGCGTTCCAGACCCGGCGCATCACGGCGCTCACGTCCTCGCCGATCAACTGGGTCGCATCGCCGAAGAACGGCCGCGCTGCGGGATTCACTTCGCGAATGCGCAGGTTGCGATCGACCAGATAGACGCCCAGCGGCGCTTCGTTCATGAGCGTTTCGAATTGTGCGGTGCGCAGGCGGATCGCTTCCTGGGCGAGCTTGCGTTCGGTCACATCGGTCATGAGCACCGCTGCGCCTTCGGCGGCCGGATAGATGCGCGTTTCGAACCAGCGGCCGCTCGACGCGCAGCGCGTCTCGAACTGGCGCGCCTCGCGCGCCGTAAGCGCTGCGCTCAAGGCCGCGGCGAAGCCGTTCGCGGCGGTCTCGGGGCAAATATCCGCGAGGCGCTGGCCGAGCGCTTGCGGCGCCGTCTTGCCGGTGAGCTCCAGAAAGCGCGGATTCACGAGCGTGAGACGCGCGTCCTGATCGAGCAGGAAGAACTGATCCTGAATGCTCGAAAGCGCGAGTTCGAGCAGTTGTTCGTTGGCGCGGCGGATCTGCGTGCGTTCGAGCAGCGCGCCCACGCGCGCCGCGAGTTCGCGCGCGGAGAACGGCTTGACGAGATAGTCGTCGGCGCCAGCGTCGAGCCCTTCGATGCGCGCCTCTTCGCCCGCACGCGCCGAAAGCAGGATGACCGGCACGTCGCGCAGCGCGGCGTCGCGGCGTGCTTCGGCGAGCAGGCCGAAGCCGTCGAGGCGCGGCATCATCACGTCGGAGACGATCAGGTCCGGCCGCTGACGACGCGCCACGTCGAGCGCCTGCGCGCCGTCGGCCGCCAGATCGACCTGATAAGCGCTCGCGAGCAACGTGCCGACATAGGCGCGCATGTCGGCGTTGTCGTCGACGAGCAGGATGCGCGCGCCAAACGTCGCCGCAAAGCGCTGATCGCGCAAGCCCGACGACGACGCACTCGCGGCGGGATCGAGGCGCAAGCCGTCGGCTTCGGCCGCTGCGATTTTGTCCGCGTTTCTGCCAGCCATAAGGGGCGTCGTGCCCAGCCAGCCCTCAGCCTCGGCGGCGAACGCCGCGGCCATCTGGCCGCCGCCATTGCGCGGCGCGCCTTCACGCAGACGCGCCGGATCCAGATGTGCGCTGCCGAGCGGCACGCTGACGGCGAAGCGCGTACCCTGCCCTGGCTCGCTCCACGCCTCGATGGCGCCGCCATGCAACTTGACCAGTTCATGCACGAGAGCGAGTCCGATGCCGGTGCCCTCCTGCGTGCGCCCTTGCGTGCCCTCCACGCGATGAAAGCGCTCGAACAGGCGCGGCATTTCATGCGCGGGGATGCCGCTGCCGCTGTCCTCGACCGTGAGCACCGCGTGTGCGCCATGTCGTGCGAGGCTCACGTCGACGCGCCCAGCCAGGGTGAACTTGAACGCATTGGACAGCAGGTTCAGGACGATTTTTTCCCACATCTGCCGGTCGATGTAGACCGGTTCGTCCAGACGACATTGCACGCGAAACGCCAGCCCGCCACGCTCGATCGCCGAACGGAAGGTGCTCGCGACGTCCTGCGTCAGGCGCGCAAGATCGGTCGGCTCATAGCAGACCTCGATGCGCCCGGCTTCGATACGGGCGAAATCGAGTAGCGAATTCACGAGACGCAACAGCCGATGGCCGCTGCGGCGCGCGAGCCGCAGCAAGGCGAGACGCGCCGGGTCGCTGTCGGCCTCGACGAGATCGTCGAGCGGCGAGAGCATCAGCATGAGCGGCGTGCGCAACTCATGGCTTACGTTCGAAAAGAACGTCGTCTTGGCGCGGTCGAGCGCCGCGAGTTGCTCGGCACGCAGACGTTCGGTTTCGACTGCGCGTGCCGCTTCGATAATGCTGCCCGCCTGAGCACCGACGAGTTCGACAAAGCGGCGGTAGTCGTCGTCGAAAAGAAGGCGCGGACTCACGCCCACGACGAGCAAACCGATGCAGCCGCCCGCCGACGATCCATCCGCACCCGCGGTTTGTGGCCGTGCGCGCATCAGCGGCACAACCACCGCGCGGCTCACTGGCTCGGGCCAGACCGATGCCGTGGGCAGCACGCCGTCGATCGTCTGCGCTTCGAGCGGCGCGCCCGCACGGGCGGCTTCGGCCAGCACGGCAGCGAGTGTGCCGGGAAGTGCGTCATGGAGCGGAATATCCGCAGCGGGGTTGTGCCCGCTGTCGGCGTGATTCGAAGCCACCGCGCGCGCGCGTGTGCCGTCCGCATCCAATAGATAGAGCGAGACGAACGGCAGGTCACGCCGGTTGCCCTCGAGCGCGGCCACGATTTCGCCGCAGGCGTCGGCAACCGTCTGGGCGCTGCGCGCCGCGCTGGAAAGCTGCGCCACGGTGGCCAGCCGCCGCTCGGACAGAATGCGCCGCGTGTCTTCCGTTACCACGCACAGCATGCCCTCCACGGCTCCGCTGTCGCCATGCACCGGGCCATAGGAAAACGTGTGATAGCTCTCTTCCTTAAAACCGTTGCGTTCGAGAAAGAGCAACAGGCTCTCGTCCCAGGTCGCTTCACCGGTGGCGAGCACGTGCTCGATACGCGAACCCGCCTCGGCCCAGACTTCGGACCAGACCTCGCGCGCGGGCAAGCCGATGAACTGCTGCTTGGCGCCGAGCGTCGGGCGATAGGCATCGTTGCAGAAGAAGTTGAGATCGGGCCCATAAGCGAGCCACATCGCGTAACGCGAAGCGAGCATCAGGCGCACGACGCTCTTGAGGCTGTGCGGCCAGTTCGCGGCGGCGCCGAGCGGCGTGGTCGACCAGTCGAATGCGCTGACGAGATCGGCCATTTTTGGCGCGCGCGCCTGCCGGTCTTGCAGCCCTTGCAGACCCTGATCCACCGCCGAGCGCATGGCTTCGTTCACGACGGTGCGAATGGCTTGCCGCCTCGCGTGGCTCCCGTCGCTGCGCTCCCCTTCACCCCTCGTCATGACGTCTCCCGCGTGGCCCTGGGTCTGGCGCGCCGCAATGGCACGCGTCGCGGGCAACAAGGCCTGCGCATTTTGCGTGCCTGAGGGCCTGGCCTTCTACGGAGTTCAACGCCGCGCCGCACAGGCGCGTCTGGCGAGAGTGCGCCCTGCGCGAGCGCGGTGTCAACGCGGACGCACCTCCATCGGCACAAGGCAGAGTCCGACTATTCAGCAGACGAATACGCGCCCGATTCGCCTGCTGGACGGGGACGCGAGGAAGCGCGCCAGCCGCTACAATCGCGCACTGCTGTGGCGGACTGCGCCCGCGGGCGCGCGATCAGAACCCGCTAACGCCCGTCGCAGCGAAAGAAAGAGACACTCCGAGACACCTCCCCCGCATCTGTTCAGGCAACGCGTCATGGCCCGCATCGAACTCCACTTCCCCGAAGACCAGTATTACTACTCGACCCACCTCACGGTCCGTGTCACCGATATCAACTCGGCGAACCACCTCGCGAACGATTCGATGATCTCGATGATTTCGGAGGCGCGAGCGCGCTTCCTGTTCGACGCCGGTATCGAGGACATGAAAGACGCGCACACGAGCATCATCGTCACCGACCTCGCGACGACCTATCGCGCCGAGGCCTATGCGCGCGACCAGTTGTGCTTCGAGGTCGGCATCATGGACTTCAACAAGTACGGCGGCGACATCATCTTCCGTATCACGCGCCCTTCGGACGGCGCGCTCATCGCGATGGCGAAGTCGGGTTTCGTGTTCTTCGACTACGAGGCGAAAAAGGTCGTGGCGATGCCGCAGGCGTTCCGCGCGAAGTTTCCGGGTGTGAATTCGGTCGCCGTGAATACGGTCGCTTGAAGCGTCCGGGCGGCCGCGAACCCGGTTTGCGCTCAGCGTGGCTGGAAGGCGATCAAGGCCATGCCGACGAGCGCGAACGCAATGCCGGCCCAGTCCCAGGGGCTCGGGCGAATCGCCTCGACAGCCCATAGCCAGAGAATCGCCACGCAGATGTAGACGCCGCCGTACGCCGCATAGGTCCGCCCGGCCGCGCTCGGGTGCAGCGTCAGGAGCCAGGCGAACAGCGCGAGCGACCCAGCGGCCGGCACCAGCAGCCAGGCGCTCGCGCCCTCGCGCAGCCAGCGATACGGCAAATAGCAGCCGACGATCTCGGCAAGCGCGGTGGCAACGAAAAGCAGGAACGTCTTCATGAGCTCGGTTGGGTCGGGCGATGGCCCAAAGGGCGCTCATGGTAACGCGGACGTTATGTGTGTGGGTCGAGGGCGTCGCGCCCTGCGCGCGGCCCATGCAAAAAGCGGCCTGATCGAAGATCAGGCCGCCCGCTCAGATCACCGCTGAATCAGGAACGCTCAGCAACTTCAGGGACGCTCGCCGCGCGCGAGGCGCGTTTCGATTTCCCCGACCACGGGCAGCAGATCCGCCACGCTATCGATCACGTAGTGCGCACCGGCGGCGCGCAGGCGCTCGATGGCGGCAGCACGGCGCTGTGTGAATTCGTCGGGGGCGAGCGCGTGGACTTCGTCCTCGCTCATGCCGAACGCGTTGCCGCTCACGGCCACGCCCACGGCCCAGGTGCCGCCGTTCAGTCCCTCTTCGATGCCGACTTCGGTGTCGTCCACCTTGATCGCGTCACGCGCGAGCCACACGCCCAGCTGTGGCAGCGTGCGATAGATCATGTACGGCGACGGACGGCCTTCGGGCGTGTCGCCCGTGCAAACGATGCTGTCCGCCTCGAAACCTTGTGCCGCCGCGCCCGGCACGATCTGGTCGATGATTTCGCGCGTGTAGCCCGTGGTGGAGCCAATGCGCACGCCATCGGCGCGCAGTTGCCTCGTGACGGCTGCGACACCCGGAATCACGTCGCTGTACTGCGCCGCCACGGCGACGTTCTTCGGCACGAAGACGTCGTAGACCGCGTCGATGTCGGCATCGGTGGGCTTATGGCCGTAGCGCGTTTCCCAGGCCTGGGCGACGCGCGGCAGCGCCATCAGCGCGGCGATGTGCGGACGCTTGGCCATGCCCATCGGGCCGCGTGCCTCGTCGATCGTGATCGGCACGCCGAACTCGCCGAAGGTTTCGACGAATGCGCCCATCGGCGCGCGCGAGCCGTAATCGACCACCGTACCGGCCCAGTCGAAAATCACTGCCTTGACGTGTTTCATTTGCGTTTGTCCTTCGAAATGCGCTGCGTTATGCGTGTATCGGTAAATAGCCAGATCTGACGGGCCGCCTTAGGCCGCGAGCGCTTCGCGCGCGTCGAGCGAAGCGTGTTCGGGCGCGCCATCCGGCACGCCCAGCGTGCGCAGGGCCGCGCCGCAGGCCTCCACCACGCGGCGCATCACCGACTCGTCCAGCGCGCCAATGCAGCCGATACGGAAGCTTTCGACGTTCGTGAGCTTGCCGGGATAAATGATGAAGCCCTGCTCTTTCATCAGCTCGTAGAAGCGCGCGAAGCTGAAGTTCGCATGCGCAGGCGAAAAGAACGTGACAATGATCGGCGAGCGCCAGGTTTCGGTCAGCAGCGGCTCGAAGCCGAGCGAGCGCATGCCCTCGACCATCACGTCGCGATTGCGCGTGTAGCGGGCGAGGCGCCCAGGCTGGCCGCCCTCTTCTGCGTAGAGGCGCAGCGCTTCGAGGAATGCCGCCACGGCGTGCGTGGGCGGCGTGAAGCGCCATTGGCCCGTGCGGTTCATCACATCCCACTGGTCGTGCAGGTCGAGCGCGAGCGAGTGGCTGTTGCCCTTGGCGGCTTCGAGCGCGCTCGTCTTCGCGATCACGAAACCGAAGCCCGGCACGCCCTCGATGCACTTGTTCGCGGAGGAAACGAACGCCTCGCACGGCAGCGTGCGCACGTCGAGCGGCACGGCGCCGAAGGCGCTCATCGAGTCGATCAGCAGGCGGCGGCCGTGGCGCGCCACGACCTCGGCGATTTCCGCGATCGGGTTGAGGATGCCCGAGCTGGTTTCGCAATGCACGACGACCACATGCGTGATGTCGGCGTGAGCGGTCAGCAGGCGCTCGACATCGGCGGCGCGCGGCGGCAGGTAGTCGCCGGTGTCGTGCACGGTGTGGCGGCGGCCCAGATAACGCAGCGTGGTGGCAATGCGCTTGCCATACGCGCCGTTGGCGAGCACCAGTGCGTGGCCGTCGCGCGGCACGAAGCTGCCGAGCATCGCTTCAACGCAGTAGCTGCCGCTGCCCTGCAAGGGCACGCAATCGTAGTCGCCGCCGGTCGCGCCGGCGATTTCCAGCAGCGCCGCTCGCAGATGCGCGGTCATGGCGCGGAAATCGGCGTCCCACGATCCCCAGTCGCGCTGCATGGCGGCCTTCGTCGAGGCGGCCGTGGTTAGCGGGCCAGGGGTCAGCAGATACGGATCGGCGGGGGTCGCGTTCGGGATCGCGGCGGGGGTGGTCATGCGGCTGCTCCAGTCGGTGTTCAGCGTGATGCCGATACGGTACTGGATCGGTGATCATCGGTAAAATCGATATAATTGATGTCGATATCAGTTGAACTTATAGGTAGCCTCGCCATGCAATACGCCCAGTTGCGCGCCTTTCACGCCGTCGCCGAACACGGCGGCTTCTCGCGCGCCGCGCAGGCGCTCTCCCTCACCCAGCCGGCAGTGTCCGACCATGTGCGGCGGCTGGAGAGCGATTTCGGCGTCAAGCTGTTCGAGCGGGCGCCGCGCGGCGTCGAGTTGACCGAACTCGGGCGCCGGCTCTATGCGGTGACGCGCCAGATGGTGGGCTGCGAGCGCGACGCGCGGCGTCTACTCGAATCGGCGGGCGCACTGGAGTCCGGCGAACTCGCGCTGGTCGCCGACGCACCGGACCTCGCCATCAAGCTGGTCGGCGCGTTCCGGCGCCGTTATCCGGGCGTGGTGGTGAAGCTCGGCATCGCGAACGCGACCGAATGCATGCGGCGCGTGCTGTCGAGCGAGGTGGATGCGGCCATCACCGCGGCGCATCAGGTGCATAGCCGCCTGCAGACCCGCGTGCTGCGCGAGGAACCGCTCGTCGCGGTGGTGCCGGCCGACAGCGCGGCGGCGAAAAAGCGCCGCATGACCTACGAGGAGCTGGTGCGCGAGCCGATGATCTTTCGTGAGGCGCATTCGGTCACGCAGCAGTTGCTGGAAGCGGAACTGGTGCGCAAAGGGTTACAAGTGCAGCCCGTGCTTTACGTGGATGGGCGCGAGGCGTTGCAGACGGCGATCGCCCAGGGCGTGGGCGCAGGCGTGATCGCGGGCGCGGAATTCGGCGAATCACGCCGTATCCGCGCCATCCCGCTGGTGGACTGCCAGGTGCGTATGGTCGAGTCGCTCACGCGCCTGGCCGATTCTTCGTCGTCCAACCTGCTCGACGCGCTGTTCGAGACGCCGCTCGACTGAGTGATTTTCAGCGTGCCGAAGCCGCTGGCGCGCTCAGGACACGACGATATCCGCGCCGACCTCGTGAAGCAGATCGCGCAAGGTTTCCGCCTGATCCATGCGCGCGCCGCGCCGCAGATGGATGCGTAGCGCATGCCCCGCGATACCGTCGATGGGCCGCGCGAGCCGCAACTCCAGTGCGAGGCCGAGGCCCTCGGGGGCATCGGCTTCGGCGGGTTCGACAACACGTGGCGAAAAACAGGCGGTTTCGGACATGGCTGGGACCTCGTCGGTGAAGGGCTCGATCTCATGCTAACCACGCGCGCGGGCCGCGCCAAACGAGAAATCCACGTATGCAAATGAGCGCACAGCAGGAGTTGTTTGCGGCCTGGGCGCTATGGCATGCGCATGACATACATCAAACCGCGTGTCTGAATGACATTCATTCCCGGCTGCCTTTTTTAACGAGGGTTTCGCGCCGGGCGGCAGCCGTGCGTGGCACACTAAAGTCCTTCTTTCTTTGCGCCGTGTGAGCCGAACCCCACTAATCCGCATCGACAGGAACCGTCATGGAACGCCCATTCACTGATCGCCGCGAGGCGGGGCGCCTGCTCGCCGCGCAGCTCGTCGCGCCCTTTGGCGGGCGGCGCGATGTCATCGTGCTCGCCCTGCCGCGCGGCGGCGTGCCCGTCGCATTCGAGGTGGCCGAGACGCTGGGTGCGCCGCTCGACGTGCTGCCCGTGTGCAAGCTCGGCGTGCCGTGGCAACCCGAACTGGCGATGGGCGCGCTGTCCTCGAATGGCGCGCAGTATGTCGATGAGGCGCTGATTCGCGAAACGGGTGTGAGCGAGCCGCAATTGCAGAGCGCGCTGGCGCTCGCCCGCATCGAACTGGGCCGGCGCGAAGCGCGCTATCGCGGCGAGCGCGCGAGCGTGCCGGTTGCCGGACGCGTGGCGCTGGTCGTCGACGACGGCATGGCCACCGGCGCCTCGCTCAAGGCAGCGGCGCTCGCCCTCGCCTCGCTCGGACCCGCGCGTATCGTCGCGGCCCTGCCGGTTGCGCCGGCGGGCGCGCGCGCACGGCTCGCGGGCGCCATCGACGATTTCGTCTGCGTGAAAACGCCCGTGTCGTTCATGAGCGTCGGCCAGTTCTATGACGATTTCGATCAGGTCGACGACGAGACCGTGCGCGATCTGCTAGCCCGCTCGGCGGCAAGCCACCCGTGCGGCGACGACGCCTCGTCAAACGGCTCGCAGACGGGCTGACACCCGCAGGCCAACCGTTGCGTGCACATCGGCCTTCATCGCACCGGGTTCGCCGCGTGCTCGCCCACCACGGTCTGCCACGGCCGCACACGCCACGCCTTGACGATTCCCGCCTGCACGTAGGGATCGGCGCGCGCGAAGGCTTCGGCGGCCGCCGGGCTGTCGCCCTGGAATAGCAGCAGCGCGTTGTCCACCGGCTCGGCAATCGCGCCCGCGAGCAGCAGCTCGCCGCGCTCCGCCGCAGCCCACGCGAGCGCGAGATGCGCGTTGCGATGCTCGGCGCGACGTTCGAGGTAATCGTCGGCGAGGTCGTACATCAAGAGGTAATGCATTGCCTGTCTCCTTGCATGCGTCGTGCGATTCATGCGCATTGTGCCGCAGCGCACGTCAACCAAAGCCGTCGCCGGTTCGTTTTCAGGTTGGCTTTGCCATAATGGTTGCGGCGATAGGCAACGATGCACACAACAGCGGCCTGCGCGCACGACTACCGACAATGTCGAATATCCCATGGGAGTGAACGATGAAGATCCAGTCCGCCATTGCTGCAATCGTGCTGGGCGGCGTGCTCGCCGCACCGGCGTTCGCGCAAACCGCCGCCCCCGCTGCTGCCCCTTCTGCTCCGAACAGCCAGCAGTCGAAGATGAAAACCTGTAACACCCAGGCCGGCGACAAGAAGGGCGACGACCGCAAAGCCTTCATGAAGCAATGTCTCTCGGCAGCCGGCGTCCCCGCGCCGACAATGACGCAGCAAGAACGCATGAAGGCGTGCAACGCGCAGGCCGACGGCAAGAAAGGCGACGACCGCAAGGCCTTCATGAAGACGTGCCTTTCGACCAAGAGCTGAGTTCTGGCTGACGTCGGGCCGTCGCGATCCGCCAGGGATTCCTGATCAATCGGGCTGATCGACACGCTGACGAAACGACATGGCTGCACCAATCGCGACGCGCCCCGGCTTATGCTGCGGCGCGTCGTTTTTCGTGGGCGCAGCACACGTCATGCCCAATCCGCGCCCAGCCCGCGCCGACGCGTGCTTTTTCTCCTATGATGGCTCCAGCGGCCCTTCCCTTATACGAAACGTCAATCGCCATCGGGCCGCCCTATTTAGCCTGTGCAGGTTGATCCTGCTTGATGCCATCGGCATCGAACGGAGGCGCAGATGGCATGGAGACACAAAAACCGCTGGTTTCGCCGCTGGCTGCTGGTGATGGTCTTCTGGCTGGTGCCGGTAATGATCGTCGCGGTGCGCGAAATCCAGGAGGAAATGGCGTATAACCGCGCGGACCTCCAGCGCGCGCTGACCTCGTGGACGTTCACCGACGCCGAACGCACCGCCGGTGCGCCGCTGCACTGCGAGGGCACGGCGGAACAGGCGCGCGCCGCAGGCTGCCCTGCCGCCGTACTGGCCGAAAACGCCGCCGCCCAACAGGCAGCGCGCGACGAATATGCGGTGCGCCGTGCGACCCTCGTGCGCTATCTCTGGCACGCGTTCGTCGGCTACTGGGTTGTGCCAGCCGTGGCGCTACTCGCGCTCGGCATCGTCATTGGCGCGGTGAAGCGCGCGCTGCGTCGCCCGCCCGCAGTCAAAGCCGTTCCAGAACGCTGATGCCCGACACACCGCAAAGCCTTGCCAGATAAGGCCACTGCGGGCCGCTGCGGCCTGCGCGAATCTCGTGCCCGCTCCCGAAGGCCATTTGAAGGCCTGTGCTATAACGACGAGGCTGAACCGTCATCGGCAGCGCCGCGGCGGTCCGGCTTTCCGGAAACCACGACGGAGAACAACATGCAAGGACGTCGCTTCATCCTGAGGACTTCTGTTGCCATCGCGCTCGCCAGCGCAGCGCTCGCGGGTTGCTCGACTACCGGCAATACCCCGCCCACCGAACAAAGCAACGACTCGCGGCGCCAGTCGATCGACGCCAGCGCGGACGGTACGATGTCGCGCCTGTTCCAGACCGTGCCGGGTGCGCGCGAACTCGTCGCGAAGGCGCGTGGCGTACTGGTGTTCCCATCCGTGGTGCAGGCCGGCATCGTGGTGGGCGGCGAACACGGCGACGGTGCGCTGCGCGTAGGCGGCAGCACGGTCGGCTACTACAGCACGACGGGCGCATCGGTGGGCGCGACGCTCGGCATGCAGTCGAAGGCCGTCGTCTATCTGTTCATGACCCAGGACGCGCTCGACAAATTCCGCAATTCGGATGGCTGGTCGGCGGGCGGCGACGCGTCGGTCGCGCTCGTGAAGGTCGGCGCCAACGGCTCGATCGACACCACCACCGCGACCAAGCCCGTCGAAGTCTTCGTGCTCACGAACAGCGGTCTGATCGGCGATCTCTCGCTCGGTGGCACCAAGATTACGCGTCTGAATCTGTAACGCGCCCCGCCGGCGTCCGCGGCGGCTCGATAGCGCCCACTTTCGCGCTCACGTCGCGGACGTATCGATCACCTTGAAGCGCGAGCGCTTGCTCGCGCGAATCACCGCCTGATAGGCCTCCACATACTCCTGCGCCATACGGTGCGAGGTGAAGCGCTCCTCGAAGCGGCGCCGCACGCCGGTACGCGGCACGCGTGCGAGGCGGTTGACGGCCGCCACCGCGCCGATTTCATCCTCGACGATGAAACCCGACACGCCATCGTCCACCACTTCCGGCACCGAGCCGCGATTGAAAGCGATCACCGGCGTGCCGCACGCCATCGCCTCGATCATCACGAGACCGAACGGCTCCGGCCAGTCGATCGGAAACAGCAGCGCGTGCGCGCCCGAGAGGAATTCGGCCTTCTGGCTGTCGTTGATTTCGCCCACGAACTCCACGTTCGGCAACGCGAAAAGCGGCTTGATCTGACGCTCGAAATACTCGCGGTCGGCCTCGTCCACCTTGGCGGCGATGCGGATCGGCAGCCCGCAGCGCTGGGCGATGCGGATCGCGGTATCGACACGCTTTTCCGGCGAGATCCGTCCGAGGAACGCCAGATAGCGCGGCTCCACGGGTTGCGGCGTATACAGATGCTCGGGCAGGCCGTGATAGACCGTGCGTAGCCATTTGGCTTGCGGCAGCGGCTGGCGCTGCGAATTCGAGATCGAGATGACGGGCGCGGTGTTGAAGGTGTCGAACACGGGCTGCTGCTCGGGCAGATCGAGACGCCCATGCAGCGTGGTCACGAACGGCGTTTCCTGGCGCTTGAACACCGAGAACGAGTAGTAGTCCATATGGAAGTGCAGCACGTCGAACTGGTCGGCCTGACGACGTACCAGTTCCATTAGCAGCATGTGCGGCGCGACCCGGTCGCGAATGGCGGGATCGAGCCGCAGCGCGCGCGGCCAGACCGGTTCGAGCTTCGCGCTCGTCACGGAGTCGCCGCTTGCGAATAGCGTCACATCGTGGCCGAGCTCGACCAGCGCTTCGGTGATGTACGACACGGCGCGTTCCGTGCCGCCGTACAGCTTGGGCGGAACCGATTCGGTCAGCGGAGCGATCTGCGCAATTCTCATCGGGTGTCTCCAGTGTTCGGCCAATCTTCAGGTGACGCATATTTCGCGCCTGAATGCCTCAACAGTCCTGGGCCATTGTAAGCGAGTCGTCACAGAGCCGACACGTAGAGCGACTCCCAGGTCTTTGCTCGTCTCATAACGGCTCAGAGGCCAAAACGCCCGGAGCATGTCACCCGATTCAGCGCGACGGCCACTTCCACGCGGGCACATCGAGCGAATCGGGATCGGCGAAGGTCGTCGCCCCCAGGCGTCGCTCCAGCACGATCGACTGGCTGCCCGCCTCGCGCTCCAGCGCCGCGACGAGCCGCGCCGCATGCGAGACCACCAGCACCTGCGAGTGCGTCGAAGCCCGCGCGATCAGGCGCGCCAGCGACGGCAGCAAATCGGGATGCAGGCTCGTTTCCGGCTCGTCGAGCACCAGCAGCGCGGGCGGTCGCGGGCTCAGCAACGCGGCGGCGAGCAGCAGATAGCGCAACGTGCCGTCCGACAGTTCGGCGCCGCGCAACGGGCGCAACAGCCCTTCCTGACGCAGCGCCACCTCGAAGCGCCCATCGTGATTGACGATCTCGACACGCGCGCCGGGAAACGCATCGCCGATCGCCGTGTCGAGCGCCGCGCCGTCGCCGATCTCGCGGATCGTCTGCAAAGCCGCCGCGAGATTCGCGCCGTCGTCGGAGAGCACCGGCGAATGCGTGCCGATCTGCACCTGGCGCGCGTTCGCGTGCTCGTCGGTGCGGAAATGGTCGTAGAAGCGCCACGAGCGGATCTGCTCGCGCACCGCGATCATCTCGGGCGCGCTGCGCGGGTCGGCGTACTCCGTCATCATGCTGTCGAAGCTCGCCACCGGCTGCGCGAGCGTGGACCATTCGCCGCGCCCCGACTCATCGTCGCGAATGCGGATCATCGGCCCCTGGCGGTCCACGAGCAGCGCCGAGGGACGCAGCAGCGGCCCGCTCCAGATGCACTCGCGCTTGATGACCGGGTCGAGCGAAAACTGCGAGGTCGACGCGGGCGGCGGCAGACCGAGGTCGATCGCATAGCCAAAGGTCTCGCCCGCGAAGCCGAGCTTCAGACTCACCGCGTCCTTGCGCACGGTGCCCTGAACCGCGTGATCGCCCGCGGCGACGGCGCGCGAGAAACGCTCCGGACCGGCCCACAGCGTCGATTGCAGACCGCCCTCACGCGCAAGCGACGGAATCACACCACCGCGCGCGGTGAGCGCGAGCAGACGCAGCGCGCGATAGAGATTGGACTTGCCGCTGCCGTTCGCGCCCGTGATGACGTTGAGCGGCCCGAGCGGCACGATGAGCTCGCGCAGCGAGCGGTAGTTGGCGATAGCGAGCGTGGTGAGCATGAGGCGTGGGTTGAGCGAAGGGCCAACGCCGGATGATACGCAAACGTCGCGGCCCCTCCTGCGCCAGTGGCCGTCATTGACCCGTCAGCGCGGCTGCGGCACGCTCGCCAGATCGCGCAGGAAGCGGTCGCGCCACACGCCCAGATCGTTACGCCGCAACGCTTCCATATTGGTTTCGTGGCGCGCCTTGCGCTCGGCCAGCGGCATCGACAGCGCGCGCTCCAGCGCCTCGGACATGCCCGCCGCATCGTGCGGATTCACGAGCAGCGCGCCACTCAGTTCGGCGGCGGCGCCCGCGAAGATCGACAGCACCAGCACGCCGGGATCGTCGGGATTCTGCGCGGCCACATATTCCTTGGCGACGAGATTCATGCCGTCGTGCAACGGCGTTACGTATCCCACCTGCGACTCGCGGAACAGCGACATCAGCTTCATGCGATCGTACTGCTGGCTCAGATAGCGGATCGGCGTGTAATCGAGGCCCGAGTAGCGCCCGTTGATGCGGCCCGCCTCACGCTCCAGCTCCTCGCGAATCACCTTGTAGCTGGCTACATCCGAGCGCGTGGGCGGTGCAATCTGCACGAGCGTGACCTTGCCGCGCCATTCGGGCGAATGCTCGAGCAACTGCTCGAAGGCCTGAAAACGCTCGACGAGACCCTTCGAATAATCGAGGCGATCCACGCTCATGATGAGCTTGCGCCCTTCGAGACTCTGCTTGAGATCGAGCACGTGCTGGCGGCTTTCATAGCGTGCGGCCTGTTCGGCGATCTCGTCGGGAAACACGCCGATGCGGTAGACGCCCGTGCGCAGCTTGCGCCCGTAGGCCTCGATTTCGCCCTCGTGCTCGCCCTGCTGGCCCGTCTCGCCCTTCTTCCCCAGCTCGCGCACGACGCCGCGCGCCTCGCGCGCCATGTAATCGTGAAACGCCTGCTGGTCGTTGCGGGTCTGGAAACCGAGCAGGTCGTAGCAGCACAGCGACTTCACGAGCTCGTCGTGCGGCGGAATCGTCTGCAACACCTGCGGCGAGGGAAACGGAATATGCAGGAAGAAGCCGATGCGGTTGCGTACGCCCTCCGAGCGCAGCGCCTCCGCGAACGGGATCAGGTGATAGTCGTGGACCCAGATGATGTCGTCGGGCTCGATCAGCTTCATGAGCTTGTGCGCGAGCCAGGCGTTGACGCGGCGGTAGCCGGCGTATTCGTCGCGCTCGTAGCGCGCGAGGTCATTGCGATAGTGGAACACCGGCCAGAGCGTGGCGTTCGAAAAGCCGCGGTAGTACTGGTCGTAATCCTTCTTCGTCAGGCCGACCGTCGCGAAGCTGACGGCGCCCTCCTTGACGAGCGTGGGGCCCGCGTTCGCCACGGTTTCGCTCACCACGTCGCCACTCCAGCCAAACCATACGCCGCCCGCGTCCTTGAGCGCACCGAACACGCCAACGGCGAGTCCACCCGCGGAGCCCTTGGTCTCCGTGGGCGTCGCCACGCGGTTCGAGACGACTATCAGTCTGGCCATCGTTGCATTCCTCCTCGTCTCGTCTGCGCTGTTGTCGGCGCTGTTATCGGCGCTGTCACCGGCTCTTTCATCTGCATTGCTTCCTCTGTTATAGATTCTCGCGCGCGCGGGCATCGCTTGATCCGCGCATCGTCAAGGCGCCGGTCGCTCCTCCTGCGCCACAGCCGTGTCGCCGTCCTCACTCTCGCGTTGCAACCCGGCGCGCAGGCTGCTGCCCGCCACGGGGTCGGCTTCGGTGTGCGCCGCCGTGCTCGATGCCGGAGCCGCGGGCGGCCGCCACGGCGGCATCGGACGGGACTCTGCCCCACCCCGTTGCGCCATCGCTTCGCCTGATCCTGACGCTTCGAACAACCCGCCGCCGTCCAGTTGCGCCGCGACCTCGGCGCGCGCCTTCGGCAGATATTGCGGATAGCGCGCATTGACGAAATCGAGCAATCCCTCGCGCACCCGGCAACGCAGATCCCAGTTCAGGCCGGAGTCCTGCGAACTCACCAGCACGCGCAACTGCATCGCCCGCTCGTTGGCGTCGGTGACTTGCAGGACCTGCACGCGCTTGTCCCACTCCGGCGCGTGCTCGACGATACGCGCCAACTCCTCGCGCAACGGCGCGAGCGGCATGCGGTAGTCGAGCCATAAAAACACCGAACCGATGATCTGCGAGCTGCTGCGCGTCCAGTTCGTAAACGGATTCTCGATAAACCACTGCAACGGCACGATCAGACGGCGCTGGTCCCAGATACGCACCGACACATAGGTGCCGGTGATTTCCTCGATGCGTCCCCACTCGCCCTGGATCACGACCACGTCGTCGAGCCGGATAGGCTGCGAAATCGCAATCTGCAAACCGGCAATCAGATTACCTAGCACGGGGCGTGCCGCGATACCGGCGACCAGACCGGCGACGCCCGCCGAGGCCAGCAGGCTCGCGCCGATCTGCCGCACATTCGGAAACGTCATCAACGCGGCGCCCACGCCGAAGATAATGATGACGACCATCACCGTGCGCGCGAGCACGCGCGCCTGGGTGTGAATACGGCGGGCGTGGAGGTTATCGGCAATATCGAGCGGATGCGCGGCAATGATGGCCTCGCCGATCGCCGCCGCGCAGCGTACCGACAGCCAGGTGATCGCTCCGACCAGCGCAAACGCGCACAGCTCGCGCAAGGTGCCGATGAAGCGCAGCGTGTCGGGCGCTTGCCACCAGACGAATTCGAGCGCGAGCACGCCAAGCACCGCGCGAGCGGGCTGGTGCACGTAGCGCACGAATACGCTCACGCGCGGATACGGCCGCGCGATGCGGCGCACGACGCGCGCGCCGAGCCAGTGGAGTCCGACGGCGAAAACGAGCGCGAGCGCGCTGACGATCAGCGTGCCGAGCCAGTTCTGCAAAGGCGCGTCGGCAAGACGCGAGGCCAGCTCGGAGAGCGAGTCGAGATTGGGCATCGGCGGTCAATTCCTCCTGAATGCGGGGACATCGAGTGGGAAATGCGCTACGAAGCAGAGAATCGGACGCGTGTGGGCTGCGGGCGTCGTGAACACCGATGAATGGCGACGCGGCCCACACACTGAACGCTACCCGAATGCGCGTAAAGAAACGCTTAAAAATGCGCTTATGGCAGAAGCGAAAGCGCCAGACAAAAGGCGCGATGCAGATAAATCGACTGAGGATTTCACCGTTGGTTCAACGGCGTGGGGACGCGGCTGCGCGGTCGTGCACGCAGCCGGTCGGTCGTTCGCTAGTTCGTTCGAAGCGGTTCAGGCCCCCGAACGCAGGGGCAGCCGGACGTTACCCGGCAGAATCAGCTGCCCGTCTTGCAGGGAAACGCCTTGCCCAGCCCAAGCGAAATCGCCGTGCTGGCGTTGTAGCCGGCCACATTGGGATTGTCCGCGATGTACTTGCGCACGGCGTCGGTGAGTTGCGCGGAACGCGCATCCGCCGGCAGGCAGAAGTACTGGCCAACGCGCGGGCCGGTCGTCCCGCCAATGGCGTCGATGGTATTGAAAATGCCGTCGGCAGCACCTTCGATATAGGCCGCGCAAGCGCTACGCGAGGCAACGTCGGTCTTCGAGCAAAGGCGGTTGAGGTCGCTGGCGGTGAATGCGAAAGCCGACAGCGGCAACATGAGCGCGCCGGCGCAGAACAGAGCCCGCAGCATGGTTCTCCTTGAATCGTCGTGTGGGGCGGCGCCCCCGCGCCGCGTGCCGCCTACTGGCGCGAGCCGGTGGCGGCGTCGGCAGTAAGGGGCAATTCCGCTATTGTGCACTGTTTTAGGGGACTGTCGTGTTACCCACTGTACGCAAGCACCACGACATCCCTTCAAACGCGGGCTTCGGGCCGGTTTCGAGTGCAAACTCGCGCCGGCGTGGCAGCCCGTACTACGCTTTACGGCAAATTTACTGCGCCGCTTGACCCATGCGCGCCGACAGGTCCTTGATCGCGTCCGGCGCCTTGTACTGCTTGGCGAAGTCGAGCGCGTTCATGCCGATCTGGTTCTTGGCCTGGAGGTTCGCGCCGTGGTCGAGCAGCAGCTTCGCCGTGCTCATGTGGTCGCCGCGCGCGGCCATCATCAGCGGCGTCGTGCCGTTGGGCGACAGTGCGTTGACGTCGGCCGAGTAGCCGATCAGCAGCTTCACCACGTCGTCGTTGCCGTTCGCGGCGGCGTAGTGCAGCGGGGTCCAGCCCTGCTTGTTGACGTCAGCGCCCTTGGTGATGAGCAGCTTGACGAGATCGACGTCGCCGTTGAGGGACGCCAGCATCAGCGCGCTCTCACCCGCCTTGTCTTCGGCGTTGATCCTGGTGTTCGGGTTGTCGAGCAGCAGCGCCGCGACCTTGTCCGACTTTTCACGCGCAGCCAGCACGAGCAGCGGCATGCCCTGATCGTCCGTGGCGTTCGGGTCCTGGCCGTTCGCGATGTCCTTGGCGACGCCCTTGTCGTCGTCGAACTTCACGCCCTTCACCAGCGAGTCGATCGGCGCGGCGTAAGCCGGCGCGCTCGCGAAGAAGGCGGCGCCCATGCCGATGGCGAGCGCGGCGGCAACGCTGCGCAGGCCGGCGGCGCGCGGCGCGTGCGTGGCGTGGACGGTGGACTTAAGCGAATTCAGGTTCATGTCAGGCCTTAACGTTATTCGATATCTGATTGATAACAAACGGATCACCCGCTGGTCACGCAGTGCAAACCAGCGGCATTGCCAGCGCGCGGCCGGACTTTCGGCAGGATTTCAGGCCGAAGCCGGGATCTTGAACAGCCGGAAAAAGTTCTGCGTGGTGGCAGCGCCGAGTTCGGCGTCCGGCAATCCGCGTTGCTGGGCAATGAATCTTCCGACATGGCTAACGTACGCAGGTTCATTCGGTTTGCCACGATAAGGCACTGGCGCAAGATAAGGCGAATCGGTTTCGATCAGCAAACGCTCGATCGGCACGCGCCGCGCCACGTCCTGCACGTCGGTCGCGCTCTTGAAGGTGACGATACCTGACAGCGAAATGTAAAAATTCTGCGCAATGGCGCGCTCGGCGATCGCCCAGGGCTCCGTGAAGCAGTGCATCACGCCGCCCGGCTCTCCGGCGCGCTCCTCTTCCATGATGCGCAGCGTGTCCTCGGAGGACGCGCGCGTATGGATGATGAGCGGCTTGCTCGTCGCGTGCGCGGCGCGGATGTGGGTGCGAAAACGCTCGCGCTGCCACTCCATGTCTTCGATCGTGCGCTCGCCCAGCCGATAGTAATCGAGCCCCGTTTCGCCGATCGCCACCACCTTGGGGTGCCGCGCCAGTTCCACGAGATCGGCGACCGACGGCTCCTGCACGTCCTCGTGATCCGGATGCACGCCCACCGACGCGTACACGTTCTCGAAGCGGCTCGCGATGTCGAGCACCGACGGCAGCGTCTCCAGATCCACCGAGACGCACAGCGCGTGCGTGACGTCCTGCGCGCGCATGTTCTCGAGCACCTGGGGCAACCGGTCGGCCAGACCCTCGAAATTGATGTGGCAATGCGAATCGACAAACATGGGCGGTCCTGCGAAGAAAAACGGGGAAATCGGGGAAAAATCAGCGCGCTGTCCGCCGTTCAGGCAAACATTTCACGATATCCGAGAAAAAGCTCCTCGAACACGAGACGCGCATTCAGCGGATGGTTCTCGACGGCGCGCTGACGCGTCACGGTTTTCAGATAGCGCGCGAGCGCGGCCGCATCGAGTTTGGCCGCGCAGCGGGCCAGCGCGTCCGCCAACTGCGGGTAGTAGCGCGGGCGCCCCGCCGTGCGTTCGGCGAGCAGATCGTAGGCCCAGCGCTGCAACCAGCCGAGCACGAGCGGCACCGGCAGCTTCTGGAGCGTCTCGCCGCAGGCAAAGGCGTCGCAGTTCGGGCCAGCGGCGAGTTGGGCGAGCGTCCAGTCGCGCAACGTACGGTTCTCGTCGCTCGCGAGCGCCAGCGCTGCGAGCGGCGCGCCGCCGGCCTCGGCCAGCAAGGCGGCCGCATCGGCCACTCCCTGCTGCGCGAGCCAGGCCTGCGCTTCCTGCGGCGCGGGCGTGCCCATCGGCCATTGGCGGCAGCGGCTGATGATGGTGGGCAGCAGACGGTCGATACGCGCCGACACCAGCACGAACACCACGCTCGACGGCGGTTCTTCCAGCGTCTTCAGCAGCGCGTTGGCGGCGGCCACGTTGAGCGCTTCGGCCGGGTACAGCACGACCACGCGCGAGCCGCCACGGTGCGAGCCCACGCTCGTGAAATCCAGCAGCGCGCGCACCTGCTCGATCTTGATTTCCTTGCTCGGCGTGCGGCTCTTCTTGCCCTCTTCGCCATCGGCCTTGTCCGCCTTGGCGTCGTCCTTGTCGTCCGCGCCCGAGGGACCGACGAGTCCGGCAAGCGCCTCGGGCACCACGACGCGATAGTCGGGGTGATTACCCTGCGCGAACCAGGTGCAGGCCGGGCACGTGCCGCAGGGCTGGCCGTCGGCTTGCGGCGACTCGCACAACAGCCCTTTCGCCAGATGCTGGGCGAACTGGAGCTTGCCGATGCCCGCCTGGCCATGCAACAGCAACGCATGCGGCCAGTGGCTGCGCAGTTGCTGAAGGCGCTCCCAGTCGCCGCTTTGCCAAGGATAAATCATGTTTTTGATCAATAAGTTAGGCGCGATGTGACGCGCTTAGAGCGTGCCGATCACCTGTTCGAGCTTGCGGCGAATCTCTTCGATGCTCTGCGACGAATCGACGATGGCGAAGCGATACGGCGCTTCTTCCGCGCGGCGCAGGTATTCGGCGCGCGTGCGCGTGAAGAATGCGTCGGTTTCGCTCTCGAAGCGGTCCGGCGCGCGCGCGGCGCCGCGACGCTCGCTCGCGGTGTCCGGCTCGATGTCGAACAACACCGTCAGGTCGGGCTGGAAACCGCCCTGCACCCAGCGCTCCAGCGCTTCGAGCTTGTCACGCGGGAGACCGCGGCCGCCGCCTTGATACGCGAACGTGGCGTCGGTGAAGCGATCGGAGAGCACCCAGTCGCCGCGCGCAAGCGCCGGCTCGATCACGCGCGCGAGGTGTTCGCGGCGCGCCGCGAACATCAGCAGCGCCTCGGTTTCGAGGTCCATCGGTTCGTGCAGCAGGATCTCGCGCAGCTTCTCGCCAAGCGCGGTGCCGCCCGGTTCGCGCGTCATGACCACGGTGCGGCCGGCCGCGGCAAGCTTCTGTTCGAGCTGCTCGCGAAACCAGGCCAGATGCGTGGTCTTGCCCGCGCCATCGATGCCCTCGAAGGTGATGAATCGGCCCCGCGCCATTTAGTTACCCCGGATGTACTTGTCGACGGCCTTGTTATGGTCGACGAGATTGTCAGAAAAAACGCTGCTGCCGTCGCCGCGCGCCACGAAATACAGCGCGGCGGTCGCGGCAGGATTGAGCGCCGCCTGTAGCGAGGCGGCGCCGGGCAGCGCGATTGGAGTCGGCGGCAGCCCGAGGCGCAGGTACGTATTGTAAAGAGTGTCGGTCTGCAGATCGCGCTTGTGCAGATGCCCCAGATAGCTCTCGCCCATCCCGTAGATCACGGACGGATCGGTCTGCAACGGCATGCCCACCTTGAGCCGGTTCGCGAACACGGCCGCGACAAGCGCGCGGTCGCCGGCCTTGCCCGTCTCTTTTTCGACCAGCGAGGCGAGCGTAAGCGCCTCATACGGCGACTTGAGCGGCAGACCCGGCGCGCGCGCGGCCCACGCCTCGCCCAGATGCGTCTGCATCAGCTTGTAGGCGCGGCGATAGACGTCGAGATCGCTCGAACCTTTGTCGAACAGGTAGGTATCCGGGAAGAACAGGCCTTCGCCGCTGCCCTGCGGCGCGGGTGCCGCGCCGATCGCGCCGAGCAGCTGCGCGTCGCTCATGCCGGCCGTGTCGTGCGTCAGCGCGGGATTCGCGTCGAGTTCCTGGCGCATGTGCTTGAAGGTCCAGCCTTCGATGATGGTCGCGACATATTCGTTGACGTCGCCAAGCGCCATCTTTTGCAGCACGTCATAGGGCGTGATGCCCGCCTTGAACTCGTAGTTGCCCGATTTGAGCTGGCTTTGCAGGCCGAGCACGCGGGTCATCAGCACGAACAACTGGGGCTGGACCGGCACGCCGCCACGGCGCAACTGCGTGGTGACGCTGCGCACCGAGCTATGCGGCTTGATGGTGACGTCGAGCTGCTGAACACCAAGCGGGATCGGCCTCGTGGCCCAATATGCGACGCCGCCCGCGGCGGCTGCGCCCAGCACGACGAGCGCGGCGCCCGCTGCAAGGCATTTCTTCAGGAGGGACATGGAAACATGACTCTGGGGGACCTCATATAATAACCGCTTGCCCTCGCTAAAGTCAGGATTGACTGTTCCCCGAATCCATGAACGCACCGCTCGCAGCTCACGCACACACCGATACCCCGTCCGCCGCCGATTTCGACGCTGTCCTCAAGGCCGGCGCCTTCGCGATCCTGCCGCAGTTCGGCGTGATCGACGCCAATGGCGACGACGCAGCCAGCTTCCTGCACGGCCAGCTCACCAACGACGTCCAGCACCTCGATGTGGCCGGCGCGCGCCTCGCGGGCTATTGCTCGGCCAAGGGCCGCCTGCTCGCCTCCTTCCTCACGTGGAAAAGCGGCGACACGATCCGGCTGATGCTCTCGAAGGACGTCCAGGCCGGCGTGCAGAAACGCCTCTCGATGTTCGTCCTGCGCGCCAAGGCGAAGCTCACCGACGACACCGACAAACTGCTCGTCGTCGGCTTCGCGGGCGACGTGCGCGGCGCGTTGGCGCGCGTTTTCGATGCGCTGCCCGATGGCGTGCACGTCAAGGTGGACGACCCCGCGGGCACGCTGATCCGCATGCCGGACGCGGCTGGCCGCCTGCGCTACCTGTGGGTCGGGCCGAAGGAAGCCGTCGAGGCGAAACTTGCCACGCTCGCCGGAGAACTCAAGGCGGTCTCGCCCGCAGTCTGGGACTGGCTCGACATCCGCGCAGGCGAGCCGCGCATCACCCAGGCGGTGAGCGAGCAGTTCGTCCCGCAGATGGTGAACTACGACGTGCTCGGCGGCGTGAACTTCAAGAAGGGCTGCTATCCGGGCCAGGAAGTGGTCGCGCGCAGCCAGTATCGCGGCACCATCAAGCGCCGCACCGCGCTCGCGGGCGTGGCGGCTGGGCTCGACGCCGCGCATGCGGGCGTGGAGCTGTTCCACTCCGACGATCCGGGCCAGCCCTGCGGCATGATCGTGAACGCGGCGGCGTCGCCCGAAGGCGGCGTCGATCTGCTCGCGGAGATCAAGCTCGCCGCACTCGAAACGGGCAGCGTTCATCTCGGTTCGGCCGAAGGCCCCGCGCTGCGCATCCTGCCGCTGCCCTACGCCCTACCCACCGAGGTCTGAGACCTTGCCGACCGTTGCTGCCGCGCGCGCCGGGCACGCTGTGCCCATGCCGCGCGCGAGCGGCATGGCACCACCATTCCCGCATCAAGGAGACGGCGCGCCATGTGCCTGATCGTTTTCGACTGGCGACCCGATTCACGCGACGGCGCGCTCTTCACGCTCGCGGCCAACCGCGACGAATTCCTGCGCCGCACCGCCGCGCCCCTGCAATGGTGGGACGACGCGCCCGACGTGCTGGCGGGCCGCGATCTGGTCGGCGGTGGCACCTGGCTCGGCATGACGCGCGGCGGGCGCTTCGCCGCGCTCACCAACTATCGCGCGCCGCACGAGATGCGTCCGGACGCGCCCACGCGCGGCACGCTGGTGTCGCGCTGGCTCACGGGCGCGCCGGACCTTCCCGATACGCCGCTCGGCTATCTCGAAGGCGTCGCGCGGGAAGGCGATCTGTACAACGGCTTCAATCTGGTGATCGGCGATTGGGCCCGGCGCGAGCTTGCCTGGTATTGCAACCGCGGTGACCGCGTGCCCGCGCTGCTGCCCGACGGCACGCATGGCATTTCGAACGCTGTGCTCGACACCCCGTGGCCCAAGCTTGTGCACAAGCGCGCCGAACTCGCGCAGCAAGTCGCGAATGGCCCAGACGTGCCGCTCGACAATCTGATCGAGATGATGCGCGACCCGCGCATTGCGCCAGACGCCGATCTGCCCGCGACGGGCCTCCCGCTGGAGCGCGAGCGCGCGTTGTCGGCGGCGTTCATCGAGACGCCCGATTACGGCACGCGCGGCACCACGGCGCTACGCGTGCGTGTGGATGGCGCGAATCTGAACGTGGAAACCTGCGAGCGCAGCGACGACGACGGCTCGCACCGCATCGCGCGGCCGGGCCGTTCGGAACGCCGTGAACAGTACACGGTAAGCGCGACGCGCAGCACGCTTGCCTGAGCGTACTGTCACTCTCCCGAGTCAAACGCCTCGCGCAGCGCCTGTGCGGCCTGCGCGTGGGCCTGCCGCGCGTCTTCCACGAAAGCGCCCAGCTTGAAGAACTCGTGGATCATGCCGTCGTAACGCACAAGCGTGACGGCGTTGCCCGCCGCGCGCAGCTTTTCCGCGTAAGCCACGCCTTCATCGACGAGCGGATCGAACTCCGCCACCGCGATCCACGCGGGCGGCAAGCCATGAAAATCGGGCGCATCGCGCGTCCCGTCGAGCGGCGCGAAGCGCCAGTCGTCGCGATCGGAGACATCGCGCACATAGTGATTGAAGAACCACTGGATCGTGGGCGCCGTGAGCAGATAGCCATCGGCGAGACGTTGGTGTGAAGCGGTTTGCTGATGCCCGCCCGTTCCGGGATAGATCAACAGTTGCAGCACGGGCGCGATGCCCGCGTCGCGCGCGAGCACCGCGCACACCGTTGCCAGCGTGCCGCCCGCGCTGTCGCCGCCAACCGTCAGGCGCGCGGGGTCGATCGCCAGTTCGGCCGCGTGCGCGTGAAGCCACGCATAAGCGTCGAAGGCATCGTGCACCGCAGTCGGAAACTTGTGCTCAGGCGCAAGCCGGTAATCGACCGAGAGCACCGCGCAACGCGCGTCGCGCGCAAACATGCGGCACAGCGCGTCGTGGGTATCGACGCTGCCGACCGTGAAGCCGCCGCCGTGGAAATACACCAGCGCGGGTAGCGGCTCGGACCACTGCGGCTCAATGGGCAGATAGAGCCGCGCGCGGATCGACGCGCCGTCGCGCACCGGCACGTCGATGTCTTCGACCGAATGCATCGGCGCGGCGGCAACTTCCAGCACCGATGCGCTCTTTTCGTAGGACGCCCGCGCCGCCTGTGGCGTGAGTTCGTGGTACGGCGTGCGGCCCGCGCGGGCCACCATATCGAGTACGAGTGCGATCTTCGCGTTGAGCGGCATAGCGGATTGTCGGTGACGGTCTGGGCGCTACTGCGCCTGCGCCTCCTTGACCTGAGGCTTGAGCGAGAGCGGATCGGTGGGATTGCGCAGCGTCTCGATGTCCTCGTGACGCAGCTTGACCGACGCGAGTATGCCCGGATGCGTGAGGATATAAAAGCGGCCGTCGCGCACGGCGTCGAAGGTGGCCTTGGCCACGTCGTCGGGCGTGAGGCGGCCCGAGCGCACCGCGCGCTGCAGTTGCAGATCGGCGGCCTGCTGCGAGCGCGTGGGCGGCGCGTCGTTGCGCAGATCGCCGGGACGGCTGCGCTCGGCATTGGCAATGCCGGTCGGCACGAATGCCGGGCACAGCAGCGAACAACTCACCTGATCGCTCACGTTCTTCAGGTCGTGATAAAGCGTTTCGGTGAGCGCGACGACCGCGTGCTTCGACGCGTTGTAGACAGCCATCGCGGGCGGCGCGAGCAGCCCCGCCACCGAAGCCGTGTTGACGATATGTGCGCGCTCGCCCTGCGCGAGCATGGCCGGCGTGAAGCTGCGCACGCCGTTGGCCACCCCCATCACATTGACGCCGAACACCCAGTCCCAGTCCTTCGCGCTGCTTTCCCACACGAAGCCACCCGTGCCCACGCCAGCGTTGTTGAAGAGCAGATGGACCTTGCCGTAGGCATC
Source organism: Paraburkholderia sp. J67 (assembly GCF_905220265.1). Taxonomy (NCBI): domain Bacteria; kingdom Pseudomonadati; phylum Pseudomonadota; class Betaproteobacteria; order Burkholderiales; family Burkholderiaceae; genus Paraburkholderia; species Paraburkholderia sp. J67. Next base: position 512,241 of record NZ_CAJMZK010000003.1, read on the forward strand.
GAGCGTGGCCTTCGCGAGCGCATCGACCTGGGCAGGATCGCGCACATCGGTGCGCACGCCAATGGCCTCGGCGCCCTGCTCGCGCATCGCCGCGACGACGGCTTCGAGCGCATCCGCATCGACATCGGCGAGCACGAGCTTCATGCCAAGCGCGGCAGCCTGTTGCGCGAACGCGCGGCCAAAGCCGCTGGCTGCGCCGGTGATGACGGCCACGCGGCCATCGAACTGGAACGGATCGGACATCGCGTCTCCTCTACGATTCGTTAGTACAACCTATGCATCGAAAAAACAGGCCGGCGTGCGTAAAGCATCGGGCCGGCCTGTTCTGTATTCACAGCGTCAGATCAGTTTGACGAGCTGCTTGCCGAAGTTCTGCCCCTTGAGCATGCCGAGGAACGCGGACGGCGCATTTTCCAGGCCATCGGCCACGGTCTCGCGATAGACCAGCTTCTTCTGCGCGACCAGCGCGCCGAGCTCCGACAACGCCTGCGGCCACACTTCCATATGCTCAGAGACGATGAAACCCTCCACCATCAGACGTTGCGTGAGCAGCAGTTGCGGATACTTGAGCGGGACCGGCTCGCCGTCGTAGCCCGCGATCATGCCGCACAGCGCGATGCGTCCGAACGCGTTCATGCGCGCGAGCGTGGCGTCGAGCACCGCGCCGCCCACGTTCTCGAAGTAGCCGTCCACGCCCTGCGGGGTCGCGGCCTTGAGGTCCTGATAAAGATTGCCGGCCTTGTAGTCGACGCAGGCGTCGAAGCCCAGTTCCTCCACCACGTAGCGGCACTTGTCCGCGCCGCCCGCGATCCCCACGGCGCGGCAACCCGCGCGCTTCGCAAGCTGGCCGACGACGCTGCCGACCGCGCCGCTCGCCGCGCTCACCACGACGGTCTGCCCCGCCTTCGGCGTGATGATGCGATTCAGGCCGTACCAGGCCGTGACGCCGGGCATACCGACCGGGCCGAGGTAGGCGGAGAGCGGCACGTGCGTCGTATCGACGACATGCAGGTCGCTGCCGTCCGAGGTGCCGAATTCCTGCCAGCCGCTCATGCCGACCACTTTGTCGCCGACCTTGAACTTCGGATTGAGCGATTCGACCACTTCGCCCGAGGTGCCGCCGATCATCACCGAGTCGAGCGCCTGGGGCGTCGCGTAGGACTTGCTGTCGCTCATGCGGCCGCGCATATAGGGGTCGAGCGAGAGCCAGTGATTGCGCACGCGCACCTGACCCTGTGCAAGCGGCTCGAGCGGCGTTTCGACGAGACGGAAGTTATCGACGCTGGCGACGCCTTCGGGGCGCGACGCGAGCAGGATCTGACGATTGGTCTGGGTCATGGCGTTCGAGATTGACGACGGGGTTGACTGCCGGATTCGGCGGTAGGACGCGCGGCACGCGCCGCGCGCTGAGGTAATGAATGAGGTCGGCGATCAACCGTCGCTGGGACCGGGCGTCGCGTTGGGGTCGCTACGCAGACGCTGGCGCACCACATCGCGGCCGACGGCGAGACGCCGCATGTACTTGAAGGTGCCGAGCGCCTTGGCGACGAAGTGGCCCTCGCTATCGCGGATCTCGCCTTCGCAATAGGCCATCGTGGTCGAGCGGTGCAGCACGCGGCCATACGCGCGCAATTCGCCGCGCCCCGGCTGCATGAAATTCACCTTCATTTCGACGGTGACGACGCCCACGCCATCGGCGGCCACGCTGCGCGCGGCCATCGCCAGCGCGATATCGGCGAGCGTCATGGTCACGCCGCCGTGCGCCACGTTCCACGTATTCATGTGATGCGGCGCGAGAGGCAATACCACTTCGCTTGCGCCGTCGCGCGCGCTCACGAGCTTCGCGCCGAGTTCATCGACGAAGGGGCTTTCGATGGTGGGCTGCTGCGTGGGCTGCTGGACGTTTTTCGTATCGACGGTCATGGCTGATTCACGCAATGTAATCGACACACTGACGCGTCTCGACCACGCGCTTGGCGAAGTCCTTCACGATCAGATGTTCGGGGTGAACCTGGTACGCGTCGAGCGCGGCCTTGTCGGCGAAATCGGAGACCAGCACGAGGTCATAGGTCGAATCGAGGCCCTCGCCCGCGAGGCCCACTTCGAGATGCAACGTGCCCGGCACGAGATCGCGGCAGCCTTCGAGCAGCGTGCGGAACTTCGCGACGTTTTCGGCGCGCGTCGCGCCTTCGGCTGAATCCTTGAGCTTCCACATCACGATATGACGAATCACGTAATCACCTTTTCTGTCTATCTTTAACGGAGGGCCGCGCCTCAGGGGCGCGAATCTGCCGTCATGATACCCGCATGGTTTCAGGCGCGAGGGCCATGAAATCAGCCTCCGCGCGCGGCCAGACGGTGCGCGATCGCGCCGATGCGCGCGAGCGCCGCGTCGGCGCTCTGCGGGTCCGGCCCCGGACAACTCACGCGAATGAAGTGGTCGAAACGGCCCGAATTCGAGAACACCGTGCCCGGCATGATGCGGATGCGCTCGGCCAGCGCCGCTTCGAAAAGCGCCATCGACTCGACGCCAGGCGGCAACTCGATCCAGAACGCCATGCCGCCAACGGGCGGCGTGAAACGCGTGCCCTCGGGAAACGTCGCGCCGATGCCTTGAGCCATGCGCGCGCGTTGCAGGCTCAGACGTTCGCGCAGACGGCGCAGATGCCGTTCGTGCGCCTGGCTTTGCAGGAACTCCGCGAGCACTGCCTGCGAAAGCGGCTCGTTCAGGCGCGATTGCGCGAACTTGAGCATGGCGATGCGCGAATGCCAGCGCCCGCCCGCCATCCAGCCCACGCGCATGCCGGGCGCAAGCGTCTTGTTGAACGAGGTGCAATGGATCACACAGCCTTGCGTGTCCCAGGCCTTGAGCGAACGGGGCGTGCTCTCGCTTTCCACCAGTTCGCGATACGGATCGTCCTCGATCACGGCGACGCCCGCCTGCGTGCACAACTCGACGATACGTTGCTTGTGCGCGTCGGGCATCACGCAGCCGAGCGGATTCTGCAAATGCGGCACGACCACCACCGCCTTGACGCCCGCGTGCTGGCGCAGCGCGAAATCGAGCGCTTCGACCGATAGCCCAGTGGTCGGGCTCGCGGGGATTTCAAGAGCACGCAGCCCCAGGCTTTCGAGCACTTGCAGCAAGCCGTAAAAGCAAGGCGATTCGACGGCGACGGTGTCGCCCGGCTGCGTCACCGCGCGCAGCGCGAGATTGACGGCCTCGGTGCCGCCGTGAGTCATGACGATTTCGTCGGGATGCACGGTGAAGCCAGCGGCCAGCGCCCGGCGCGCGATCACGGCGCGCAGACGCGGATCGCCGCGCTCGTGGCCTGGCGCGGTGAGCAGATCGGGCCGATGTCGCAGCGTTCGCACGGCGATCTTTTGCAGGGCTTCACCGGGAAAGAGCGCATCGGCGGCGGTCACGCCGCCCAGGTTGAGCGCGTCGGGCACCTGCTGCCAGCGCGCGACGAGCGCCGAAATGGTGGCGTGGATGCCCACAAATTGCGCTTCGGAGGGCGTCTCCCGCCAATCGGGCTCGGGCTCGCGCGCCGCAGGCAGCGTGCTGGCGGCGGCGCGCACGAAATACCCTTCGCGCGGCCGCGCCTCGATGAGCGCCTCGCGTTCGAGCACCCGATAACTTTCGGTGGCCGTGGCGAGACTCACTGCGTGCTGGCGCATGAACGCGCGCATCGACGGCATGCGGTCGCCGGGGCGCAGCACGCCGCTTTGGATGCTGCGCCGGTAGTGTCCGGCCAGTTGCCGGTAGAGAGGCTGGTCGGGGACGTTCATCGGTCGATGATGCCAGACACGCGCGGCACCGCGACAGATACACGCAAGCGCCGATTGCACCGGTACAGCACGCGCCGCGCGAGCGCTGTAGCGCAGCGATTGGCGCGCTCCTGCGGCTGTTACGGGCATGCGCGCCTCCGTAAGCTGGGAGCCTGACTTCGCCTCACCGACCGGATTTCGACCATGCACGACTCGTCACGCTCCGAAAATGGCGCCCTGCCCGTCTATGCGGACAGGGACAGAGAAACGATCGCGCTTGCGCGCGGCGCGCTCCACCTCGTCGAGTTGCGCCGTGGCGCGGCCATCGTCGCGGTGGAAGGCGACCTGCTCCTGAGATATCGCGACCCGGGGCTCGCCGCGCTCGGCCAGATCGCGCCCGAACAGACGCTCCATCTGCATGAAGGCGAGCGGCACATCGCCCGCGAACGCACCGGCTATGCCGTCAGCGCCGCGCATGCAGCCGGCGCACGCTTGCTGGTGCAGGCGAGCCAACCGCCCGGGTTGATCGCGTGGATCGCGTTTGCGGCGCGCAGGCTGTCACGGGCGGGCGCGTGGCTGCACGCCCGCCCGCAGCGAAGCGAGGCCCGCCGCTTCTAGCCTCGGCTAGCGTCGTTTAGACGACTTCGAACAGACCTGCCGCGCCCTGACCGCCGCCGATACACATCGTGACGACGACGAACTTCGCGCCGCGACGCTTGCCTTCGATGAGCGCATGGCCCGTGAGACGCGCACCCGACACACCGTACGGGTGGCCCACTGCGATCGCGCCGCCGTTCACGTTGAGGCGGTCGGCGGGAATGCCGAGCTTGTCGCGGCAATACAGCACCTGCACGGCGAACGCTTCGTTCAGCTCCCACAGGTCGATGTCCTGGACCTTGAGGCCCGCCTGCTTGAGCAGCTTCGGCACGGCGAACACCGGGCCGATGCCCATTTCGTCCGGCTCACAACCGGCCACCGCAAAGCCGCGGAAGATGCCCAGCGGTTGCAGGCCTTCGCGCTCCGCGACCTTCGCGTTCATCACGACGCAGGCGCTCGCGCCGTCCGAGAACTGGCTCGCGTTGCCCGCCGTAATGACGCCGCCCGGCAGCGCCGTGCGGATCTTCGACACGCCTTCGAGCGTGGTGTCACCGCGGATGCCTTCGTCGGCGGAAATCGTCACTTCCTTCGTGATGAGCTGGCCCGTTGCCTTGTCGCCGACACCGGCGAGCACCGTCATGGGCACGATTTCGTCGTTGAAGAGGCCTGCGGCCTGGGCTGCCGCCGCGCGCAGTTGCGACTGCACGCCGTACTCGTCCTGGCGCTCCCGCGAAATCTCATAGCGCTTCGCGACGGTCTCGGCGGTCTGGAGCATGCTCCAGTAGACTTCCGGCTTGTGCTGGCTGAGCCAGCCTTCGGCCATCATGTGGCGGTTCATCTCGTTCTGCACGCACGAGATGGATTCCACGCCGCCCGCCACGAACACCTCGCCTTCACCGGCGATCACGCGTTGCGCGGCCAGTGCGATCGTCTGCAGTCCCGACGAACAGAAACGGTTCACAGTCATGCCCGGCACCGAAACCGGCAGGCCCGCGCGCAGTGCGATCTGGCGCGCGATGTTGGCGCCCGTCGCGCCTTCGGGGTTCGCGCAGCCCATGATCACGTCCTCGACGCGCGCGGGGTCGATCTTCGCGCGTTCGACGGCGGCCTGCGTGACATGGCCGCCGAGCGTGGCGCCATGCGTCATGTTGAAGGCGCCCTTCCACGATTTGGCGAGGCCCGTGCGGGCGGTCGAAACGATTACGGCGTCAGTCATGCGTGTCTCCAGCGAAATATTGGATGCTGCGAATGTAGGCGTATCCGGGACATCAGGAGGGAATCAGACGCGGCCCGCGAGCACGTCGGCCGACTGCGCGCGCTTCACGCCCGCGGCCAGCAACTGCTCCCACGCGGCGGCGAGCGAACCGTTCAGGTCGATGGCGCGCGAGGCGTCTTCGATCAACACGGTCTCGAACCCGGCGGCGCGCGCATCGAGCGCGGACCACGCAACGCAATAGTCGGTCGCGAGCCCGCAGCAGTAGACGCGCTTCGCACCGATCTCGCGCAGATAACCCGCGAGGCCCGTAGGCGTCGTGCGGTCGGCTTCGAGAAACGCGGAGTAGCTGTCGACCTGGGCGTGATGGCCCTTGCGGATCAGCGCGCGCGCCTGCGGCACGTCGAGATCGCGATGCAGTTGCGCGCCCTGCGTGCCCTGCATGCAGTGAGTGGGCCACAGCACCTGCTCGCCATACGGCAGCGCGATCGTCTCGAAAGGCTTACGCCCTGCGTGATTAGCCGCAAACGAGACGTGCTCCGCCGGGTGCCAGTCCTGCGTGAGCACCACCTGCCGGAAGTCCTGCGCGAGCCGGTTGGCGACCGGCACGACTTCATCGCCCTGCGCGACCGCGAGGGCCCCGCCCGGCATGAAGTCGTATTGCAGGTCGATCAACAGGAGCACGTCGTCTGCACTTCTCATGATGTCCGTCCGGTATTGACTCAGTCGACTCAGTTGAACGTGCCGCCGTTTTCAGCTTTCCCGGCCAGCGACGCGGCGATTTCCCACGCGTCGCCGTTGGGCTGTGCGGCGTAGCGGCGGATCGCGCGCGCCACGTTGTACAAACCGACGGTATCCGCGTAGAGCATCGGGCCGCCGCGCCACAGCGGGAAGCCGTAGCCCGTCAGGTAGACCATGTCGATGTCCGACGCCTTCGAGGCGATGCCTTCTTCGAGAATCTTCGCGCCTTCGTTGACGAGTGCGAACACGAGACGCTCGACGATTTCCTCATCGCTGATCTTGCGGCGCTCGACGCCGGCTTCCTTCGAGTACGCGACGATCATGTCGTCGACGAGCTTCGAGGGCAGCGCGTTGCGCTCGCCGGCCTTGTAGTCGTACCAGCCCGCACCGGTCTTCTGGCCAAAGCGGCCCAGTTCGCAGAGGCGGTCGGCGATCTTCGAATACTTGATTTCCGGCTTTTCCTGATAGCGACGCTTGCGGATCGCCCAGCCGATGTCGTTGCCGGCGAGGTCGCCCATGCGGAACGGACCCATCGCGAAGCCGAACTTCTCGGCGGCACGATCGACCTGCGCGGGCAGCGCGCCTTCTTCGAGCATGTAGAGGCCCTGGCGCACGTACTGCTCGACCATGCGGTTGCCGATGAAACCGTCGCACACGCCCGACACCACTGCCGTCTTGCGGATCTTCTTCGCAACCTGCATGACCGTGGCCAGCACGTCCTTGGCCGTGTCCTTGCCGCGCACGACTTCGAGCAGCTTCATGACGTTGGCCGGGCTGAAGAAGTGCAGGCCGACCACATCCTGCGGACGCTTCGTGAAGGCTGCAATCTTGTCGACGTCGAGCGTCGACGTGTTCGAGGCGAGAATCGCGCCTTGTTTCGCGACTTCGTCGAGACGCTTGAACACCTGCTCCTTCACGCCGAGTTCTTCGAACACCGCTTCGATGATGAGATCGGCTTGCTTGAGGTCGTCGTAGGAAAGCGTCGGGCTGATCAGCGCCATGCGCGCTTCGAGCTTCTCCTGCGTGAGCTTGCCCTTCTTGACCTGCGCTTCGTAGTTCTTGCGGATCGTCGCGAGACCGCGATCGAGTGCTTCCTGCTTCGTTTCGAGCAGCGTGACCGGCAGGCCCGCGTTCAGGAAGTTCATCGTGATGCCGCCGCCCATCGTGCCCGCGCCGATCACCGCGATCTTCTGGATATCGCGCAGCGGCGTGGAGGACGGCACATCGGGAATCTTGCTCGCGGCGCGCTCGCCGAAGAAGGCGTGGCGCAGCGCGTGGGACTCCGGCGTTTGCACGAGTTCGATGAAGCACTCGCGCTCATAGGCGAGACCCTTGTCGAAGCCCTGCTTCACGCCTGCGGCGATCGCATCGACGCACTTCACCGGCGCCGGGTAGTTCTTCGACATCGCGCCCACGGTGTTGCGCGAGAACTGCAGGAAGCCTTCAGCGTTCGGATGCTCGATCTTGCGGTTGCGCACGAGCGGATGCGGGCCTTGCTTGTCGGCGGCCTTGCGGGCGAACGCGACAGCCTCGGTGAGCAGATCGCCTTCGATCATGGCGTCGAACAAGCCGGACTTCGCGAGCTTCTCCGAGAGCACCGGCGCGCCACTGACGATCATGTTGAGCGCGGGTTCGAGACCGATCGCGCGCGGCAGGCGTTGCGTGCCGCCCGCGCCCGGCAGGATGCCGAGCTTGACTTCGGGCAGCGCGATCTGCGCGCCCGGCGCGGCGACGCGGTAATGCGCGCCGAGCGCCAGTTCCAGACCGCCGCCCATCGCGACGCTGTGGATCGCGGCCACGACTGGCTTGGCGCTCTTCTCGACTTCCTTGATGACGGTGTGGAGCGTGGGCTCCTGGGTCGCGCGGGGCGTGTTGAATTCGGTGATGTCCGCGCCGCCCGAGAAGGCCTTGCCGGCGCCCGTGATGACGATGGCCGTCACAGCCGCATCGCTGTTGGCGCGCGCGAGGCCTTCGACGATGCCGGTGCGGGTCGACAGCCCGAGGCCATTGACGGGCGGATTGTTGAGCGTGATGACGGCGACGCCGTCGCGAGTCGTGTAATTCACTGCCGCGTTGTCCACTACCATTTGCCTGCCTCCATGCTTGCGGGCCGCGTTGTGCGTCGCCGGCTTCATTGTCCGACATTCCCGGTCAGCAGGCAGAATACCGAAAAAAGTACGCTCGTTCCATTTTTTTCGGTCGATGAGGCGTCGGGGTTTATACCGATCCCGAAAAAAGGGCAAAAAAAACGCAGCCCGAAGGCCGCGCCGGAGAAAAGTTTGCGCCTCCCGGGAGGCGCTCTATTCAGTCGCGCAAGGCCGCCGATCGGACCGGGTCCGCGCCGCCTGCGCCCTTGCCGGCGTTCGCGTCCCCATCCAGCGGCTCCAGCGGGCATTGTTCGCTCGCGGCAAGCGCACTCGGCAACACGTGGCTGCGGAACTGCTCGCGCAGCTTGAGCTTTTGCAGCTTGCCGGTGGCCGTATGCGGCAGTTCGTCGACGAACACCACGTCGTCGGGCAGCCACCACTTCACGACTTTGCCGTCGAAGAAGGCCAGCAGCGCTTCACGTGTCACCTCCGCGCCGGGCTTTTTCACCGCGACGATCAACGGCCGCTCGGTCCAGCGCGGATGCGCGCAGGCGATGCAGGCCGCCTCGGCGACAGCGGGATGCGCAACAGCGATGTTTTCGAGTTCGATCGAGCTGATCCACTCGCCGCCCGACTTGATCACGTCCTTGCTGCGATCGGTGATATGCAGGAAGCCATCCGGGTCGATGGTGGCGACGTCGCCGGTGGGGAACCAGCCGTCGACGAGCGGCGTGCCCGCTTCCTGACGGAAATACCGGTCGATGACCCACGGCCCACGCACATGCAGATCGCCGAACGCCACGCCGTCCCACGGCAGTTCGCGCCCATCGTCGCCGACGATCTTCATGTCCACGCCGAAGATCACACGGCCCTGTTTTTCGAGCAGCGCGCGCTGCGCTGCGAGCGGGCGCTGCGCCTGCTCCCAGTTGAGCTTCGCGAGCGTGCCGAGCGGCGACATTTCCGTCATGCCCCACGCGTGGATCACCTGCACGCCGTAATCGTCCTCATAGGTACGCAGCATCGCGGGCGGGCACGCCGAACCGCCAATCACGGTGCGATTGAGCGTCGAGAACTTCACGCCCGCCTCGCGCATGTAATTGAGCAGGCCGAGCCAGACGGTCGGCACGCCGGCCGAACAGGTCACACCTTCGCTTTCCATCAACTCGTAGAGCGACTTGCCGTCGAGATCCTTGCCGGGCAGCACGAGCTTGGTGCCGTTGAGCGGCGCCGCGTGCGGAATGCCCCAGGCGTTCACATGGAACATCGGCACGACGGGCAGCAACGCGTCGCGCGCGGACAGGCCGATCGAATCGGGTAGCGAGGCGGCATACGCATGCAGCACCGACGAGCGATGCGTGTAGAGCGCGCCCTTCGGATTGCCGGTCGTGCCTGAGGTGTAGCAGAGGTTCGAGGCGCTGCGCTCGTCGAGCAGCGGCCATTCGTACTGGCCGTCCTGCGCCGCGAGCAGCGTTTCGTAGCAGAGCACCGGCGTGCGCATGGCGGGCCGGTGCGCTTCGTCGCACAGCGCGATCCAGCCGCGCACCTGCGGGCATTGCGGGGCGAGCACATCGACCAGCGCGGCGAACGTCGTATCGAAGAGGACGTAACGGTCCTCGGCGTGATTGACGATCCAGGCGATCTGTTCGGGAAAGAGGCGCGGATTGATCGTGTGACACACGGCACCAAAACCCGTCACGCCGAAATACGCTTCCATGTGGCGGTAGCCGTTCCAGGCCAGCGTGCCGACGCGCTCGCCCGGCTCCACGCCCAGTGCGATCAGCGCCTGCGCGAGCTGCTTCGAGCGCGCTTCGCATTCACGATAGGTGTAACGATGCAGGTCGCCTTCGATGCGCCGTGAGACGATCTGGGCGTTACCGTGATGGCGCGCCGCATGCGCGATCAGCGACGACACGAGAAGCGGCACATCCATCATCTGGCCCAGCAACGGCGCGGTCGTCGCGGTCATGGTCGGCGGTCTCCTCGACTCTCATGTTTGAATCGGTCGTGTTGAGGTGCGGCGCGTGGCCCAGGCTCTCATCCTGGGCTGTAATACTTGTACGACTCGCTGCGAGCCGGTGTCCTGCACGCCAGCGGGCGCGGACTTACAATATCGGCTATTCAACAGGCGCTCAACATGTCGTTTTCACCAGGCCCGAATTCCTCTCCCAGCGATTCCCAAGGCGGCGCGACCGCCCCGCAGATGCCGGCCAGCGGCCCGCTCGCCGACTTCGAACGCGCGCTCACGACGCCACGCGACGATAACTTCGCGGCGCTCGGCGCGACCTTTTACACACGGCTGCCCGGCGCGCCGCTGCCCGCGCCTTACGTGGTCGGCTACTCGCCGCAGACCGCCGCACTGCTCGGACTCGACGCCACCGCCGTGAACGATCCCGCGTTCGCCGCATTTTTCAGCGGCAACTTCACGCGTGAGCGCTCGCCCTCGGCGATGTCGTACGCGACGGTGTATTCCGGGCATCAGTTCGGCGTGTGGGCCGGTCAGCTCGGCGACGGCCGCGCGCTGATGCTCGGCGAGGTCGAGCACGCCGGCCAGCGCCATGAAGTCCAGCTCAAGGGCGCGGGGCGCACGCCCTATTCGCGCATGGGCGACGGCCGCGCGGTGCTGCGTTCGTCGATCCGCGAGTATCTCTGCTCCGAAGCGATGCATCACCTCGGCATTCCGACCACGCGCGCACTCGCCGTGACGGGCTCCGATCAGGCGGTGCGGCGCGAGGAGCTGGAAACGGCGGCAGTCGTCGCGCGCGTGTCGCCAAGTTTCGTGCGCTTTGGCCACTTCGAGCACTTCTATTCGCAGGACAACGTCGAGGCGCTGCGCGCGCTGGCCGATCACGTGATCGACCGCTTCTACCCGCAACTGCGCGAAGCCGACGATCCGTATCTCGCGCTGCTCGACCAGGCGGTGCGCACCACGGCGGCGCTGATGGTCGACTGGCAGGCCGTGGGCTTCTGCCACGGCGTGATGAACACCGACAACATGTCGATCCTCGGCCTCACGATCGACTACGGCCCGTTCGGCTTCATCGACGGCTTCGACGCGAACCATATCTGCAATCATTCGGATTCGCAGGGCCGTTACGCGTACCGCATGCAGCCGCAGATCGGCTACTGGAACCTGTTCTGCCTCGCGCAAGCGCTGCTGCCCCTGTTCGGCGCGCAGTACGAGATCGCCGACGACAAGGCGCGCGGCGAGCGCTGCGTGGCCGATGCGCAAGGCGTGCTCGAACGCTTCAAGGGCCATTTCGCGCCCGCGCTCGAAGCGCGCATGCGTGCGAAGCTGGGCCTCGAACACGCGCAAGACGGCGATGACCAGCTCGCCAACCGCCTGTTCGAAATCATGAACGCCAACCGCGCCGACTTCACGCTGACGTTCCGCAACCTCGCACGCGTGTCGAAGCTCGATGCACAGGGCGACACCACGGTGCGCGACCTGTTCCTCGACCGTCCCGCGTTCGATGCCTGGGCCGCCGACTATCGCGCGCGCCTCGGTCAGGAAACGCGCGACGACGCCACGCGCGCCGCCGCCATGAACCGCGTGAATCCGAAGTTCGTGCTGCGCAACCACCTCGCCCAGACGGCGATCGAGCGCGCGGCGCAGAAGGACTTCAGCGAAGTCGAGCGCCTGGCGCAAGTGCTCCAGCGCCCGTTCGACGAGCAGCCCGAAAATGCGAGCTATGCGGCGTTGCCGCCCTCGTGGGCCAGCTCGCTCGAAGTCAGTTGCTCGTCGTGATTGTGCTTTTTGAGCGCGGCCCCATCTACGCAGTCTCCCATCCAGAGGAACCCCGATATGAGCCAGGACGACCATAACTCCGACGCCTACCCCGGCCACAAGAGCGACGCCGAATGGCGCGAGAAGCTCGATCCGATGCAGTACCAGGTCACGCGCCACGCAGCCACCGAGCGCGCCTTCACCGGCAAGTACTGGGATCACACCGAACGCGGCATCTACGACTGTGTGTGCTGCGGCACGCCGCTGTTCGAATCGGACACGAAATTCGACGCCGGCTGCGGCTGGCCGAGCTATTTCCGCCCGATCGACGGCGAGGTGATCGAGGAGCGCACGGATCGCACGCACGGCATGCTGCGCATCGAAGTGCGCTGCAAGAACTGCGGCGCGCACCTGGGCCATGTGTTCGAAGACGGTCCGGCCCCGACGGGCCTTCGGTATTGCATCAATTCGGCTGCGCTACAATTCGAGCCCAAGTGACGCGGGCAGGCACGCACCCCGATGCGGGGCGCGTGCCTTCCTGAAGCGTCGCGTCCCTTTTTGCGGCTCTTTTTGCGGACTCCAGGCCGATAATGAAATTTCTGTTTGATCTGTTCCCGATCATCCTGTTCTTCGTTGCCTTCAAGCTTTGGGGCATCTACACGGCCACGACCGTGGCCATCGTCGCAACGCTCGTGCAGATCGCCTGGGTGGCGTTCCGGCACCGCAAGGTCGATCCGATGCTGTGGCTGTCGCTCGGCATCGTCGTCGTATTCGGCGGCGCCACGCTGATCCTGCACGACGAAACCTTCATCAAGTGGAAGCCGACCGTCCTTTACTGGGCGTTCTCGGTCGTGCTGCTGGTCTCGCAGGTGGCGTTCGGCAAGAACCTCATCGAAGCGATGATGGGCAAGCAGATCACCCTGCCGCACCGCGTCTGGACGCAGCTGAACTTCGTGTGGGCGATTTTCTTCGCGCTGCTCGGCATGCTCAACCTGTTCGTCGCCTTCCACTTCTCCACGGATGCGTGGGTGGACTTCAAGCTCTTTGGCGCGACCGGCATCCTGGTCGTGTTCATCGTCGGCCAGAGCCTTTGGCTGTCGCGTCACATGAAGGAAGAAGAATGAGCGACGTGTTCCTCAACGCCAGCCCGGCCGAGCGCCTCGCGCTGATCGAAAAGCATCTGACCGAAGCGCTCGCGCCGGTCGATTCGATCGTCGTGCGCGACGACAGCGCGCTGCACGCGGGCCACGCAGGAGCGGCTGCCGGCGGTCATTTTCATGTCACGATCGTTGCGGCCGCATTCATGGGGAAAGCCCGCGTGGCAAGGCATCGCATGGTGTATGATGCGCTGGCCGAGGCCATGCAGCGCGGCATTCACGCTCTCGCGATCACGGCCCTCACGCCGGAAGAAGCCGCGGCGCTGCCCCGCTAACCCCCACGTTTTTGCTTCGCCCTTATTTGCCCTCTTTTGCCCTTTGGGTTCGCCCTGTTAGGACTTTTCGATGACCTTGAAGAAAACCCGTCTCTGGGTGTTGCTGGCTGCGTGCGCGGCGGCTCCCGCCTTTGCACAGAATGTCGCCGTCGTGAACGGCACGCCGATTCCGACGTCGCGCGCCAACGCGCTCGTCGCCCAGGTCGTGGCCCAAGGCCAGCAAGACACGCCGGACCTGCAAAAGGCCGTGCGTGAGGAACTGATCAACCGCGAAGTGCTCATGCAGGAAGCGGCTCGCCTCGGTATTCCGAATCGTCCGGACGTGAAGGCGCAACTGGCGATGGCGCAACAGCAGGTCATCCTGCATGCGTGGATCGAGGACTTCCTCAAGAACAACCAGCCGAGCGACGCCGAAGTCAAGGCGATGTACGACAAGGTCACGCAAGGCGCGGGTGGCGGCAAGGAATATCACCTGCACCACATCCTCGTCGCCGACGAGCAGCAGGCCAAGGACCTGATCGCGAAGATCAAGGGCGGCGCAAACTTCGAAGACCTCGCGAAGCAGTACTCGAAGGATCCGGGTTCGGCGAAGAACGGCGGCGACCTCGACTGGTCGGACCCGAAGGCTTACGTGCCTGAGTTCGCGGCTGCCGCGACCTCGCTCCAGAAAGGCCAGATCACCGATACGCCGGTCCACACGCAGTTCGGCTGGCACATCATCCGCGTCGACGACATCCGCGCAATCGCCCCGCCGCCGCTCGAGCAGGTACGCCCGCAGATCGTCCAGCAGCTCCAGCAGGAAAAGCTGCTCGCGTTCGAAAAGCAACTGCGCGCGCAAGCGAAGGTTCAGTAAGACCGCGCGGCGGCCTGACCGCTGCGACAAAAACCCCGCGACCTCTACCCCGTAGAGGCGCGGGGTTTTTTCATGGCAAGGGATTCAGCTCGTAGCTCGTGCTGCGCCCGCCGCCTTCGGCCTTGCGCAATACGCCCCGTGCGACGAGATCGTTGAGATCGCGCAAGGCGGTATCGGACGAACACTTGGCGATGGCCGCCCATTTGCCGCTCGTGAGCTTGCCGTCGAAACCATCGAGCAGTTTGTTGAGCAGTTTCGCCTGCCGCTCGTTGAACGGCGCGTCGGCCCAGTGATGCCAGTAACGCGCCTTCACGAGCACCGAGTTCAGCGTGATCTGCGCGTGATCGACGGCCCGATGAAGGGTGTCGAGAAACCAGCGCAACCACGGTGTCACGTCCATCGAACGCTTTTGCGTTTGTTCGAGGATCTCGTAGTACGCGCGGCGCTCGCGCTGGATCTGCGCGGACAGACTGTAGAAGCGTTGCGGGCTGCCATCTGCACGCGCCAGCAGCAGATCGCCGATCGCGCGTGCGACACGGCCGTTACCGTCATCGAACGGATGCAAGGTCACAAACCATAGATGGCCAAGGCCCGCCTTGATCAGCGGCGGCATTTGCGCGGGCGCGTTGACCCAGTCGAGAAAACGCGCCATCTCCGCTTCAAGGCGCTGTGCTGGCGGTGCTTCGAAATGCACCCGCTGCCGCCCGATCGCACCGGATACCACCTGCATCGGCCCCGTCGCGTCATCACGCCACGCGCCCACGGTGATCCGCGAGAGGCCCGCGTAGCCAGTTGGAAATAGCGCGGCGTGCCAGCCGAACAAGCGCTCCCGCGTGAGCGGAAAGCGGCTGTTGGCCGTCGCGTCGAGCACCATCTCCACCACGCCATCCACGTGCCGATCCACCGGCGCGAGCGCGCCAATATCCACGCCCAGACGACGCGCGATGGACGAGCGCACCGAAGCCACACTAAGCCGCTCGCCCTCGATTTCGCTCGTCTTGAGCACGTCCTCGGTCAGGGCCGCCAGACTCGCCTGATCGCGCAGGCGCATGCCGACATCCGCCAGACGCCCCATCAGCAAACCCTGGGCGTGGCTGGCTTGCGCCATAGGTTCGGCGAGCGCCGCCATGTCGAAGCGCCACGCCGGCCAATCGCCGGCTTCCCAGATATAAGTGTATTCGCCGCTATTCATGCGGTGATTATGACGCGCATTCACCGCGCGCACAAATTATTCGCTGCAAAAAATGCGGTGAATAGCCTGGCCATTCGCCGCACGTCAAGCAAAAGCCCCGGTCACCCCCGCCTTGGCGGGCATGACCGGGGCTTCCGGTATGCAAGACCTTGCCGCCTTTCAGGCGGCCGGCGGCATCAAACTACGCTTAACCCACCCACTTGCGCGCGTTCTGAAATACGCGCAGCCACGGGCTTGCCTCGCCCCAGCCTTCCGGGTGCCAGCTCATCGTCGCGGTGCGGTGCACGCGCTCCATGTGCGGCATCAGCACGCTAAAGCGGCCGTCGGCGGTCGTGACCGACGTAATGCCTTGCGGCGAGCCGTTCGGGTTGAACGGATAGCCTTCGGTCGCCTGACCACGGTGATCGACGTAGCGCATCGCCACTGCCGCCTTCGTGATGTCGCCCTGCTGCGAGAAGTCCGCGAAGCCTTCGCCGTGCGCGACCGCAACCGGAATGCGCGAGCCTTCCATGCCGCTGAAGAAGATCGACGGCGAGCTTTGCACTTCGACAAGCGAGAAGCGCGCTTCGAACTGCTCCGACTTGTTGCGTGTGAACTTCGGCCAGGCTTCGGCGCCCGGGATCATGGACGCCAGGCTCGACAGCATCTGGCAGCCGTTGCAGATACCCAGCGCGAAGGTGTCCTGGCGTGCGAAGAACGCCGCGAACATGTCCGCGAGTTGCGCGTTGAAGCGGATCGTCTTGGCCCAGCCTTCGCCCGCACCCAGCACGTCGCCGTACGAGAAGCCGCCGCAGGCCACTGCACCCGCGAAATCGGCGAGCGTGGCGCGGCCTTCCAGCAGGTCGCTCATATGCACGTCGTGCGCGTCGAAGCCCGCACGGTCGAACGCGTAAGCGGTTTCGAGGTGCGAGTTCACGCCCTGCTCGCGCAGGATCGCCACACGCGGACGCGCGCCCGTGCTGACGAACGGCGCGGCGATGTCCTCGGCCGCGTCGAACGTGAGCGTCGGCTGCATGCCCGGATCGGCGGCGTCGAGCAGCGCGTCGTATTCGGCGTCGGCGCAGGCGGGGTTGTCGCGCAGACGCGCAATGCGCCAGCTCACTTCGCTCCACACGCGGTGCAGTTCAGCGCGCGGCGCGCCGTAAATGCGCTTGGCGTCGCGGTAGATTTCGATCGAGTCGCGGTTGTTGAGCGTACCAATCACGTTCGAGCAGACCGACAGGTTGTGCTCGCGCAGCACGGCCATCACGGCGTCGCGTTGCGTTGCCGGCACCTGGATCACAGCGCCCAGTTCTTCCGAGAACAGCGCGCGCAGCGTGCGGTCGTCGCGGCGGCCGCTGGTCTGCTTCGCCCAGTCCTTGGCGTCGCCGAAGTCCGTGCCGTGCTCGCCGTCGAGCGTGAGCATGTCGACGTTCAGCGACACGCCGGTGTGGCCCGCGAAGGCCATTTCGCAAACCGTCGCCCACAGGCCGCCGTCCGAGCGGTCGTGGTACGCCAGCACCTGCTCGTTGGCGTTGAGCTTCTGGATTGCGTTGAAGAACTGCTTGAGGTCTTCGGCGCTATCGACATCAGGCGCGTCGTCGCCGACCTGCTGCGTCACCTGCGCGAAGATCGAGCCGCCCATGCGGTTCTTGCCACGGCCCAGGTCGATCGAGATCAGCACCGATTCGCCGACTTCGTCGATACGGCGCAATTGCGGCGTGAGGTGACGACGCACATCTTCGACCGGTGCGAACGCGGAAATGATCAGCGAAACCGGCGCGACCACTTCCTTCGCGACGCCTTCTTCGTTCCACTTCGTGCGCATCGAGAGCGAATCCTTGCCCACCGGAATGCCGATGCCCAGCGCCGGGCACAGTTCCATGCCGATCGCCTTGACGGTGTCGTAGAGCGCGGCGTCTTCGCCCGGTGCGCCGCATGCGGCCATCCAGTTCGCCGACAGCTTGAGCTTGTCGAGCGAGGCGATAGGCGCCGACGCGATATTGGTGATCGCCTCGCCCACGGCCATGCGACCCGATGCGGGTGCGTTGATCACGGCGAGCGGCGTGCGCTCGGCCATCGTCATCGCTTCGCCCTTGAAGCCGGCGTAGTCGAGTGCGGTGATCGCGCAGTCGGCGACCGGCACCTGCCACGGGCCGACCATCTGGTCGCGCACGTTCATGCCGCCCACCGAGCGGTCGCCGATGGTGATGAGGAAGGACTTGCTGCCGACCGTCGGATGACGCAGCACGCTCTTCGCGACTTCGTCGAGCGCGATGCCCGTGACGTCGACCGGCACGAGCGGCGTGCTCGCGTGCTCGACGTTACGGTGCATGCGCGGCGGCTTGCCGAGCAGGATGTCCATCGGCATGTCGACGGGCTGGTGGCCGCCATTGGCGGCGAGCGCCTTTTCGTCGGTGTCGATCAGCTTCAGTTCGCGCTCGTCGGTGGCGACGCCCACGACGGCGAACGGGCAGCGCTCGCGCGTGCAGATCGCTTCGAAGTTCGGCAGGTCGGCCGGTGCGATCGCCAGGACGTAACGCTCCTGCGATTCGTTCGACCAGATTTCGCGCGGCGACAGGCCCGACTCTTCGAGCTGAACCTTGCGCAGTTCGAAACGCGCGCCCTTGTCGGCGCCGTCGACGAGTTCCGGGAAAGCGTTGGACAGACCGCCCGCACCCACGTCGTGAATGCTCAGGATCGGATTGTTTTCACCCAGTTGCCAGCAGCCGTTAATGACTTCCTGCGCGCGACGCTCGATTTCCGGGTTGCCGCGCTGGACCGAGTCGAAGTCGAGTTCGGCGGTGTTGGTGCCGGTCGCCATCGAACTGGCCGCGCCGCCGCCCATGCCGATACGCATGCCGGGGCCGCCGATCTGGATCAGCAGCGTGCCTGCGGGCAGGTCGTGCTTATGCGTGTGCTGGGCGCTGATGTTGCCGAGACCGCCCGCGATCATGATCGGCTTGTGGTAGCCGCGCACGGTGCCCGCAACGTTCTGCTCGTAGACGCGGAAGTAGCCGCCCAGGTTCGAGCGGCCGAATTCGTTGTTGAACGCGGCGCCGCCGAGCGGGCCGTCGATCATGATTTGCAGCGGCGAGGCGATGCGATCCGGGCGGCCGTACGCGCCGTGCGCGTCGGCGGGATTGCGGTGCGCGAGCGGCACTGCAGCGTCGCGGGCGTTTTCCCACGTTTCGCGCGCGTCGGGCAGTTCGAGGTTCGAGACCGTGAAGCCCGTGAGGCCGGCCTTCGGACGCGCGCCGCGGCCCGTCGCGCCTTCGTCGCGGATTTCGCCGCCTGCACCCGTGGCCGCGCCTGCGAACGGCGAGATCGCCGTCGGGTGGTTGTGCGTCTCCACCTTCATCAGCGTGTGCGTGAGTTCGGTGTGGCGACCGTATTGCTCGCCCGGCTTGCCATCGGCGCCGGTCTTGCGTGGGAACCAGCGCTCGGCGACCGCGCCTTCCATGATCGACGAGTTGTCCGAATACGCGACGATGGTGCCCTGCGGGCTCATCTTTTCCGTATTGCGGATCATCGCGAACAACGACAGGTCCTGGTCCTGACCGTCGATCGTCCAGCTCGCGTTGAAGATCTTGTGGCGGCAGTGTTCGCTGTTGGCCTGCGCGAACATCATCAGTTCGACGTCGGTCGGGTTGCGGCCGAGCTTCGTGAAGTTGTCGACGAGGTAATCGATTTCGTCGTCGGCGAGCGCGAGGCCCAGTTCGCCGTTGGCCGTTTCCAGCGCCTGGCGACCGTGACCGAGCACGTCCACCGTCTGCATCGGGCGCGCCGGCAGTTCGTCGAACAGATGCAGCGCCGCGTCGCGCGAAGGCGCCACGCTTTCCGTCATGCGGTCGTGCAGCGCGGCGGCAACCTGCGCGTGCGCGTCGTCCGACAGCGTCTTCTTGCCGCCCAGCAGGCCGCTCTTGAGGATCACCGTGTATTCGACGCCACGCTCGATGCGGCGCACCTGATCGAGGCCGCAGTGAAGCGCGATGTCGGTGGCCTTCGAGGCCCACGGCGACACCGTGCCAAAACGCGGCACGACGAGGAAGCTCACCGCGCTGCCACGCTCCTGCGGGGCCGCGAACGGCGCGCCGTAGTGCATCAGCGCCTCGATCTTCGCGCTGTCGTCAGCGGAGAGCGGCGTGGCCGAGTTGACGAAGTGCAGATACTGGCCATGCACGCCGACGATATTGGCGTCGATACGCTGGAGCGTCTCGAGCAGGCGGGTCTGACGGAAGTCGGAAAGGGCCGAAGCACCGGGGAAACACGAGAAGTGGGCCATGGACTGGGGCGTTGCGTCGAAGTTACATCGCGGCTTCGCCTCGCGCGGTAGCGTCGCAAGGTGGCGATGCGTCGCGCGGGGCTGTGGCGACGGTCAGGCGAAGGGAGACCGCGATTATAACCCGGAAGCCCCCCTCCGACCGCCCTGGCGGCGCTTTGCTGGCGCCGTGCCACGCACGTCCGTGCTCATTTTCGGGATACGAGAAAATCGCGTGGCGCTCAACCGCGTTCCCTCACGGCTGTTTTCGTGATTTTTCGCGAGGCGTGGATGGCGCTCAGGCCGCTCTGGCCTTGCGCGAGCGGTGGCACCCGCGTGGCGGCGAGCCCCGATTGGCTGCTATGATTGCGCGTTTCACCCGATCGGCGCTTCGTTTGCGCGCCGCACGTCTTACTCTCTTCGGCAGGGTGCCCCGACCCCACTGCGCCAAACTGCGCCGTCGGCGCACCGCTTGCCAGCAGATCGAATCATCATGGATGTCATCGTCATTGGCGGCGGAATTGCCGGCGTCGCCACCGCCTACCAGTTGCGCGCGGCAGGCCATCGCGTCTGCGTGGTCGAGCGCCACGCCACCGTCGCGCAAGGCGCGACCTACGGCCATAGCGGCGTCGTGCTGCCCACGCCGCTCGACGTCTGGTTCGGCCCCACCTTCCTGCGCAACGGCCGGCATTCGTCGGGCGGGGTGATCTGCAAGACCGGTTTCACGGGCCAGGCGCGTGCGTTCGTCAAGCGACTCGCCACGCTGCACGGTTCGGAAGCCTTCGCGGCGCGCTATGCGCTGCTGCGCCCGCTGATCGAATCCGCGCAAGCCGTGCTCGACGACGCCGAAGGCCGCTTCCAGCTCGAATACGAGCAGCGCGAAGGTCTGCTCTATCTCGTGCGCGGCAACGACGAATGGTCGCTCAACCAGGCCGCGCTCGAACTGCTGCGACGTTTCGAAACGCCGCACCATGTGCTCACGCCGCACGAATGCGTGGCCGCCGAGCACACGATTCCCGCCGAACCGCCCTTCGCCGGCGCGGTGCGTTTCGACCACGCGCGCGTCGCCAACTGCCCGCTCTTCGTCAAGCAGCTTAAGCAAGTGCTCGATACGCTCGGCGGCGTGCAGTTCGAGACCGGGCGCACGGTGAGTGCGATTCGCGTCGAGAGCCAGCGCGCCGCCGTCGAACTCGTGCCGCGCCCCGACGAAACCGGCAAGCATCGCGACGTCGAGGTCATGTCGGCCGATGCCGTGGTGGTCGCGGCGGGAGCGCAAACGCCGAAACTGCTCGCGCCGCTCGGCATCAAGCTGCCCTTCTATCCGGTGCGGATGCACACGCTCAACGCGCCAGTCGCCCACGAAGAATGCGTGCCGGGCTCGACGCTGATCGACGCGGCGCGGCGCATCGTCGTCACGCGCACGAACCATCGCCTGCGCATTGCAGGCGGCGCCGTGCTGCAACGCGCGAAACAGCTCGACGAAGCCATGCCCGAGGCCTTGACCGAAGAAGCGCTCGCCTTGCTCGGCGAAGCTTCGCGCGACTGGGCGCCGGGCGCCGCGCGCATTTCGGCGGCGCTCGCGTGGGAAGGCATGAAGCTGCTTTCCGCCGACGGCTTACCTGCCGTCGGGAACGTCGGGCATCCGCGCCTGTTCGTCAACGCGGGCCACGGGCCGGCGGGCTGGGCGCTCTCGCTGGGCTCCGCGCGCCTGATTGCCGCCCAGGTTTCCGGTACGACGCCGGAACTGCCCGCGGAAACCGTCGAAGCGCTTTCGCCGGGACGCAGCTAGGCGTTCTCTTGCGCGAAGCCAGCACGGCCTCGCTCGGGTATCGTTGCACTGTCGAATTTACGCACGCGCCGCCGCCCCTCGCGGCGGCACTCGCCACCATGACAGACTCCACGCCCAACCATCCCACGCTCCTTAATCCGCACGACCGCGCCGTGCCGCTGCTCACCGTCGCGCAGTTGCGCGAGCGCGAGACCAGCGCGCAGGCCGTGCTGCCCGCCCATACGCTGATGGCGCGCGCCGGCGCCGCCGCCGCGCACTTCCTGCGTGAACAAATCCTTCATGCGCCTTCGGCAGCAAGCGCGAAGCCCGTCTGGTTCGCCGCCGGCCCCGGCAACAATGGCGGCGACGCGCTGATCGCCGCCGCGGCGCTCACCCGCGCGGGCGTTGCCTGCGAAGTCTGCATGCCCGTCGAAGTGAAGCCCGACGACGCCCGCTGGGCGCTCGCCGAAGCGCGCGCAGCCGGTGTGGCGATTACGCAGACGCCACCCTCATCGTTCGACGACTACGGCTGGCTCGTGGACGGCCTGTTCGGCATCGGCCTCGCCCGCGCGCTCGATGGCGTATTCGGCGCGCTGGCCGGGCGCATGTCGGCGCGCGCACGCAGCCACGGCCGCGTGCTTGCGCTCGACGTGCCGAGCGGCCTCGACAGCGACACCGGCAACGTCGTCGGCGGCGGGCCCGCCGTGCGCGCGAGCCACACCGTCACCTTCATCGGCGCGAAGCCAGGGCTCTATACGGGCGAGGGACGCGATTACGCGGGCGCGGTGAGCGTGGCACCCATCGGCATCGAAATCCGCGTCGCCATCGATAGCCCCGATCTCGCCCAGCTGAACGCACCCGTGCTATTCGCGCCGGTCATGCCTGCGCGCGACTTCGCGACCCACAAAGGCAGCTTCGGCACGCTGGCGGTGATCGGCGGCGACACCGGCATGTGCGGTGCGCCGATCCTGGCCGCGCGCGCCGCGCTGCTCGCGGGCGCGGGCAAGGTGCATGTGGGCTTTCTCGGCAACGATGCGCCACCCTATGACGCCCCGCATCCCGAACTGATGCTGCATCACGCGGGCAAGCTCGCACTCGACGCGATGAGCGCCATCGCGGCAGGCTGCGGCATGGGCGGCAGCGCCTCGGCGCGACAGTTGATCGAGCGCATCCTGCAACTCGACACCGCTGTGCTGCTCGATGCCGACGCCCTGAATCTGATCGCCCGCGACGACGCCCTCGCCGCGGGCGTAAGCGAACATGCGCGCACGCGCGGCGCACCGTGCGTGCTGACGCCGCATCCTCTCGAAGCGGCGCGCCTGCTTGGCGTCGATACGGCGTCCGTGCAGCGTGACCGGCTCGCGTCGGCACGCGCACTCGCCGCGCGCTATCAAGCGGTCGTGGTGCTCAAGGGCAGTGGCACGGTGATCGCCTCGCCGGATGGGCGCCTCGCGATCAACCCCACCGGCAACGCCGCGCTCGCCACGGGCGGCACGGGCGATGTGCTCGGCGGCCTGATCGGCGCCCTGCTTGCGCAGCGACTGCCGTCCTTCGAGGCGGCGCTGGCGGGCGTCTATCTGCACGGTCTCGCCGCCGATGCCCTCGTCGCCCAGGGCGACGGTCCCGCCGGCCTTGCCGCGGGCGAACTCGCTCCAATGGTGCGACGCCTCATGAACCGGCTCTTTTACGCTCCGAAAGATTAAAAGGCCGCCTGCGCGTGATGATGCACAACGCAAAGCGCGGCATGCCGTTTGCTAACGATGCCGTGCGTCGGTTAGCAACCACCGCCCGGGTGCGCAGCATCGCCCGGCCCCGCTATACTGATCCTTCGCGCGCCGCCCACCGGTGGCGTGCTTCCCCGCAGCGCGTGACGCGCGCGTCGGCCTGACCGGCCGGCGCCGTCCGCCGCCTTCCATTCGTTTTCCCTCGCTAGACGAACATGACGAATCCGCTCCCTGCCTGGTCCGCGCTACAGACGCATTACGAACAGATCCGCGACGAAAAGATGCGCGACTGGTTCGCACCCGCCAACGATCCCGCGCCGACCCGCGCCGAACGCTATACGTACGCGGGCGGCGGTCTTGCAGCCGACTTCTCGAAGAACCGCATCAACGACGCCACGCTGAAGCTGCTCGCGCAGCTCGCGCGCGAAGCCGGCGTCGAGCAGCGCCGCGACGCAATGTTCGCGGGCGAAATCGTCAACCCGACCGAAGGCCGCGCCGCGCTGCACACCGCACTGCGCGCGACCGAGCCGAACGCCCCGTTCCACGCCCAGATCCTCGCTGAGAAAGCGAAGATGGCGAAATTCGCCGACGCCGTGCGCAGCGGCGCCTGGACCGGCTATACCGGCAAGCGCATCCGCCATGTGGTCAATATCGGCATCGGCGGCTCGGACCTCGGCCCGAAGATGGTCGTGCATGCGCTCCAGCATCTGGAAACGCCCGAGCTCGACTCGCACTTCGTCTCGAACGTCGATGGCGCCGATCTCTGGCGTGTGATCGAAAACATCGATCCGGAAGAGACGCTGGCGATCATCGTCTCGAAGACCTTCACGACGCTCGAAACCATGACGAACGCGCGCTCGATGCGCGACTGGTTCGTCAAGCACGGCTGCCCCGAAAGCGCGCTCGCGAAGCACTTCGTGGGCGTGTCGGCGAACCCCGCCGAGGTCGTCAAGTTCGGCATCGCCGAAGAAAACGTGTTCGAGATGTGGGACTGGGTCGGTGGCCGTTATTCGCTGTGGTCGGCCGTGGGTCTGTCGATCATGATCGCGATCGGGCCGCAGCAGTTCGATGAACTGCTCGCTGGCGCGCACGACATGGACGAGCATTTCCGCACCGCGCCGCTCGAGAAGAACCTGCCGGTGCTGCTCGGCATGATCGGCATCTGGTATCGCAACTTCTTCGGCTCGCAGAGCTATCTGGTTGCGCCGTACTCCGAAGCATTGCACTACCTGCCGTCGTATCTGCAGCAGCTGGAGATGGAGAGCAACGGCAAGCAGGCGCGTCTGGACGGCAAGTTCGTCGATTACGCCACTTCGGCGATCACGTGGGGCGAACCCGGCACGAACGGCCAGCACGCGTTCTTCCAGATGCTGCACCAGGGCACGACGATCGTGCCGATCGACTTCATCGCCGTGCTCACGCCCGAGCATCCGCTGGCCGATCACCACCCGAAACTGCTCGCCAACTGCTTCGCGCAGAGCGAAGCGATGATGCTCGGCCGCACCGAGGAAGAAGCGAAGAAGATCGCCGGTCCGGACAAGCCCGAACTCGTGCCGCACATCATGTTCCCCGGCAATCGCCCGACCACGACGCTGCTCGTCGATGCGCTCACGGCGCGCTCGCTTGGCGCGCTGATCGCGCTCTACGAGCATAAGGTGCTGGTGCAGGCCTCGGTGTGGAACATCAACCCGTTCGACCAATGGGGCGTAGAGCTGGGCAAGATCCTCGGCAAGGTCGTGGAAGCCGACCTCACCGCGGCGAGCGGCGACGTGAAGGCGCACGATTCTTCCACGAGCGCGTTGATCGCACGGGCGCGCGCTGTGCTCAAGGGTTGATCGGGCGTTGACGTAAAAAAGGCGTGCGCGGTGCGAACCGGGCACGCCTTGGTTTTTTCTACGCTTTAGCCGATGCGGCTAGCGCCCCGCTTCGATCCGGTCGCGCGCGTCCTCGGGACCATCGGCGTGAAGCACGTTCGGCACGCGGTGCCCCGCTTCGATCGTGACCACCGTATCGCAACGGCGCGCAAGATCGATGTCGTGCGTAACCAGCACCAGCGTCGCACCGTTCGCGCGGTTGAGTTCGAACATCAGGTCGATGACAGCGTGGCCCGTGGCGGCGTCGAGGCTGCCCGTGGGTTCGTCGGCGAACAGGATGGACGGATGCGTGACGAAGGCGCGCGCGAGCGCCACGCGTTGCTGTTCACCGCCCGACAGCAGCTTCGGATAGTGTCCGGTACGCTGCCCCAGGCCGACACGCTCCAGCAGCGCACGGGCGCGCGCGAAGGCTTCGCGCGTGCTCAGACCGCCCTGCAATTCGAGCGGTAGCGCGACGTTCTCCAGTGCGGTGAGATGCGGCATCAGCTGGAACGACTGGAACACGAAGCCGACCGCGCCGTTGCGCAACGCGGCGCGACGATCCTCGGCCATGCCGGTGAGTTCATGGCCGAGCAGACGAACCGAGCCGGCGCTGGCGCTGTCCAATCCGGCCAGAAGACCTAGCAAGGTGGATTTGCCCGAACCCGAAGCGCCGACGATCGCCACGCTGCTGCCCGCGTGCACGGTCATGTCGATGCCGTCGAGGATCGTCAGTTCGCCGGTCGCGTCGGTGACGCGCTTGCTCAAACCCCGCACTTCGATGACTGGATCGCTATTCATTCGCACATGCACATGATGAAGCCAGGATTAGCTGTCAGGAAACGCCCTCTTACCCGCCTCGCGCCGCGTGTGGCGACGCTTGCGCTATCGGCCACGCTTTCGGCCGCATTGACGGCAGGTTTGGCTCTGTCCGTCGTCGGGACGAATGCTGCGCTTGCCGCCACACCGCCCGCCGCACAGCACGTTGCCGCCAGGCCGGTGATCACGGTGCTCGGCGACAGTCTTTCCGCCGAATACGGTCTGCCGCGCGATACGGGCTGGGTCGCCTTGCTGCGTCAGCGACTCGCAAACCAGCGAATCGATTATAGCGTCGCTAATGCGAGCATCAGCGGCGACACGACGAGCGGCGGACTCGCGCGCCTGCCGCTCGTGATGCAGCGCATGAAGCCCTCGGTCGTGATCGTCGAGCTTGGGGCCAACGACGCACTGCGCGGCGTGCCGCTCGCTACTACGGAGAGCAATCTGCGCGCCATCGTCGCGCAGATCCGCAAGGGCAATGCGCAGCCCATTTTGGTGGGCATGTACGTGCCGCCCAACTACGGCCCCGATTACACCGAGAAATTCCACGGCCTCTACGGCCAGCTCTCGAAGGAACTGCATGTGCCGCTCGTGCCGTTTCTACTCGCCGGGCTAGAGAACAAGCCCGATCTCTTCCAGTCCGACCAGATGCACCCCACCCAGCAGGCACAGCCTTTGCTGCTGGACAACGTGTGGCCGACGCTCAAGCCGCTCCTTGGCGGCAGCACGCAACGCTAATGGACACGCGGCCGACGCGTCGACGCGGCGCCGCGTATCCTGCGGATCTCAGGCGTGCCTTCCAGCCGGTGTGGTGGGCGTCGCGCATCAGGTCACATTTTTGCGCCGGACGAATGCGAACAGCTTTCGTCCAATCTCAGATTGACCCTGACTGGAGGGATAAAACGTGAAATATTTACCTCTTATTGTCGTCACGGCAGCGCTCGCTGCCTGCGCCAATCAGCCGATGCCAAGCGGCACCCAATCGGTCGGCACGAGCCAGCAACCGCCGACAGCCGTTGCCCAGTGCATCGCCCAGAAATGGGCCGACAAGTCACAGCAGCAGGTCGTCTCGCAAAGCGTGCTCGCGAACAACCAGGCTGTGGATGTCTACGTGCCGGGGCAGCAGCCGCCGAATGGCGCGGCCGCGACAGTTCGCCCGGCCTGGAACGCCAATGCCAAGACCTGGGTGGGCTTCCGCTCCGGCGGAGGCGCGGGTGCCGACGCCACGAGCGACATCAGCGCCTGCCTCTGAGTCAGATTGCCCATGCGCCGCAGACCGGTACTGCGGCGCACAAAAGCAAAACGCCCCGCAACTTGCGGGGCGTTTTCATTTGAGGCTTCAGGAAGGCTCGGTCGGCTTATTGACCGTCGGCATCGCTCGCCTGTTGATTCGAAGCGCCGAGCGAGCCGTAGAACTTGACCTTCGAACGCTCGCGCAGGGCATCCAGATACGCCTGGGTCTGCGACTGGCCGCTCACACCGGCGAGTTGCTGCTGCGCCGCTGCGAGACGCTGGCCTTCGGCCGCCGGACCATTCGTCACGCTGTTCACGCGATAGATCGCGTAGCCATCGTTACCCAGATCGACGCCAACGTAGGCGGGCAGTTTCTGCGCATCGGCCTTGAAGACTGCAGACAGCGCGCTCGGCGGCAGGCCTTGTGCGTCGCTGCGCGAGACCTTGAGCGCCGACGAGAAACCATCGGTCGACTTCGACTTTTGCAGATCGGCCAGCTTCGCTTCGCCATCCTTGAGCGCCATCTCTGCGGCTTGCTGTGCCACCACCTTCTGGCGCACCGCATCCTTGATCGTCGCAAATGCAGGCACCGCGGCAGGCTGGAAGCTCGTGACGTGCGCCGAAATCAGCGTGCCATTGCCCACGTCGATCGCCTGCGTATTGTTGTGCTGGTTCACCGAGTCGCTCGCAAACACGGCGTCGAGGAACTTCTTGTTGTTCAACGGGCTATCCGCCGGCAGCGCGGCGTTAGGCTTCGGCGTGACCGTCGCCGTCTGGAGCGACAGCTTGTACTTGTCGGCAGCCGGTTGCAGGCTCTTCGCCTGCTCGTACACCGTCGAAGTGAAGCCTTCCGTCGTGTCGGCGAGAAGCTTCGCAGCCTGCTGCGTCTTCACGTCGTTGAGGATTTGCCCCTTCACGTCGTCGAACGGCTTCGTTACCGACGGCTTGATGTCCGTGACCTTGACGATGTGATAGCCGAAGTCCGACTGAATCACGTCGCTGATCTCATCCTTCTTGAGCTTGAAGACGGCGTCGTCGAAAGCCTGACCACCCGCGATCATGCCCGGGCCGAAGTAGCCGAGATCGCCACCCTTGGCCGCCGAACCCGGATCCTGCGAATCCTTTTGCGCGAGTTGTGCGAACTGGTCGGGATGCGCCTTCACGTCAGCGAGAATCTGCTCGGCCTTCTGCTTCGCCGCGGCGCGGTCAGCGGCGCTCGCGTCCTTCGCGACCGTGATCAGGATGTGGCTCGCGCGCACTTCTTCCTGCGACTTGTAGTGCGCGATGTTGTCGTCGTAGTACTTCTTGAGATCGGCGTCGCTCGGGTTGACCGTGGCCGCGACCGTCGCGGCCGACAGCACCAGATACTGGATCTGTGCCGTGGCGGGCGTCGCGAACTCGTTCTTGTGCGCGTCGTAATAAGCCTGCATTTGCGCGTCGGTCGGCTGGACCTTGGGCGCATAGTCGCTTGCGTGGAACGCAAGGCCCTGCACTTCACGCTGCTGCTCCGACAGGCCGGTCAGTTGCTGTGCGAGCGCCTTCGGCGTGAACGCACTGTTCACGAGCGCAGCGGGCAACTGCTGCATGGCCATGCTGTAACGCACACGCTCGTCATACTGTTCGGGCGTCATGCCCTGCATGGCGAGCAGTTGCTTGTACTTGTCGAGATCGATGGAACCGTCGGGGTTCTTGAGCGACGAGATGATCGGGTCGGCGAGCAGCGTGCGGCGCACGGCGTCGTCTGAAGCCGTCAGGTGCAGGCGTTGCACCTCGTCG
Organism: Paraburkholderia sp. J67; assembly: GCF_905220265.1. NCBI lineage: Bacteria > Pseudomonadati > Pseudomonadota > Betaproteobacteria > Burkholderiales > Burkholderiaceae > Paraburkholderia > Paraburkholderia sp. J67. Next base: position 541,264 of record NZ_CAJMZK010000003.1, read on the forward strand.
GCCAGCACGCGCTGCTGGATCAGACCGTCGAGAATGTCCTGGCGATGCTGGGGCGTATCGAACAGGCTGGCATCGAACTGCGCGCCCATCATCTGACGCGCCTGGTCCATCTGCTGGCGCGCGGCGCCGTCGTAATCGACGCGCGTGATCTTGTGACCGTTGACGCTGGCGACGTTTGCGCTTTCGTCAAAGAAGCCGCGGAAACCTTGAATGCCGACGAAGCCGAGACCTGGCACGATGACCAGGAGCAGCATGAACATCATCAGCCGTTTGTGATTGCGGAAAAAGTCGAGCATGCGTGACCAAGCGTTGGTGGGCGCCAAAAAACAGAACGCCCGATCTTACATCAGCAGACAACAAAAAAGGCGAACCGGAGTTCGCCTTCTTGCGGTACTGCTGGAGTATTCCTGGCGGAGCGGACGGGACTCGAACCCGCGACCCCCGGCGTGACAGGCCGGTATTCTAACCAACTGAACTACCGCTCCGTGCGGTGTGCTGCTTCTTTACTGCCTGATATGCCAGCGCTGCGTACATGCATCGCGCGACAGGCATGCCTGAAACTGTGGTGGGTGCTGAGGGGCTCGAACCCCCGACCTACGCCTTGTAAGGGCGCCGCTCTACCAACTGAGCTAAGCACCCAGCTTCAGATTTTCTGCGCTGCCATCTTCAAGCAGCGAGCCCGCTAGTTTAGCGCATCTTTTAGCGCTTTGCCAGGCCTGAATTTGGGAATTTTTGCAGCCTTGATCTTGATCGCGTCTCCGGTGCGCGGATTGCGGCCCGTGCGCGCGGCGCGCTTGCCCACCGCGAAGGTGCCAAAGCCGACCAGCGTGACCGAACCGCCCTTCTTCAGCGTGCCTTTGACGCCATTGATCACCGCATCGAGCGCGCGGCCCGCGGCCGCTTTTGAGATATCAGCTTGCAGTGCGATGTGATCGATCAAATCCGTTTTATTCATTCCAGCCCCCGAGAATATGTTTTGGGCAAACGTGTTGGCGCAACTTGTTGTCATGCGCCAGGAAGGATCGCTATGGAATTGCTCTTATTGCGTTGCTGGTGTCGCGGCCACGGCCAGTGGCCGGAGCCCGCTCATTTAACGAGGCCGAATTAGACGTGTCAAGCCGGGTTCAGCCTGATGTGACGGGGCTTTCGAGGAAGTCTTCAGATTCGCTGAGCGCATGGGCTCAGCGAGCAACGCAACATCAACACGGCACCTGCGAAACGTCAGCGAATCTCACGCTGGCAAGCGCACAAAACAAAAAACCCGCGGACCAGGCCGCGGGTTTTCGGGGACTACATCAACGTGGTGAACCGCAACGCGATTCACACACCGCTTCAGTGCTTCACGACTTCGGTTGAACCGGGTTCCTTCGATTCGACCACGGGCGCTTTCGCTTCCTCGGTCTTCACTTCCTCTTCAGGCAACGGCTGCGGCACACGTTCGAGCGCGAGTTCGAGCACCTTGTCGATCCAGCGGACCGGCACGATTTCGATCGCGTTCTTCACGTTGTCCGGAATCTCCGTCAGATCCTTGACGTTTTCTTCCGGGATCAGCACGAGCTTGATACCGCCGCGATGCGCTGCCAGCAGCTTTTCCTTCAGCCCGCCGATCGGCAGCACTTCGCCGCGCAGCGTGATCTCGCCCGTCATGGCCACGTCGGCGCGCACCGGAATGCCCGTGAGCACGGACACCAGCGCGGTCGTCATCGCGCCACCGGCGGACGGACCGTCCTTCGGCGTTGCGCCTTCCGGCACGTGGATGTGGATGTCCTGCTTCTCGAACGCCTCATCCTTGATGCCGAGACGACGCGAACGCGAACGTACCACCGAGCGTGCCGCTTCGACCGATTCCTTCATGACGTCGCCGAGCGAACCCGTGCGGATCACGTTGCCCTTACCAGGCATGACCGCCGCTTCGATCGTCAGCAGATCGCCGCCGACTTCCGTCCACGCGAGGCCTGTGACCTGACCGACCTGATTTTCCTTCGCAGCCAGACCGAAGTCGTACTTGCGCACGCCAAGGAACGTGTCCAGATTCGCGCTGTCCACCGTGACGGCCTTGTCGGCCTTCTTCAGCAGCAGCATCTTCACGACCTTGCGGCAGATCTTCGACACTTCGCGCTCGAGCGAACGCACGCCCGCTTCACGCGTGTAGTAGCGAATGATGTCGCGGATCGCGCCTTCGGTCACTTCGATCTCGGTCGGCTTCAGCCCGTTGTTCTTCTTCTGCTTCGGCAGGAGATAACGCTGGGCGATGCTGACCTTCTCGTCTTCCGTGTAACCCGACAGACGGATGACTTCCATCCGGTCGAGCAGCGGCGGCGGGATGTTCAGCGAGTTCGACGTAGCGACGAACATCACATCGGAGAGATCGAAATCGACTTCGATGTAGTGGTCGGCGAACGTGTGGTTCTGTTCCGGATCGAGCACTTCGAGCAGCGCCGACGACGGATCGCCGCGGAAATCCATGCCCATCTTGTCGACTTCGTCGAGCAGGAAGAGCGGATTGCGCACGCCGACCTTGGTCAGGCTTTGCAGGATCTTGCCCGGCATCGAACCGATGTACGTACGACGGTGGCCGCGAATTTCGGCTTCGTCACGCACACCACCCAACGCCATACGCACGAACTTGCGGTTCGTTGCGCGCGCAATCGACTGACCGAGCGAGGTCTTGCCGACGCCCGGAGGGCCGACGAGACACAGGATCGGCGCCTTCACCTTGTCCACGCGCTGTTGGACCGCGAGATACTCGAGAATGCGTTCCTTCACTTTCTCGAGACCGAAGTGGTCTTCGTCGAGCACGGATTCGGCGTTCGAGAGGTCGTTGTTGACCTTGCTCTTCTTGCGCCACGGCAGGCCGATCAGCGTGTCGATGTAGTTGCGCACGACGGTGGCTTCCGCCGACATCGGCGACATCAGCTTGAGCTTCTTGAGCTCGGCGTCAGCCTTCTTCTTGGCTTCCTTCGGCATGCGCGCGGCAGTGATGCGCTTCTCGAGTTCTTCGAGATCGGCACCCTCTTCGCCTTCGCCCAGTTCCTTCTGGATTGCCTTGACCTGCTCGTTCAGGTAGTACTCGCGCTGGCTCTTCTCCATCTGGCGCTTGACGCGGCCACGGATGCGCTTCTCCACCTGGAGAATGTCGATTTCGGCTTCGAGCTGGGCGAGCAGATGCTCCAGACGCTCCACGACCGGGAACATCTCGAGGATATGCTGCTTCTGGTCGAGCTTGAGCGGCAGATGCGCGGCGATGGTATCGGCAAGACGACCGGCCTCGTCGATGCCCGACAGCGACGTCAGGATCTCCGGCGGGATCTTCTTGTTGAGCTTCACGTACTGGTCGAACTGCGAGACGATCGCGCGGCGCAGCGCTTCGGTTTCAGCGCCGTCGGCGTGGTCCGGTTCGAGCGGCATCACTTCGCACGAGAACTGCGTTTCCTGCTCTTCGATCGAGAGCGTCTTCGCACGCTGCAAGCCTTCCACGAGCACCTTCACGGTGCCGTCGGGCAGCTTGAGCATTTGCAGGATGTTGGCGATACATCCTACTTCGTACATGTCCTTTTCGGTCGGCTCGTCCTTTGCGGCAGTCTTCTGCGCGACGAGCATGATGTGCTTGCCGCCTTCCATTGCCGCTTCGAGGGCCTTGATCGATTTCGGCCGGCCCACGAAAAGGGGAATCACCATATGCGGGAAAACTACAACGTCTCGCAGCGGCAGCAGCGGGAGCGTGGTGCGTTCCGGCGGGAGGAGTTGGGTTCCTGACATTTCATTTCCCCATGAGTGGAATCAATTGTTCGGTAAGTGAGGCCTGAAAAACCGATTACAAGCCTCGCGCGTGTGGGAAAAGTTCAGTGACTCCAAAAAAGGTGCGCCATCGACCACAAGATAAACGAAAAAGCCGTTCATCTCAGTGTATGAACGGCCTTTTTCCGGAACTCTTTAGCCGATCACCATCTTTAGTTCGACCCAGACACCTTGGGAGCGTCTTCGTAGATCAGCAGCGGTTTGCCGTCGCCGTCGATCACGTTGTCGTCGATGATGACCTTGCTCACGCCCTTCATGGCCGGCAGCTCGTACATCACGTCGAGCAACGCCTGTTCCAGGATGGAGCGCAAGCCCCGCGCACCGGTCTTGCGGCGAATCGCCTTGCGGGCGACGGCCTGCAACGCAGCCGGGCGAATCTCCAGTTCCACGCGCTCCATGTTGAAGAGCTTGTGATACTGCTTGACGAGCGCATTCTTCGGCTCGACCAGAATCTTCATGAGCGCGGCTTCGTCGAGCTTGCCGAGCGTGGCGACCACCGGCAGACGGCCGATCAGTTCCGGAATCAAACCGAACTTGATCAGATCTTCCGGTTCCGTCTCGCGCAGCACTTCACCCGTGTCGCGCTCCTGCTTGCTCTTCACGCTCGCGCCAAAGCCAATGCCGGTCTTTTCGGTACGGTCGGTAATGACCTTCTCCAGACCATCGAACGCGCCGCCGCAAATGAACAGGATGTTGGTCGTATCGACCTGGATGAAATCCTGGTTCGGATGCTTGCGGCCGCCCTGCGGAGGCACCGACGCCATCGTGCCTTCGACGAGCTTGAGCAGCGCCTGCTGCACGCCTTCGCCCGACACGTCGCGCGTAATCGACGGGTTGTCTGACTTGCGGCTGATCTTGTCGATTTCGTCGATGTAGACAATGCCGCGCTGGGCCTTGTCGACTTCGTAATTGCAGTTCTGCAGCAGCTTCTGGATGATGTTCTCGACGTCCTCACCCACGTAGCCGGCTTCGGTCAACGTGGTGGCGTCCGCGATCACGAACGGCACATTCAGAAGGCGTGCGAGCGTCTGCGCAAGCAGCGTCTTGCCCGAGCCCGTGGGCCCGATCAGCAGGATGTTGCTCTTCGAGAGTTCGACGTCGTCCTTCTTGTCGAGATGCTTCAGGCGCTTGTAGTGGTTGTACACCGCTACCGCGAGGATCTTCTTCGCGCGCTCCTGCCCGATCACGTACTGATCGAGGATGTCGCGGATCTCCTGCGGGCTCGGCAGGTCCGAGCGCGACAGCGCCGCGTCGATACCCGCACCGGCGGCTTCGTCGCGAATGATCTCGTTGCACAGGTCGATACATTCATCGCAGATGAACACCGACGGACCAGCGATCAGTTTCTTGACCTCATGCTGGCTTTTGCCGCAAAACGAGCAATACAACAGCTTCTCGCTGTTAGAACCTTTTTTGTCCGCCATGGATAGATGAGCCTCCGGACACTCTGTTACACATGATACGCCGTTTCCCCCAGCCCAGCCGGGAGGCGTGAACCGCTTGCTGTGACGGCGTTGGGGCCGCAGGCCGCGAAGCGCGTTTGCCGATTATTTCACATGGTCCGCACGAGCGTGCCTATCCCTTTTTTCTCTGGGTTAAGCACGCCGCATACGCGCGTCCGGCGCCTTTTTTGACGCCGGAAACGCGTGCCGGATCAGGGGCGCTTGTGGAGCACCTGATCGACGAGGCCATAGGCCTGTGCGTCGTCGCCGGACATGAAGTTGTCGCGGTCGGTATCGCGCGCGAGGCGCTCGACCGGCTGGCCAGTATGGTGCGAGAGCAACTGGTTCAGGCGTTCCTTCAGGTACAGGATTTCGCGCGCCTGAATTTCGATGTCCGACGCCTGGCCGCGTGCGCCGCCGAGCGGCTGGTGAATCATCACTCGCGAGTTCGGCAGCGCGAAGCGCTTGCCCTTCGCACCCGACGCCAGCAGGAACGCACCCATCGAGGCCGCGAGGCCCATGCAAAGGGTCGAAACGTCAGGCTTGATGAACTGCATCGTGTCGTAGATCGCCATACCGGCCGAAACCGAACCGCCCGGGCTGTTGATGTACAGGCTGATGTCCTTGTCCGGGTTTTCGCTTTCGAGGAACAGGAGCTGGGCGACGACGAGGTTCGCGGTCTGGTCGTTCACTTCGCCGACCAGGAACACCACGCGCTCCTTGAGGAGCCGCGAGTAGATGTCATACGAACGCTCGCCGCGGCCGCTCGTCTCCACGACGATCGGCACGAGACCGAGCGCCTGCGGATCGAGGTCACGCGAGGCGTGGGAAGTCAACGTGTCCAGCGATTGAGCGCGAAAAGTCATGCGGTGCATCCTTGTCTGGAAGAGTTGTTCTGGTTACGCAGGTAAAACGGATTAGACCTGATATACCGGAATGGCGACGGACCCCGCAGAAATCAACCCTGACGACAATATGGCCAAATTCTGCGGATACAAAAACGGCGTGCTGACCGTCGGTTGCTCCGACAGCCGGCACGCCGTAGCGGGCAGATTTAAGCCTGCGCCGTTGCGCTTGCCAGTTCTTCGAAGCTCACTTGCTTGTCCGTCACCTTGGCCTTGCCGAGCACGAAGTCAACGACGTTCGATTCGACGACGTACGCTTCCATTTCGGCCAGACGCTGCTGGTTCGAATAATACCAGCGCACGACTTCCTTCGGGTCTTCGTAGCTTTTCGCGAATTCGTCGACTTCAGCGCGGATCTGTTCCGGCTTCGCTTCGAGGTTGTTCGCCTTCACGAGCTCGGCCAGCACGAGGCCCAGCTTGACGCGACGCTCGGCTTGTTCCTTGAACATTTCAGCCGGGATCGGTGCGTCCTTGGCATTGGGCACGCCGCGTTGCGCGAGGTCCGCACGCGCCATTTCGACGAGGCGTTCCTGGTCCTGACCGATCAGTGCGTTCGGCACGTCGAGTTCAGCGATCTTCAGGAGGGCATCCATCACCTGGTTCTTGACGATCGACTGCGTGCGGCGCTTCGCTTCACGCTCGAGGTTGTCCTTGATTTCAGCGCGCATCTTCACGAGATCGCCGTCGGCGATGCCGAGCGACTTCGCGAATTCCGCGTCGATTTCCGGCAGGTGCGCCCACTCGATCTTTTGCATCGTGATCGTGAACTTCGCGGTCTTGCCCGCGACTTCCTTGCCGTGGTAGTCCTCAGGGAAGGTCAGGTCGAATTCGCGCTGCTCGCCTTGCTTCAGGCCGAGCGATGCCTTTTCGAATTCCGGCAGCATGCGGCCTTCGCCGAGCACGAACGCGAAACCTTCTGCGCTGCCGCCCGGGAATGCGACGTCGTCGATCTTGCCGACGAAGTCGACCGTCACGCGGTCGCCGTCCTTGGCTGCCGTGTCCGCACCGCCGTCACCGTGCTCGCCGGCTTCGCCGCGTGCGTGGTAGTGGACGCGCTGCTTGCGCAGGATGTCCAGCGTGCGGTCGATTTCGGCTTCGGTGATGGTCGTGGTCGTGCGCTCGATTTCGGCGCTGGCGACGTCGCCCAGCTTCACTTCCGGATAGACCTCGAAGGTCGCGTCGAATGCGTAGTCGCTTTCAGCGGCTTCGGCCTTCGGGGCGAAGCTCGGCTGACCCGCGACGCGCAGGTTTTCCGCGCGGCTGATGTCGAAGAATTCCTTGCCAACCTTGTCGCTCAGGACTTCGGCTTCCACCTGACCCGAGTACTGTTGCGTGACCATCTTGAGCGGCACCTTGCCCGGGCGGAAACCCGGCATGCGCACGTTCTTCGCGAGTTGGCGGATGCGCGAGTCGACTTCTTTCTGCACCGCGTCTTTCGGCAGGGAAATCGTCACACGGCGTTCGAGCTTGCCGAGGTTTTCAACAACGTTAGCCATGGCTTCAATCGTCCTAAAATTGTTCGAGCGTATCAGTAATCTTTGCTGCCGCAGTCCGATGGGAAAATCCGCATCGCTTGCGTCTCGCTTGTGCCTCGTCGGCGCCGCTTGCCGGCCATACGGCCTGCAAGCGCTCACCCAGGCGCCTTTCGCGGCATGTTGCCCGCGCTGTCCGCGCGACACACCCAAAGGCGTTGAAGCGGACTTTCGCGGACGCTGCCCGCCAGGCGGCGCCCTTTCCGGGAGCCGCGAGACCCGGCCCGTTCCGGATCGGCCCGTGGAGTTCACAGGAGCCGAAATGGACGGTTTGCGGTGCGGTTCCGTCAAAAGAGCCGAGTATTTTAGCAAACTATTGCCCGACCCAAATGGAATTGCCGTTCGGACGCGTAATAGATGCCTAAAAGGTGTGCGAACTGGCCCGTTTTGGGCCTAAAACCACCCCGTTTCGGCCGATGTGGGACCCCGGGGCGGCCCGGCGAAACCTGCGCGTTGCACTGCGTGCGCGATGCGCGCTATCGCGCTGCGGGTATCCAGTGCGCCCCTCGCGACTGGTAAGCTAACGCTCGCGCCGGACGCCCCGCCGGATGCAGCCGCCATCACAACTCTTCCAGTCGAGACACCATGCCTAACCAGACGTTTGCTGACGCACCCGTCGTCGTCATCGCTCCCGATTCGTTCAAAGGTTCGCTCAGCGCGGATGGGGTCGCCGCCGCGATCGCCGAGGGCATCCGCCGCGCGCGTGCCGACGCTGAAATTCGCATCCGCCCGATGGCCGATGGCGGCGAAGGCACGCTCGACGCCATGTTGAGCGTCGGCGGCGAGCGCCGCACGCTCAATGTCGAAGGCGCTGCCGGCGCACGCCGCGACGCCCTCGTCGGCCTGCTGCACGACGGCAGCGCGATCATCGAAACCGCCGAGATCGTCGGCATTACCGACCCGGTCGGCATGGGCGTGCCGGTTGCCTCGCGCAGCACGCGCGGCATGGGCGAAGCCGTGCGAGCGTTGCTCGACGAAGGCGTGCGACGCTTTTATGTGGCGCTCGGCGGCAGCAGCACCAACGACGGCGGCGCGGGTCTGCTCGCGGGCCTCGGGCTGCAACTGTTCGACGCCGCGGGCAATCCGCTCGCCCCCACGCCCGAAGCGCTCGCGCGCGTGACGCGCGTGGATGTGTCCGGTCTCGACGCACGACTGGCAGAAGCCACCTTCATCGCCATGTCGGACGTCGACAATCCGCTCACGGGCGATCACGGCGCAACCGCCGTATTCGGCCCGCAAAAAGGCGTGACGCCAGGCGAAGTCGCGCCGATCGACGCCGCGCTCGGCCGCTTTGCCGATCTGCTCGAAGCCGCGCTGAACCGCCGCGCGCGCGACGAAGCGGGCGCTGGCGCGGCCGGCGGCCTCGGTTTCGCCCTGCGCATGCTCGGCGCGAGTTTCGAGGCGGGCGCCGAAGTCGTTGCGCGCACCATCGGTCTGGACGCGGCGCTCGCGGGCGCGCACTGGCTCATTACCGGCGAAGGCCGCTCGGATGTGCAGACGCTGCACGGCAAGGCGCCCTTCATCGCGTGCCGCCACGCACAGGCCGCAGGCGTGCCGGCCACCCTGCTCTCGGGCGCCGTCGATTCCACCGCACTCGCGCGTCTTGGCGAGCACTTCAGCGGCTGCTTCTCGCCAGCGCCTGGTCCTATCACGCTCGAGACTGCGATCCGCGACGCAGCCGTGTTGCTGGCCAACGAGGCCGAACAGCTGACGCGTCTGCGCTACGGCACGCGCACGGCCTGACGCCGGAACCGGTAAATCCTTCCACGTCGTTTCGCGCACGCAAATCGTCAGACTTTTTTGCGTGCGCGCACAACGGATTCCGCAGTAAGCGATTAATAGATTCGTATGCCCCGCAAGGCGCGCGCGAGCGTGCATTTTGAGGGTTCATGCGCGTTGACCCGCGCGCTGGTTGCGGCAACAATTACGCAGAGCGCGACACGATCGCGCATACCTTACGCGACCAGACCAGGACGACCATGAAGGAAAGCAAAGCCGGACTTGAACAATTTCTGACCTATCGGCTCCATGTCCTGAACAAACTCTCCGAACGTGGCGCCAGCGAGCGCTATCAGGCGAAGCTCGGCATCACGCTGCCGGAGGCGCGCCTCATCGCCGCCGTCGGCGCGTTCGGCCCGTTTTCGGTGATGGAGCTCGCGCGCCACGCGAATCTCGACAAGAGCCAGGCCAGCCGCGCCGCGGAAGCGCTCATGCGCCGCGGCCTCATGCAACGCAACGCCAGCGAGGAAGACGGACGCCTCGTGCTCGTCTCGCTCACGGTCGACGGACGTGCCCTCTATCGCAAGGTTATGCCTGTCGCGCGCAAGTGGAACGTGGACCTGTTCGCCATCCTCGACGACAAGGAGCGCGAGCTGCTCAACCGTGCGCTGGAGAAGGTCATCGCGGCGGCCCAGGAAGACCTTTGAAGCCGCGCATGCGATAAGCAAAACCGATGGACTGACCGCGCCGATGTCCGGGCGCGCGTCACCCGCGGGATGCCGTGCGGCGATGAAAAACAAAAAGGCCACGTACCGTTGGGTACGTGGCCTTTGTCTTTACTAGCCTGGTGCGTGAGGCCGGACTCGAACCGGCACACCCTTGCGGGCGTCAGGACCTAAACCTGGTGCGTCTACCAATTTCGCCACTCACGCGAATCTTTCTGGCCGGCAACACGGTAGCGCGATCACGTGGGTCGCGAAGACCAACCGGTGAGACACGTCGCGTGCGATAGAGCCCTTGCGCGCCCTGATTGTGCACCCCGATGGGGCGGCCTCAAAGCGCCAAGCGCGAGATTCTAACCGATTGCCTCACGCTTGTCTGCATCTCGCAAAGCTCCGAAACCCGTAAGCAGCGCCGGTGCTAGAATCGCGGCGCTTCCCCACGCCCCCGAACCCCGTGAATTTCGACGAATACTGCCTGCAAAAGGCGGCCCCGCCCGGATCGAGCACCTACTATGCGCTGCGCCAGGCAAGCGCCGCACAACAGCCGCTGCTCGCCGCCCTCTTCGCGCTGCGTCGCGAACTCGAGGAAACCGCCAAGGAAACGAGCGACCCGACCGTCGGTCGCACCAAGCTCGCCTGGTGGCAAAAGGAACTCGCCGCGTTCGGCGCAGGCAATCCCGCCCATCCGGTCACGAAAGCGCTCGCGCAGCATGCGGGCGATCCGGCCAGTCTGTATCCGCTGCTGCAACAGTTGCTCGCTGGTTTCGAGATGGACTTCGAGCAGGCCCGCTACCTCGATCTGCCGAATCTGCGCCGCTACATGGATGGTGTGGGCGGCACGTTCGCGACGCTCGTCGCCCAGGTTGGCGCGCGTACGGATGAAGAGCGTGCCGCCGTCGCCCAATGGGCCGCGCCGCTCGGCAATGCGCTCATGCTCGCGCAGTTCGTGCCCGAGATAGGCAACGATGCGCGCCACGGCCGCATCTACATTCCGATCGACGAATTGCAGCGCTACAACGTCACCGCCGCCGATCTGATCAACCGCCGCTACAGCGCGGAATTCACCGAGCTCATGCAGTTCCAGACCGCGCGCGCCCGCGAGGCCGTGAGCACGGCGCTCGCCGCGATGCCTGCAAACGAGCGCCGCCGTCAACGCACGCTGCGCGCGCTGGCAGCGCTCGAACTCGCACTGCTCGACGAAGTCGAGCGCGAGCAATTCCAGGTGCTGCATCAGCAGATCGTCCTCACGCCGATCCGCAAGCTCTGGATCGCGTGGCGCGCCGCACGGCGCGGCTGATTCGCGCGCCGCACCCCACCGCTTCGTCAGACGCGCAGCAGCGGCAATGGCTCGAAACGCTGTTGCAGCACCGCTTGTGCGTCGAGCCCCCACCAGTCGCCCAGCACCGTCGCGTAGATCTGCCGGAAGTCGACGGCGACCGGCAGATTGCCGTTGCCGTCGAGGCGCGCGAGTTGCGGGGCCGCACCGTACAGCCCCCCTGCCACGCGTCCACCCGCGACGAAATGCGCGCTCGCCGTGCCGTGATCGGTGCCGCGACTCTGGTTCTCGCGCACGCGACGCCCGAACTCCGCATAGGTGACGATCATCGTACGATCCCAACGCCCCATCTCGACGAGCGCCGAGCGCATCGCCACCATGCCCGCCGCGAACTGGCGCAGCAGATCGGCATGACGTTCGGGCTGATTCTGATGCGTATCGAAACCGTTGAGCGTGAGACGGATCACAGCGACGCCTTGCTGCGCCACGGGCGCGCCCTGCGCCGTGTCGCCCGAGGCCAGCGCCTGCATCGCGGTCTTCACCGAGACACCGAACGCACCGCCGGGGAACGCCGTCTTCAGGACATACTGCCCAGGACGCGGACGTAGCTGATCGGCGGCATGGACGATGTCGTTCTCGACATCGAGAATGTGCGCGAGCGCCGGATTGCGTTCCTTGAGCGAGACCGGCGTAACGAGCCTGGAAGCTCGCGCGAACTGCGCCGGATTGACGAGCGCGATGGCGCGTGCGCCGTTCGCGAGCGGCCCCATCTCGGCGCTACCTAGCACGAGGCCATCGGCGGCAAAACCCTTCGGCACCGGCGCGTTCGCGAACGCACGCGTGAGCCAGCCTTCGCGCAGATACTGATCCGGGCGCGAGGCCGTGTCCCAGATCTCGATCGAGCGGAAATGCGACAGGTTCGGCTGCGCGTAACTCACGCCCTGCACGATCGCGAGTTCGTGTGCGCGCCACATCGGCATCAGCGGTGCGAGCGCGGGATGCAGCGCCGTGTGTTCGTCGAGCGGGATCACGTCGCCGCGTCGCACGCCGATGGTCGGCCGATAGCTCGCGTAGAGCGGATCCGCATAGGGCACAACGGTGTTCAAGCCATCGTTGCCGCCCTTGAGTTCGACGAGGATCAGCAGGTTCTCATAGCCGCTCGCGCGGGGCTGCGCAGGCGCCGCGCCCGCTGCCGCGTTGCCCTGCGCCCAGGCCGTTTCGGGCAGCCAGGTGGAGCCCGCCGCCGTCATCGCGGCAGCGGCGGCGAGGAAGTCGCGTCGCTTCATGCCATGCCTCGTTCAGTCCATGCGGCGCACTGCCGCTCGTGTCGTGGATGGGGTGATCGTCGCATTTTGGCTTAGTCTTTGCCTCATTTCAGCTGATACACGGGATCCATCAGGAGTGCCTGGAGATAAGCCTCGGCGCTGCTGCCCACCGCGATCGCATCGACTGGCGCGAGCGGCAAGACCGCGTGCTGCATCTGCAATTGCGCCGACAGGCCGGGCACCGCGTCGGCCGTCAAACCATATCGGCCGAGCCAGCCGTCCAGATCGAATCGCATGCCGCCCGGCATCGGCCGTGCGGGTGCCGGCGATGCTTTCGGCGCAGCGCCCGTCGCAAGGCTTGTAGTCGTCTTCGTCATCGCACCATCCATGTGCGGACGGCCCGCCTCGGTTGCGCGAAACAACTGCTCGACGAACTGCTTGCGTGCGAGCAGCGTCGAGCTGTTGATCCACATGGACCCGCCCGGCCAACCCTTCACATTCGGCGGATAGAACAGATTTTGACCGAGCGAAGCCGAGGTGCGCGCAAACTGCGCCGTGTTCGAATAACTCACATCGAAGCGCCGCACCGTGCCCACGATGAATTCCACCGGCGAGCTGACCAGCACGCCGCGATTGCGTTCGTCCCAGAACGCGGGCGTGACCAGCAGCGCGCCGAGCGCCGCCTTGATGTCGTAGCCACTCGAGCGAAAGCGCACCGCCACGTTATCGAGCTGCGCCGGTTCCGGCGTGTCCGAGACGAACTCGCGCCAAAGCTTCGCCGATACGAAATGCGCGGTGTTCGGCTCACCGAGCAGGATATCGAGCACGGCGTCGCCATCGACCGAACCGCTATGGCCGAGCACGATCTTCACACCATCGTCGTGCTGCTGGGCACGCCAGTCGAAGCGCCCGGTATCGGGATCGACGCCCCAGCCGGTGTACGCGCGCGCGGCCTCGGCAACGTCCTGCTGTGTGTACTGCCCTTCGCCGAGCGTAAAGAGCTCCATCACCTCGCGCGCGAAGTTCTCGTTAGGTTTGCCCTTGCGGTTGCTCGCGCCATCGAGATAGAGCAGCATGGCCGGGTCTTTCGCGACCTCGTGAAGCAAGGTCGCGAAACTGCCGAGCGCATGACGCCTCAGGAGCGCATTTTGCTGAGCCATCATTTGCGGCTCGGCAACCTTGTCCTGCCCTGAGGTGAAGTGGTTGTGCCAGAAGAGCGTCATGCGCTCCGTCAGCGGCGACGGTGTCACGAGGAACTCGCGCATCCACCAGGCGCGCAGTTCGTCGTAGTGCTGGCCGCGCGTGCGCTGTTCGTCGCGTCGCTGATCGGGCGTGAGGGCATTGCGTTGCGCGCGGGTCAAGGGCGTGTCGCCGACCCAGGCCGGCAACGGCGTGAGCGCGTCGGTACGCGTCATGCCTAGCAGTTGCTCGACGGCCGCCGCGCGCGTGAGGCCGACGTAGGGCGCGACATCGGCGGGCGTCGGGGCGAAGCCCGTACGGATCAGCAAATGGGTGGCGTCGTCGGCATCGAGCAGGTCGGCGTCCTCGGGCGAGATGGATGCATTCGCCGCGACAGTGCGATGCGTATGCCGAAGCGCGGATGCGGATGGCGATGCGGATTGCGCGGCGGCACGTAACGGCCGCGCAGCGAGCGCCGAAGCAAGCGTTGAACAAGCGGCACCCAGCGCCGCGCGGCGGGGTGACGAGACCGGCATGAACCGCATGAACCGTTGCATGGCAGACATGGGTGCGAGGAGCGCATGAGCCGACCGCGCATCCGTAGAGGATGAATGTAGCGGCTTAACGGACCGCATGGCGCCATTGTTGACGGCAAATTGCTACGGAATTTTTCAGCGCCGTTGCGCGTGACATGTATTGCGCAACATTCGGAGCGAAACGCAAAGAGGATAAAGCAAAGGGAATGAAAGACAGGCGGGGAATCCAGAACCGGTGCATCGGGCGACACACCTTGAAGCTGAAACGCAGAGGATGCAACAGACAGCGGGAACCCGGGAATCAGCGCTTGTAGAGTTCGCGCACCGCGTCTTCGATATGCTGACGCAGCAGGCGCCGCTCGTCCGGTGTCATGTGACCGTCGCGGCGACGCTCGTCGAGGTCGGGCGGAACGGCGGGACGTTGATTGATGTCGGAAGCAGGACGCGGCGGCTGATCGTTGCGCACGCGCCGGATCGGCGGCCTGCCCGTGTAGCGGCTGCCCGCATGAAGGCCGTCGGCGAAGGTCTGGGCATGGGCAGGCGCCGCTTCCAATGCCACCGCGACGCCGCTGGCCAACGCCAGTGCGATCACGGTGTGGCGCATTGTCGGGCCGACCCCTCCCATCGTTTTGTTCCCTTCTTGACGCGGCAAACGGCTACCTCGAATACATGTGGACCCGGCTCTCACACGGGCACTGGTTCGAAAATCGAATGAAGTATCTACCGAATGGCCGCTAAACGTAAAGAAGTCTATCTGTCAGTGCTTGATGCCGTAGCACAGCACGGGTAAATTTTGTAACTGACTGTAACCTGCTAATCGGTGCAATCTCGCACCGTAACCCAATCGCGCTAAGATGCCAGGCATGGAAACCAAGAACCCGTCCAAAATTCTCGTTGTCGACGACGACCCGCGACTGCGCGACCTGCTGCGCCGCTACCTCGGCGAGCAGGGCTTCAACGTCTACGTCGCGGAAAACGCGCCCGCCATGAACAAGCTGTGGGTGCGTGAACGTTTCGACCTGCTGGTGCTCGACCTGATGCTGCCTGGCGAAGACGGCCTGTCGATCTGCCGCCGCCTGCGCGGCAGCAACGACCGCACGCCCATCATCATGCTCACCGCCAAGGGCGAAGATGTGGATCGCATCGTCGGCCTCGAAATGGGCGCCGACGACTACCTCCCGAAACCCTTCAATCCGCGCGAGCTGGTGGCGCGTATTCACGCCGTGCTGCGCCGTCAGGCGCCGTCCGAGCTGCCGGGCGCGCCCTCGGAAACCACCGAGGTGTTCGAGTTCGGCGAATTCGCGCTGAATCTCGCTACCCGCACGCTCACCAAGGCTGGCCAGGAAATTCCGCTCACCACGGGCGAATTTTCGGTGCTCAAGGTGTTCGCGCGCCATCCGCGTCAGCCGCTCTCACGTGAAAAGCTCATGGAGCTTGCGCGTGGGCGTGAATACGAAGTGTTCGACCGCAGCCTCGACGTGCAGATCTCGCGTCTGCGCAAGCTGATCGAACCCGATCCGGGCAGCCCGCGTTTCATCCAGACGGTCTGGGGCCTCGGCTACGTGTTCATTCCCGACGGCGCCGCCTGAGCCCAGGTGGTATCGATGGTGTCGAAGCTGTCTCTGGGTGTCTGTTTGCCAGCACTGCCTTTGTTGATGGGAAGGGTTCATGCGCATTGACCGGCGTCTGCTAACGCTCGCGTTTGGCGACCTGTTCTGGCGCACCTTCCTGTTGATCGCGCTGCTCATCGCGGTCAGCCTCGCAGCATGGTTCCAGAGCTTTCGCGTGATCGAACGTGAGCCGCGCGCACAACGCGTGGCGCTACAGCTCGTCGCCGTCGTCAAGCTCACACGCACGGCCCTGCTCTATTCCGATCCCGACCTGCGCCGCGCGCTGCTCCAGGATCTGGAAAGCAACGAGGGCGTGCGCGTCTATCCGCGCGAAACCACCGACAAATACAAGCTGCAACCCGACGAATCGCTCAATCGCCTGATCGAGCATGACATTCGCGGGCGCCTGGGCGACGACACCGTGATCGCGCAGTCCGTGAACGATATTCCGGGCGTGTGGATCAGCTTCAAGATCGACGACGACGATTACTGGGTCGCGCTCGACCGCGACCAGCTCGACAACGTCACCGGCCTGCAGTGGGTCGGCTGGGGTATTTCCGCGCTTGCGCTGTCGCTGTTCGGCGCCGCCTTCATCACAAGCCTTGTGAACCGGCCGTTCGCGCGTCTGGCCATGTCCGCGCGCATGGTGGGCTCCGGGCAGTCGCCCGCCGCGCTGCCCGAGAGCGGCATGGGTGTGGCCGCCGAAACCAACCGCTCGTTCAACCAGATGGTGCGCGACCTCGAACAACTGGAGGCCGACCGCGCGCTGATGCTCGCGGGCATCTCGCACGACCTGCGCACGCCGCTCGCGCGGCTGCGGCTGGAAACGGAGATGAGTCCGTCCGACCAGGCGACCAAGGACGCGATGGTCGACGACATCGAGCAGATGGACATGATCATCGGCCGCTTCCTCGACTATGCGCGGCCCGTGCAGCGCATGCCCGAGCGCGTCGACCTGTCGGTGATCGCGAGCGAAATGGCCGCGCGCATGGCGACCGAAGACGGGGTGCGCCTCATCACGCGCCTCGCGCCGACGGCCGTGATCGAAGCCGACGATACCGACGTGCGCCGCATTGTCGGCAACCTGATCGAGAACGCGCGCAAATATGGTGCGAGCGATACCGACGGCATTCCTCACATCATGCTGGAAACGCGCGTCTCGCATTCGCGCGTGGAGCTGTCCGTGGTCGACGAAGGGCCCGGGATTCCCGAAGACCAGCTTTCGCTCGTCACACGGCCCTTCTACCGCGTCGATAGCGCCCGCACCCAGGCCAACGGCACTGGCCTTGGCATGGCTATCGTGCAGCGCCTGGTGGGCCGTTATCGCGGCGCGCTGCGCCTGCGCAACCGCGCGCCCGGCCCCGGCCTCGAAGTGACCATCGAGTTTCCGCTCGCCAAGGGCGCCTGAGCGGCCTTCCTCTCCCTCCTGTTGATGTTCCACGCCGCAGCGCAGGCTCGCGGCGTGCGTCGCGATCCCCTGCCACAATCGGCATACAGTCGAATGCAGTCGAAGTACAGTTGGCACGAAAGACGCGCGCACGGGGCGTGCGTTTGTCACGACTTCAAGGAGCGACGCCATGAAAACCGTGGGCGACAAACTGGCAGCCTTCACCGTCTCGGCCGCGAAGCCCGGCTTCAATCATCCCGAAGAAAACGGCGAATCGGCCTTCCTCGAAATCACCGAGCAGACCTTCTCCGACAAGTGGAAAGTGATCTACTTCTATCCGAAGGATTTCACGGTGGTCTGCCCGACCGAGATCGTCGCGTTCGCGCTGTTGCAGAAGGAGTTCGCCGACCGCGACACCGTGCTGATGGGCGGCAGTTGCGACAACGAGTATGTGAAGCTCGCGTGGCGGCGCGAGAACAAGGAGCTCGACCGCCTGAACCACTATTCGTTCGGCGATGTGAAGGGCGAACTGATCGATCAGCTCGGCATCCGCGACAAGGAAGCGGGCGTAGCCTTGCGCGCGACCTTCATCGTCGATCCGGACAACACCATCCAGCACGTCTCCGTGAACAGCCTCAACGTCGGGCGCAGCGCCATCGAGGTGCTGCGCGTGCTCGACGGGCTGCAGACCGGCGAGCTCTGTCCGGGCGGGCGGGAAATCGGCGGCGCAACGTTCTAGCGTTCACGTCGACGCACAACTCACGTCTGCTCAGCGGCACTATGCGCGGGCAGACGATTGCGAATCGTGGCGCTCAGCGGCGCCTTCCACTCCAGCACGCGCTTTTCCAGCAGTTGCCACGAGAGATGCGCCAGTAACACGGCCAGTGCGAATTGCAAGCCGAGCGGCAGCCAATCCTGCACGTGCACCGGCAAATGCAGCCGCGTATAGAGCACCGGCGCGTCGCCCAACCGCGATGGCACCAGGTTGTGGAACAGGTAGAAGCCGTAACTGATGGTGCCGAGATACGCGAGCGGCCGCGCCTCCAGCGCCATCACCAGCGCGCTGTCCTGACGACGCACGATCCACAGAAACACGGCACCTAGCGAGAGCGCAAGACCGATATCGAGCAAGCCGGGGATCAACGCACGCTGCGCCGCTTCACAGGTCAGGCAATCGGCGCGCGCGAAAGCGAAGACGCCAAGACACACAAACGCAAGTCCACACCACAGCGCGGCAGGCAAATGCCCTGCCACGTGCACGCGCTCGCCGCCGATCGCCAGCGCCCCACCGAGCGCGAGCAAAGCGAAATTCCACGGCGAAAAGGCATACACGAGCGGTTCGATTGCACCACTCGCATAGAGCGCGAGATGCGCAAGCGCCGCCGCGCCGATCATGCCGATGCACATCCCCAGATGGCGCGAGGCGCGCGCAAATATCAATGCGAATGGCGCAACCAGATAGAACTGCTGCTCGACCGCGAGGCTCCAGAAATGCGAAACCGTCCCCGGCCAGCCGTCGTGCACCATGCCAATCCAGAAATTAGACAGGAATGCAAAATGCCACGCGAGCCCGAGATCGACATCACGTTGATAGAACCACGCATGCGCAATCGTCAGCGCGATCAGCAACAGGTAATAGACCGGAAAGATCCTTAACGCGCGCTTGACGAAGAATATGTAGAGCACCGCATCGCGCCGCTCGGCGCGTTGCTCGATGCGCAGGCGATTGCGATGCAACTCGCCGATGATCAGATAGCCGCTGATGAGGAAGAACAGCCACACGCCGATCTTGCCCGCGTCGATGGCTTCGACATGTGCCTTGTGCGCGAGGAACACCAGCATCACGGCCAGCGCCCTCAGACCATCGAGGCCTTTCACGCGTCTTTCGAGTCCCGTCATTGCCTTTTATGCTTGCGGTTACCGCTTCAGCATACGGCGATAAAAACGGAAATAAATCGCAAGAAAAACAAGGGCGATGATTGCAGATGCAACCATCGCCCTTCTTCGTCGAGCGGGCATGCGCCCTGCTCACGCAAACTCACGCTTTCAGGGAATGCCGCTTGCGCGCGGCTTCGATCGGCAGAACAAAAGCCTTTGTTTCAAGGCCTGAAATGCGTGATCAAGCGAGCGTCAGGCGCGCGTAAGCAGCACCGCCGCCTGCGCTTCAATCCCTTCGCTGCGGCCCAGGTAACCGAGCTTTTCGTTGGTCTTCGCCTTCACGTTGACGCGATCGAGCGGCAACTTCAGGTCTTCCGCGATGCACGCGCGCATGGCGTCGATATGCGGCGAGAGCTTGGGCGCCTGGGCGATCACGGTGCTGTCGACATTGATCAGCGTGAAGCCAGCCTCTTCCACGCGGCGCAGGCATTCGCGCAGCAGCACGCGGCTGTTCGCGCCGTAGAACTGCTTGTCGGTGTCGGGAAAGTGACGACCGATGTCGCCGAGCGCGGCCGCGCCAAAGAGTGCATCGGTGATCGCGTGCAGCAGCACGTCGGCGTCCGAATGGCCGAGCAGGCCGCGGTCGTAAGGCACCGTCACGCCGCCGATGACGAGCGGGCGTCCCGGCACGAGCGCGTGCACGTCGTAGCCTTGTCCGATTCTGAGGTCCATGTTTGGGATTTCCGTGTGGTGTTGTGCGTGGCGCGTCTAGTGACTGCCGTTACCGGCAGGCCGGCCTGGGTTGGCGCTGAGAATGGCTTCGGCGAGCGCGAAATCTTCGGGGTACGTCACCTTGAAGTTGCGCAGGCTGCCTTGCACGAGTCGCGGCGAATGGCCGAGCCATTCGATCGCGCTCGCTTCGTCTGTCAGATCGTGGCCCTCCTGCTGGGCGCGCTCGATCGCGCCGCGCAGCATGCCGATGCGGAACATCTGCGGCGTCTGGGCCTGCCAGAGGCCGTCGCGCGACTCGGTGCGCTCGATGCGCGGGCCGCCCGGCACGTTATGGGGCGCGACGCGCTTGAGCGTGTCGGCCACCGGCAGCGCCATGATGCCACCGACCGGATCGTCCTTGAGCGCATCGACGAGCGAGCGGATCAGCGCGGGCGTGATGCCGGGGCGCGCCGCGTCGTGCACGAGCACCCAGTCGTCGTCGGTGGCGCCGAACTCGGTGAGCGCGACGAGGCCGTTATAGACCGACGCCTGGCGCGAGGCCCCGCCGTTGCGGCGCACCGCGAAGCGCAGACCGCTGAAACGGCGCGCGTCGAAGTGGCTATCGTCGGGAGAAATGACGACGAGGGTCTGGGTGAATTCGCTGCAGGCGTCGAACGCCGCGAGCGTATAGTGCAGGAGGTCGCGCCCGGCGACCGTGCGGTATTGCTTGGGCAGAGTCGATCCCGAACGGCTGCCGGTGCCGGCGCAAGGGATCAGGGCAAATAGGCGTGAAGTCACGGTGTCGCAAGCCGCATGAGTCAAAGTAAAGGACGGATTTTATAATAGGTCCTTTGCCCGCACGCACGACGCCCGCAAGCCGTACCGGCCGGCGCGCGCAATGGGCACGCCGGCAGCCCTTCGCAAGGCCGCGCGAAAGCCGTGCCAACGCTGTGCCAGAGCGGTATTCAGGCGTCCAGCAGCGCGCAGGCGCGCCTTTCGAATGGCTGTCTTCAGTCCGGATCGCATGCACCCAGGCGGTGCGCGCGTGGCCTCGCATCTCTCGATGCAAGCCGCCTGCGCCACGTCAGGGCCAACCTGTTGCCTCTATGTCCGAAATCGCCGCATCCTCGAAGTCCCCGTCCGCTTCACCGGTCGCCGTCGTCAAGCCGGGGCAGCGCTATGCGTTCGACGGCACGCACGGCTCGTCCGACGCGCTCCTGATCGCCCGTTACCGCGAGGCCGCGCGCGACACCGCGCCGCTGCTCGCGGTGATCTGCGCGAGCGCCGTGGACGCCCAGCGTCTTGCCCAGGAAATCCCGTTTTTCGCGCCCGAAGCGCGCGTGCGCCTGCTGCCCGACTGGGAAACGCTGCCCTACGACACGTTCTCGCCGCACCAGGATCTCGTCTCCGAGCGCCTTGCGACCCTGCACGACCTCGGCGAAGGCCGTTGCGACATCCTGATCGTGCCGGCCACCACGGCGCTCTACCGCATGCCGCCGGCCTCGTTCCTCGCGGCCTACACGTTCTCGTTCAGCCAGGGCCAACGCCTCGACGAAGCGAAGCTCAAGTCCCAGCTCACGCTGGCCGGCTACGAGCACGTGAGCCAGGTCATGCGGCCGGGCGAATACTGCGTGCGCGGCTCGCTGATCGACCTGTTCCCGATGGGCTCGCCGCTGCCCTACCGCCTCGACCTGTTCGACGATCAGGTCGACTCGATCCGCGCCTTCGATCCGGACAGCCAGCGCAGCCTCTATCCGGTCAAGGACGTGCGCCTCTTGCCGGGGCGCGAATTTCCGTTCGACGAGGCGTCGCGCACGGCGTTTCGCAGCCGCTGGCGCGAAGTGTTCGAGGGCGACCCGAGCCGCGCGACGATCTACAAGGACATCGGCAACGGCGTGCCCTCGGCGGGCATCGAGTACTACCTGCCGCTCTTCTTCGAAGAGACCGCCACGCTGTTCCACTACCTGCCGCAAAACGCGCAACTGGTGTTCTCGGGCGATCTGGACACCTCGATCCGCCGCTTCACCGCCGATACGAAGCAACGCCACAACTTCCTCGCGCACGACCGCGAGCGGCCGATCCTCGAGCCCGAACGCCTCTTCCTGACCGACGAGGACTTCTTCACGCTCGCCAAGCCCTTCGCGCGCCTCGTGCTGCCCGCGGCGAGCGCGGGCGGCTGGGCCACGCCGCTGCCGACGCTCGCCATCGACCGTCACGCCGACGACCCGCTCGCGGCGCTGCGCGGCTATCTCGACACCACGAAGAACCGCGTGCTGTTCGCGGTGGAATCGGCGGGCCGGCGCGAGACCATCGCGCAACTGCTCGCGGACAACCATCTGCGTCCCACCACGGCGGACAGTTTCGAGGACTGGCTCACCGGCGACGAACGCTTCGTGCTGGGCGTCGCGCCGCTGTCGACAGGCTTCGCGCTGCCCGGCGAGACGCTCTCGATCATCACCGAGTCCGAGCTGTACGGCCCGCTCGCGCGTCGTGCTGGGCGCCGCCGCCAGGAGCAAGCAAGCAACGTCGATTCGATGGTGCGCGACCTCTCCGAGCTCAAGGTGGGCGATCCGGTCGTGCACGCGCAGCACGGCATCGGCCGCTATCACGGCCTCGTGACGATGGATCTCGGCGAAGGCGACACCGAATTCCTGCACCTCGAGTACGCAAGCGCGAGCAAGCTCTACGTACCGGTTTCGCAACTGCACGTGATTTCGCGCTATAGCGGCGCCGATCCGGACAGCGCGCCGCTGCACGCACTCGGTTCGGGCCAGTGGGAAAAGGCGCGCCGCAAGGCTGCGCAACAGATCCGCGATACGGCCGCCGAGCTTTTGAATCTCTACGCGCGCCGTGCGGCACGCGAAGGCCATGCATTCGCGCTCGAGCCGAAGGACTACGTGAAGTTCGCGGAGAGCTTCGGCTTCGAGGAAACGCCCGACCAGGCCGCGGCGATCGCCGCCGTGATCGGCGACATGACGAGCGGCAAGCCGATGGACCGTCTCGTGTGCGGCGACGTCGGCTTCGGCAAGACCGAAGTGGCGCTGCGCGCGGCCTTCATCGCCGTGATGGGCGGCAAGCAGGTGGCGATCCTCTCGCCCACCACGCTGCTGGCCGAACAACACACGCAGACCTTCACCGACCGTTTCGCGGACTGGCCCGTGCGGATCGCCGAGCTGTCGCGCTTCAAGAGCGCGAAGGAAGTCAGCACGGCGATCCAGCAGATCAACGAAGGCAGCGTCGATATCGTGATCGGCACGCACAAGCTGCTGTCATCGGATGTGCAGTTCAAGCGCCTCGGCCTCGTGATCATCGACGAGGAACACCGCTTTGGCGTGCGCCAGAAAGAAGCGCTCAAGGCGCTGCGCGCCGAGGTGGACGTGCTCACGCTCACCGCCACGCCGATTCCGCGCACGCTCGGCATGGCGCTCGAAGGCCTGCGCGACTTCTCCGTGATCGCGACCGCGCCGCAAAAGCGCCTCGCCATCAAGACCTTCGTGCGCCGCGAGGAAGACAGCGTGATTCGCGAGGCGATGCTGCGCGAACTCAAGCGCGGCGGCCAGGTGTACTTCCTGCACAACGAAGTCGAGACCATCGAAAACCGCCGCGCGATGCTCGAGGCGCTCGTGCCGGAGGCGCGCATCGCCGTGGCCCACGGCCAGATGCACGAGCGCGAGCTCGAAGCCGTGATGCGCGATTTCGTGGCGCAGCGCGCGAACGTGCTGCTCTGTACCACGATTATCGAAACCGGCATCGACGTGCCGACCGCGAACACCATCCTCATCCACCGCTCCGACAAGTTCGGTCTCGCGCAGCTGCACCAGTTGCGCGGCCGGGTCGGGCGCTCGCATCACCAGGCCTACGCGTATCTGCTCGTGCACGATCCGCAGGGCCTCACGAAGCAGGCGCAGCGCCGTCTGGAAGCGATCCAGCAGATGGAGGAACTGGGCGCGGGCTTCTATCTGGCGATGCACGACCTCGAAATCCGCGGCACCGGCGAAGTGCTGGGCGACAAGCAGTCGGGCGAGATTCACGAGATCGGCTTCCAGCTCTACACGGACATGCTCAACGACGCCGTGAAGGCGCTCAAGGACGGCCGCGAGCCGGACCTGAACGCGCCACTCGCCGCGACGACCGAGATCAATCTGCACGCGCCCGCGATCCTGCCCGCCGACTATTGCGGCGACGTGCAGGAACGGCTGTCGCTCTACAAGCGTCTGGCCAATTGCGAGCACGACGATTCGATCGACGGCATCCAGGAAGAGCTGATCGACCGTTTCGGCAAGATGCCGCCGCAGGCGCACGCGCTGATCGAAACGCACCGCCTGCGACTCGCCGCGAAGCCGCTCGGCATCACCAAGATCGATGCCGGCGAAGCCGTGATCGGCCTGCAGTTCGTGCCGAATCCGCCGGTCGACGCCATGCGCATCATCGAGATGGTGCAGAAGCACAAGCACGTCAAGCTCGCGGGCCAGGACAAGCTGCGCATCGAAACGCGCAGCCCCGATTTCGCGGTGCGCGTGGCAACAGTCAAGGAAACGCTGCGTGCACTCGGCGCGCCCGTGCGTGCCCAGGCGCCGCGTGCGTGAGCGGCAGCAGCACGCTTGAGCGGATGATCTGACGCCTCAACTGGCAGATCATCCGCCCACACGGCATGTTGCAGCGCGCCACATCCACGCGCGCTGCAACCTCTGCCAAGGCTTTGGCGAGCCTGATTCTTTTTGGGTAATATGGATCAGACAAGCAAGCCGGAGTCCACCATGAGCATGGCCGCTGAAACAGCGCAGTCTTCCACGCAGTCCCCCGCCGCACCTTCGTCGAACCTCCCCGCTTCACTTCCCTGGGTCACCCGCCTCGTGTCGATGGACACGGTCAGCCGTCATCCGAATCTCGGCCTGATCGAGACCGTGCGCGACGATCTGCGCGCACGCGGAATCGAATCGACGCTCACCTATGGGCGCGATGGCAAATGGGCGAATCTGTTCGCCACGCTGCCCGCGCACGACGGCACGACGAACGGCGGCATCGTGCTGTCGGGTCACACGGACGTCGTGCCGGTCGATGGCCAGAAGTGGGATAGCGATCCCTTCAAGCCCGAGATTCGCGACGGCCTTCTGTATGGGCGCGGCACATGCGACATGAAGGGGTTCATCGGCGCGGCGCTCACGCTCGTGCCGGAAATCCAGCAAATGAAGCTCGCGAAGCCGCTGCATTTCGCCCTCTCGTTCGACGAGGAAGTGGGCTGCGTCGGCGCGCCGCTCATGATCGAAGAACTCGTGAAACGCGGCGTGAAGCCGGATGGCTGCATCGTCGGCGAACCCACGAGCATGCGGCCGATCGTGGCGCACAAGGGCATCAACGCCTACCAGTGTTGCGTGCGCGGCCATGCGGCGCATTCGTCGCTCACGCCGCGCGGCCTCAATGCAATCGAATACGCCGCGCGCCTGATCTGCTACATCCGCGACATGGCCGACGAGTTCCGCGCGCAAGGCCCGTTCGACGAGCTGTACGACGTGCCGTTCACCACGGCGCAGACCAGCACGATCGACGGCGGCAACGCCATCAACACGGTGCCCGCCGAATGCCGCTTCGCGTTCGAATTCCGCAATCTGCCGACGCTCGATCCGGAAGCGATTTTCGCGCGCATCGAACACTACGCGCGCGAAACCCTGCTGCCGAAGATGCAACGCGAAGGCGTGGCGGGCGCCGTGCCCGCGATCGAGTTCAGCAAGATCGCCGCGGCGCCTGGCCTCGACGACAGCGAACAGGCTGCGATCACGCAGCTCGTGCGCGCACTCACCGCGGACCAGTCGCGCCGCAAGGTCGCTTACGGCACCGAGGCGGGACTGTTCGCGCGCGCGGGCATTCCGAGCGTGGTGTGCGGTCCCGGCGATATCCAGCAGGCCCACAAGCCGAACGAGTTCGTCTCGCTCGAACAACTTTCGGCCTGCGAAGGATTCCTGCGCAAGCTCGTGCGCGGGATGTCGGTGGACGCGCAGGCGCACTTCCAGCCGTCCTGACACCACTGCGCGCCTGCGAGAGCCGAACCCCATGTCCACCGGCACGCCGCTGCCCACCGATCACACGATCGACGGCGAAGCGATTCCCACGCTCGACGAAATCGCTTCGCAACATTTCACGCTCGCGCCGTGGGTGCTGCGCACGCCGGTGTTCGACCGTCACGATCTGCCCTCGCTCGGCGACACGCTCGTCAATTTCAAATTCGAACTGTTGCAGGCAAGCGGCAGCTTCAAGGTGCGGGGCGCGTTCACACACCTGCTCGCGCTCGACGCCGCGCAGCGCAGCGCGGGCGTGACCTGTGTGTCGGGCGGCAATCATGCGATTGCCGTTGCGTATGCAGCGATGCGGCTTGGCCTCGCCGCGAAGGTCGTGCTGTTTCACACCGCGAGCGAAGCGCGCGTGGATCAATGCCGGCGGCTGGGCGCGGAAATCGTGCGCGCGAGCGACAGCCACGAGGCCTTCGAGATCGTGCGCCGCATCGAAGCCGAGGAAGGCCGCTATTTCGTGCATCCCTTCAACGGCTATCGCACGGTGCTCGGCACGGCGACGCTCGGCTATGAATGGGCAACCCAGTCGCCCGACCTCGACGCCGTAATCGTGCCGATCGGTGGCGGCGGCCTGGCGGCGGGCGTGGCCACGGCGCTGCGCCTCGCGAATCCGCGCGTGCGCGTCTACGGCGTGGAGCCCGAAGGCGCGGACGTGATGAGCCGCAGCTTCGCCGCCAATCACACGCTGCGCCTGCCCCATATGCACACGATCGCCGATTCGCTCGCGTCGCCGCACACCGAGGAGTACAGCTATACGCTGTGCCGTCGACATCTCGAAGCCGTCGTCACGGTGAGCGACGACGCGCTGCGCGCCGCCATGCGCGTGTTGTTCGACGAACTGAAGCTGGCCGTCGAACCGGCCTGCGCGGCGGCAACGGCAGCGCTCTACGGGCCGCTGCGCGATACCTTGCAGGGCAAGCGCGTAGGTGTCCTGCTGTGCGGCACCAACACCGATCCTCAACGTTTCAGCGAACAGATTGCGTTCGCGCGCAACGAACGTGACGAACGCAGCGATCACGACACGCACGACGCCCAGGCACGCGACGTGCAGTAATACGCTGCGCTTTTGCCCTGCGATTGCCCGGTAAGGAGCGAAACCGCAATCGGCGAAATGTCAGGCAATGTCAAATCGCTACCGCGTTGCGAGTGCGTTCGCTATCATTGCGCCAATGCGTCGTTATGTCCCCAGGCCCGTGCCGCCGCCCCTCAAGGAGAGCCCGCTCATGAGCATAGTCAAGGAATTCAAGGAATTCGCCGTCAAAGGCAATGTGATGGATCTCGCCGTCGGTGTGATCATCGGCGGCGCCTTCTCGAGCATCGTCAACTCGGTCGTGAAAGACCTGATCATGCCGGTGATCGGCGTGGTCACAGGCGGCCTCGACTTCTCGAACATGTTCGTGCGCCTCGGACATATTCCGGCCACCTACAAAGGCAATCCCGATTCGTACAAGGATCTGCAAACTGCGGGCGTTGCCGTGTTCGGCTATGGCTCGTTCATCACGGTGCTGATCAACTTCATCATCCTCGCGTTCATCATCTTTCTGATGGTGAAGTTCATCAACAAGCTGCGCAATCCGGAAGAGGCGCCCGCCCCCGCCGAGCCGCCGCCCACGCCCGAAGATGTCGTGCTGCTGCGTGAGATCCGCGATTCGCTGAAGAACAATCCGCGCTGATCGCCGGTTTTTAAGGCCCGAATCGAAAAAAAGCCCGCGTCGCCTTCGAGGCACGCGGGCTTTTTTGCGTCGATGCGGCAATCGCTCAGGACGTAGCCGGGTTCGGCGCGTCATGCGTGCGCAAGGCTGCGGCCTCTTCGATCAGTCGCTCCAGTTGTTCGAAGTTGACTGGCTTCGTGAGATGCGCAGTGAAGCCCGCGTCGAGACTGCGGCGCACATCGTCGTCGGTGCCGAAGCCCGTGAGCGCGATCGCAGGCGCCGAGGACTCCTTGCGGAAAGCCCGAATGAAGTCGATCCCCGAGCCGTCCGGCAGGCCAATGTCGCTCACCACCAGATCGAAGTGCCGGGTAGCCGTGAGCGCGAGCGCGCCCGCCACGCTCGCCGCCACCGCCACCTCGTGGCCCAGCGCGCGAATCAGTTGCGACATCACCTCGGCCGTGTCTTCGTGATCCTCGATCAGCAGGATATCGAGCGTGCAGGCTTGATGCGGCCCGCAGCGATCCTCTGGCTGCTCAATACCCGCGCCCGGCGTGGCCGTCGGCAACACAATCGTAAAAGTCGCGCCGCAATGCGCGCCGGGGCTCTTCGCGCTGACCGTGCCGCCGTGCGCCTCGGTCAGCGCCTTCGTGACCGCAAGGCCGAGCCCGAGACCGCCGAACTGGCGCGTCATGTTGTGGCTGCCCTGCTCAAAGGCGTGAAAGAGCTTGCCGATCTGTTCGGGCGCGATGCCAATCCCCGTGTCTTCCACTTCGATCACCACGTGCATGCGCTCGTCACGTGTGCGCACGAAAATATGGCCGCCGTCGGGCGTGAATTTCGCCGCGTTGCGCACGAGATTCCAGAACATCTGCTGCATGCGGGCGCGATCGCCGCGCACGTAGTGATGTTGCGCGTGGCGCTCGACGTGCACGTCCTGTTGCTTGATCTGGATTTCGCTGTGAAAGAGTTCGAGCACGGCGTCGATGACCTCGTGCACGTCGACGGTGTCGAGCGTGAGGCTGAGTTTGCCGTTGGCGACACGCGTGAGATCCAGTAGATCGTCGATCAGACGCGCTTCGAGTTCGATGTTACGGCGAATCATCAGCACGCCCGCGCGCGCGGCCTCCGGCAAGCCCGGAATCTGTTCGAGCAGGCGCGTGCCGGCCAGCACGGGTGTGAGCGGCGTACGCAATTCATGCGACAGCATGGCGAGAAAGCGGTCTTTCGCGCGGTTGGCTTCTTCAGCCGTCTGGCGCGCGGTTTGTTCCGAGGCCAGCAGCAATTCACGCTCTTCGCTCGATTCGCGCTGCGCGTGGATGTCCGTGCAACTGCCGAACCACTTGTTGATGCCGCCGCGCGGATCGCGCATCGCCGCGATTCGGACGTCGAACCATCGATACGTGCCGTCGTGGCGGCGAATACGCAATTCGTGGCGATAGTCGTTGTTATCGCTGCGCACGGCCTTGAGCCAGGTGCGGCGAATCTCTTCGCGGTCGTCGGCGTGCACGGCGTCGAGCCACGCGAGACCGTGCGACGCGCTGGCGTCGAGGCCCGTGTAATCGCGCCATTGCTTCGAGAGGAAATCGCAGTCGCCATCCGCGCCGCAGGTGAAAACGAGGTGCGGCAAGGCCTCGGAAAGCGTGCGGTAGTGCTCCTCACGGTCGCGCAACAGGAGCGCCTGGTCGGAGGCGCGCTGCAACGACACCTGGGCGAGCACGCGCGCCACGGCCTCGGGCAGATAGTCGAGGTAATCGCCCGATTTCGGCACGACGTCGGAGACGCCCGCGCGCAGCGCGGCGATCACGCGCGATTCGTCGGTGAAACCCGTAACGAGGATTGCCGGCACGCGCACGTTGTCCGAGCGCAGGCGGCGGAAGAAGTCGAGCCCGGTTTCCGCACCGTCGAGCTGATAGTCGAGCACGAGCACGTCCGGCGTGCGCGCGGCCAGCACCGCGCTCGCCTCGGCCACGCTGCCGCAGGTGTCCACGCGCGCGCCGGCGCGCACGAGCGATTTGCGTGCGAGCCGCAGGATGCCTTCGTCGTCGTCGACGACGAGCACATGCGCGCCCGCCAACAGGGTTGCTTCTTCGTTCATGCGCGTCGCATCCCTCGGGGCTGGCTCCAGGTGCGGAGCTTGCGCAGTCTGGTCATGATGGTCATGCGTGAATCAGTCTCTCTCGCGAAATGGATGCGCACCGTCGGCACGCCGCATTGCCGAGTTGCCGCCGGGTCGTCGTTCAGGGGCGCGTGAAGCGGTGGCCTGCCGGCAGTTTGACGACTTGCAGGAAAAAGCCGAGCCGCCGCACCGCCTCGATGAA
Source organism: Paraburkholderia sp. J67 (assembly GCF_905220265.1). NCBI lineage: Bacteria > Pseudomonadati > Pseudomonadota > Betaproteobacteria > Burkholderiales > Burkholderiaceae > Paraburkholderia > Paraburkholderia sp. J67. Next base: position 571,259 of record NZ_CAJMZK010000003.1, read on the forward strand.
CGCGTCATATTCGACGGGCTTCGTGATATAGACGTTGCAGCCCAGCTCATAGCAGCGCTCGATCTCGCGCGGGTCGTCGGTCGTCGTGAGCACGATCACCGGCACCGATGCCGTCGCCGGCTCCGCCTTCAACCGGCGCAGCACTTCGAAACCGTCCACGCGCGGCATGCGCAGGTCGAGCAGCACGACGAAGTTCGCCAGGTCCTCGCGCGACGGATAAGTCGCGGGGGTGCCCGCGACGCCGAAGAAATAATCGAGCGCCTCCTGGCCGTCGCGAAAGCGCAAAAAACCGTTCGACACGCCCGAGCGGCGCAGGTTGCGCTCGACCAGCGTGGCATGCCCGTCATCGTCTTCGATCAGGACGATGCTCACGCGTTCACTCGCGAGCGCCGCGCGGTAGTCGCCGGGCGACGGCGCATCGTCAGCCTCGCGCGCCTCTCCCGCGTGTTCGCCCGTGTTTTCCCCGTGCGTCATATGCCGCTCCCCGACGTGTCCTGAAACGATTCGATGTTGTTGTCGCTATGCTGTGCGCAGCGGCGCGTCGGGCAAGGCGACAAAGAACGTCGAGCCCGTCCCTTCCGTCGATTCGACCCACACACGCCCGCCGTGGCGTTCAGCGATCCGGCGCGCAAGCGCGAGCCCCGTGCCCTGCCCGTCCGACGGGCCGCCGTGCAGACGCTGAAAGGCGCGAAACAGCTTGGGTAAATACGCGGCGGGAATCCCGACGCCATTGTCGCGCACATAATACGTCCGCGTGCGGGCACCCGACATGCGCAACGCATCGCGAGGGCTTTCTTGCGCTTTTTCCCACGTTTTTTTGCTGAAATTTTCGGGCTCAACGGCTTTTTCGTCCGTTACCGCCGCTTCATCGGGTTCGCTGTTCTCACCGGCCTCACCCGCCGCGATCGCGCCGATTTCCACCTGCCCCGGCCGGCACGGGTCGAGGTGGCGCAGAGCGTTATCGATCAGGTTGCCGAAAATCTGCTCGAGCGCCGCCGGGTCGCCCCAGGCGGGCGGCAGATCCCCGACTTCGATGCGCGCACGCTGCGCGAGGCCCGCGGCGAGCCCCCCCAACGCGCGCTCGACGATGCGCCCCACGTTCACGCGCTGCCAGCGGTATTCGAGGCGGCCCGCGCGCGACATACGCAGTAGCGCGTCGATGATCGCCGCCGAGCGCGCCACCGCCTGGCGCAGGAATTGCAGCGATTCGGCCACGTCGCCGTCGAGCACCTCGGCCATGCGGCGGTGCTCGTCGGCGGGCAGCCCTGCCGTGTCGATCTGCGCGCGCAGGTCCTCGCAGGAGACCTGCAATTCCTTCGAAAAACCCTGAAGATTCACCAGCGGCGAGCGCAGGTCGTGCGAGACGCTGTACATGAACATCTCGTTGTCCTGGCTTTCCTGGCGCAGGCTGTCGTTGGCGGCAGCCAGGTCGGCGGCGCGCGCCTGCAATTGCAGCTTGAGCGCGGCCTGTTCGCGCTCGGCTTCGCGCAAACGCCGGCTCGTCTGATTGAGCACCGTATCGAGCGCGGCGATTTCATCGTCGCCGGCCAGTGGCTGCGCGAGCGCCACGCCTTCGCTCAAGCGCTGCGCATTGGCGCCGAGCGCCGCAAGCCGCTGCCCCACGTTGCGCGAAAAGAGGAAAGCCGTCATGGCCCAGATCAGCATCGAGCCGACCACGGCGAAAATCAGCGCATCCTGCTGGCGTTCGCGCGACTCGCGCAACGAGGCGCTGCGCGCGACGTCAAGGCGCGTCTGTTCCGCGATGAAGGCGTCGAGCTCGCTGCGCACGGCATCGATCTCGGGCGGCAGGTCGTCGCCGCTCGCGTGTGCGAGGGCATCGGTACGGCCCTCGCGTAGCGCGTCGGCCACTTCGGCGCAGCGTGCGCGCCATGCCCGGGCGTCGTTGTTGATGCGTTGCACGCGTGCGAGCTGCGCGGGATTGTCGCCCACCATGTGCGAGAGCAACGCGATGCGATCCGAGAATTCGGCCCACACGGCGCGCCGGTCGATGAACGAGGGATCTTCGAGCACGACCGCGGTGCGCACACGTGCGGCTTCGCGCAGTAACGGTTGGGCGAGGCTCGAGGCCTGCCAGAGAATCTGCTTGCTGGTTTCGGCGCGCTTCGCGGCCTGGGCCGCCTCGCCCTGCGTATCGAAGACGACGCCGAGCAACGCCAGCTCGACGACGCTTGGAATCGCGATCAGCAACAGGCCCTTGGCGAACAGTTTCATGTCGGTCTGGTTTTCGGTGGCGCTCGTGGCAGTCCAGGTGGCGCTCGCGCACCCATCCGCAGTCATCTGCACGACAGGATTCCCCGCACGCCGCATCACGCGCCGCTGGCACCAGAGCCCAAACATTATCGGCGCGAAATAATGAGATGACAACGTATGTGGCCATGCCCACCGCGCCACACGAAAAGCCGGTTTTTTCCCGAGAAATCGTCACACTGCACGCGCGCGCAGGACTATTATTGAGACCGGAGACAAAACAAAGAGAAGCGAAGGAGCGCCGGGATACACACATGAGCGCGACGTGCGGTCCGGCATGGCGTTTTGCCTGATGCAATGAGAATCCGGGCGCCGTCCCCACGGCCTGGCATCTTCGTTAATCCGGCAGATCCGTATGCTAGAAGGATCGACGTGCGGCGCACCAATCCGGGAGTGGTCGCATGGGAACGCTGCGTGATTTGCAATCCACCTTTTTCAGGCGAATTTTTATGTCCTTTCCGAAAAGGCGTAAACGCGTCAAGGCGGATGGCGACGAGTCTTTTCTCGCCGTGCTGAGCCACTTCAAACCGTTTGGTCAACTCGACACCAAGATTGCACGCGCACGCGCGCAGGACGAGCCGGTGCTTTACGCACATGTGCTGCCTGGGCTCGACGTGCTGCTGTGCAGTGTGCGCGGCGCGCATCCGCCCTATCCGGCGACGGGCGAGTTGCGCAAGCGCTGCATCGAGTCGATCGCGCATGCGCTCGAGCAACCGATCGAAGGGCTCGAAAACGGCGGCTACTGGTACGAGGCCGACGGATTCGGTTTCCTCGTGTTCGCCAGTCGCGCGCGCGCACGGATCCTGCCCGACTTCGGCGCAGCGCGTCCGGGCGTGAACTCGCGGCGCGTGACGCGACGCCAGGACGCGACCGGCGATCCCGCACCGCGCCAGCAACTGCGCTGAAAGCCATGCAAAAAAACGCCCGACGCTATGCGCCGGGCGTTTTTTCATGCGCGCATTATCTGCGCGCCTATGCTTCCTAGCTGCCCTTATAGAGGTTTTGCAGGCCCGGCTGCGAGCCCGCATCGGGCTGCTGCGCGGGCCGCGAAGAACGGCTTGCCGCAACGCCCCTGGCGCTGGCCGCACTGCCCGAGACGGGCGCGGAGGCCGGCGCGCGCATCTTCTGCCCCGGCGGCGGCGCTACCGGATGCTGATGCATCTGCGAAAACAACTGCCCGCACGGCAACGGCTTGTTGTTGCTCGGCGCGATAAGCGGAATCAGCGCCGCGAACGGATTGATGAGGCCGAGTCCCACCATCGCGCCGCCGCGCAACGCGAGCGCCGCCGCGTCCACACCGACATGCGGATCCTTGAAGGTCCCCTTCACGTAAAGCGGCGAGCGCAACGAGAAGATGCGAAAGCCCTTCGTGTGCGGATGCACCTTCATATCCAGCGATTCGTCGCGCAGGTCGATCGGGCCGGTAATGTCGATCACGGCGTCGTCGGTGTCGAGCGCGAACACGCGCGGATCGAGCACGCCGTTGGTCGCCACGAAGTCGGCGGCGGCGCAATTGATATTCACGTCGCGCTGGCCGAACAGCTTCTCGTAGACCACGTTCGCCACGTTCAGACCCGCCGCTTCCATCAGCAGCCGACTGACCGTGCCCTGTGTGACGAGCAGCTTCACCTCGCCGTTCGATGTCGAAGCGAGCGCCGCCGGCGAGTTGCCGGTCGCCGACAGCGACGCGTCGCCGTTGATCTCGCCAAGCGCAGACTGCATCGACTTCACGCTCGGGAACAGTTGCTTGAGCTTGAGGTGGCGGGCCTCGGCGGTGCCGCGCGCTTTCAGCGGCGCGGTGCTGCCGTCGAGGTTCACGCGCGTGGCGAGCGTGCCGCCCGCCACGCCGAACTGGAGTGGATCGAGCGCGAGCACGCCGTCTGTCATGATGACGTGTGTATAGAGATCCTGAATCGGCAAGCTGCCCTGCTTGATGATGCGCTTGCCGGTGAACTTCACGTCGGCGTCGATGGCGCTCCAACGGTCGGTCTTGAACGGCTCGACCGGAATCACGCGCGCGGACGGCTGCTTGACGGTGTCGCCACGCTTCGCCTTGCTCGCCGAGCTGTCCGCGCCGATGATCGGCGCCAGATCGGAGAACTGCAACAGGTTGGACACCAGCGCGCCGGAGAGCAGCGGACGCGTCGCGCGCTGGGTGTAGACGAGCGTGCCGCCCAGATCGCTGCCGCCCACCCGGCCGGTGAAGTTTTCATAGCGGAACACGCTCGCGCCCTTGCGGAACTGGCCGACAAAGCGCCCTTCGGTGGCGTAAGGCGGGGTTTCGGGCAGGGTCACGCCGGTCAGATTGTAGAGATGCGCCATGCTCTGCCCTTGCAGCCAGAGACGCAGATCGACGGCGGCCAGACGGGCGGGGTCTGTCACCGTGCCGACCAGCGCGATGTGCATGTCGCCCGCGCGCACGTCGGCCTGCACCGGGAACGGGCGATTCGCGTCCTGCAACGCCAGCACGCCGCCGAGCTTGCCTTCGCCCGAGAGCGGCGTCTTGTTGTAGGTGCCCTTGACGGACCAGCCGATCGCGTAGAACGGTTCCGTGGTTTGGCCGCCCGAGGCGGCGTTGGCGTTGCTGGCCGCGCTCGCGCCGATTGCCGCGAGTTTCGAGCCCATACCCTGCGAGGCGGCGGTTGAACTGGCCGCGCTTGTGTCACTAGCAGCGCTCGCTGCACTGGCCGCAGCCGCTTCCGAAGCCTGTTGTTTTTCAGCCTGCTGGGCAAGCCGGGTCGCTCCCGAGCGCCCGATCACCTGCGCCGATCCTTGCCGCGAAGCCGCTTCCTGCTGCTCCATGACCTTGCCGATAGGAATGCCCTGACCCAGCAGGCTGACGGTGACCTTCACCTCGGTTTTGGTCTGCTGGTCGCTGACGGCGATGTCGCCGTTCGAGAACGTGATGTCGTGCAGATCGAGTTTCCATGTCGACGGGCCGCTGGAAGCCGGCAGCTTGAAGGTCCAGTTGTTGCGTCCATCGGCAAGACGTTCGACATCGACGGACGGATTGACGAGGTTGATGGCCGGAATGACGATGTCGTGCGCGAGCAGCGGCAGCACCGCCACTTCGAAGTCGATCTCGTCGAGCGTCGCGAATTTCGGCGTTTTGGTCCAGTCGGGATTGGCCACTTCGATCTGGGTGGCCGAAAAGCGCGGCCAGGGCACCCAGGCACGCCAGCCCGTCTCGCCCGGCGGCCTGCGCCAGCCCACCTTGAGATCGCCGACGATGGCGAAAGGCCGGCCAATCGCCTCCGACACTTTTTCGTTCACATAGGGTTTGGCGCGATTCCAGTCGAAGGTCAGGATAAAGGCGACCAGCACAGCGATGAGTACAACGACAATCGCCACGAGCCATGCGATGATCCTGGCGAGTGTGCGGCGGGTGCCGTGGGCCTTGGGTTGCGGTGACGTCATGCGCGCTCCGGGTTATGCATGGTTGTTTCGCCAACGATTTTGCAGCAGTCGGCGTGCCCGCCAGGACTGGCTGGGCTTGAATCGCGCGTCTTGTCGACCATCATTTAATGAAGAACCCCCTGAACGAATCATCCGGTGCCGATGTGCAAACCGGCGTTGCCGCGCCGCTCGTCGAAGCACGGGGCCTCGCCCGGCGCGACGCACAACGCGGGCAGATTTTGCTACAACCGACCGATTTCGCGCTCTACGCGGGCCAGCGTGTCGTGCTGACCGGACCTTCCGGGTCGGGCAAGAGCGTCTTTCTACGTGCGCTTGCGCTGCTCGATCCGCCCGACGGCGGCACGCTGCATTGGCACGACAAAGCGGTCGGACGCACACGGATTCCGCGCTACCGCCGGCATATCGCATACCTGCGCCAGCGGCCCGCGCTGATCGACGGCACGGTCGAAGACAATCTTCGCTATCCCTACACCCTCGCGGTTTATCGGGACACCGCATTCGATGCGGCGCGCGCCGGTGCGCTGCTCGATGCGGCCGGACGTGGGCACGATTTTCTCGCGCGCGACGCCGCCGACCTCTCGGGTGGCGAAGCGCAGATCGTCGCCCTCGTGCGCGTGCTCCAGCTCGATCCCGAGGCCCTCCTGCTCGACGAGCCCACTGCCTCGCTCGATCCGGAGTCGGCGCGCGCGGTCGAAACGCTGATCGCCCAGTGGTTCGAACGCGAGCGCGCCGCGCGAGCGACGGTCTGGGTTTCGCACGATCCAGCGCAGGCGCAGCGCGTAGGTACGCGCCATCTGACGATGCGTGCGGGCGTGCTGAGCGAAACCGCTTCAACCACGACGGGAGCGCCGCAATGAACCCTGGCGTGTTGCAGAACCTCGGTATCGGCGATGTCGCCATTGCGGCGCTGCTGGTGTTCGTCAATGGCGCGGTCTCCGTGCTGCTCAAGCTCGATCTCGAACGCAAGCTCGCGTGGGCGGCCGTGCGCACCGTCGTGCAACTGCTCGCAATCGGCTATGTGCTCGGCTGGGTGTTCGCGTTCGACCGCTGGTATGTGGTGCTGCCGCTGATGGCCTTGATGACGCTGATCGCCGGCTTCGCAGGCGCGCAGCGCGGCGCGCGCACCTACGCGGGACAGCGCGCCGACAGCATCGTGTCGATCTGGGTGAGCGCCTGGCTCGTGGCGGCCGTGGGCCTGTTCGTCGTGATCCGCATCCGTCCCTGGTACGAGCCACAGTACGCGATCCCGATCCTCGGCATGATTCTCGGCAATACGCTCACGGGCGTGTCGCTCGGCGTCGAGCGCATGATGCAGGAACTGACGGCGCGGCGCGACCGCGTGGAGAGCGCGCTGGCGCTCGGGGCGACGCGCTGGGAAGCGGCCCAGGCGAGCGCGCGCGAGGCCGTGCGCGCGGGCATGATCCCGACGCTCAACCAGATGGCCGTGGTGGGCGTGGTGAGCCTGCCCGGCATGATGACGGGCCAGGTGCTGGCGGGGCAGTCGCCGTTACAGGCCGTGCGCTATCAGATCGTGATCATGTTCCTGATCGCGGCATCGTCTGCGCTTGGCACGGTGGGCGCCGTGGTGCTCGCTTATCGGCGGCTGTTTTCGGCCGATCACTGCTTCATCGCCGCGCGCCTCAAGGAGCGCGCGAAAGCGCGCGCCTGAGACGCGTTCGAGACAAATTCGCGCGGCGCTTCGGGCCGCGCTTCGGCCCGCTCCCTCAGCGCTGCGCGGACACGCTCAACTGCGTGCCGTCACTGAGCGTCAGCGTCTTCGCTGTGCCGTTGGTCGGCATCGAGAAGTGCAGCACTTCGCTGTGCGCCACGACTTCCGGGCATTGTGCGCCGCCCGCCGCCTTGCCGCTGCGCGGCGCCTGGGCACGGAAGCTCACCTGCACGTTGGCCGTGCCATTCGGCGCGACGATGGGCGCAAGACGCAGCTGCGTCTGACGCACCATCGCGCCGTTGGCGTCGAGCGGCAGCGAACTGTAGTCGGGGCAGGTCTGCGCGGCCGGCACTGCGCCGCCAGGCGGCGTGGAGCGCCATGTGAAGTCGTCGGTATCGCCCGAGCGCAAGGTGCGGGTTTCCTGGGCGTTGCCGTAGAGCTTCGAGGTCACCTTCACCGTGTAACGGATCGGGCCGTCGGTCGCGGTCTGGGACGTCACCTTGATCGGCGGCGAGGCAAAGGCCGGCAGCGCGAGCGTGCAGGCGCAAGACAAGGCAACAGCGACATGAGCGAGCGCCGCGCGAGTGCGGCGGGAGCGGGTGCGGCTGCAAGGCATGCGTCACCTCCTGGCGGGGGCCGTCGCGACCGCGATCAACACGGACGGAACAGCACGGGGCGGATTTTCTGCTGTCAGTCTAGCGCGCCGCGCGAAGGCTTGCGCCGGGCAATGGCATCGTCCAGCCCAGGTTTTATACGGCTTGCCAGGGAGCACGTTTTGTAGACGGCGCAGGCGTTGCCGCCCGCGCCGCTTCAAAGTTGAGCCGATGCCCTGATGCCCTCGTGCGCCACTCAGGCGCCGCCCTCCTCCAGCCGCAGCGTCAGTTCGCTGCTCACCGTCTGGCGCACCTGCGCATAGCGCGCCCACGGATCGCCGCGCTTCGGCCGGTTGAGCTGCTTGAGCCGCGCATCGATGTTCGCGAGCGTCCAGTGGGCGCCGCCGGTCGTCTGCGCCAGCTCCTCCCACGCGATCGGCACCGATACCCCCATGCCGGGCCGCGCCCGCACGCCGTAGGCCACTGCGGTGCTTGCACCGCGTACGTTGCGCAGGTAGTCGACGAAGATTTTCTTCTTCCGATGCTCGACGCCCGCAGTTGCCGTGAACTGGGTCGGCCAGCCGGAGGCGAGGCGCTGCGCCACCGCACGCGCGAAAGCTTTGGTGTCGTCCCAACTGGCACCGGGCACGAGCGGCACGACGATATGCAGACCCTTGCCGCCACTCGTCTTGCAGAACGCTTCGAGACCCAGATCGCCGAGCACCGTGCGCGTGAGTTCCGCGGCCTCGATCACGCGCTCCCAGCCGAGTACCGGATCCGGATCGAGGTCGAATACCACGCGGTCAGGCAATTCGATAGCCGTCACGCGCGCATTCCAGGTGTGCAGTTCGATGGCGTCCATTTGCGCAACATGGATGAGCGCGTCGAGCGAATCGACGCCGATCAATGGCGGATGGCCGGGATCGAGGTCTTCATAGAGGCTGACGCCGGGAATCGGTGCCCGGGTGATATGGCGCTGGAAGAACAATTCGCCGGCGAGCCCCTGCGGCGCGCGCACGAGCGAAACGGGACGATCGCGCAGGTGCGGCAGCAGCCAGGGCGCCGCGCGCGCGTAGTAGCGCACGAGGTCGAGCTTGCGGATGCCGCTTGCAACGTCGATGATCCGGCGCGCACTGGTGATGGCGATGCCGGCGACTTCGCCGGTGGTGCTGGCGCGGCGCTCGCGCGCTCGCGCAGAACGTGGCGAGGCACGCGGTGTGCGCGGAACCGGAGTCTGGGCAGTGGCAGGTGTTTCGACCACCTGTCGCAATTCATCCGCGGCCTGTGCCGCGGTGTCCGGAACCTGCGTCCGCGCGCCGGTCGGCGTTCGGGTAGGGCTTGTCTGGGCGGAATGTGCGTCCTGCATACCGGTTCCCCTGGCGCCGATCGGCGCGTGCGACGCATCGCGCGACGCGAGTCGCGACACGTACGGTTGTCGGCACGCGGCGGCCGCCCCCCGTCGGACGCCGCACGAGCATTCATTGTGCCTCGAAAGCTGGCTTTCGTCTCCGTAAGCTGTAAGGCGGGTCGCGCGCGCACGCCGAGGCGGTACAATTCGCGTTTTGGCTGCTTTGTTTGTGCTGCTTCACGCGGCCTGCGTTTCGCTGTGTTGAGCGACAGGATCTGCGGCTCCCAAGCTGCTCCCCGCCGTCTTCACGCCCTATTTCGATTCCTGTCCCGAATCCGAACCCACTTTCGCCGCTTCCGGGGCGCCCCGCGCCGCACACGTCATGAATCTCGTCATCCAGAGTCCCGCTCCGCTGCAAGCCGTCCACCACAAGCCGCTCCTCGCGCTCGCGCGCGGCAGCCGCCTCGTGCCCATCGACGAGCATGCGATCCGCATCGAAAACGCTGCGCCCGCGCAGCGCGCCGACCTCGACGTTTACTGCGGCACGCATGAACTCGACTACGCGTTCGTGGAAGCGGGCCAGATGCTCGGCAGTTTTGGTCTCGTGGCGATGGACATGGACTCGACGCTCATCACGATCGAATGTATCGACGAGATCGCCGACTTCTGCGGCCTGAAGGCCGAAGTCGCGGCAATTACCGAAGCGTCGATGCGCGGCGAGATCAAGGACTTCAACGAAAGCCTCACGCGCCGCGTGGCGCTGCTCAAAGGCCTCGACGCGAGCGCGCTGGAGCGCGTCTATGAAGAGCGCCTGCAACTCTCGCCGGGCGCGGAAAAGATGCTCGCGGGCGCAAAAGCCGCAGGTCTGAAGACGCTGCTGGTCTCGGGCGGCTTCACGTTCTTCACGGAACGTCTGAAAGCACGCCTCGGCCTCGATTTCACGCGCGCGAATTCGCTGGAAATCGTCGATGGCAAGCTCACGGGCCGCGTCGTCGGCGAGATCGTCAATGCCGAGGTGAAGGCACGCACCGTCGCCGAGACCTGCGCGCAGATCGGTATCGATCCGCGCCGCGCGATCGCGATGGGCGACGGCTCGAACGACCTGAAGATGATGGCGGTGGCCGGTCTGTCCGTGGCATTCCGCGCCAAGCCGGTGGTGCGCGAAGCGGCCAGCGTCGCGTTCAACTTCGTCGGCCTCGACGGTCTGCTGCGTCTGTTCTAAGCAACCGAAACAACGCCGCTAAAAAGACAACGGCCGCGCCTGTCCCGACGGACAGGCGCGGCCGTTTGCCATTGCGCGATCGCGCTTTACGCGAGTTTGGCGAGCGCGCGCTCGATGTCGGCGCGCAGATCGGCTTCGTCTTCGAGGCCAATGTAGAAGCGCACCAGCGTGCCGCGATACGGCCAGCTAGCGGCCGTGCGCATCGAGGCGATGTCGTACGGCATCACGAGACTACGCGCCCCGCCCCAGCTCCAGCCCAGCGCGAAGAGTTCGAGCGACTCGCAGAAGGTGTCGATCTGCGCGGCGCTGTAGCGCTCGTCGAACACCACCGAGAAAAGTCCGCCCGCGCCCGTGAAGTCGCGCTTGTAGAACTCGTGGCCCGGACAATCGGCGAACGCGGGATGCAGCATGGCTGCGATTTCGTCGCGCGAATCGAGCCACTGCGCGAGCGAGAGCGCCGCGCGGTCGTGCGCATCGAAACGCACCTTCATGCTGGGCAGGCCGCGCAGCACGAACGAGCAGTCGTCGGAAGACACGCCGATGCCAAGACGCATGCGCGCGAGCTTGAGCTTCAGGTAGAGATCACGGTCGCGCGTGATGGTTGCGCCCATCAACACGTCGCTGCCGCCAGACTGGTACTTCGTGAGCGCCTGCACCGAGATATCGACGCCGTGATCGAACGGCTTGAACGCAAGCCCCGCCGACCACGTGTTGTCGATCGCCGTGATGACCTTGTGTGCGCGGGCGACCGCCGTGATCGCGGGCACGTCCGGCACTTCCATCGTCACCGAGCCCGGCGCTTCGAGCCAGATCAGCTTCGTTTCCGGGCGAATCAGCGCTTCGATGCCTGCGCCGATCATCGGATCGTAGTAGCGCGCCGTGATGCCGAAGTCGCGCGCGAGCCAGTCGCCGTGATCGCGGTTCGGCGAGTAGACGTTGTCGGGAATCAGCACATCGTCGCCAGCCTTCAGGAGACCGAAATAGACGTTCGAGATCGCGGAGAGGCCCGAGGGTTGCAAGAGCGTGTGCTCGCCGCCTTCGATATCGGCCAGGCGTTGCATGAGCAGCGTGGACGTGGGCGTGGCGTGCAGGCCGTAGCGCCATTGCGCGTCGTTCTTCCAGTCGAGACCGCGCACGGTCGCAAGGTCGGGGAACACCACGGTCGAGGCGCGCGTGACGGGTGCGGCGAACGATTCGAAGCCGGGCGTGAGGTCGTCCTGCGGGTTAACGATGCGCGTCTGCAACGCGCGGCTGGAGTCGGATTTCTTCATGTTGGGGTGTGAGCCTTGAAGGCTGACAGTAAATGCGCCGAATTGGACATGGCACGCGTTCGAGGGAGTCGTTCGAGCAAGGCCCGCGCGCGCCGCATGCCGAAGATTAACACCGGCGCCCGCGCGGATCACCCTTGCGGCTTGTCGCGAACGGTCTGCGCGTGGCGTGCGTCGTCGTCGGCGTGCAGGTAGAGGCCGGTCGTCTCGATCGACGCGTGGCGCAGATTCTTCTGGATGTAGCGCAAGTCTGTACCCGCGTCGGCCTGATGGGTCGCGGCCGTATGGCGCAGCCAGTGCGTCGAGGCGCGGCGCAGCGTGGCCGCACTCGCCGGATCGTGTGCTTCGAGCGTATCCGCGATGCGCCGGAACACGGTTTTCACGACCAGATAGACGGCGGTGGACGTGAGCGGACTCGCGTCGCCACCCGCCACGCCCAACACGGCCGGCCGCATCTCGCCGGGCGCGGGTACGTCCGGCAGGCCATGAAACGCGCGATAGCGGGCGAAGTCGGCCATCAGTTCGTCGCTCACGGGCACGTCTCCCTCCACGCCGCCCTTGCCCACCACACGCAACCACCAGCGGCCGCGCCGACGCTCGAAATCGCCCGCGCGCGCCTGCGCGGCCTCGCTCGCGCGCAACGCCGTACGGTACAGGAAACGCATGAGCCAGCGACAGCGCTCGTAATGCTGGCGCTCGCGCGGCGTGTCTTGCGGGAAAGCGTCGACGCCGTCTAGCACCTGCTGCCAAAGCGTCTGGTCGAGATAGCGCTCAACACGGCGACTGCGTGGCGCCTGCGGCGCGCGAGCGCGGCGCAGCGCGAGCGGATTGCCCGCGAGATAGCCCGCCGCCACCAGGTAGTTGAACAGCCCGCCGAGGATACCCATCGCCTGCCGCCGGCTGCGCGGTGACAGCGGACCTTCGAAAAGTCTGCGCTCCCCACCCCGGCGCGGTCGCGCGGGGTCTACCCAGTCACCGCTGGGTGCGGCCAGAAACTGCTCGTAGAGCACGAAGTCTTCGCGCGTGAGGCTCGATAGCGGTTTGTCGAGCGAGCGTGTGGCCCACAGCATCAGGCGAACCGCTTCCTTGCGGTAACTGCGCAGCGTATGTGGCGAATCGATGTATTCGGCGAGCCAAAGGCGAACCGCTTCGACGTCGTCGCGTGCGGCGGTCTGCGCTACCCCACTACGCGCGCGGTTCGTGCCGTGGCGGCCATCGAGCGCGGGTGGCAAGGCAGGAAGCACGGTCATGGCGTTTTCAGGCATCGGTTCGGAGGCGGAATCCGGTTTTGCAGAGAGCGTATCGTAGCTTTACTTGCGATTATAGGTGTTATCGTAAATTTTAAATCCAAAAGATTATGCGTATAACGTTATATGATGATATACAGTAAAATTTGAGTCAGATCTCCGTCTCTCGTCGAAAAAACCATGTCACGTATCAGCGATACCCGTCTACGCACGCGCGAAACCGCGTCTCGCCTCGTTGCCGCCGGAAAACGGCCGCATGAGCTGACCGTCGACCTCATCTACGCGGAAATTCGCCAGGGCAGCCGCACGACGATCAACGACGAGCTCAAGCAGTGGAAGGACGAGAAAACGCGCAGCGACGCCCTGGCCGCCGAGTTGCCGCCCGCCGTCGCGGACGCGATGCTCGGTATCTGGGCCGTCGCTGTGGAGCATGGGGAGAAGGTCTATGACGCACGCGTAGCCGAACTGGAGCAGGCCACGGCGCAGGCCGAATCGCGCGCGGCCGAGGCCGTCGAAGCGCGATCGGCGGCGGATGAAGCCTTGCGGTTGCGGGAAGTGGAACTGGGCGCGCTAGGCGAACAGGTCGCCGTGCTGAAGCAGCAGCTCGAAGCGGCAAACGCACGCGCCGAGGAAGCCCGCGCACGCGCCGATGCCCTCGACACACAACGCAACATCGAGCGCGAACAGGCCGAGTCGCGGTTGCGCGAGCAACGGCTGGAACATGAGAAGGCGAGCACCGCACTGCGGGCATCGCTAGAGGCACGCGACGCGGCCTTTCAGTCCGAACTGGACAAGGCGACGCAGCGTATGGAAGGTGTGCAGAAGCACATGATGCAGCAGATCAGCGAGGCTCGCGAAGAGCGTCGGCGTTCAGATACGCTCGCCGCTTCGCTTCAGCAGCGCAATGAAACGCTATTGGGTGAACTCGGTGCGGCACGCGCGCAGGAGGCGCGGCAGGACGACGCGTTGCGCGCGGCACAACGGGAAAACGAGGCGTTCTTGCGGGAACGCAGCACCTGGCAACACGAGCGCGAAACGCTGGAAAGCAGGCTGGCTGCGATACGCAATCGCTCGCGCGCGACGCTCAAGCGCGCCACCACGGACAAGAAAGCACGCGTAGCGCTGGCGGCGCCACGCAGCGTACGCGGACCTTCGGCGGACAACACCGGCGAATAAGTGCCGGCTCGCCGCGAAACGCTTCACTCGCCAATCACGAGATTGCCGACGCCATTCACGGTATTTCCACCCTTCGCGGGAGGAACCGATGGAGACGCAGCAGACCCCGTCGCCACCGGCTTCAACTCGAACGGCACAGGATTCGAATCGTCCACTTCCATACGCTCGCCGGAAAGCGTGCCGTCGGCCGCGAACGTGCCGACCCAGTTGCCGGTGATGCGCGTGCCGTCGTTCGACTCTTCGGCCTCCAGCGTCGCGCCCGAGCGGTCGCCCGCGATCAGGATCACTTCGCCCGTATCACCGAACTGATACTCACCGTGGACGCCCGTCGGATCGTCCGGATCGGTCTTGGCGCCCAGCCGCATCACGATGTGGCGCTTGCCGAGCGTGCCCGCGTACTGCGGGAGTCGCGCGAACTCGGGATTCGGCTTGAGTGACGAATGCACGGCCGCTGGCGCGGCTGCGTCCGACGCTTGATTGCCGCCGACGGCGCATGCCGCGAGCGGCAGCGTAATTGCCGCCGCGACGAACCAGGCCAAACCGCGCGCGGTCTTCGAGCTTGAAACTTCCATCGGATTCCTCAGATCGGGATGCTTGCAGAATGGCTGCGGTCGGCGCGAATGCGCGAGGCAACCCAGGCCCTCGCCGCTATCGGCAACATGCGGGCTTGCTCAGGCTGACGCCAGCGCGCGCTCCACATCCTCGCGACGCGGAATCGGCGCGACCGCGCCGTAACCTTGCGTCGAAAGCGCCGCCGCCGTGTTGGCGTACTGCGCGGCCGCGAACGGATCGTCCCCGGCTACAAGACGCGCGACGAACGCGCCGCCGAAGCAATCGCCCGCGCCGGTCGCATCGACCGCCTGGACCACGCGTCCCGGCACAAGGCGCCGCTCGTGCGGCGTCGCCACGTAAGCGCCGTCCTTGCCGAGTTTGAGCGCGACGACGCGCGCGCCAAGTGTCAGCAGACGATCGACGATTGCATCGCGATCATCCAGCCCCGTCAACACGGCAACATCGTCCCAGCTCGGCAGGCAGATATCGGTCAGACGCAGCACTTCAGTCATGACCGCGCGGGCGCGCGCGAGCGGCCAGAGCTTCAGACGAAGATTGGTGTCGAAGCTCACCTGCGCGCCGTTGGCGCGCGCATGCTCGATGGCCGCGAAGGCCGCATCGCAGGCAGCGTCACCGATGGCGACACTGATGCCCGACAAGTGCAGCACGCGGGCAGCCGCCAGTGCATCGAGCGGCAGATCGCCCGGCGCGTAGCGGCTCGCCGCCGAACCCTTGCGCAGATAGTCGAATGCGTGGCCATCCGGGCCGTGCGAGACGAAGTACACGCCGGTCGGCGCGTCTGCGCTCACGCGCACGTGGGACGTATCGACGCCCTCACGCGTCCACAGATCGCGCAGAAGCCGCCCGAACTGATCGTCGCCCACCGCCGAAACGAATCCGCTGCGCGCGCCCTGGCGCGCCGCCGCGATCGCGAAGTTGGAGGTGTCGCCGCCGAAGCCTTGCAGGTAGTCCGGCTTGCCCGGCGCAGCCTGGTTGAACTCCACCATCGCCTCGCCGTAAGCCAGGATTTCGGCCATGACTGCCGTCATGTCGATCAGACCTCGCCCCACAGATCGTGGCCGTCCGCACCGGTGATCTTCACCGAGACGAAATCGCCAACCTTGTAGCGCTTCGACGCCTTGGTCGCCGGCGCGACATACACCACGCCGTCGATCTCGGGCGCATCCGCCGCCGTGCGGCCGATGCCGCCATCGGGATTGATCTCGTCGATCAGCACCTTGAGCGTCTTGCCGACCTTGCGCTGGATGCGCTTCGCGGAGACTTCCTCGGCCACTTCCATGAAGCGCGCGCGGCGTTCCTCGCGTACTTCGTCCGGCAGCGCGCCGTCGAGTTCGTTGGCCGTCGCGCCTTCGACCGGCGAGTAGGCAAAGCAGCCCACACGGTCCAGATCGGCTTCGCGGATGAAGTCGAGCAGCGTTTCGAACTGCTCTTCCGTTTCGCCCGGGAAGCCGGCGATGAAGGTGCTGCGGATCGTGAGGTCCGGGCACATTTCGCGCCACGCCTTCACGCGCTCCATGACCTTTTCCGCGTTTGCGGGGCGCTTCATGCGCTTGAGCACTTCCGGGTGCGCGTGCTGGAACGGCACGTCGAGATACGGGAGCACATGGCCCTTGTACGGACCTTCGGCCATCAGCGGAATGACTTCGTCGACGCTCGGGTACGGGTAGACGTAGTGCAGACGCACCCACGCGCCGTACTGCGCAGCCAGCTCGCCGAGCGCCGCGACCAGATCGGTCATGCGCGTCTTGATGGGCTTGCCGTTCCAGAAGCCGGTGCGGTACTTCACGTCCACGCCGTAAGCGCTCGTGTCCTGCGAGATCACGAGCAGTTCCTTCACGCCCGACTTGAAGAGGTTTTCCGCTTCGAGCATCACTTCCGCGACGGGGCGCGACACCAGATCGCCACGCATCGACGGGATGATGCAGAACGTGCAGCGGTGATTGCAGCCTTCCGAAATCTTCAGGTACGCGTAGTGGCGCGGCGTGAGCTTGATGCCGGCGGGCGGCACGAGATCGACGAACGGATCGTGCGGCTTGGGCAGATGGCTGTGCACCGCCTGCATCACCTCGCCGACGGCGTGCGGGCCGGTCACGGCCAGCACCTTCGGATGCACTTCCTCGATCAGATTCGAGCCGCTCGCGCTGGCCTTCTTGCCCAGACAGCCGGTGACGATCACCTTGCCGTTTTCGCTGAGCGCCTCGCCAATGGCGTCGAGGCTTTCCTGCACCGCTTCGTCGATGAAGCCGCAGGTGTTGACCACGACCAGATCGGCGCCGTCGTACGAACCCGAGATTTCATAACCCTCGGCACGCAACTGGGTAATGATCTGCTCGGAGTCGACGAGGGCTTTCGGGCAGCCGAGGGAAACCATCCCGACGCGCGGCGCGGTGTTTCGGGAGGTCGTTGATTCAACAGGGTTTTTCACGTGTACGTCCGGATGTGGGGCGCGCAGCGTTCGTTGCGCCGCGCGAGATCAAGCCAATCCGCCATTTTACCCATTTGGCGTATGGAGCGGGGCAGCGTGGCTGGTTAGCATCAGGAAGTGTCGGGGTCGGATGAGGTTTGGACATTCATCAAACAATACCCAATCCACGGTCTTTGCAACTTCCTCGCAACCACGGCAGTGCCGTACAATCGGATTGACGCGCCCCATGCTCACCATCATCGAGACTGCGACTTTTCAGCGCTACGCCGCTGACATCTGGCGAGATGCCGAACGCGAGGCGTTCATCAACTGGCTGGCCGACAACCCCTATGCCGGTGAAGTCGTCGCGGGTACGGGCGGTCTGCGCAAGGTGCGCTGGCGGCGCTTTGGTTTCGGCAAACGGGGCGGGACGCGCGTGATCTATTACAACGTCCCCAGCAATGGCTGTATCTGGTTGCTGATCGTCTACACGAAGGCGAAATTCGACAATCTGCCGGCGGCGTTTCTGAACCGTCTGCGCGAAGAGGTGGAACGTGGATAAGGAAATGGAGCAGTTTCAGGCGGACCTGATGCAGTCGGTCCGCGAAATGAAATCGGGCCGCAGCGCGCGTGTCACGCGAGTTGAGCCGACCGCCGCGGCTGTCGCACGTTCGAAAGTGGGGCTGTCGCAAAGCGCATTTGCGGCCCTGCTGGGCGTTTCAACGCGCACGCTGCAGGACTGGGAGCAAGGGCGTCGCCAGCCAACTGGCGCCGCGCAAACGCTTTTGCGCGTGGCCGAACTGCATCCGGAAGCGTTGCGCGATCTGAAGAGCGCCTGATTACACACGCGCCATCACGCTGAAGGACAGCGGCCAGGCGGCCATCGGCGCGTGGGCTGCCGCGCCTTGCCGCTTCAATTTGCCGCGATTTGCCGCCTGCGACTTGCTGCCGGTGACTTACTTCTTCTCTTCTTCGTCGTTCTCGTCTTCCTTCGCGGCCGGCGCCTGAGCCGCGGGCGAAGCCGGTGAAACCGGTGCGGCCGGCTTGAACGGGAAGCTGCTGAACATGTTTTTCGCCTGGTTCTGCATCTGCTCCTGCATCTGCACGAACATGTTCTTCGACTGCTCGATGTAGCTGGTCATCATGCCCTGCATCATCGGCGCCTGCATGTTCATGAACTGCGACCAGACCTCGGGATTCATCGCGTTACCTTCGTAAAGGTTCTTCGACTGATCGGCCAGCTTGTTCTGAATGTCGATGAACGCCTGGATGTTCTTTTCCAGGTAGGTGCCCATCATGCCCTGCATCGCATGGCCGTAGAAACGGATGATCTGCGACAGCATCGACGACGAGAACATCGGCAGGCCGCCGCTCTCTTCCTCGAGGATGATCTGCAACAGGATGCTGCGCGTCAGGTCCTCGTTGGTCTTCGCGTCGATGACCTTGAACTCCTCCTGATCGAGCACGAGTTGCTTCACGTCGCTCAACGTGATGTAGGTGCTCGTCTCCGTGTCGTACAGCCGACGGTTCGGATATTTCTTGATCAGTCGTTCGGCGGTTTTCTTTGTAGTCGTCATATGTCGCCCTTGTATGCGCCAACGCGCGAAGGCCAATGCCATCGCGCGTCGTCTAGCCCGGAAGCGGCCTGCCCCGGTGTGCAAACAGAGCCGCTACCGCCTTCGATCCCTTGCTCGCCGCACGCGTCCTTCGAGGCGCGCGGCAGCGGGATCAGCCCATGTGCAACCCGCCGTTGAGCGAGAAGTCAGCACCGGTTGAGAAGCCCGACTCGTCGGAGGCGAGCCACGCGACGATCGAGGCAATTTCCTCGGGCGCACCCAGGCGGCGCACCGGAATCGTCGCGACGATCTTTTCGAGCACGTCGGGCCGGATCGACTTCACCATGTCCGTGCCGATGTAGCCCGGCGACACGGTGTTGACCGTCACACCCTTGGTCGCCACTTCCTGCGCGAGCGACATCGTGAAGCCGTGAATACCGGCCTTGGCCGTCGAGTAGTTGGTCTGGCCGAACTGGCCCTTCTGGCCGTTCACCGACGAAATATTGATCACGCGGCCCCAGCCACGCTCGACCATGCCGTCGATCACCTGTTTCGTCACGTTGAAGAGGCTCGTCAGGTTGGTGTCGATCACCGCCGTCCAGTCTTCGCGCGTCATCTTGCGGAACACCACGTCGCGCGTGATGCCAGCGTTGTTGACCAGCACGTCGATCTCACCCACTTCGGCCTTGACCTTGTCGAACGCCTGGGTCGTCGAATCCCAGTCGCCGACATTGCCTTCCGAGGCGATGAAATTAAAGCCCAGCGCTTTCTGATCTTCGAGCCACTTCACGCGGCGCGGCGAGTTCGGGCCACAGCCCGCGACGACCTTGAAGCCCTGCTTTTCGAGGCGCTGGCAGATACCCGTTCCGATGCCGCCCATACCGCCCGTTACATACGCAATACGCTGTGCCATAAACCACACTCCATTATCGTTTTCCGAAAGCGCCGACCGACGCCTTCGGCCTCGCCTCTGCCTGCTGCCCTTACTGCGTCTCCGCCATGCGCCGCCTGGGTGCGCATTACGTCAAACAACGTCAGTCCGCAACCGTGCCGAAGCCGTGTTGCCATGCCTTGTTGCGATCAGGG